>JANXYX010000011.1 GCA_025408425.1 Granulicella sp.
CCACGTCTATCAATATCTCTTCAAGACGAACCGGCCCGAGATTCCATTTGCCAGCTACGACGACACCCTGATAGACGCAGCGATTGACCAGCGTCGGCAGTTCTTCGAGTCCAAGCGCGACCGGCTCTATCAGATCGAACTCTTCTATGTGATCGTCCTGGAGGGAGCGCGGTCGAAGACCGGCATCATGCCCGCTCTCCTGCGTATCCCGCGCGATCCACAGGGCGGCATCCGCGAACTCAAGGCGCAGTTCACCAGCGACAACATGAAGATTTTGCTGCGGACGCAGATCGACGCCGACCTGATAAAGCTGGAGCAGCGGGTACAGAACTTTACCGGCCAGCTCGCCGACCTCATGCCGATCGAGGTGCAGGGACAACAGGTGCAGTTCAGCTTCTTCCGCCGTCTGCTCAACTTCGATGACTGGCGTATCGCGGGCAAGCCGCAATCGACGCAGTATCTCGACTATCAGGTGGTCAACTCCAACATCGAGGCGGAGCGCGATCACCTCCGCATCGGCGACCATTTCGTCCGCATCCTCACGATGAAAGAGGCCATTGCAGAGACACGGCCTCTGGTCCTTGACCGGCTCTTCAAGATCGAGGGCAACTTCTATGTCGTCACCGAGTGGACGCCACTTTCGATGGCAAAGGCCCGGAAAGAAGTGGACAAACGCCGTCGCCATTTCAACATGAGCAAGTCCGGTTTCGTGTCGCAGATGGGCAGCGATCCAGCGAAGACGAACCAGCGCGACGTGCTGATAGATGAGTCGAAACAGGCCGACATCGAGAACCTTGGCGAGTGCCTGCGGGCGCTCGGCGACGGCCAGACACTCGGCGATTTTTCTCTGACGGTTGTGCTTTACAGCACCGACCTCCAGACGATCAATCAGGAGATGGGCGAGTTTACCGGGGTGTTCACGAACGCCGATGGTGCACTCTTCACCGAGACATACAACCAGCTCAATGCGCTGTTTGCGACCGTTCCGGGCAACTACGCCCAGAACCTCCGCAAGATGTACCTGCTCAACTCCAATTACGCCGACCTGTCCTTTCTCTTCACCATCCACCCTGGCGAGAAGACCAATCCACACCTCCGCTCCGAGTACCTAGCGGTATTGGAGACGGACAACGCCACGCCGTACTACTCAACCTGCATAACGGCGAGGTAGCGCACACTCTCATCCTCGGCATGACAGGTTCAGGCAAAAGTTTTCTATGTAATTTTCTTCTCACGAACGCGCAGAAATATCGGCCGCAGACCTACATCTTCGACATCGGCGGCTCGTTCCAGTCGCTCACGGAGATTTTCGGCGGAACGTACCTAAACGTCGGCCAGGAGAGCCGGGACTTCACCATCAACCCGTTCAGTCTGCCGGAGAGCAAGGAGAACCTGCAATTTCTTTTCTCATTCTTCCGTGTGCTCATTGAGGGCAACGACAAGCGTTACCGTCTCGACTTCAAAGAGGAGCGCAAGCTATGGGAAGCAATCGAGCGGATGTATGTTGTCGCGCCAGAGCAGCGGACGCTATCGACGTTCAGCCAGATCATAGGTGAGTTGAAAGAAAGGCTCCACCGTTGGACCAAGGAGGGGCAGTACGGATTCCTCTTCGATAACGTCGAGGACACACTCAGCTTCTCCAAGTTCCAGACCTTCAACTTCGCCGGCTGGGGTGATGCTCCCGAAGTGTTGGAGCCGCTGCTTTTCTATGTCCTCCACCGGGCCAGCAACGAGATTGCCAACCCTGCGAAGCTGGCGACCTTCAAGACATTCCTGTTGGACGAGGCATGGCTCTTTATCAAGAACGAGACCATCCGCTCTTACATCGTGGCTGCTCAGAAGACGTGGCGGAAGCACAACGCAGCGATGATTCTTGCCACGCAGTCCATCAAGGAGCTTGAGGAATCGGGGATGCTGGCGATTGTCGCCGAGAGCTGCCCGACCAAGATTTTCCTCGCCAATCCCGAGATGAACCGCCAGGTCTACCGCGAGGCGTTCCATCTCAACGACACCGAACTCGACATCATCGCCGATCTCATCCCACCGGGCGAGATGCTGATTCGCAAGGCACAGTCCAGCAAGAAGGTTCGGCTAAACGTCGATTCCGTCTCCTACTGGATTGCGACCAACAACGCCCGCGACAACCTGCTCAAACGAGAAGCCTTTTCTCAGTACGGCATCGCCGAGGGCGTTCGTCAACTCGCTACCACTCACCCATTTCAACCGCGCCGCTAAGGAGTTCCCCCATGAAGAACCTGAAGACAACAGCCATCGCAATCATGCTTGCCACGCTCGGCAGTCTGGCGTTGCACGCCCAGACCGCCTCGCGCAACGTCTCCTACCACTCGCAAGACATCGTGCCTATCCATGCGAAGGTCAAATACACGACGCTTATCGTCATTCCGGCCACCGAGAAGATCATGGAGGCCGCGACCGGCGACAAGGACTTCTGGATTGTGGATGTGGTCGGCAACTTCTGCTTCGTTCATCCAGCCAAGCCGGGGATCAGCTCGAATCTCAACCTCATCACCGACAAGGGCAACATTTACAGCTTCACCTTGACCGACATCACGGCTACGGGCGGCGACCCCGATCTCAAGGTCATCATCCAACCCGCCGACGCTTCCAATATCGTCGCGGCCAATGGGCCGGCCCAGTATGTTCCAGCCGCGCAACTTGAGCAGGCCCACCAGCAGATTTCGACGCTCCAGTCTCACGTCGGAGCGACGGTTGATGAGTACAAGAGCGCCTATCCGGTGGCGCTTAAGTTCGACTACAAGTTCAAGGCCAATGAGGGTCCCTTCGATATCCAGTCGATCTACCACGACGACAAGTTCACCTACATCAAGACCAATGCGCCGGAAAAGTTCAGCGTGTACGAGATGCGGGACGGCAAGCCCAACCTCATCAACTACGACCTGCGCGAAGGGACGTACATCATCCCGAAGGTGATGGACAACGGCTACGTCGAACTGGGCAAGAAAAAGATGGAATTCACAAGGAAGGGGTAACAAAATGGCCGATACCGTCATCATCACAGACCCGCAGCTCACCGACCACACGACGCAGCCCAAGGGTGTGCTGCAGAAGAACCTCAAGATGTTCCTCTATATGGGGGCGGTGCTTCTCCTCGTCCTGGCCACCGTCTTCAGTTCCCGAAAGAAGACTCCCACGGACGCCGAGAAGGCCAAGAGCGCGACGCCGCAGCCCTACGTCCAGGACAACACCGCTTCGAACGTCGATGCGTTGCAGCGGCAACTCGCGGGCGACAAGCTAAAAGCACAGCAGGACGCTCAACTGGCTGCCGCAACCGGCTCTCCAGCGGGCGGTACGGCTGCGCAGCAGGCAGCAGCAGCACCTTATGCCCCAAATGGGCAGCAGAATGGCACGCAGGCCAACGGGCAGCCCCAACTCACCCCGGCAGAGCAGGCCGGACAGCAGCTTGCCGCGACGGAAAAGCAGCGCGCAGATACGGCACGATTTTCGTCCAACATCGCCTATGCGAGAGCGCCGGAGCAACTCGCCCCTCAAAACGGATCGCCCCAGCCGTCCGCATTGGCACAAAACCCCTATACCGCTGCGTTACAGGCAGGCCAGCCTACGGGCTTGACGGCTCCCCGCGCCGCAGGGGAGCCGAGGGTATCGGGAGATCAACTCCCCGCAACCGACTACAAGCGTCCGACCGAGGTGAATATCGACAATGCGGTTGGACAGCCCTATGTCATCTACGAAGGATTGACGCTGGATACCGTTCTGATGAACCGATTAGACGGAGATGCGGTAGGACCGGTGAAGGTTCTTGTATCGAACCCCATGTATTCCCACGACCATCAGCACATACTCATTCCAGAAGGAACGATCGTGCTGGGCGAGGCCCGCAAGATCGGCAGTGCCGGGTTCGGGCAGCAACGCCGAATTTCCGTTGCCTTTCATCGTCTGCTCATGCCGGACGGATACAGCGTGGATTTAGACCAATTCCACGGCCTCGACCAGATCGGAGAGGGGGGACTGAAAGACCAAGTCAACAATCACTATCTCCAGATCTTCGGAACGTCGATTGCACTCGGCGTCATCTCCGGTGCCTCTCAGATCAGCCAGGGCGGATCAAACCTAAACAGCTCAGGCTCGCAGTCCTTTACCAACGGCGCAGCTTCGAGCGTGTCGCAATCGGCTACGACGATTCTCGACAAGTTCATCCAGATTCCACCCACGATCACAATTCGGGAGGGGCACCGCGTGAAGGTCTACTTTACGCAAGATATGCTCTTGCCGGCTTATGAGAATCACCGCATCACGCAGTCATTCTAAGGAGCTTCTATGCGTCAAGCCCTCGTCATCGTCGTTGCATTCGCCGCCCTCGCATTGTCGGGCTGCAAGAGCAAGGAACAGAAAAGCCAAGATCTCACGGCCGCATATCAGGTCGCAAACGCTGCATATCAAAAAGACTGCTCGGCATCGACTTCGGATCAAGACGGAAAGGCGATTGTTGGCTCAGCATTCGGGAATAAGCCTTCGCCGCAACAGCAGGCCGGGATTGACCAACGTCAGCGCGATGCGGAAGCCCGAAAGAGCAGCCCGCATTGCAAGGAGTTAGAGGCTCAGCGCGACGACATAACGAAGAAGATGCTCGTTCAGTAATGCGCCCAGCCAAGAGTTTCCGTAGTCGCCCCCTAACGCAATTCAACCTCAATAAACCCCTACAAGGAGAACCACCATGAAGGGAATAATCCTCATCGTCTTGCTGGCTGTCACCACTTCATCCAATCCAGCGCACGCACAGTTTGGCGTGGGGGTCGTGCTAGACCCCACTCAATCCGCCCACGCCGTGCAACAACTCGTGCAAGCTAGTCAGCTCTATACAGCGACGATCAAGACCACCCAGAATGTCATGCAAGCGTACAACCTTGCCCAGCGGATGGCGACAGCGCCATCCAGCTACTACACGGCGTACACCAACATGGCGCAGCAGACCTGGACACCGGTTGCTCACCCTGCCAATACTTACGGCAATTCGCTTCCGTGGACCACTTCGGCGACGAACGGCAACGGAGCGGCGGCAGCCAACCAAGGAGCGAGTATCCAGCGAACCGGCCAAATTTCAGGCTATGGTTCGTTGAGCGCGCAAGGCCAACAGGCCATTGCGGCGCAGGGTGCAACCGCTGATTTGGGAGATGTAGTGAATGCAACCAGCTTGCAGACGATTGGCACGGTGCGGGCAAATGCTCCGCAACGCGAGGCCGACATCAAGACGCTGGAAACCGCCAGTCACTCCACGGACCCCACCCAACAGACAGAGCTTGCGACATTGCAGCGCATCAATCAGGCGATGCTTTTGCAGCTCCGTACACAGCAGGAGGCAAGCCAGATGACACAGGCCCAGAGCTTGCAACAGATGGTGCAGCAAAAGCAGCAGCAGGACGCATTGAAGATGTCCATGCAAGCTGCTGACGGCTACGAAAGCAATTATGCCACTCATACCAGCACAGACAAAAGCGGAGTGAGCAAGGCATTCAGCTACTAGACGTTTGGCGACAAGCCCTGGGGGGCGATTATGGGATTCCAATTACTCAACTTCATTGCGCAGCAATGCCAGTTATTGACCGCAAGTACGGCACCGACCATTGACGCGATAGGACTCCGTATCGTCCTCTCACTTGCGACGATCATGCTCGTTTGGTTCGGGATTCAAGAGGCACTTGCATCCGCCCAAGGGGGGCAGGGATTCAACATGGCCCGCTTCCTCAACTTCTTCATGCTCATCAGCTTCGCCTATATGTTCGTCTTGTATTACGACAGCACTATTCCAGGCATAGGTTATTCGCTCAAGAGCTTCATCAGCGATGGAACAACCGATCTTGCCAACACCATCGGATACGACGCGACCAACTCAATGCTGCAATCCATTGACACGAGTTTGCAGAAGTCTGGACCCGGCATAGCGATGTTCACCGCGCCGTACATGATGGTGGCTTACATGATGAATCAGATATCACTTGCCGTTCTCGCGGCACTCGTGTCGGTCATCATCGCTTATGGCGAGATAGCGGCTGCGATCATCGGTCTCCTCGGTCCGATTTTCATTCCCTTTCTCATCATCGAGAAGTTGGAGTTTCTTTTCTGGGGTTGGCTCAGAGCGTTCCTCAGTTTCTCCTTTTACAAGGTAGTCGCAGCTGCAACGATGAGCATCCTCGGACATCTTTATATGTCCTCCGCGACGAACCTGATGGACTTCACCAACCCGATCAAGATGCTGCAAAATTTCCCCTTCATCATCCTGCTTACGGTCGTCAATATCTTCATCCTTATCAAGATTCCGGCGATTACCGCCTCCATCTTTTCTGGAAGTAGCAGCGGTCACGATGCAGGCATGGGCGCAATTACTGGAGCCATTACCGCAGGAATCATGCGCTAAACGGAGATCCCAAATGCCAGTTCTAGAGACAAAGTCCCCTGAGATTACACGCGCAGCGGAACGCTATTTGGAGCAGTACGGCGATCCGCTTGTAATGAACACCTATTTGAAGATCACGATCCTCGTCCTGGGCCTCGTTTGTCTCATGCTCGGCGCGCTGACGTT
>JANXYX010000012.1 GCA_025408425.1 Granulicella sp.
GCATAGCCGCTGGCGCTTCTTTCTTTTCTTTCGTTGAGTTCTGCATTTATTCGCGAATCAGAGGGCTGCCAAGCGGAATGACGATTCGCCCCGCAGTGGCGTTCAACACTTCAACGAACGCGACGAACAGGGCATCGAGACCAGTCAGAAGGCCGATGTACCCTCCCAGATGGCCAAGGCCGGGGTGGCCAAAGTCTCCTGCAGCCAGCAGGAAGAACGTGATCCACAGCAGCAGAAAGATGCTCCAGACTGCCTTGTTGGAACGAAACGTGACGATCCAGAGCATCAAGGTAAAGATGCCCCACATCAGGAGCGTGACCGCTACTGCAGAGGCGGGTGGCGCCTTTAGCCAGCCTGCGCCCACAGTCCACTTCATAAAGGCAAACCACCACCAGAAGAGCCCGTAGGAGGTGAACGCAACCATCCGAAGGTATTTCCTGTCTTGAACTCCAGCACGCCGGCGATAAGTTGGGCGACCCCACCGTAAGCAAAGGCCAGGGGGACAACTACAGGGACTGCCTCTGGCGGAAGCAGACCGGCATTGATGGAGCTGAGCACTACCGTAGTGAGGCCGAAGCCAGCAAGGCCGAGCGGGCCGGGATTTGCGAACTTGTTTGGTTCGGTAGCGTAGGTGTCTATCAACTTCGCCATAGAGTTTCATTCCTCAGAGTGGTGGGAGATAAGAGCGAAACCATCTTACGCAGATAACTCGTTGACTCCGGGGAACAGGCGTTAAAAAGTAGAGAGCATCCGTTCAAAAACGGATGCTCTCTTATTAATAAATAGGCAACGGCGATTGGAAGGGATGTCGAAACCCTGGTTAAATCGAGTCAGCCAGTGCCGGCAGCTCGGGTAATCCCTCGTTCTCTGAGCGCTCTGGCCGTTCGGGACGCTCTGGTCGTTCCATGCGCTCTGGCCGTTCGCTTGGCATACCAGGACCACGCATCATCATGTGGCGGTGGGAGCGCTCTTCGGTCTGAAGCTTGGTCCATTGATCAGCGGAGAGGACACCGCGGACACCAAGCAGCATGCGGGCGTTTGCTTTCTCCAACTCGGCGCGGGCCTGGGCGACATGGTCGATCTGGGCGAGCACTTTATTGGTATCGGGTGGATTCGCGTCCAGCATCGGTTCGAGCAGCACCTCTTGCTTCTCGACGTTGGCCTTCAGGTCGATGAGCTGGATGCGGCTTTGCTGGAAGATTTCGTCCATGCGCTTCTGCTGGTCGGCCGTCAGGGTGAGGCTCTGGATGATTTCAGGGTTCTTCCACCACATACCCGGAGGCGCAATCCGAGAGCCGCGACGCATGCCACCGTCGAATGTCATGATGCGGACGTCCCGCACGATCTTCGGGCCGCGAGGGCCTTTGGCACCTGCCGGCCCATCGGCTGGCGGCGGTGGGGGGCCACCCGCGTCTGGCGAATTCTGTTGCGCAATAGCGAGAGAACCAGAGAGTAATGCGAGGGAGATGAGAGTGAGGAGTGGTTTGGGAGTCATATCAGTTCTTCCTTTGGGTGTTATTGGATTGAGCTTGTGTTTCACTGCCGGTTGGATCTGCGAGAGCTTTCATGGGCGAAGGTACGGAACTGGAGAGGTCTTGATTGATCCCTTCAAGCAGCGCCTCATCGGACTCCGTACTCTGGGCTGCTGTGCTTACCCGAGCCGGAGCTAAAGTTGGAACGGGATCATGCCGACGGAGTCCGAGCGGCAGCGTGACAGCCAGCACCAGTGCGGCTGCCGCCCACGAAAGTGGTTGGCTGAAAAACTTATGGGAGCGATCTTGATAGAGCGATGCAAACGGACGTTGCAGTTGCCGCTGGGTCGCGCGCTCAGCATAATCGATGGACAGGGCCCGAAACCCTGAGACAGAGTTGCTGAGTAGTTCCAGCTCTGCAGCGCAGATCAGACAGTCGCTCAAGTGCTCACGCTGGTCATCCAGAGAGCCCTCCACGGCGAGGCTGGTATCCGCGAGAAGGACATCGCAGAGTTGTTCGTGAGAAAGATGTTGAGTCATTGGATCTCCTTGCTGGCGGTGTGATGCCTCTTGCGGATCGTTGCGAGCGCTCGGTACAGATGGCTCTTTACGGTACTGATGGGCAAGCTGGTAGCGGCTGCTATTTCGGGAATCTCCAGATCCTCCACAAAACGCAGGATGAAGATGTCGCGCTGTCGGCTGGAGAGATGAGAGACGGTGTCCCAAACCAGGGCCATCTGCTCGCTGGCGATCAGGCGCGATTCGACCGAGCTGCCAGGGTGCGGCAGATAGACTGAAGTATCAGAGATATCGACCGCCTCCGCTGCGGCACGCTTCCAGAAGCGAAAGCGATTGGTACGGGTGTGGTCCCGGAGCAGGTTGACGGCGATACGCATCAGCCAGGTGGGGACGGAGCACTCGTTTCGAAAGCTTGCGCGGGCCGACCACGCGCGCATAAAGGTGTCCTGAGTCAGGGACTGCGCGGCGTCGGCGTCGCGGGTGGAGACCATGATGAACCGGAAGATTCGTTGCTGGTACTGGTCAATGATTGAGTCGATGTCATCAAACGGAGTAGTCGGCGTCTGGGTTGCCGGGAAGATCTCGGAGATGACAGCGTGTGACGGCATGGGCAGGGTCAATCGCTCCGGCGGACAGGCTTGGACTGCTACAAGAACAGACGGGTGGGACGGCTGCAAGACTACACGCGTCACGTTTTTATTTTCCAGCACCAAATAGAGGTATTCTTCAAGGGATGCATACCGTTAAAGCTATCTACCCGGGAACGTTTGATCCTCTGACGAACGGTCATCTTGACCTGATTGCGCGTGGGGCCAAGATTGTCGATGAGCTGGTCGTGGCGATTCTGCGGAATAGCGAAAAAGGCACCCCACTTTTCACCGTTCCGGAGCGGGAAGAGATGATAACCGAGGCAGTAAGAGGCTTTGGGAACGTGTCGGTGACGACGTTTAACGGGCTGCTGGTGGATTTTGCGCGGGAACAGGGTGCCAAGGCGGTGCTCCGTGGCATCCGGGCCATCAGCGACTATGAGTATGAGTTTCAGATGGCGATGATGAACCGGAAGCTGGATCCGGAGCTGGAAACGCTGTTTATGATGCCCGCCGAGAAGTACACCTATGTCAGTTCCCGGCTGATCAAGGGAGTTTTTCAGCTGGGTGGCGATGTCAGCGCGCTGGTTCCGCCGCTGGTGGTGGAGCGGCTTAAGGCGAAGGTCCCCAACCGGCTGTAGCTCCCTCAGGGCCACAGATCAGTCGGGGGAGCTTTATCTCATCGGCTAAATCTGACAAACTATAGGTATGAGCACAGCGACGGCAACGAAGGTGTTTGCGGACCGTATCGGCCGCATCGAAGTATCGGCAACCATGGCAATAACGGCGGCAGCCCTGAAGCTGAAGTCTGAAGGTGTGAACCTTGCGGATTTTGGCGCTGGTGAGCCCCACTTTGCAACGCCCCGGCACATCAAGGATGCTGCTATCGAGGCGATTGAGAAAAACTTTACGCGGTACACCAACGTCGCCGGCATCCCCGAGGTGCGCAAGGCGGTCGTGGATCGCCATGCTGCGGACTTCGGCTCCGACTACACGCCCGAGGAGTGCGTGTTTACGACCGGAGGCAAGCTCGCTCTGTTCAATGCGATTCAGGTTCTGGTAGACCACGGTGACGAAGTTATTTTGCCGGTGCCGTACTGGGTTTCGTTCAAGGACATCATCCAGTATGCGGGCGGCAAAGTGGTGCTGGTCGAGAGCAAGGAGGAGGAGAACTTCCGCGTCACCGCTGCGATGATTGAGGCAGCGATTACGCCCAGGACGAAGTGCATTATCTTGAACACGCCATCGAATCCTTCCGGTGCTGTCGTCTCGGCAGAAGACCTGGAGGGGATCGTTCGGCTGGCCCATGCGCATGGTATCTATGTGCTGCTGGATGAGTGCTATGTCTATCTAACCTTCACCGGCGAAGTCGTCAGCGGTGGCTCGTTCAAGGACTGCAAGGAGCACATCATCATCCTCGGTTCACTCTCGAAGACCTATGCGATGACCGGCTGGCGTGCCGGCTTTGCGCTGGGGCCGAAGCCGATTATCGCGGCGATGAGCAAGCTGCAGTCGCAGAGCACGTCCAACACGGCCAGCATGGTACAGCGTGCCTCCATCGCAGCGCTCGTCGGATCTCAGGAGTGTGTTGCAGAGATGCGAGCGGACTACATCAAGCTTCGCGACCGGGTGTTGGCGGGCTTCGAGACGATTCCCGGTCTGACCTGCACCGTGCCGCAGGGCGCATTTTATGTCTACCCGAACGTGAAGAACTTTATCGGCAAGGGCGGTATCACTTCAGCATCAGATCTGGCTGCGAAGTTGTTGAGTGAGGCCCATGTGGTTGTGGTTCCAGGTGAAGCGTTTGGTACGGCAGAGCATATTCGCTTGTCCTATGCGGTCTCTCACGATGTGGTGGACGAGGGCGTAAAGCGCATGCGGGAGTATTTTGCAACACTGAGCTAGAGCGAATTTATGGTGATGGCCGCACTCGGAGGTTACGGGTGCGGCTTTTTCCGTTAACATAGAGCCTTATGCTGGAACAAAGTAGTTCTGGTTTGCGCTTTACCCCGGTGATTCTCGCAGGCGGCAGTGGCACACGGTTCTGGCCGCGGAGTCGAAAGGCACGCGCAAAACAGGTGCTTGCGCTGGATGGTGATCGAACCATGATCCAGCAGACCCTGGAGCGCTTGCTGCCGCTGGCCGATGCTGGCGATGTATGGGTGGTCACAAACGAGCTACTGGCGGGTTTGATTGCTAAACAACTACCTGAAGTTTCACCTGAACGAATCCTCAGCGAGCCTGCTGCGAGGAATACTGCGCCGGCCTGTGCCCTGGCTGCATTCCTCCTCGAGAAGATCGATCCCAACAGAGTGATTGGTATCTTTCCCTCCGACCATGTGGTGAAGGATCCCGACCGCTTTGCTACTGTCCTGCGAGCCGGAATTGCATTGGCGTCCGAGGGTGACACTATCGTCGTTTTGGGAGTGACGCCAACGCGCGCTGAGACTGGTTACGGATACATCGAACTTGGTACGACGGCGCATACCAACTCCCCAAATCAGCTTGAAGCGCACCGCGTCCGGCGGTTCACGGAGAAGCCGAACAAGGAGCGCGCACAAGAGTTTCTGGCGGCTGGGAATTATGTCTGGAATAGCGGCATTTTTCTGTCGTCGGTACGAACCCTGACCAGCGCCATTCGCGAGTATTGTCCGGCAATGGTCCCCTTGCTGGAAAAGATTGCTGCCGCCTACGGCACACCGGAATTTGACCACGTCTTTGCTGAACTTTATCCGCAGTGCGAGAGCATCAGCATCGACTACGCGGTACTGGAACCCAGATCGAAGAAGGGTGAAACTGATGCGCGGATCGTCTGCCTTCCGGCAGATTTTGGCTGGAACGACCTGGGGTCGTGGTCGGCCCTTCACGAGCATCACATGACCCTGCCAGAGTACTGCAACCAGAGGGATGCGAATGTGGTGCAGGCAGCGAGTGAGATCGTCATCGAGTCCACCGGCAACTATGTCTTTGCACCAGGCATGGCGGTGGCGCTGGTCGGTGTTGAGGACCTGGTGATTGTGCAGACGGAAGATGCTTTGCTGATTACGACGCGGGCCCACTGTCAGGACGTTGGCAAGGTAGTGAAGAAGCTGGCTGATAGCGGACGGGGTGAACTGATCTAGCATGAGCGAACAGAAAACAGTGGTCAAGTTCGGTACCGATGGATGGCGCGGCATCATTGCCGATGACTTTACCTACGACAATGTGAGAGTGGCAGCTACCGCAATCGCTCACTACGTGATTGAGCGCGAGGATGCTTCCGCCGGCGTGTGCATCGGGTGGGACACGCGATTTGCATCCAGATCGTTTGCCAGAGTCGTGGCCAAAGTCTTGTCTGAGGCCGGTATTCCCGTAGTAATTGCGGCGACGGAGACCCCCACGCCCGCGCTCTCTTTCGAAGTGCGCCGGCGTAAGGCTGCTGGCGGCGTAATGATTACATCAAGCCACAATCCGGCAGAGTGGAATGGCGTGAAGTACAAGGCCAGTTACGGTGGCTCAGGCAGCCCCTCCATCATGGCGGCGATTGAAAGCTATCTTGGAAAGCCGTTGCCCAGGGCTGACAAGCCCGCGTCGATCGCGGAAGCGGACTTCCATGATCGATACATCGAAGCTCTTGCGGCATTTGTCGACCTCGAGAGCATCAAGAAGTCAGGGTATAAGTTCTTGGTTGATTGCATGTACGGCTCTGGCCGCGGCGTCATTTCGAAGATCCTTTCCCAGGCGGGGATACCGTGTGTCGAGATTCGAGGTGAGATCAATCCCTCGTTTCCGGGTATAAACCCCGAGCCAATTCTGCCCCACATCGCACTGACGCAGCGTGTTGTCGTTCAGGACAAGTGCGATGCAGGGTTGATCACCGATGGTGATGCAGACCGTATTGGCGCTGTGGATGAGCATGGCAACGTCGTCGATGCCCATAAGATATTTGCCGTTCTGTTGAACTGGTTGCTGGAGCGCAAGAAGTGGCCGGGCGACGTCACGCGGGCCTTCAATACGACCAAGATGCTGGACCGCATCTGCGCCAAGCACGGACGCCGTTTACATGAGCATGGCATCGGCTTTAAGTATGTCTGCGACCTGATGCTGGAGCACGACATCCTGATCGGCGGCGAGGAGTCGGGTGGCATAGGAATCAGCCGCCACCTGCCGGAGCGGGATGGTCTGCTCAACTCGCTGCTGCTCGCAAATGTCATGGCAGACGAGGGCAAGACGCTTGGACAGCTAGTGGCGTCCCTGCAGGCTGAGTTCGGCGAGCACCAGTACGGACGCGTCGACATGCACATTCAGGATGAGTTGAAGCAGTCCGCAATTATCCGAGCGCAGGCTGGCCTCACGGAGTTCGCTGGGATGAAGGTGCTGCGCGTTGAGACGTTGGATGGAATCAAATTCTTTCTCGACAATCCTGCTTGCTCCAGCAAGCCGAACGCAGCGGAGACCTGGCTGCTGTTGCGGGCATCGGGCACCGAGCCACTATTGCGGGTGTACTGCGAGAGTTGTTCCGTCGAATCAGTCGAGCGAATTCTAAGGGCCGCGCAGGAGTTTGTGCTGGCTGGGGCGACGGCGTGAGGGATGGATTGCGCGATGCGGACAGATTGACGGTTCTGGGGATTGCCACCAAAGCCTCAAACTCCGCGCCGCAAGAGATTGGCGATCTGTGGCGCAGGTTTCACGCGATGGGAGGCGCGCAGTCGATCCCGGCGCGACGCAATGATGCCGTCTACTGCGTCTATTGCGAGTATGAGGGCGACTTCACAAAGCCCTACACTGTGCTGATCGGATGCGAGATTGATCCGGCAGTCGCAGTTCCTGAGGGTTTTAGAACTATTGAAATTGAGGCAGGGAAGTTCGCGGTCTACCAGGTCACCGGAGAGCTACCGCAGAGCCTCTTTGAGGTCTGGGCGGAGATTTGGAATACACCGCTCGATCGACGGTACCAGGCAGATTTTGATAGATACGGCGACGATGGTGTCGTAACAGTGCATGTGGGGGTTCGGTGACGGAAGTAGTGGTTTCTACCAGGGCAATTCTGTTTGATATGGATGGTGTGCTGATCAGTTCGATTGGATCAGTGGTGCGATGCTGGAGACGGTGGGCTGAGATTTATAACGTGCCGGACGCGGAGCACTATGAAGTACCGCATGGTACTCGAGCGATCGACATTGTGAAGATGTTGCGTCCGGACATCGATCCGCAAGAGGGACTGCAAGTCATCGAGGACATGGAGATCGAGGACACTGCCGATATGAAGGTGCTGCCCGGAGTGCGAGTTCTTCTGGAGAACCTGCCACCGGAGCGTTGGGCTATCGTTACCTCGGCGACGCGCCGGTTGCTGCTCGGTCGACTCAAAGCTGCCGGACTTCCAGTGCCGACCCGCGTGATCAGCGGAGACATGGTGGAGCGAGGCAAGCCTGATCCTGAGCCTTATATCCGCGGGGCAGAGTTGCTGGGATTTCGACCGGAAGAGTGCATTGTGATTGAAGATGCGCCCTCGGGCGTCGGCGCCGGAATCGCCGCGAAGTGCCGGGTGCTCGCGGTACTTGGCACCCACTCTGCAGAGCAACTGCATGCCGCGGACTGGGTCGTTGCGTCTCTGGAAGACCTCAAGGTCACGCAGACTGCGGAAGGCCTGGAGCTTCGATTCCCAGCTGTCAAATCGGAGTCTCAAGCCGAAGTCCAGCCCCAATAAAGGCCTTGCCTTAGCGCAATAGCATCGATTCCACGCGCTTCAGGTCGTCTTCTGTGTCGACCCCGATCGTGTCGTACTCGGTGGGTTCGACATAGACACCGATTCCGTTTTCCAGAAAGCGAAGCTGCTCCAGTCGTTCTGTTTGTTCAAGCACGCTGGCAGGTAGAGTAGGGAATCGCTGCAAAACTGCCTTGCGATAGGCGTACAACCCGATGTGTTTCCAGTATTGCGGAGCGGAATTATCGCGATCATAGGGAATCGTGGCACGGGAAAAATACAGTGCACGGCCATCGGATGCTGTAACTACCTTCACCGCATTTGGGTTGGCAATGTTGTCCGCGGTGCAGCGCACCTTGAGGGTAGAAACCTCGACACTTGGATTGTCGAATGGTCGCAGCAGGGCAGTAAGATGCCGCGGCATCAGCAGCGGTTCATCGCCCTGGATATTGACGTAGATCTCCGCGTCGATCAACTGCGAGACTGCATGGACCCGATCGGTTCCACTGGCTAGATCGGGGGAGGTAAGCTGCACGGGCCAGCCACTTCGGTGACAAAGATCAGCAACCTCGTCGGAGTCAGTCGCAACCACCAGTTGATCCAACTGCGGGCAAGCCTTAGCTGCTTCAAAGACCCACGCGAGCATGGGCTTACCCGCAATGCTGCGCAGCACTTTACGGGGGAGTCGTGTGGAGGCGAGGCGGGCGGGAATGACGCCAAGAACTCTTGGCATCCGCTTTTCGCTCTGCTCAGAATCAAGTATGATTGGGTTAGCTGGTGCCGTGGCGCGATCCTTCTCTCTGTCGTGCGATTCCTTTGTTGGTACAGCTCATACACACAGGCGGTGTAGCTCAGATGGTTAGAGCGACGGACTCATAACCCGTAGGTCGACAGTTCGATTCTGTCCACCGCCACCAAAACCATAACTTCTGCCAATGTACTGATAAATCGGCTACTTGCACCGATTCTACCAAGCCGCGCGCTCAGTGGCCCCTGGCCATTCGGTACTTCAGCCCATTGGCGGGAGGTGAAAATCTATAACATATTGAAAATAAAAGGTTTGATTCTCCGTTAGCTGGGTGAGATGCGTTCCGGGTCGAGTCGTGTGTGTTAGATTGAGGCGTTCCCCACAATGAGCTATCGTTTTGCAGCGGTGGCCTTTGAATTTATGAGCGACTCGATCTGATGAATTGCCTCCGGTGATATCTATCCGTTACCGGGGAAATTATGCAGAGCGGTCCTTCACCTCAGGAGCAATTGACGGCTCAATATGGACTTTGAACAACTTACGACCTTTCTTGAAGTATGGCGGCAGAAAAGCTTCTCTCGCGCAGCAGAAAAACTACGGATCACACAGCCAGCGGTTTCGGCGCAGATTCGTTCGTTAGAACGTGAAGTTGGCGAGAGGCTGTTTGACCGGAAGGGTGGCAAGATCACATTTACGGCAACCGGGCGGGTCTTCGAGCCCTTCGCTGAGCACTGTCTCGACTGCCAGCGCCACCTGCTGATGATGGTTGCCGAGCAGCACGTCTCGCCCCGGGGAGAAATCGCGATCAGCGCACAGGAATCGACGAGCCTTTACGTCTTGCCGGGGATCTTTGCGGAGTTCAAGCAGCGCTATCCCAAGGTAGCCCTGAAGATCGTGCGTGCCGAGAAGTCGCGCACCCTGGAGTCGTTGCTCAATCGCGAAATTGATTTTGGGGTCGTCTCGCTTCCTGTAAGAGACCAGCGGTTCAAGGTGCAAACCATTCACAAGGACGAACTGGTACTCGCAGTGCCAAAAGGCCATCCGCTAAAGCAGGTTCCCAAGCCGGGAGTCAAAGACATCGTCAAGTACTCCTTTCTCTTGCCGAAGCAGGGACGCCAGCGCGAACTGCTTTCCAATATCTTTCGAATGCACGATCTGCACCCCAAAGCGATTATGGAAGTAGAGAGCAGCGAGCTGATGAAACGGTTCGTCATCGCTGGATTGGGAATCGGATTTCTTCCCTGCGTGAACATTGCCGAAGAACTGCGGACGGGTAGCCTCGAGGTCGTGCACATGGAATCGATTCGGCTCTCTCGCGACCTGGGACTTGTGTATTTGAAGGAAAAATCCCTGACACGTGCTGCTCTTGCTTTTCTGGAGATAGCCGTCCAGGGCGTAACTGAGTAGGCGGCTCTGTTCCAATTCCATTGAGCTCAATACACAAAAAAGCTGCCATGATCATCGATCATGGCAGCTTTCTTTTGATATCGGTATTGAGCCGAGGTTGCTAGAGGATCGAATCGCCTAGAGCGCGATCTCTCCGCGCTCCTGGTTGCGGATTCGGATCGCATCTTCCGCCTTATAGAGGAAGATCTTTCCGTCGCCGATCTTGCCAGTCGCGGCATGCTTGATGATCGTATCCACAATGGCTTCGACCCGGTCATCCTTGACCACCAATTCAATTCGAATCTTGGGAATCAGTCCGACCTCATATTCGCGGCCACGGTAGGTTTCAGTATGGCCCTTCTGGCGACCGTGTCCACGCGCTTCCGATACGGTCATACCCTCCACGCCGAGTTCCGTGAGCGCTTCTTTTACAGCTTCAAACCGATTCGGTCTTACGATAGCCTCTACTTTCGTCATTATGCCCTCGCATGTACTCAATCAAGTTATTGCCGGGAGGAGGAGCCCTCCTCCCGACTTCAGTTTAAGTGGCTGCGATACTGCTTTGCAGTCAGGCTAGTAGACTACGCCAGAAGCTAGGCTCTGGGGCCGACAGTTTCGATTGGAGCTCCGGAGGGCGCTCCCAGCGAAGAGATGACATATTCCGGGTAAGCGGAGATGCCATGCTCGTGCAGATCGAGACCATACAGTTCGCCTTCCTGCGAGACACGCAGAGTGCCGGTCAGGTTGACAACCCACATAAGCAGCATGGATACAGCGAAGGTCGACAGCGTGATGATAGCGCTGCCAATGAACTGCGCCTTCAGGAGCGTCATGCCGCCGCCATAGAAGAGGCCTTTGAGCGGGGCAGAGTTATCTGGAGCGAGCGGGCCGGTTGCGCCGTACTTGCCGACAGCAAACAGACCGAGCGACAGAGTTCCCCAGATACCGCAAATGCCGTGAACCGGTACCGCACCAATTGGATCGTCGATGCGGAGGTATTCGAGCAGTTCAACTCCGCCGACTACCACCACACCAGCAACCGCTCCCAGAATGATGGAACCAGTTGGGCTGACCCAGTAGCAGGGGCAGGTAATTGCGACGAGACCAGCGAGGAATCCGTTGACGGTGAAGCTGATGTCCCACTTCTTACTCATGAAGTAGGCAGTGAACATCGCAGTAAGGCCTGCAGCGCAAGCTGCCAGCGTGGTGTTGGCTGCGATACGACCGATACCCTCAAAGTCCATCGCCGAGAGTGTGGAACCAGGGTTGAATCCGTACCAGCCGAACCAGAGCAGAAGACCACCGGATGCAGCAATGGTGAGATCGTGCGGCAGCATTGGACCACCGCCGTCGCGCTTGAACTTGCGGCCGAGCCGAGGTCCAAGAACGATGGATCCAGCGAGAGCCACAAAGCCGCCGATGGTGTGTACCACCGTTGAGCCGGCAAAGTCGTGGAAGCCCGTACCAAGGGTTGGCATGAAGTAACCTGGGCTACCCATCAGAGCGAGGAAGCCATCCGGTCCCCAGGCCCAGTGGCCGATGATGGGATAGATGAAACCTGAAACGCCAAGGCTGTAGAGCAGGTCGCCGACAAAGCCGGTACGGCCGATCATCGCGCCAGAGGTGATGGTGGAGCAGGTATCAGCAAAGGCGAACTGGAAGATCCAGAAAGCAAGGAAGCTGACGCCGGTGCTCTCATAGGTGGCGGGAATATCCTTCAGGAAGAACCAGTGGTAGCCGATGAAGCCGTTACCGTGGCTGAACATGAAGGCGAAACCGATTGCGTAGAAGAGCAGTCCGCAAAGACAAGTGTCAACAATACATTCCATCAGCACGTTGACGGTTTCGCGTGAGCGGCAGAAACCAGCTTCCAGCATGGTGAAGCCAACCTGCATACCAAAAACGAGGAAGGCTGCGACCAGCGTCCACATGGTATTCACGGGGTTGACGATGTCTGCTGCCTTGACCACGGGAGAGTCAGCAGCCAGTACCTTAGTAAAGCAGGGCTGCAGAATGAAGCTGGCGATGAACAACACACCCGCCACGCCCAGGAGCTTACCTCCTAGCAAGGTCGTCCCGTAACGACGCCATTGGGGTTCCTTGAGTCGGCTGCCAAGTCGGCTGATCTTCCTCGATAGTGAAAGCGTTACACCTTGGTTCTGGGTTGGAGGCATTCAGGAAACTCCTTCATTCTAGATTGTGCTGCTGGTTGACCTACAGACTCTGGGTATGAACTGCCTTACCTAAAGGGTCTAATGGCTCCACACGATTTAATTTCGCGTTAGCCACAAACAAATTTCATTGGGTAGATGTAACGTACACAGCCGCGAGGTACACAGCAAGAGAGGATTCGCCATACAACTATTTTTTATGGGCGCGATTAGTTTCCGTTACCGCAGGAGATGGGCCTATGTCCGCGATTTGAGCTGAATTATCAAATATATTCAGCATTCTTCGCGATCGGGCGCCTCAATGCTGCTCTGCACGTCAATCAAATCCTCTGATGCACTGTATCGAATGCATTGATAACGCGTGAATGATGTAGCTCTGCCTTCGCCCGAATGCTATACCCAAGTTACGCAATCATTCCTAACACCCTTTTGTTGAGCCCTCAGTGCAACAACAAAGCGATCCCTTGTCCAAGGTGGACTTGTTGGTTTCGCGCACTCATACATCGCTGTCTGACTCGGAAAGGAAACTAGAATCAATGCAAATATTCCCGAATAAATCCGCACTCATCAGAACAACGGCCACGGTTCTCTTCAGCATCTGCGTAGCTGCCTCAGCTCAGCAGACCACTCCGCCAGCGTCGTCTTCGGCGACTGATGCAACCGCGAAGCCGGCAGAAGCACCGGCGGCAGCTCCCGCTGCTCCAGCCGCGGCTCCAACCTGGAGTGTTGGCCCTATCGATTTCAGCGGCTTGGTAGATGGATACTTCACCGGGAACTTCAACAATCCCGAGTCGCGACAGAACCAGCTCCAGAACTTCAACTATCAGGCCAATCAATTTAGCCTCAACATGGCGAAGATCAGCATGGCCCACTCTCCCGATCCGATCGGCTTTCAGGTTGACTTCGGTTTCGGTAAAGCCTTCGATGGCATTCATGCCAGCGAGCCAAGTGGTTCAAGCGGCTACTTGCGGAATATTGAGCAGGCTTATGTCTCCCTCAAGCCGGCGAAGGCCAAGGGATTCGAGGCTGACTTCGGCCAGTTTGTAACCTCAGCTGGTGCTGAAGTTATCGAGACCCCCACCAACTGGAACTACTCGCGATCAATCCTGTTCGCGTGGGCGATTCCGTACTACCACTTCGGTCTGCGCACCTCCATGCCGATCACCAAGGCATTCACCGGTGGAGTCCAGGTCGTCAACGGCTGGAACAACACAGAGGACAATAACACCGGCAAGACCATCGGCCTCACCGGTGCCTATGCTAAGACAAAGTTCACCTGGTATGGGAACTACTATGTCGGACCGGAAAACACCGGAACCAACACGGGCATGCGCAATTTGATTGATACAACTTTGCTGCTGACTCCCAGTTCGAAGTTCAACGCCTACATCAACTACGACTACGGCCAGAACCGCAACGCAATTCAAACGTCAACCGGTGGCTACAAGACCGACACGCTGGGACGCTGGCAGGGTTTTGCTGTAGCGGCTCACCTCCAGCCGACCGCAAAGTCATCCTTTACCCCGCGCTTTGAGTACTTCATCGATCCGCAGGGCTTCTCCACCGGAACGGTCCAGAAGTTGAACGAGTTCACCCTGACCTACGAGTACAAGTGGGTGGAAGGTCTTCTCGCCCGGGTGGAGTTCCGCAACGACCACTCGAACGTCAATTTCTTCGACAAGGACAAGACTCCAGTGAGCACGCAAAACCAGCCTTCCCTCACGGTCGGTATGGTGGCGTACTTCGGACCGAAGCGCTAACCTCACCACCCAGCTCAGTTTGGTCGCTTGCGTAACGATCAGCCTGAACAAAGAAGAGGCCGGCTCATGCCGGCCTCTTCTTATTCTTATTGCGATCTGAGTTTTGGCGGCATCTCGCGTTTCCAGGCTTTCTCTGAAGCGTCAGGGAGCCGGCGCGCCATCCGAAACGTCCGCCCCACCAAAGTCGTACCCAGCCGGATCGCTCGAAATTCCGGTTGGGGGAGTATCATTTTGATATCAGGGTACGTCTAACTCTGGTTACGATGACACTCGTGGAGATTACTTCGACCTATGCCTAAGCTTTCAAAGATTGTTCTTCTCGTTGCGTCGGTTGTTCTCGTGCTCACCGTTTTTCTGGGTGTCAACTCGAGCGGTGTCAGCGCGGCAACCTCTGGGGAGGACGGGGCCTATCGCCAGATCAATGTCTATAGTGAAGTTCTCCGCCACATCCAGACCGATTACGTCGTCGAACCCAACATCGGTGCCGTCACCAATGGCGCGCTGCGGGGCCTGCTGGAGTCGCTGGATGCGGACTCGAGCTATCTGACGCCCGAAGAATATAAGTTGTACAAGAGCGATAAGGGTGGCAAGGCGCAGGTCGGCATCAATGTGTCCAAGCGGTACGGCTATGCGACTGTGGTGTCGGTGGTGCCAGGCAGCCCGGCCGACAAGGCTAATTTGAACGACGGCGACATCATCGAAGCCATTGGTTCGCAGGACACCCGCGAGCTGTCTCTGGCCATGATTCAACTTCTGCTCGCAGGACAGCCCGGCAGCGAACTCACTCTCTCGGTTGTGCGTCCGCGCAAGGCGAACCCAGAGAAAGTCTCGATGACTCGCCTGGTGCCGATCGTCCCGCCAGTTTCCGAAACGATGTACGAGAACTCGACCATCCTCTATTTGAAGCCGGTCATCCTGGATCACGAGCATGTGCAGCAGATTGAGGCCAAGCTGAAGGCAATGCCTAAGGCTGGAAACAAGAAAGTGTTACTGGATCTTCGCGATGTTGCGGCAGGAGACATGGCCGAGGCGACGCGCATGGCAAACTTCCTCCTCAACACAGGAACCATTGCCGTACTGGAAGGCCAGAAAGTCCAGAAGCAGACGTTCCTCGCGGATGCGAACAAGGCAATCAACGTCACAGCGCCAGTCGTAGTACTGACCAACCGTGGAACGGCTGGTCCTGCAGAACTGGTCGCCGCCGCCCTGCTGGACAACAAGCGCGCCGAGTTAGTTGGGGAGAAGACCTTCGGAGATGGAGCCCAGCAGAAGACGTTCGATCTACCAGATGGTGGAGCTTTGATTCTCTCAGTCGCCAAATACGAATCTCCTCTGGGCAAGAAGCTGCAGGATGAGGGAGTTACGCCGGGAACCCTGGTGGCCTCCAGTGTTGAGGCGGCTGCGGCTGCCGATGACGACGCGTCGCCTGCAGATAGCCAGCCAGCCACGGTCAAGCCCGGCGTTTCGGTGGATGAACAGCTCTCCAAGGCTCTGGAGATTCTGAAGGCCAAAGCAGCTTAGCTCCTGCAGCTTCCAGTGCGCCTCATTCGTGAGAGAGCCCGTTACGCCGTGCTATCGTGAAAGGGCTGTGCAGAGTTTATTCACTCGCGATACTGAGACGTCTGAGTTAGAAGCGGAGCCGTGGTGGCGCAGAGTACTTCGGCGGGTCACTCTTACTGGACCTGATTACCGAACTCGCCGCATGGCTGCTCGTTTTACGTTCCTGACGCTGCTCGGTTTGTCGGCTGTGTTCGGTGCGCTGTGTGGCCTGATGGTGGTCTACTCCATCGATCTTCCCCAGATGGATGACCTCGCCCGGTACCGCCCCAATACCACCACAGAACTCTATGACATCCACGGTAAAGTCTTCGGTTCCTTTGCCTTGGAACGCCGTATTGTGGTCCCGTACTCCGATCTCTCCCCCGTCCTTCGCCAGGCAATTATCTCGATTGAAGACAAGAGCTTTGAGCGGAACTGGGGCGTGAATCTGGTTCGTGCCGTTGGTGCGGCGTATCGAGATCTGCACTCCAGCGGAAGAGCGCAAGGCGCATCGACGCTGACCATGCAGTTGGCGCGCAATCTCTTCCTCTCTTCGCAGAAGACCTACGCGCGCAAGCTGCAGGAGATATTTCTCTCTCTGCAGATCGAACGCAGATTCACCAAACAGCAGATATTCACCCTCTACGCCAATCAGATCTATCTGGGGCATGGCACATACGGCTTCGAGGCTGGGTCGGAGTACTTCTTCAGCAAGCATGCCAAGGATCTGACCCTCCCCGAGGCAGCGCTTCTGGCAGCACTGCCAAAAGGACCCGAGGCCTACTCGCCGTTGAAGTATCCGGAGCGAGCTTTGCGCCGGCGCGATCTTGTCCTCAGCGAGATGCTGGACGACCGCAAGATCACTCCCGCTCAGGCTGCTGAAGCCAAGGCAGCGCCGCTTGGACTGCATATCGAACCGCCACCAAACAGTGTTGCTCCGTATTTTGTTGAAGAGGTGCGGCGGCAGCTCGAAAAAGAGTACGGCGTGGACGAAGTACATGGCTCCGGCCTACGGGTCTACACAACGCTTGATCTTGATCTGCAGATCGTCGCCAACAAGGCTGTCCTTGATGGAGCGGCAACCTACGAGCGTCGTCACGGATGGAAATCGCATCTGGAGAACGTTGTGCTGGAAGGATTTGATAAGGAAAGCTACAGGCATCCCGACTGGTCCCAGTCACCAGCCAAGGGAAGTTACCTGCACGGATTAGTGACCGAAGTCGCGCCCAGGCGGGTGGTTGTCCGGCTCGGCTCACAGCAGGCCGTCCTTGTGCCGGATGACTGGAAGTGGACCCAGAATCTAGACGGAGACAGCTTCCTCCGTACCGGCGATATCGTCTACGTCCGTGTCGAGGACGTCTTGCCCGACGGAGCCGTGCATGCCTCTCTCCAGCAGGACTCAGGTGCCCAGGCCTCGATGATGGCCGTCGATAACTCCAACGGCGAGGTGCTCGCCATGGTTGGCGGGCGCGACTTTGCTCTCTCACAGTTCAACCGCGCCACCCAGGCGCAGCGGCAGGTAGGCTCCTCATTCAAGCCGTATGTCTACACCACCGCGGTCGAGGCCGGCGCCAAGCCCACGGACATCATTGTGGACGGCCCAACCTCCTTCCCGACGCCCAACGGCCCCTACACTCCGCATAACTACGAGGCCGACTTCAAAGGTCCGATGACCCTGCTCAACGCATTCGCGGAGTCACGGAATATCCCCGCGCTCAAACTTGCAGATCGCGTAGGAATCCGCAAGGTCATCGAGATGGCGCACCGCTTCGGCGTCACCAGCAATATTCCCGCCTTCCTCCCCGTGGCGATTGGGTCCGCCGACATTACGCTCTACGAGCAGGTGGGCTCCTATAGCGTCTTCCCTAACGACGGAATCCACATCGAGCCGCATTACATCCGCAAGGTTACACGGGCGGATGGTCTGCAATTGCCAGAGCAACCCACCCAGGTCAATGAGGTCATTTCAGTCGAGACGGCACGTACCATGATGGAGTTCCTGCAGGCCGTCGTTCACTTCGGAACTGGCGCTGCAGCATCGCAGCTGAAGCATCCCTTCGGTGGCAAGACCGGCACCACCAATGACTACACTGACGCCTGGTTCATTGGCTTCTCTCCATCTGTTACCTGTGGGACCTGGATCGGCTTCGATGACCGCCAGTCTCTGGGAGTGAAAGAGACTGGGGCTCGCGCAGCTCTGCCCATGTGGATGGACTTCATGAGGGCCGCCATCGCCAACAAGCCGGATGAGACGTTTGCCTCAGCTGGTGCGCCCAAGAAGGTGCTCGAACTGCCGCTCACTCCGCCTGGCCAGACGAACCCGTCTGCGCAAAAAGTCTCGCCTCAATTGTCGGAGGAGGAGGACGCTGATCCCTCTGCGGCAGACAAAAGCGCGCCAAAGCTCAAGCAACCCCAGACGGCTCCGGTCATCGCACCGTCGAAGCCCTCTGCTACTCCGTCAAAGCCGTCGGATGACGGTCGTTCTGGCGTTTCGAACCCACCGCCCGACACAAACTGAAGTATCGTTTCGCCTGCTCCACATCTCGGCCAATCTGCTCGCGCAGCGCCTCGGGGCTGGGCCACCGAATCTCCGGGCGAAGACGCTTCAGGAAAGTAAGCCGGAGCGGAGTCTGCTCGTTCAGATCGATCGGGTGGAAGTTCAGCAGATGCGACTCTACCGTAAAAGAATCCGCTCCAAACGTCGGTCGATTGCCCACATTGGTCACCGCCTCAAACGTCTCGCTCGCTCTGCCGCTACCGATAGTCAACGTCGTGACATACACCCCATTCGCCGGCAACAACTCACTGTATGAGGTCATGTTGATCGTCGGAACGGTATAGCGTGTGCCATAGCCTCGCCCCGAGGCTGGAGTGCCAGTAATCGCGAACGGACGTCCCAGCAAGGCTCGCGCGCGACTCAAATCTCCCTCGCTGACCAACTGTCTGATCCGGCTGGAGGAGATTCCTTCCCCGCGAAGATGACGCGGCGAGTACACCCTCACCTCGAATCCCAGCTCTCGTCCCAGAGCCTCCAGGCTGTCGATCCCAGCCTCGGCCTGATAGCCGAACCGGAAGTTCTCTCCCTCGTGCAACTCCTTCACCCTCAGCGCCCGCTGCAGAATGTCAGTGGCAAAACTACGCGCGGTCATGGTTGCAAACTTCCTGGTGAAGGGAAGTATCAGCACGTTCTCGATTCCGGTCGCCTCCAGTAGCTCGATCTTCTGCGCCAGTGGCGTAATCAGCGGCTGGATCGACTCAGGCCGCACCACCCGCGCAGGATGCGGATCGAAGGTAATGGCGATCGAACTGGCGTGCAACGTCTGGGCCCGCGCGATCACCTCGCCAATCACCCACTGGTGCCCCAGATGTACCCCATCGAAGTTGCCAATGGTGGCGACCGATGGACCAAAATCAGGCGGCAATTCTGCGAGGCTGCGGTAGATCATCATCAGGAAATCTCGAAACTGATCTGCAGCCCGTCGTAGGCCAGACGGATGTGCGGTGGCAACATCGCATCCGTGGCAGCGTGGTCCAGATCGTGGCTCATATGGGTGAAAAAGGCGCGACGCGGCTTCAGTTGTTCGACGAAACCAATCGACTTATCAAGATGGGAGTGGCTGGAGTGTGGTTCGCGTCGCAGCGCATCCAGAATCAGTACATCCAGGTTCTGGAGCAGCGGAACGCTCTCCGCCGGAATGTCGCTCATGTCCGTCAGGTACGCGACACCACCGAACCGATACCCCGTAATCTGCTGGCGTCCGTGGGTTACCGGAATCCGTTGGAAGTGCGCTCCGAACAAATCCAGCTCAGCGCCAGGCGTCATCGACAGCCGGTGGACCTTCACGCGAGCACTGGTTGGGTAGCGATCTTCCGTACGGAACGTGTAGTCGAAGATGCGCTCGATCGCATCGGCCGTAGGATCGTCCGCGTAGACGGGAAGATTGCCCTGCACGTGAAAGCTCAGCGGACGCAGGTCGTCGAAGCCCATCACATGATCGGCGTGCCCATGCGTGTAAAGCACGGCATCGACCCGGTGCACGCCTTCGCGCAGCGCCTGAGCGTGGAAGTCCGGGCCAGTATCGATCAGTATTGTGCGGTCCTCGTACGCAATCCGCACCGACGTTCTGGTGCGACGATTGCGAGGGTCCGTAGACCTGCACACCGCACAGTCGCATCCCAGTGTCGGTACACCCATTGAGGTTCCGGTGCCAAGGAATGTAAGCGTTGCCTGCATCGGCTACCGGACGATGCTGGGGCGGCCAGGCGCAGGATTCTTAGCTGCCGCGGATCGTGCCAGCGCCTGAGTCACCTCAAGAAAAGCCATTCGTAGTTCAAAGAGGGCGCTATCCAGCAGACGGCTCTCGTCCAGGGTCAGGTTGCCCTTCGTCTTCTCCGCCAGAACCGCCAGCATGTCGATACTCTGGCGCGCACCCATCAGGTCGATCTGTGGCTGCTGACCCTCCGCGGTAGAGCCACCCAACTGCATGATCGACGTCATGTAGAACGACTGGATCAACTGGTCGAAGCTCATCGCGGGCGGGTGCTCCATCCCCGGGTTCGCGGCGCGAATGGCCGTATCCAGCCTGTCTGACGTGGTCTGGTAGGCAGCATGCGCCTGCTGCGACTGTTCAGCCGTAGGACCTGCCGGCATCTCGGCATCGGATTCACCATCCGTCAGCCCCTCCGCTGCAACGGCCTCTGGTGGCGGAGCTGCTGCAGCCACGGGCTCGGCCACGACACGGCTCTCTTTTTCCGGCGAC
Source organism: Granulicella sp. (assembly GCA_025408425.1). Lineage (GTDB taxonomy): Bacteria > Acidobacteriota > Terriglobia > Terriglobales > Acidobacteriaceae > Edaphobacter. The sequence goes on from JANXYX010000012.1 coordinate 20,626, forward strand.
GGTTCTGCATCCGGTCGCAACTCTCCGTCCATGGTGAACTTGCGGCGATCGGTAATAACAAAGGGCTTGTTCTGTTCAGACATGATTACTCTCTTTCAGGGACTACAAAATTCGGTTCGACCTAGCTTGCTGCAGCGGGCTTGTACGGTAAGGAAACTGGTATGGCGGTGCCACCCTCATACAGCAGCGGTACGTTGCGGTCTAACGACTCGCGTCGAGCATATCCCAGCGCTAGCTGGACAATTTCTCCGGGCAGTGGAATAGCTGCGGCGCTCGTTATTTCGCCAACCTGCTTTCCGTCAACCTCCAGCAGTGTTCCGGCAGCGGCAAGGGTTCCCTCCAACCGGAAAGCGCAAAACGTGCGATGGACATTGCCACGCGAGCGAATCCGCTCAACGATCTCCTGGCCAAGATAGCAGCCCTTCGCGAAGTGCAGCGCCCGGGTCTGTGCAGTCTCTTGCGGCAACTCGCGATCGCGGATATCGGTTCCGTAGCGCGGCGTGCCTTCCAGAATCCGCAGCCACTCCACACTCTGTTCGTCGCATAGCACGGCCCCCGCGGCGCGCAGCGCGTCCTTCAGCAGGGCAGCAATCGAAGCATCCGCCCAAAGCTCGAACCGAGGTACCAGCGGGCTATAACCGTGGATCACTGTCACATCGCTTCCATTCCATGAAACCGTCTTCATCGCCAGGGGTGCAAGCTCGGAGATCGGCAGACGCAGCGCATTCAGAACGGCCGCTGACTGCGGTCCAGCGACTAACAGACCGCAACGTCCCATGCTCGCGTCGCTTAGCTCTACGTCGTCCATGATGATGTAGTGGTCCAACAGCTTCATCACCTTGGGCACCAGTAATGCAGACGTCTCCAGCAGCAGCGCTTCCGACTCCGCAAAGACGGTGGCATCGCCTTGAATCCGGCCTTGTGCGCTCAGTAGAAAGTTGTAATTTCCCGCGCCGGACTGCAACTCTTGAATCGAGTTCGTCACCATGCCATTCAGCCAGCGCACCCGATCTTCACCCACTGCGCGAATCCAGCCCACATCATCTAGCGCAATCACCCCGGCGCCCTGCAACAGTGCAGCCAGCGCGACTTTTGACTCAGCTGCTGGCTGAGCGGCAATTTCGGATTGAGCAGTTGGGGTCATAGCCGGCGGACACACATAACTGTGCGTACACTGTGATTATAGCGGTGGTTTGGGGAGGATGACTTTGCGGCAACAGCATATTGGGATCGGCAGCCGGGCTAATGTGTGGCTCACGACATTGGCAATTCTTGCAGCCAGTTGCATCCCCCTTGTCGGCCACGCTCAGACGTCCGCAGCGGCGCCCGCACCCCAGGCACCAATGACCAAGGATCAGGCCCGGGAACTCTTCCGCTCCGTAGACGAGATCCTGAACTTCGTCAGCGCAGATACCAAATTGCCGATCGTACACACTGTGAAGCGCAAACTTATCTCTCGCGAGGAAGTCACCAGCTATTTGCAGAAGAAGTTTGATGAAGATGAAGGCGCGAGACGTCTTGAACGCTCCGAGATCGTCCTCAAAAAGTTTGGCCTGCTCGACCGCGACTTTCATCTCCGTCCCTTCCTCCTATCCCTGCTGACTGAGCAGATTGCGGGCTTCTACGACAACAAGACCAAGACAGTGAACCTCCTCGACTGGATCCAGCCCGATGAACAGAAGTCGGTTCTCGCCCACGAACTGACGCACGCCCTCCAGGATCAGCGCGTCGATCTTACGAAATGGTCCGACATAAGCCTCACCGCAGTCTCCCGCACGTCACAGGACGACAATCGCCATCTCCAGACCGATGAAGTAGATACCGCCCGCAGCGCGGTTGCAGAAGGTCAGGCCATGGTCAGCTTCATCGACTACACCCTGCGACCGACCGGCAAAACCCTCGCCGACTCCCCTGAACTTGCCGACCGGCTCAGGGATTCGGTAACGGATCCGCACGGATCGCCCGTGCTGGCCCGTGCGCCCCTCCTGCTGCAACAGTCGCTACTCTTTCCTTACAGCGAGGGCCTCAGCTTCGAGCAGACTGTACTGCTCAAAGCAGGAACCCAGGCGGCCTTTGCGGGTGCACTCGATAAGCCGCCCAGCTCCAGCTTTGAGATCATGATGCCCGCTGCCTATCTGGCTCACGCGCCCGTGCCGGTCATACTGCTGCCCGATATCCACCCTCTGATCGACGCGGAATACAACCCCTACGATGTCGGCGTTATGGGTGAACTCGATGTACGCATCCTCACCGAGCTCTTTGGCGGCCAGGAGATGGCCCAGGCATTGGCTCCCGCCTGGAACGGAGGCCTCTACTACGCTGCCCAGCGAAAGTCGGCCACGACGCCCGAGCAGAAGGAGTCAACCGCATCCATCGCCCTGCTTTACTCCTCGCGCTGGAAGAATGCAGACTCTGCGCGTTCCTTCCTGCGGGTCTACAGCGCCCAGTTGCCCAGAAAGTACTCCCGCGTCTCGCGCCGTTTAAAAGACGAGCTTCGCGACTCCGAGCAGGTCTATTCCACCAATGAGGGTGATGTCCTGCTCACTATCTCAGGCTCAGGTGTGTTTATCACTGAGGGATTCGACCTCGCGCTGGCTCGTAAGCTGCGTGACACCATCACCAGCATCCAGGCAGATGGGCCATTGCAGGTGGTCGATGCCAACCCGCACGAGCTCTCCCTCGGAATGGCTCATACGTTCACCTCCTTCGGGATGCTGAAGGCTGCCATCCCGCGGAGATATACTTCTACTAATTGAAAATGCGTAGGTTCAGGGCTGCCCCCTGGAGGAGCAAAGTTCTTGCAGAAAGCAGAGATTGGCATCATCGGGGGCAGTGGGCTGTACTCCATGCCCGGGTTTCAAAACGTGCGCGAAGAGCGAGTCCCCACTCCCTTCGGAGATCCTTCAGACGCTTTCGTTCTCGGTGAAGTGGACGGCCGCAGCGTCGCCTTCCTCGCCCGGCATGGTCGTGGTCACCGCATTCTGCCCAGCGAGCTGAACTTCCGCGCGAATATCTACGCGATGAAGATGCTGGGGGTCGAGCGCATCCTTTCGGTCTCCGCAGTTGGATCGCTGAAAGAGGAACATAAACCGACAGATTTCGTCATCCCCGATCAGTTCATCGATCGCACCTTCGCTCGCGTCTCCACCTTCTTCGGCGAAGGTATCGTCGCGCACGTCGGCTTCGGTGACCCAGTCTGCTCTACCGTTATGTCGGTCTTCGAAAAGGCGTGTGCCGAGGTTGGCGTAGTCGGCAAAAGCGGCGGAACCTACGTCTGCATGGAAGGCCCGCAATTCTCCACCCGAGCAGAATCCAATCTCTATCGCAGCTGGGGAGCGGACGTCATCGGCATGACCAACCTTCAGGAGGCTAAGCTCGCCCGCGAGGCGGAGATCTGCTACGCCACCATAGCGATGGTCACCGACTACGACTGCTGGCGCGCAGGCCATGATGACGTCACCATCGATCAGATCGTCGCAGTCCTTCACCAGAACGCGGACAACGCCACCAGGGTTGTCAAAGCAGCCATCGCAGCGATGCCCACCGGAAGAACCTGCGCCTGTGCCAGCGCTCTCAAATACGCCGTCCTCACGGATCGCAAAGCCATCCCTGCCGAAGCGCGCGAACGTCTCGCACTCCTGCTCGATAAGTATCTTTAGGGGCCTGTCGCCGTACTTAAGCAAACGCTCATCAGTTCAAAATCGTCAAAGCAACCAGACTTTAGGAAAGAGCCCATGTCAATTCTCGTTGTAGGATCAGTAGCCTTCGATACCATCGAAACCCCCCATGGTTCCGCTGACCATTGCCTTGGCGGCGCAGCCACTCACTTTGCCCTCGCCGCAAGCTACTTCACCAAGGTGCGTGTCATCGCCGTCGTTGGAGAAGACTTCAGCCCGCAGCACGAAAAAGTACTGACGGACCGCGGCATCGATACAGAGGGAATTGAACATGCCCCCGGCCTGACGTTCCATTGGACCGGATCCTACGCCGACAACTTGAACGAGGCCAAAACCCTCGGCACTGACTTGAATGTCTTCGCAGAGTTCACCCCCAAGATTCCGGACGCGTATCTCGATAGCGAGTACCTCTTTCTCGCCAATATCGATCCAGTCCTGCAGGCACGGGTTCGCAGCCAGATGCCCGACGTTCGCATGGTCTGTGGCGACACCATGAACTACTGGATTGCCGACCACGCCGCAAATCTCGCCAAGGTCCTGCGCGATCTTGACGTGCTGCTGATCAATGACGGTGAGGCCCGCATGCTGGCCGGCGAACACAATCTCGTTCGGGCTGCTGCCAAGGTCCTGGCAATGGGTCCCAGGACTCTCGTCGTCAAGCATGGTGAGTACGGAGCCACTGCCTTCTTCGGCGACCGCTCCTTTGCCAACGCAACCTCCATCTCAGTGCCGTTTCGCGCCCCAGCCCTGCCCATCTCAGAAGTGATCGATCCCACCGGCGCCGGGGACTCCTTCGCAGGAGGCTTCTACGGATATCTCGCCTCCCAGCCCCAACTCACCCCCGCAGTCTTTCGGACGGCAATGTTCTACGGTGGCGTCATGGGTTCGTTTGCAGTAGAGCGCTTCGGCACCGAGCGGCTGCAGTCCGTCACTCGTGAGGAGATCGAAACTCGTTTCCAACTTTTCAGGGAGATCTCTCATCTTGACTATGCGGAAGCGTAGAACGGGCCGAAGTTCCGGGCCAGCCACACTCACAGGTGCGCTCACACCTGTAACCGAAGATCTCGGAATCCCCGGAGTCCGCCCAGCGACCCGCGAAGAGACGTTCCCCATCGCGATCAGCTCGGTGGTTGTCGCCTTTATCGCGTTTCTGGTCTGCTTCGCCCGCGGCTACCTCTTGCTCTACGGAGATGCCGTTGCTCACCTCGGCATCGCGCGCCGCATCTTCGACTCACGCAACCCCGGACTGGCTCAGCTTGGCGGGGTCTGGCTGCCGCTGCCGCACCTGCTGATGCTGCCCTTCATCAGTAACATCGCGTGGTGGCAGAACGGCCTCGCCGGTGCTTGGCCCTCGCTCGCCTGCTACATCCTCGGAGTCATCGGCCTCTACCGCCTTGCCCGTCGCATCATGACCCCGCAATGGGCGCTGGCCGCAACCGCCTTTTATGCGCTGAATCCCAACCTGCTCTATCTGGCCACCACCGCCATGACGGAGCCGCTCTTCCTCGCTGAACTCATCTGGCTCACACTGCTGACGATGGAGTGCGTCTCCGCGATTCGCTCTGGCCGGGACGCTCACGTCGGCCGCCGACTCATCTTTATCGCTTTGCTCATCATCGCGGCGGTCTTCACTCGCTACGACGGATGGATCCTTGGTGCCGCCATCTGGTGCGTCATCACCTGGCAGCTATCCCGCCATCGAGATACATGGCGCCGTGTCGCGCCTGCGTTCCTCATCTTCACGCTGCTGGCCGTCGCCGGTCCGGTCACTTGGCTCGCCTACAACCAGCACTTCTTCCACGATCCCCTGGACTTCATGCGCGGTCCTTACTCAGCCGCTGCCATCGAGAAGAAGACCTCGCCGCCTGGCTCCCGCCACTATCGCGGATGGCACAATCCTGCCTGGGCGCTCCTCTTCTATACCCGCACCGCTCAGGTTGACGCCGCTGTATGGGAGACAGGCTTTCTCGTCATGGCTGCAGCCATCGGTGGCCTCATCCTCGCCATCCGCCGCAGGCTGGCGCTGGCCTCCACACTGCTCTGGATGCCGCTGCCCTTTTACATCTACTCCATGGCCTACGGATCAATCCCCATCTTCATCCCGCAGCTTTGGCCGCACTCCTACTACAACGCCCGCTACGGCATGGAAATGCTGCCTGCCTTTGCAATCTTCGCAATGCTCGGGCTGGCAGGTCTGCAGGAGCGTTGGAGCCAGTCGCTCCCGCAGGCATCGAACCTCCTGTCGCCAGTAGCGCGTCTCATGCAGCCGATCACGCTTCTGCTGATCGCCGTCAACAGCATCGCCATGATGTACCGCGTCCCCCTGGTCTTGAAGGAAGGCATCGTTAACTCCATCACCAGGGTTGCCTTCGAGACGGCAATCGCTCGCGAGCTACGCTCCTTCCCAGCAGGCGCACCCATCATGATGTACAACTCCGAGCATATTGGTGCACTCCAGCAAGCCGGTATCCCGCTCCATCAAACCCTCAACGAGGGCGACTACGACAGTTGGAAGGCTGCCCTCGACGCACCTGCCCAGCGCGCAGCCTATGTCATCGCCATTGCGGGCGACCCCGTCTCACAAGCCGTCGCCCAGCATCCTGAGGGACTCACCGAGCTGACCGTTCTATGCACCACCGGCCAGCCCTGCGCCAGAATCTACCAATCCGATCTGTACGCCGCCACCAAACAGACACCCTAGCCCGTCAGCATCTAGTGCTACCATCGCAGCCAGACTTATGTACTTACCCAACACGTTTAACTTCAACCAGATCGACCAGGCGCTCTTCTCCACCGGCACTGCCACACGGCTGCTGCTCGCCACAGTTCTGGGCGGCGTTGTAGGTCTCGAACGCGCCTCGCGCCGCAAATCCTCGGGACTTCGCACCAACATGCTCATCTGTCTCGGTGCCGCGTTCTTCACCATGCTTTCGGTCGTCCTCGCAGGGGAAGGAAACCCGAACAAAGGTCAGGTTGCCTCCAATATCGTCCAGGGAATTGGCTTCCTTGGCGCCGGTATAATCCTGCACACCGGAAGTCGCGTCCTCGGGCTCACCAGCGCTGCCACCGTCTGGGTCGTAGCATCCATCGGCATGGCCTGCGGAGTCGGTCTCTACCTGCCGGCGATCCTCGCAACCGTCATCGTCTTCGTCTCCCTGCACTTCATCGGTAGCCTTGAGACGAGACTCGATTGGCAGCCCTATCCTCTGGTCTACGAGGTGCGCGGCACAGATCTGAACCAGATGTACATTGCCATCCTCAGCGTCCTCGACCGCGCCGAGCTTCGCCTCAGTATCCTCGAGCGCGACAGCATCGCCTCGCTCGAACGCATCGTCTTCATCATCAACGCAACTCACAGGAAGCATCAAAGCCTCCTCGCTGAACTAAAAGCCAGCGCCGCAACCGACCAGGTCGTCGCCCTCCGCGACATCGAGGAAGAATAAGAGAACCATGATCCCTTTTGTAAAGGCCCACGCATGTGGCAACGATTTCTTGATCATCGAAGAACATCTCGCCCAGCGCCGCCACGCCGATCTCGCCCGCAAGCTCTGCGCCCGCAATACCAGCGTCGGCGCAGACGGTATCGAGTTTCTTGACCGCCGCCCCAACGGCGAACTCTTCCTCCGCCTCTTCAACGCCGACGGCAGCGAAGCCGAGCTCTCCGGCAACGGCACTCGCTGCGTAGCCGCATGGCTCGCCCAAAGCGAAGGCCTGCAAAAGGTCGCCCTCGGCACCCATGGAGGTATCCGCACCTGTCAGGTCATCGAAGCAGAGGCTCCCAACTACCTCATCGAAAGCGAAATGGGCGTCCCGCGCGTCATGCCGCGAACCATCGAGCTGCCGGGGGTCGGAAACATCCCCGGCGCAATGGTCAACGTCGGCAATCCTCACTTCGTCCTTATCGTCGACACGGAAGACTTCAGCGCCCATGGACATAGCTGGCAGGAACTCGGCGCACAAATTAGCACCAGCCCGCTCTTCCCCCACGGCACCAACGTAGAGTTCGTCCGAGTCATCTCGCCTGCAGAGATCGCCTTCCGCATCTACGAGCGCGGCTGCGGCCCCACTACATCCTCCGGCACCGGAACCTGCGCGTCGTCAGCCGCAGCCATTGCTCTACAGAACGTTGATCGTGAACTCACAGCTCTTGCCGAGGGCGGACTCCAGCGCACCGTCTGGCCATCCAACGATGCCGTTATGCGCCTCACCGGCCCAGCGGAAATCATCTGCTGGGGCGAGGTCTCCGCCCTGTGACAGCCCCGGCTTCCCAGCCGATCAAGCCGCCTGCCTTGCGCCCCGGCGCCACGCTCGCAGTGCTCTCTCCCGCCAGCACACCCAAGCCGGATCTCGTTCAGCGCGGTATGCAGCGGCTCAACCAACTCGGCTACCAAACCATCCTCAGCCCTCACGCCCTGGACCGCGGCCCCCTCTACTACGCCGGCACTCTCCAGCAACGCGTCGCAGACCTGCACGTTGCCTTTGCCGATCCTCGCATCGACGCCATCCTCTGCACCCGCGGCGGCTGGGGATCCGCGGAGTTGCTCCCACATCTCGATGCAGACCTGATTCGCGCCAACCCAAAGCCCTTCATCGGCTACAGCGACCACACCTCCCTCCATTGCTGGCTCCACAACGAAGCCAACCTCATCACCTTTTACGGGCCCATGGTCGCCGCCGACTTTGGCCGCGAAGACGGTATCCACCTCCAAAGCTGGTCCAGCAGCCTCACCCACTCCGACCCTTGGTCCCTGGGCAACGAATCCGGGCTTCGCATCCTCCAGCCAGGCTCCGCCCATGGCATCCTTCGTGGCGGATGCCTCTCGATCCTCACAGAAAGTCTCGGCACTCCCTACGCCGCTCAGGTCGCCGATAGCATCCTCTTCCTCGAAGACATCGGCACCAAGCCCTATCAGTGGGACCGCATGCTGCTTCACCTGCGTTACTCCGGAAGACTCTCAGGAGTGCAAGGCATCATCTTCGGAGACATGAATCAGTGCGTCCCCCCTGAAGAGGCCGACTATCTCGATAAGGCCATCCTCCATGCGCTCCGCGACTTCGCTGGCCCAATCGCCATCGGACTCCGCTCCGGCCACGTCAACGCGCCCAACGTCACGCTTCCCCTCGGCGTTCGCGCCCAACTCGACCTCGCAGAAGATGCGCCGCAACTGCATCTTCTCGAGTCGTCCGTGGCAAAATAGCAAAAACACCAGCAAAATCGCGTGTCAAGCCCCTTGTACCGTCTCGAAGCCTCTATTGTCGATGCAAGTGCAATAAAATGAGCAACATGCATTCTTGTATCGCATCTAAAATACTTGTCTATTCCCCCCTGCCAATCCTCTAAAATAGAAATAGGAGAATATTTGGAGTCTCAGCCCACAGGCCGGGGTATCGACATTACTCCTTTAGAATCTATATTTTGCGTGTAAATATCCTGTTTGCAATGACTTAGCGGAGACCGTTTTTCTATCTCCTTGCATCCAGACTACTTAGCGTAGGGTATCCCCCTAGGGGGTACCCCCCCTCAAATACAACACAGAGCAGCGAGACGGGAACCGGGCAGGGCAAAGATGCAGAGTTCAAAGCACATACATTTAATTGGGATCTGCGGAACCGCGATGGCTTCCCTCGCAGGCATGTTGCAGCGGCAAGGTCATCGCATTACAGGATCGGATGCGGCTGCGTACCCACCTATGAGCCATCTGTTGGCTGGGCTCAACATCCCGGTGCGCGAGCCTTACTCCGAAGCGAATCTCGATCCCCGCCCTGACCTGGTTGTCGTCGGTAACGCCATCTCACGTGGCAATGTGGAACTCGAATACGTCCTCGATCAGCGCATCCCCTTCTGCTCGATGGCTTCTATCCTCCACGATGAGTTCCTGCTCGGTCGCGAGTCCCTCGTCGTTGCCGGAACCCACGGCAAGACCACCACCACCAGCATGCTCGCCTGGATCTATGAGGTCGCCTCCCGGACCAATCCGGCACTCGCACCGTCTTTCCTCATCGGTGGAGTGGCAGAAAACTTCGGCACCAGCTTTATGGTCCGCCCCACTCGCCCTTTTCTCCTCGAAGGAGACGAGTACGATACCGCCTTCTTCGACAAAGGCCCAAAGTTTCTCCACTACTTTCCCGACGCAGCCATCCTCACTCACGTCGAGTTTGACCACGCTGACATCTACGCCGACCTCAACGCAGTCAAGACCGCGTTCAAGCGCTTCGTCAATCTCATCCCGCGTCGCGGCCGCATCGTCGCCTTCGACGGAAGCGATAACGTAAGCGAGTGCATTTCTAATGCCTTCTGCGCTGTGGAGCGATACGGCTTCAAACCGGGATCCTTCTGGCGCATCTCCGATCTACGCCACGATGCTTCCGCAACTCACTGGGCGCTGACTCGCGCCGGTGTCGCCTTTGCCGAACTAAGCCTTCCCATGGCTGGAGAGCATAACGCGCTCAACGCGACGGCCGCCGCCGCTCTTGCGGCAGGCCAGGGCATTCCGGTGGAAGCCATCCAGGAAGCATTGGCAACCTTCAGCAGCGTCAAGCGCCGTCTCGAGGTCAAGGCCGAGGTTGGTGGCGTCACCATCATCGACGACTTCGCCCATCATCCTACCGCCATTCGCGAGACCCTCCGAGCACTCCGCGAACGGTACCCAGGCAGGCGCCTTTGGGCCGTACTGGAGCCCCGCTCCAACACTCTTCGTCGCAACGTCTTTCAGTCCGCCCTGGTCGATAGCCTCGCCCTGGCTGACCACGTCCTCCTCGCCGCGGTATTCAAGTCGGAGAGTATTCCTGCGCACGAGAGGCTTGTGCCGGAAGACGTTGTCGCGCATCTCAATCAGTCTGGAGTACCCGCCGCCGTCTATCCCGATGCGGACGCCATCGTCGCCGCACTCGCCGCCCAGCTTCAGCCGGGAGACGTCGTCGCCATTATGTCGAACGGGGGCTTCGGAGGAATCTATGACAAGCTGCCGCAATCTCTTGCTGCAACCGTCATTTCGGCCTGACATCTCTCCCGGAACGGCTTACCGCTCTGTAGCATTTGCCCCGCAGTATTGGAAAGTAGTATGTTCGCGACCTTCAAACTTCTCTTCGTCTATCTCACCCTCGGGACTGTTGCTGGTCTTCTGGGTATTCCTTATTCAATTCTCATTGGCGATATCGGCCCGCTTTACCGCACTGGCATGCGTATCGTCCGTGCTGGCCTTCGAGTCGCCGGCATTCGCACTGAGGTTATCGGTGTCGAGAATGTTCCCACGGACCGCAGCTGCATCTTCATGTGCAATCACGTCTCGAACCTGGATCCACCGGTCTTGCTTCCGCTTCTGCCCGGCCGTAGTTCAGTGCTCCTGAAGAAGGAACTGATGCGTATTCCGATCCTGGGTCGGGCCATGAGAATGGCGAAGTTCATACCGGTCGAGCGTAGCAGCCGACGGGATGCGGCGAAGGCCAGCGTGACTGCCGCTGCCGACGCTCTGAGATCAGGACTGCATATTGTGGTCTTTCCCGAAGGAACACGGTCACTCGACGGGAGACTGTCGACCTTCAAGAAGGGACCGTTCTACCTCGCGCAGGAGACACAGGCTCCCATCGTTCCGATTGCGATCTCCGGAACACAGCGAATGATGAAGAAGGGCAGCGCGGCAATCACTCCAGGTCTGGCCCGGGTTCAAATATTGCCGCCTATTGAGTCATCGTTGTATGCGACTCGTGATGAGCTAATGCAAGCTGTCCGCAAGTCAATCGCGGCCGCCTTGCCACCCGAGATGCAACCGGTGACTACTTGACGATGGCGTTGTAGCCATCTGCAAGCAGCCGTTGCCGCATGGCATCCGCATCTTTCTTGCTCGCAAACGGACCGATCTGCACGTGCATGAGCTTATCCTGAGGCTCTTGTCGGATCGCAACGTTATAGCCTCGGCGGGTCAAGGTAGAGACCAGAATGTCGGCATCCTCCCGATGGGAGACCGCCGCGATCTGGACGAACACGGAGCCTGACGCAGTCTGAGCTGAAGAAGCAGAAGCGATGGGAACCGGCGATTCCTTCGCCGGAAGCTTGGCTGGGGTTGCTACTGGTGAGGAAGCAGGTTGCGTTTCAGGCGTGCCAGCCGCTGCACCTTCAGCGGCAGAAGACGCCGAATGATCCGAACCACTTCCAGTATTATCGGCCAGTGAAACCGTTTTGCTGTTGCCAGGGGAGTCAGTATTTGTGACTGTTCCAGCAGATTGTGAGCTCACCGGGCTTCCCGATAGCGGCTTGGAGGTCGAGGACGCGGTCGCTGCTACCGCTTCCTGCACCCCGACTGCCGTCTGAGCCGACCGCCTCCCCATGGTGTAACCGAACCCGAAGAACAGTGAGCAGACAAGAGCCAAAGCAAAAAAGATTCCGAGTACTGTCGAAGTGCCGAGCGATATCTCACGTTCGCTTTTGGCTGAATCGTCAACATTGTCCAAATCATGGTCGCTGCTATAGGAACCGTTCATAGTGCTAATCCTTTTTCACGATGTCAACCGCTTGCACAAAGGTCTTGTTCAACAGATTCATCAGCTCCATTGGGAGTGGAAAGACGATGGTTGTGTTCTTCTCAACTCCAATCTCTGTCAGTGTCTGAAGATAGCGTAATTGGAGAGTCATGGGCTGAGTTGCCATCAAAGCTGCTGCTTCGACAAGTTTGGCCGCTGCATTGAATTCGCCTTCGGCATGGATGATCTTGGCGCGTCGTTCGCGTTCAGCCTCAGCTTGTTTCGCCATCGCCCGAAGCATTGACTCAGGCATATCGACCTGTTTTACCTCAACTGAAACAACCTTCACCCCAAACGGCGCGGTGTGTCCGTCAATCAGGGTCTGGATGCGCTGATTGAGAGTCTCACGATGGGCCAACAAACCGTCGAGATCCACCTCTCCAAGCACGGATCTCAGCGTTGTCTGGGCGAACTGCGAGGTTTGGTAGATGTAGTTTGCCACTTCGATGACGGCCTTCGTGGGGTCAATCACTCGAAGAGTAATGACAGCATTCACCTTCAAAGTGACGTTGTCCCGGGTGATGACGTCTTGCGGGGGGACTTCCATTGCCTCTTGCCGCAGACTGACACGTACGATCTGGTCGAGAGGCCGAAAGACAAAGATTACGCCTGGTCCTTTCGCCGCTTCCTTGACGCGACCGAGGCGAAAGACCACACCGCGCTCATACTCCTTCAGAATCTTGATGGAATTGAGTAGATATAAAACAACGATCGCGACGGCGAATAGAAATGGGATAGGCATGGTATGCGGAACCTCTGGCTGACCAGACTAGTGCAGCCAGTGCGATTGTAAAGCAGGCGCAAAAATAGACTCGCCGCAGATCCCTAAAACCGAAGGAATATGCCAACCCCAGGCTCGAACGTACTGGTGCTCTTATTGATCGTCAGATAGTTCTGGCCGAAATCTGGAGCTTTGAAGAAGACTTGCCGAATTTGAGCACGAAGGCCGAAATGATTTGAAAATACAGTGTTCTCAACACCCGCGGAGTAGTAGTATGCTGCACGCGCCTGCTCCGGTAGACCTTGTCCGCCGCCGGGCGTAGGGCGAAAAGCGATGGAGCCTGCTCCCACTGACGCAAACGGGTGCAATCCAAAGATCGCAGGGGTGTGCGCTACATAGCCGAGTGTGTACTCCGTTGCCTTGGTCTGAGCGCCACCGAAGACATAGGAGGAGAAGTTCTCTGTGTAACGGGCATAACCGTAGTTGCCCTCAAACCCAACAAGCGGAGACTTAATGTAACGGAGCGTCACCAGGGCGCCGAGTGTGCTGCTGGCTTTCTGTGTAAGGGACTTACCAAGGTAGTTCGTCCCGGATACGTCGCCCGTAAACTGGCCCACGCCGGTGACTGCGAGGTCAATCCGAGACAGTTGACGATCCAACGTGGTAACTGGGGTGGCCTGACCCCTGGCTGTTGATCCCGCTATGCACATTGACAGACACAAAAACACACTTGATACAGACAGGCGAGACACATTCAGCATTACGTCGAAACTCCCTTTGCTAGAAACTTAATCTATTTCAGTCTACTCCGGCAGGCGATTATCAGGGTGGTCTAAGCGTTCAAACCGTGTCATGTAATGGTTCCACGATTAGAACAAGCTCCTCAACACCCTCGACCCGAACGGCGGTTCCAACTGGCAACTCTGCTTGCCGGCGGAGTCTGGCTTGCCAGATTTCTCCTCGAATCTCAACCTGACCAGTAGGCGACAGTGGTGTTTGAGCGATCGCGATGTGGCCCAGCAGAGCACTTGGGCCAAGGAGAATTTTGCTCCGTCGGGCCCGCAAGGCAATCCACGCCAGGCCAAACGAAATTACTCCGAAACCTATACCCGCACCCAGTGCTATACCGAGGTGAACCTTCTGCTCGGGAATCGGCCCATCCACGAGGGTGGCTAATCCAAGAACCAATGAACAGATACCTGCGAGACCCAAAATCCCATGACTGGCAAACTTAGCTTCAAGAATGATCATTATGACTGCTGCTGCGAGTAACAGGATCGCGGTGTGCCGGATGGGGAGTAAGTTCAGCCCGAAGAACCCCAAGAGAATTAGAAGTGTGCCGACTGAACCAGGAACGATCGTTCCAGGGACATTGAACTCCAGATAAACGAGCAATCCCCCAAGAACGATAAGAAGCACTGCAAGGTCAGGGTTAGCTAGCTTGCTTAATAGCCGCTCACGCAACGAGGGCAAGACGGTTATGAAAGAGACTGATCCAAGGCGCAGGATGCTTCTGGAGCCGTTGAGTCGATGCACCTCGCGTCCATCAAGGAACGTGACTAGTGAAGCTTCATCAGGAGCGACCACGTCGATCAGTTTGAGGCTCATCGCTTCTGTGTCGCTGTAAGATCTGGATTCTCGAACGGCCCCTTCCGCTGCTTCAACGTTTCGCCCCCTGCGTCCAACGCAAGAACGTAAGAAGGCAGCGGCGTCATTTTCAAGTTTCTCTTTTAGTATCGGATCCATCTGCCGACCTTCAATGACAGGATGGGCCGCGCCGGCGTTGGTGCCAGGTGCCATGGCTGCCACATCTGCTGATTCCAGGAGAAAGAATCCTGCCGAGCCTGCACGACTACCGGCGGGTGAGATGTAGATCGCGACGGGAATGGGTGAGGTCTCTATCGCCTGCACCATGACACGCGTGGATTCCAGAAGACCACCTGGTGTGCCAAGGGAGATCAACACTAGTGCGGCATGGACGCGATCTGCCTCGCGGAGACCTCGCTGAAGATAGTTGGCTGTCACCGGTTGAATGGTGTCGTGAATGACAAGCCTTACCACTATGGGTTTTTCTGGGGCGGCATAGGCGAGCTGGACGCAAGAGAGGTAGCATACACACATCAGCAACAGCGATAGCTTGGAGGCGGTTTTCATGGGACGGTTTGACCGCGGGCCTGCAGGGCCAGGCTCATCCCCTTTGCTGCTGAGTTATTTGGCTCCAGACGGAGGGCGTGGCCCACCTCTGAAGCGGAAGCGGCCAATTGGTTGGCTTTCAGATCAAGTCGCGCGAGGATGAGATACGCTGCTACGTTGGGCTGGAACTTCAAAGATGTTTGTGCTTCGGCTCTCGCTTCGTCCGCATTGTCGCTCTGTTCACGTACTTGAGCTAGCCCCGCGTGAGCGAGAGGGTTACCAGGGTTAGCGGTTATGGCAGAGTGGAACTCCTGCTCCGCTTCAGGGATTAAGCCCTGGGCAAGGTAGTCATATCCCTGCTGTGTGTATTGTGTTGCTTGCTCTGTCGGTGGCAAGTTAGCCAAGCGCATAGCGCGGACTTGATCCACTTGGAACGCGGCCTGGCGAAAAGAGGCTTCAGAGTATGTTCTTCGGATCCGCTCCAAAGGCTCAAAGTTGCTAGTTCCGACAGTTGTACCTGCAGCGTCTTTCAAGGGTGAGATGCTGTGGCCTGCGATTATTCGAGTATTAAGCGTGGCAGCTTCACTGTCGTTCGGATGTAACTTTATCGCACGTTCTACCTCGCGTTGCGCTCCTGCGAAGTCTGCACGACGTAAGAGCGAGATCGCGAGATTGTAGTGGTAATCTCCATCGTTTGGGTCAGCTGTGGAAGCACGTTGAAAGAGAGGTGCTGCGTCGTGCCCTTGTCTGCTTGAAGCGACCCCTTGATTGTTTACCACCTCAGGGAGTGGCAGTCTGCTCGCAACAAACGCGAATGCCGCTTCTGCTTCCGCGTATTTTGCTGCATTGAATCGTGCAAGGCCAAGATAAAAGCCGGCTTCGAGGGCCAGTCTGTCGTTTGGCAAAATCTTCGCTAGTGTTATTGCCGCATGGTCGTAGTCTCGCTCCGCATATTGGGATTTACCCAGCGCGAGGAGTGCAGCAGAATAGGTCGGAGTTTCCTGAACGGCCATCTGCAAACGTTTGATTCGCTCCTGCGGCGTCGTGGCCGCAGTTCCCCGGACGTAGTTTTCAAAAGAACTAAGCTTCACGCCCGCAGAAGCCGCGAGAAAGGTTTGCAGGGCAATGTTGAAATGAGGATCAATCTGCCGAGCTACTTTCCAGGCAATGGCGTTCTCGATGTCAAAAAGTCGCGCGAGTTCGCTGGAGTCAGCGAGCGGTTGAGACATTCGAAGTGTGTTTATCCCGAGCACCTGCGCCTGAACGGAGATGTGATTATCACGTACGGTATAGTTTCCAACCACGACGTAGTCGGCATCCAGGGTTTGGGCGATGCGAATTGTGGTTGCCCGAGTTGGTTTGAAGTCCGCGGGCAGTCCAAGGTGATCCAGAGCAAACTGCAGGTCGTCATGCGTGATAGTGAGGAAGCCGGCTGAGCTCAAGCGCTGGTTGAGCGTATCGGGGAAAGACTCTCCGATCCACGCCAAGTTGGTTTGGCCGGAACGATTGTCAAATGGCAGCACGAGAACCATACGTCCGCCAACTTCTCGGAGATCCGTGGCTGAAGTGCTTTGCGCTCGACTATGAATCAATCCGCAAACAAGCAGTGCTACAAAAAACCAGGAATATGAAGGAAACCGGCGGGCTTTGAAGATCTTTTGCACACCACAAGTATAGAGCTTTAGCGGGCTGGAGGCGGAGTGAGGGCAGCGTTCACGATGCGGGGGAAGTGAAGGACTGCTGCCCACTCGCCCCTGCGGTGTGCTTGCCACACGATCTCTCCGTGGAGCATTGCTGCCGCTTCAGCCGGCTGCATATCGCGGTGGAAGTCGAAGTAGCGTGTGTCTGCTGACTCATTCTTCCTTCCCAGATTGATATGTCCGAATGGCGGTTCCCATTTAGTCGAGAAGATGAGGGCTGTGTCGTAATCACTAGGTTGAGCCGCTGCTTTCTGCATCTGTTCGACGGAGAAGTTCTGGATGGTTGTGGTTCGAATCGGGAGCTTTGTGTATCCAAGCTCTGGGCGGCTGAGCTCGGAGGTTGCTGGCCATGCGGTGAGGACAGTGGCCTGCGGGAATTGGGTGGCAATGATAGCGATCGCCTGCTGATGCAGAACCACCATGTCGCGATAAGTCAGGTTGTCTTCCGGAGCGAACGCATAAGGCGGATTGATCCAGATGGCCAACAAGAAGGCAGCGGCGCTGAAGGCGGCTAACCATGGCCATTGCTTGAGATGGCGTCTCCACTCGATGACGCAGAGGAGGATGACGATGGGATACATGGGCAACAGATAGCGCGTGAGTAGCGCTCCTCCGAGGACTGAGAAGGCGATCATATTGGCGATCAGGATGACTAAGAGTGCTGCGCGTGTGGACTTCCTGATGGATTGCGGTGCGTCAGTTGCTGTGACTGGAATGAAGAGTGCTGCAAAGGCGCAGAGAACAGGTACGAACATGTTCATGTGTACTGTCAGGTGCAACAGGCGATGCCAGAGACTCAGAAGGATGCGAAGTGGGTCGAGGTTTGCGGTTGCGTTGTAGCGAAGAAATTCAGGATTTCCGAAGATGAAACCAGTTTTACTGTAGTGGTAGCCGTACCAGAACATCAGGGGCAGGACTGGCACGATCAGTGCGGCCAGCCACTTCCAGTGGGCGGGGCGATGACTGGGGTGGCGGAGGAGTTGGAAGGCTTGCCAGGCCGCTAGTGCGAGAGGTGTGACGATGGCGGTCTCTTTGGAGAGTGCGGCGAGGGAGAACATGGTCGCGGCCCAGAGGCGATTGAGATCTGAGGGATCAGAGTCCGGAGCGGGGAAGTAGAAGGAGAGGCCCCAGAGGGTGAAGGCTGCTGCGAAGATGTCTGCGTGCGCCAGAGTGCTCTGGGCGAACCAGACTGGGTAGATTGCTGTGAGCAGTGTGGTGACTGCTGCTGTTGTGTTGTCGGAGAGATTTCTGACGAGGCGGTAGACGGCTACGAGAGCCGCAGCGGCGACCATGCAGACCAGGGTGCGGGTTCCGCTGATGACGTAGCCGGAGAGATGCCACCAGGCTGCGAGCAGAATCGAAGGCAGGGGCGGGTGAGCGTTGGTGGTGGTGGACTGCGGGATCAGGGTGCCGGTGCGGAAGAAGTCCCATGCGGCGGGGATGTAGTAGCCTGCTTCGTCCCAGAAGTAGGGAAGGCGGAGCAGGGTGAGGTGCGAAAGGTAGACAGCGACAAAAAACAGGGGGAAGAGCATCCATAGCGGGATGTTTCTGGAGCCGTTCTGGTTGATGTCGGTGTGAAGCATTTCGACTGAAGAAGGCACGCTCTAGTGGACGGGCCCTTCCTGAGGAGGATATTGGGGCTCGAGGGCGAGGGCGCCGAAGGTCTGCTCGTACTGGGCGAGGTTATGGCCGAGGACGTTCCATAGCGCTTTGGCCTGCTGTGGGCTGAGGTAGATGCCCTGAAAGTTGCTGACCTGAACTTCTTCTGCGGACTCTTGACTCATGGTCCCGAAGACCAGAAAGAAGTCCCATACGCTCATGCGGACCTGGACACTGTTGGCGTAGCCGTCGCGGTAGGTATCTGTCGTGGTGAGTTTGACGGTAGGTTGCTGTGGCGCGTCGGGCTTGGTCTGGCTCATGAGTCGCTTTCTGGTGGGTGCCACTAAATTTTGGTGCGAAAGGGGGGACTTGAACCCCCACGGATTGCTCCGCCAGATCCTAAGTCTGGTGCGTCTGCCAATTTCGCCACTTTCGCATGGTTGTATCGCGCTGTTGCAAGGGTTTATGACGCTCTTGCTATGGTGCGATTGCCCGGACTTCAACTCTTATTCTCACACAACTCTTCGAGTTGTAACCGTGTGAACGAATTGTGTTAATTCCTCCTGTTTGAGGGGGTACCCCCTGGGGGGTCCCCCTAGCTAAGTGCAATGATTGCAATAGATGCAAAATTGATGCCGTGCAAGCTATTGATTTCAGGGAATTTATTGGTAAATATTAGATTCTAAAAGAGTTAGTCCCGACTGGTTAGCCGGGCCTGCTTGTTTTTGTCTCTAGTTCTATTTTATAGGATTGGGGGTAACTAAGCGGCACGGTATATGTGGTTTGTTTTTATGGAGTTAGGCGGTTTTGAGGCTTGACAAGCGTTTTTGCTGAGGAAATCGTTGAAAAATAAATTCGAAGGTCAATGGCCAGAGCCAAGGCATAGAAGCTGTCGTTTCGGCTGCGCCTTTACTGGCGGGTCGGCAGGAGACTCCGCGTGATCAAAGCTTGGCTGCGCTTGCGTCGATCATGGGGCACCCGGTGGGTTTGCGCGTCTTTTTGTGGGGGTGGTTCGTAATAGCAGTAATCCCAAAAGTTCTTTGTTGCCACGTCGCAACTCTCACGCACTTTCAAAAGGAGCGAGATCGATGTCTACGCAGAGCAGCATTCCTATTGCATTCAAGGCTCTTCGGCGGAACAAGCTGCAGACGGTGCTGACGATGACCGGCATGACGATTGGGGTGGCGACGGTGCTGACGATGATTGCGCTGGGGAGTGGAGCGCAGAAGGCGATCCAGGACCAGGTGCGGGCGGCCGGGATGAATGTGATTGTGGTGAACTCCGGGAACTACAAGTTCAAGCAGCAATGGACTTCGGATGGGGAGGCAGAGGAACCGGCTGCTTATGAGCCCCAGGGTAAGCGGGGACGGGCTGTGTTTCGGCCGGCGGTCTGGAGTGGGTGGGGGCCGGTGCGGCTGCGGCGGGTGTTTTCTCCGGCTGACAATCCTAATAATCAATTAGCGAACTCGGGGGAGAATGAGGCGGGGCTGGGGGGCGCGCATACGATGACGCTGGCGGATGCGGAGGCGATTCGAAAGCTGGATGGGGTGCAGTATGTCTCGGCGGGCGTGCATGAGAATGTTCATGCGGTGGTGGGTGACACGAACTGGTTTACACGGCTGCACGGGGATGATGCTGCACTGCCGCTGATCAAGCGGGCATGGGTGTTTGAGCATGGGCGATTCTTCAACGAGCGGGAGGAGCGCAAGGGGGAGAACGTGGCGGTGCTGGGGACGATTGTGAGCCACAAGTTGTTTGGGGATGCGAATCCGGTGGGGAAGACGGTGAGCCTGTCTGGGCAGCAGATGGAGGTGGTAGGGGTGGTGGGGAGCAGCACGTGGATGGTGACGGCGGCGGCGGGGGACGACCAGTTTGACGCGGTCTATATTCCGGTGACTACGGCGCAGCGGTTGCTGAAGGTATCGAGCCTGAGCACGATTACGATTACGACTGTTTCTACGGGTGAAGTGACGAAGGTATCGAAGCTGGTGACGGACCTGCTGCGTCAGCGCCACAGCATAACGCATATGATGCCGGACGACTTTGTGGTGAGCAGCCAGTCTCGGAAGGCGCTGGGTAAGGGCGGGATGCGGACGGATATTGCGAAGGCGGTGGTGGGGAATGTGGATGGGCTGGAGAAGGTGACTCTGGAGCAACTGGGCAAGACACTGGACCGGGCGAGCGAGACGATGAGTGCGCTGCTGGCGAGTATTGCCGCGGTGTCGTTGATTGTAGGCGGGATCGGGATTATGAACATCATGCTGCTGAGCGTGACGGAGCGGACGCGGGAGATTGGGATACGGCGGGCGGTGGGAGCGCGGTCGGGGGATGTGTTGCTGCAGTTTCTTTGGGAGTCGATTGTGTTGAGTGTGTCGGGTGGAGTGCTGGGGATACTGATTGGGGTGATTGCTTCGCACTCGATCTCGAAGTTTGTGCAGTGGTCGACGAGTGTTTCGCTGGCGTCGGTGGTGATCTCATTTGGGATATCGGCGGCGGTAGGGATTTTTTTTGGGTACTATCCGGCTCGGGAGGCTTCGCGGGTGACTCCGATGAGTTCGTTGCGCTATGAGTAACGATTGAGGCTTGTATTTCTTGCGAGTGGCAGTTAGGGTGTTGAGGATGAACGAGGTGATGATGATGCGACGTATTGGGATGATGTGCGCTGTGGCGGGAGTGCTGGCTTCAGGCGTAATGGTGGGTCAGGCTCCGGTAACTGTTTCGACCGGGCCTGCGAGCGAAGTTCAGGCGAACTACGGGCGCATCAAGCCGAATGTGTTGAAGGCCGCGGAGAAGATGGGCGCGGAGGATTACGGATACAAGCCGACGAAGGATGTGCGGACGTTTGCGCGGGTGGTGAATCACGTGACGGAGGCGCAGTTGCATAGCTGCGGTGCGTTGATTGGGGCGGGTTCGGCGGAGACGATCAAGGTTCCGGCAGAGACGGCGGGCAAGGCTGAGATTCTGGCGGCGCTGAAGGCTTCTTTCGATGTGTGCGACAAGGCGTATGCAGGAGTGACGGAGGCGAACGCAGCCGAGATGGTGCAGGTTGGGCCGGCGAAGCGGTCGCGGGTGGGGGTTCTGTGGGGGAATGTGTCGCACGACAACGAGCAGTATGCGACGCTGGCGCTGTATCTGCGGTTGAAGGGGTTGGTGCCACCGAGCAGCGAGAAGTAGAGTTGGCGGCTGGTTTGACAGTCGTGGAATGAGTTGGCTAGAGTCTGCATATTCGTGGTTTGAACGGTCAAGCTCCCCAAGATGTGGGCTTGATGAGTGTTTAAGGGCTACTCTGTGTGTAGCTTATTGGTTGGACCACTTTTGAGATACATTGCTGACGGATTCCAAACATAAATTTTAAAACATATGCGTACAAGCTTCGAAGGAGCTATGTTGCGCGGGAGATTCTTGATGGCTGAAGCGATTTGCGATATTGGATTGATTGGGCTGGCGGTGATGGGCCAGAACCTGGTGTTGAACATGAACGACCACGGGTACAAAGTGGCGGTGTTCAATCGTACGGTCTCGAAGGTGGATGACTTTATCAACAACGAGGCTAAGGGGACTGCGGTGGTTGGGGCGCACTCCGTGGAAGAGATGTGCGGGCTGCTGAAGACTCCGCGGCGCGTGATGATTATGGTGAAGGCAGGGGATGTGGTCGATCAGACGATCGAGCAGGTTCTGCCTCATCTGGAGAAGGGTGACATCATTATTGATGGCGGTAACTCGCTGTTTACGGACTCGAACCGGCGGACGAAGGATTTGGCTGCGAAGGGGATTCTGTTTATTGGGAGTGGAGTTTCCGGCGGGGAAGAGGGTGCGCGGTTTGGCCCATCGATTATGCCGGGTGGTAACCCTGAGGCGTGGCCTCATGTGAAGGAGATCTTCCAGGCGATTTCGGCGAAGGTGGAGGATGGAACTCCTTGCTGCGACTGGGTGGGTGAGGATGGAGCCGGCCACTACGTGAAGATGGTGCACAACGGCATTGAGTATGGGGACATGCAGTTGATCTGCGAGGCGTACCAGCTTTTGAAGGAAGGGCTGGGGCTGACACCGGATCAGCTTGCAGAGGTTTTTGATGAGTGGAACAAGGGTGAACTGGACAGCTTCCTGATTGAGATTTCGGCGACGATATTTGCGAAGAAGGATGAAGACGGATCGCCGCTGCTGGACAAGATTCTGGATACGGCTGGACAGAAGGGAACGGGCAAGTGGACGGCGATCTCTGCACTGGACCTAGGACAGCCGGTGACGTTGATTGGGGAGAGCGTGTTTGCGCGCTGCCTGTCAGCGTTGAAGGATGAGCGGGTGGTAGCGGCGAAGGTGCTGGAAGGGCCGAAGAAGGTGCTGACGATCTCGGAGAAGAAGGAGTTTATCGAGGACGTTCGGCGGGCACTGTACTGCTCGAAGATTGTGAGCTACGCGCAGGGCTATATGCTGCTGCGCGCGGTGGAGAAGGAACAGAACTGGGACCTGAATATGGGCGGGATCGCGCTGATGTGGCGTGGTGGCTGCATTATTCGGAGTGCTTTCCTGGGCGACATCAAGGCGGCGTTCGACAAGAATCCGAAGCTGCAGAATCTGTTGCTGGATGACTTCTTCTCGGGTGCGCTGAACAAGTATGGCTGGTCGTGGCGCAAGGCTGTGATCCATGCGATCGAGATTGGGGTGCCGCTGCCGGCGTTCTCTACGGCTCTGGCGTTCTATGACGGGTATCGGACGGAACGGCTGCCGGCGAATTTGCTGCAGGCGCAGCGGGACTTCTTTGGTGCGCATACGTACGAGCGAGTGGACAAGCCGAGAGGCGAGTTCTTCCACACGAACTGGACTGGACGCGGCGGGCGAGTTTCGTCGTCAACGTATAACGCCTAGATTTTTAGCAGCACTGGAAAGGGCCGGGGCGGAGACGCTTCCGGCCCTTTTTGCGTGCGTGACACAGATTAATGAGGCGCTGGGGGCTTTGGGTCTGCTGCTTTCGGAGGAAGAGATTGCGCGGCTAGAAGAGGTGGCTGGAGCGCGGTACGACAAGCACTCGATGGCGCATCTGGATAGCGAGAAGTAGGGATTTGGGGAGAGTGACGAGCATCCGGTGCCGGGTGGGGCGACCGGATGGGGCCAAGAATAGGAGACGGTTAGGAGTGGATGGTCTTCCAGGCGTCGAGTGTCCAGATGGCAACGATGCCGATGGTGATGAGGGTGGTTGCAGCGCCAAGGATGCGGACGTAGGGCTGGATCTGCTTGATGCGGTGGACTATTTCGGTCTGCTGGCGTTCGCCGTTGGGATTGATGTTGGTCAGGAAGAGGCGCTCCTGCTCGTACCGTGTGAGTTGACCACGGTAGGTGAGGATGGCGACGAAACAGGCTGTTACCGCGGCCCAAACGATCAACATGGTGGGTATTGCCTGTATTGCAGCGTCGAGGCTCATGGTGCTCTCCTTCTGCGAGGGCGCTATCGAGATAGATATCGACGGGTGAATCAAATTCCGTCAAGGCCGAAAACAGTGGGCGGAGGTGCGATCCGCACACAAATTAAAGGGTCAAACCCGCATCGAATGGATGATACCGCCGGCCGGTCAGGATGCAAATGACCAATTGGAGGGATGCATATCTTGATACAACCGTGAGAGAGATAGACGCGTGCGGCATTTTCTGTGAGCGGTTTTCCGGACTGTGCTCCAGCTACGAGAGACGAACCGCAAAACGGTGTAGCGACCGGATCCCCTGGGGGGAACCGGCCCGGGTAAAAGGTGCGGATAGTTACTTCAATCGCTGCCAGGCATCGTAGAGCCAAAGGCCTGCGATGCTGAGGGTGACCAAGGTTGTCGCTCCGCCCAGGAGACGGATGAGCGGTGCGATCCTTTTGACCTTGCGGACGATCTCATGCTGTTCCTGCTCTTCATTATTGTTAGCGCCGTTGAGGAAGAGTTGATCTTCTTCGTAGCGTGTGATCTGGCCGCGATAGGCGAGCAGGAGTAAAAAGCTTACCGTGACCACGGCCCATACGATGAGCATGGTTGGTATGTAGCTGAGGGTGTTCATAGCTGATTCCTCCCAAAGGCAGGTTCGCTGTTACTCGACCGTTCCGGTGTACCGGGCGGGTCCGCAAGCGGGCTCGTAGGGCAAGAGGGGCGGTCCGCTGGAATCATACTCCAGCAGTGGGTCAAATTTCCAGAGGTTTGAGAGAGGGGGATCTTAGCGGCGGAGGTAGTGGACAGCGAGGGCTGCCGCGGTTGCGACGAAGGCTAGAACGCCGAGCAACAAGAATGCGATGAACCAGACGGCTCGGTCTTCGTCTTCTGGCGATGGCTGGGTAATGCTGAAGAAGTTGATGAAAGCGCTGGCGATATATCGAAGCAACTGCATGACATTGTGATGGTACTCCAGTGGCGGGGATTCAATTAAGTCTGGCCGGATGATGGGAGTTGCATCCTGATGGGGCGACGTGCATCTACTTCTTAGGAGTATGGCGAGACGGTACTTGCTGCTGGGGTACTGGACGCTTATACTAGATATGTTGGAACGAATTGAGGAGAATGCCGATGTCAACCGCAACTGTGACCCCTACCCCTGCTGCTGAAATAGTTACCGGAACGCCCGCTTCGTCGACCCCTGTGACGCTGACACCGGCTGCGATTGCCAAGGTGCGTGAGATTATGTCGACACAGGAACCCGTTCCGGCTGGATTGCGGATTGGTGTGGTTGGCGGCGGCTGCTCGGGTTTCCAGTATTCGATGTCGTTTGAGAACCAGAGCGGCATGATGGACAAGGTTTATAAGTTCGAGGATCTGAAGGTTTATGTGGACGCGACTTCCGCGATGTATCTGAGCAACTGCGTGGTGGATTACGTGGAAACTCTTGAGGCGGCAGGATTCAAGTTTGAGAATGCTGCGGTGAAGAGCACCTGCGGATGCGGGTCGAGCTTCAGCGTTTAGCTTTGGTTTTAGTGGATAGTGAGGCCCCGGAGCGATCCGGGGCTTTTGTTGTTTACGGGGTATTAGGGAGATGCGGCGCGGAAGCGATAAGCGGTGCGTCTAAAATGAGGGCGTAGCTAGCGTCTGGCTTTAGAGCGAAGGGCTTTTCTTTTTGATTCTTTATGACTGAGTTTGTGATCAGGCTGGCGGATGAGCGGGGGCGGGTGCAGGAGCAGACGCATGCCGCTGCGACGGCTGAGGAACTGCGCGCGCGGTTTACGCAGGCGGGGTACTACGTCTACAGCGTGAAGGCGCGGGGGTTACTGGGGGGCAGCGGGCGGAAGAAGAAGGTGAAGCTGGATACGTTCCTGGTGTTCAATCAGCAGTTCCTGACGCTGATCAAGGCTGGGTTGCCGATATTGGGTTCGCTGGAGTTACTGGGGCGGCGGCAGAAGAATGTAGACTTCCGGTCGCAGTTGGAGGATATTGCGGCACGGGTGAAGACGGGCGAGTCGATCTCACAGGCTTTTGAGGCGCAGGGTGGGTTTCCGGTGGTGTATACGACGACGCTGCTGGCGGGTGAGCGATCGGGCAATCTGGAAGAAGTATTGCAGCGGTTTCTGGACTTTCAGCGGGTGAGTTTGACGTTTCGGAAGAAGCTGAAGGCGAGTTTGATCTATCCGGCGCTGCTGATTGTGATGGTGATCGGGCTGTTTATATTTCTGATCACGTTTGTGGTGCCGCGGTTTGCACAGCTTTATGAGCAGTTGGGGACGAAGCTTCCGGGGTTGACGGTGTTTCTGCTGGGGCTAGGAGAGACTGCGCAGCATTACGGGATCTATGTGGCGGCGGTGCTGGGATTGCTGGGCTTCCTGCTGTACCGGTGGATGAAGACAGATGCGGGCGCTACGGCGGTGGATCGGGTGCGGATTGCGCTGCCGATCTTTGGGAATGTGTGGCTGAAGTACCAGGTGGGGCTGTTTTCACGGACTCTGTCTACGCTGCTGACGGGTGGTTTGCCGTTGGTGCCAAGTCTGGAGACGGCGGCGAAGTCGATTGATTCACGGCAGATTGGGAATGCGGTTTACCGAAGCGTGGAGACAGTGCGGGAAGGGAAGGGGCTGTCGGAGAGTCTGCAGCAGACGAAGGTGTTTCCCGAGTTGGCCATTGAGATGATCGAGGTGGGAGAGAGTACGGGTGCGCTGCCGCAGATGCTGAATTCGGTAGCGGAGTTTTTTGAGGAGGACGTGCAGACGAATCTGACGGCTGCGATGAGTCTGATTGAACCGCTGATTCTGATTGTGATGGGCGTGGTGGTGGTGACGATTCTGATTGCGCTGTATCTTCCGATCTTCAGCTTGAGTGGTGGGGCAGTCCGATAGACTGAGCCGGGTGAGAGCCGGGCCGTGTAGTAACAGATGATGTAGAGGGGAGTCTTACGAATATGGCGACACCGTTGGCGATACCGATTGGCGAGTTGGGGATGGATGAGGTGGAGCGGGCGCAGTTGCTGGCGCGGCGGTATCACGCGGAGTTTGTGGATCTGAAGAACTTCAAGATTCAGCATGAGCTGTTCAAGAGCGTCCCGGTGGACATGATGTTCCGGTATAACTTTGTGCCGCTGGAACAGCATGAGGGGCGGCTGGCGATTGCTGTGAGCGATCCGTCGAAGTTGATGGTGCTGGACGAGATCTCGGGGTTGCTGGGGACGCGTCTGATTACACGGGTGGCGACGCTGAGCCAGATTACGGACCTGCTGAAGAAGACGGAGCAGAGCCAGCGCGTTCTGGATGAGGCGAGCGAGGGCCTGGCGTTCGATGTGCTGTCGAGCGAAGACAACGCGGACGAGAATATTTCGATTGAGCGGCTGACGGGCGAGGACGATATCTCGCCGATTATCCGGCTGGTGGATACGACGATTTTTACGGCGCTGGAAAGGCGGGCGAGCGATATTCACCTGGAGACGTTTGATGACTGCCTGATGGTGAAGTACCGCATTGATGGGGTGTTGCAGCAGGCGATGGCTCCGATTGCGCGGGAACATCATCAGACGATTCTGTCGCGTATCAAGGTGATGAGCGAACTGGATATTGCGGAGCGACGGGTACCGCAGGATGGCCGATTCCGGGTGCGGTACAAGGGGCGGTTGATCGACTTTCGTGTGTCGATCATGCCGACGGTGCATGGCGAGAATGCTGTACTGCGTGTGTTGGACAAAGAGTCAATGTCGGAGAAGTTTACGAAGCTGAGCCTGGATGTGGTGGGGTTTGCAGCGAAGGATCTGGAGCGGTTTCGGCGGTACATCAAGGAGCCGTACGGGATGGTGCTGGTGACGGGGCCGACTGGTTCGGGCAAGACGACGACGTTGTATGCGGCACTGAATGAGATCAAGAGCGAAGAAGACAAGATCATCACGATCGAAGACCCGGTGGAGTATCAGATTCGTGGGATTACGCAGATTCCTGTGAATGAGAAGAAGGGGCTGACGTTTGCGCGCGGGTTGCGGTCGATTCTGCGTCACGACCCGGACAAGATTCTGGTGGGCGAGATCCGCGATGCTGAGACGGCGCAGATTGCGATCAACTCGGCGCTGACGGGGCATCTGGTGTTTACAACGGTTCACGCGAATAACGTGGTGGACGTGCTGGGGCGCTTCTTGAATATGGGCGTGGAGCCTTACAACTTTGTTTCGGCTTTGAACTGCATTCTGGCGCAGCGGCTAGTTCGGCAAGTGTGTGAGTTCTGCGTGCAGAATGTGCACTACAACGAGAAAGAGTTGCTGGAGAGTGGGCTTGATCCGGCGGATTGGCTGGGGTTCAACTTCCGTGAAGGCTCTGGATGTATTGAGTGCGGCGGGACTGGATTTCGCGGGCGTAGTGCGATTCATGAGTTGTTAGAGCTGGATGACGAGATTCGTGAGATGCTGCTGGCGAAGAAGCCGGGCAGCGAGATTCGGAAGAAGGCTAAGGAGAAGGGAATGGCGTTCTTGCGGGATTCGGCGCTGGAGCGGGTTCGGGCTGGAATTACGACGTTGCGGGAGATCAATAAGGTTACGTTTATCGAGGCTGGGCGGTAGATCAGGGATGCGGGCGTAGGGAACAGGTTAGTCTAGGACGGCATGGAATTTTTACCTAAAGCATTGGGGACGCGGCCGCGGCTGGCGTGTGAGGTTCGGGCGGAGGGCGTCGTGTCTGCACGCGCGGAGGATGCGGCAGGTCTGCTGGTGGCGGCGTCGCGCGCGGACCTGACCGATGGTGTGTTGGCTGCGGGTCTGAAGCTGGGCAATATGGTGGACCGGGCAGCGGTAGTGGCTGCGGTGCGGTCGACGCTGGATGCAGTGTCGGGTGGCGTGCGAACGCGGGATGTGACGCTGATCGTTCCGGATGCAGCGGTGCGGGTGTTGCTGCTGGACTTTGACATGTTGCCGGGCAAAGTGGCGGAGGCGCTGCCCGTGGTTCGGTTCCGGCTGAAGAAGCTGCTGCCGTTTGATGCTGAAGATGCTGTGGTGAGCTACCAGGTAATGTCGAGTTCGCGGGATCTGGTGCGGGTGGTAGCGGTGGCGATGCCGCGCGAGGTTTTGGCGGAGTATGAAGCGGTGGTGACGGCGGCTGGCTATGTTCCGGGAGCGGTGTTGCCGAGTACGCTGGCCGCGCTGGCGGGGCTTGAAGAAGCGGAGGCTGCAGCGTTGGTGGTGAATGCAGGCGCGCAGCAGGTGACGACGGCGATTGTGCAGGATGGGGTGATACTGCTGCACCGCAGTCTGGATATGACCGAGGGTGTTGGGGTTGAAGTGCCGGTGGTGATGCCGGTCGTGGATCGGGAGAGTTCGGCGCAGGAGTGGGCGCAGCAGGAGGCGGTATCGCCAGAGAGTGCGAGGCAGGCTGAGGTGGTGGAAGTGGTGGAGATTCGTGAGTCAGCGGAGGCTGCTGCGGCGCGAGAGGTGACGCAGGCGGTGAGCGTTGCAGCGGCGTATTTTGAAGACACTCTGCTGAGGTCACCACAGTTAGCGCTGGCGGCCGGGACGCTGGGGGCAGATACTCTGGAGCGGATGCTGGTGACGACCGGGCTGGATGGGCTGCGGGTGAAGGAGTTGATGGAGCCCAGAATGATCGCAGCGGGTGCGGTGACAGCGGGAATTACGCGCGGCTGGCTGGCCGGTGTCCGGGGGGCGTTGACGAGCTGATGCGGATATTAGTCAATCTTGCGACACGACCGTTTGTTGAGCTTAGGCCATTGTTCGCGCGGCTGCGCCTTGCGATGGCGTTGCTGGCAGTGCTGACGGTGGGACTTGGGTTCGGGCTGCATAGGCTGAGTGCCAAGGCGAAGGTGGCCCAGGCGCAGATGAATGCGCTGAAGGCAAAGACGCAGCAGTATCAGCAGGAACGGCTGGCAAATGAGGCACGGATGCGACAGCCGCAGAATCTGGGAGTCCTGGACCGGTCGCGGACTCTGAATGAGGTGTTTGCACGCAAGAGCTTCAGCTGGACAGCGGTGATGATGGACCTGGAGAAGGTGCTGCCGGTTGGGGTGCAAGTGACGAGTCTGGAACCAGTGATATCGAAGGAAGGTCAGGTAAGTATTCGTCTGCGGGTGAGTGGGGACCGGGACAAGGCAGTGCAGTTGGTGCGGAACCTGGAGACGTCGCAGCGGTTTGTAGCTCCGCGGCTGAGTAATGAGGCAGCGCAGACGCAGGAGGGCGGTCGCGGTACGGTTCCGGGAACGAGCGTGGGTGCGGTGGAGTTCGATATTTTGAGCGGATATAATCCGCTGCCTGAGGCGATAGTGAAGACGGCCAAGGCGGAGATGGAGCGAGCGGGTTCTGGCGTCAGGGGAGGTAGCCGATGACAGTTACCCTGGACAAGACCGCGGGGAGCACGCAGAGCTGGACAGAGAGAACGCGGGAGCTACTGACGCTGTTGAACCTGCACTATGTCGGCGTGACAGTGTTGGCCTTGGTGAATGTTTATCTGCTGATCCAGATCGGTTTTGCATGGCAGGCTGCGACTAGTCAGGATGCGAGTGCCCTAGCGCAACAGACGGCGGCGATGAAGTCCGCGGAGGCGGCGGGACGGCCATTGCAGGGACTGGACGACAAGTTGAAGGTGGCTACGGCGGATGCGGACCGGTTCTATGAGCGACGGTTGCCGTATGCGTACAGTGAGGTGCTGGCGGAACTTGGCGCGCTGACGAAGAAGGATGGCGTGAAGTTGACGCGGGTGCAGTATGCAGAGGCTCCAGTGCTGGTGGGTGGTGTCGGGCCACTGACCGAGATGCGGATGGATGCGAGCCTTAGTGGGGATTACCGGCCACTGGTGCTATTTATCAATGGTCTGGAGCGGGACAAGATGTTCTTCCTGATCACCGGAGTGACGTTGGTGGGGCAACAGTCGGGAACGGTCGGGGTGCGTCTGAGGCTGACGACGTACCTGCGCTCTCCGGTGGGAATGGAGAGCACGCAGAAGACGGTGGGAGTTGCGTCCGACACAGCGGTGGCTGCGGCGGACGGAGGTGAGACGCGATGAGTAACTCTGGAGCGGACCGCCGGAACAAGATGATTGCCGTTGGTGCGTTTGTGCTGGTTGCTGCGGGAGTTTTGTACTACCAGTTGCGGGATTCCAGTCCGGTGATTGCGCCGGCGGTGGTGACGACCGCGGCTGCAGCGAAGCCTGCGGTTCCAGCGTCTGCGGGGAGTGTTGCGAAGGGATCTGTTGCAGGGTCATCGCAGCTTGATCCTTCGCTACGGATGGGACCGATGCTGGTGACGGAGTCGCTGGTGTATTCGGGGAGTGGTCGGAATGTATTTTCATTGACTTCTGCGCCGGTGGAGATACCGAAGGCGATTGCTGCAGCGCGGCCGAAGGGGCCAGTGGCTCCGGTGTATGCGGCTCCGGCTGGGCCAGCACCACCGCCTCCGATTGACCTGAAGTTCTTTGGGACGGCTACGTCGGGGAATGGGACGCGTCAGGCGTTTCTGCTGCATGGGGAGGATGTGTTTCTGGCTTCGGCGGGAGATGTTGTGCAGCGTCGGTACAAGGTCATCTCGATTGCTGCGAACTCGATTGTGATTGAGGATTTGGCGAATAATAATCGGCAGACTTTGCCGTTGTTGACGAACTGATTGGTTGTTATGAGGGCAGAGCGAACAGAGCGGGGGCGGGGCAGGCGGGGTGAGCAGGGGTTTGTGCTGGTGGGATTGGTGGTGGTGATCTTTGTGATCCTGCTGGTGCTTGCGGTTGCCGCTCCGCGGGTGGCGAAGGAGTTGCGGCGGGAGCGCGAGGTGGAGGCGGTGCATCGGGGGAACCAGTACACGCGGGCGATTCAGCTGTACTACCGGAAGCTTGGGCATTATCCGGGGTCGATCGAGCAGTTGGAGAAGTCGAATAATATCCGGTTTCTGCGGCAGAAGTATGTGGACCCGATGACGGGGAAGGCTGACTGGCGACTGATCAAGGTGGGTGAGGCGAAGACTACGGTAAAGGGATTTTTTGGTCAGCCGCTGGCGGGTTTGCCGGGGGCGGGGCTGGGGAGTGCGGCGGGGATGGCTTCGCCGGGTGGTACGGGGGCTACGGTGGGCGGGAGTTCTTCGGCGTTTGGGGCACCTTCCGGTGCGGGTTCGAGTGGGTTGGGGTTGAGTGGCGCTCCGGGGACTGGTGGGTTGAGCGGGAGTGCTGGAACGGGAACGGGTTTGGGGAGCGGGGCTTCCGGGGCGGGGACGACGGATACGGGATCGAGTTCGGCGGGTGGGATTTCGACTCAGTCCGCGACAAGTTTCTCGGGGAGTGGCGGGGCGTTTATGGGGGTGGGAAGTTCGGCTACGGGCGACTCGATTCTGGAGTTGAATGAGCAGACGACTTATACGACGTGGGAGTTTATTTACGATCCGCGGATTGAGCAGTTGAAGGCGAAGGTGAGCTTGTTTGGGGGTGGGCCGGCTTCGACGAGTGCTACTTCGCTGGGGACGGCTTCGGGGATGAGTTCGGGTGTTGGTGGGGCTCCGATGGGGAGTGGGAGTACGCCGGCGGGTGGGAGTACGCCGGGTACGGGTACGACTCCGGGGGGTACGAGTGGGACGGGGACGACTCCTCCGTAGCAGAGGTGGGAGTTCTGGACCTGCCATTGGGCGGGCAGAGGGCCGGCGAGGAGCAGCAGGAGGAGGGCGACGGCGGACAGGCGCATGGTGTGAGCAGTGTATGCGTTCCTGATCGGTCGCGCGGTGGCTGGCATGCTGATTGCTCCTCTTTTGCTGGGGGGTGCCCCCCAGGGGGTGGGTGTAGGTAAATATCCTGTTTACAACGATTTACTATTTCTTGTGTCTGTAAAGTGCACATTCTAAGGTATTTATTGGTAAATATTAGATTCTGTTGGGGTTGCTGGTTCTTTGCTGGGTTAAAGCGAATGGCTGCGAGGGTTTTGACCCTTGCAGCCATTTTTGTTTTCTCTCTAGTTCTATTTTACGGGATGGAGTGGAACTCGCAGTCACATTCTATGTTGTTTGTTTTGAAGGAGTTAGGTGGTTTTTGGGCTTGACATGCGTTTTTACTGAGCAAAATGGAGAAAGAAAGATTCCGGGGCCTGAGAAGCGGGGTGAGGAGGCGAAAGGGTCGGTGTCGATGCGTTCAGGCGGAGAGAATGCCTGCGATGAGGCCTGCGATACCGAGGGAGGCGATTTTGAGGATACGGTGGGTTTTAGGGCGTCGCTTGGTGGAGGTGATTGTTTTCTGAGACATGTGGTTATCTCCCGGGGTGCGTGGCGATGTTTGAGCGTGAATCTACAGGGAGGCTAGAGGTGGGTGGATGGGGGTGGCAATGGCTCTTTTGGGGGAGTCGGGGCTGGGGAGGGGGCTGGAGTCCAGATGGATGGAATCTGCATCAGATAGGTTGACAGTAACTCACTCAAGTATGATAATTGCTACTGTCGCGAGATTGATTAGGCTGCGGCCTGGAATGGGGACAACTATGGGAAAGATTATTGGAATTGACCTGGGAACGACGAACTCCTGCATTGCGGTGATGGAAGGTGGCGAGCCCAAGGTGATCGCGAACGAAGAGGGTGGTCGCACGACTCCTTCGATCGTTGCGTTTACGAAGAGCGGTGAGCGTCTGGTAGGCCAGGTGGCCAAGCGCCAGGCGATTACGAACCCTGAGAACACGGTGTTTTCGATCAAGCGTTTTATGGGTCGCCGGATGAATGAAGTTGGCGATGAGATGAAGATGGTTCCGTACAAGGTTGTGGCGAAGGGCGACAACATTGTGGTGAACGCGCAGGGCAAGGAGTTTACGCCGCCGGAAGTGTCGGCGATGATTTTGCAGAAGCTGAAGAAGGCCGCGGAGGATTATCTGGGGCAGAGCGTGACGGAGGCTGTGATTACGGTTCCGGCGTACTTCAACGATGCTCAGCGGCAGGCGACAAAAGACGCCGGCAAGATTGCCGGGCTGGATGTGAAGCGCATTGTGAATGAGCCGACGGCGGCTGCGCTGGCTTACGGTCTGGACAAGAAGAAGGACGAGACGATTGCCGTGTACGACTTTGGCGGCGGTACGTTCGATATCTCGATTCTTGAGGTTGGCGAAGGCGTGATTGAGGTGAAGTCGACCAATGGCGATACGCACCTGGGCGGCGACAATCTTGACCAGCGGATCGTGGACTGGCTAATTGGCGAGTTCAAGAGCGACACCGGTCTGGACCTGCATGCCAAGGGCAACGAGATGGCGCTGCAGCGTCTGAAGGATGCGGCGGAGAAGGCGAAGATCGAGCTTTCGACGGCGCAGGAGTCTGAGATCAATCTGCCCTTTATTACGGCGGATGCGAGCGGGCCGAAGCACCTGGTTCGGAACCTGACGCGCGCGAAGCTGGAGTCGCTGGTGGATGATCTGCTGCAGCGGTCGATTGGACCGAGCAAGCAGGCGCTGAAGGATGCGGGGATCGACGCGAGCAAGATCGACGAGGTCGTGCTGGTTGGCGGTCAGACGCGTATGCCGAAGATTCAGCAGCTGGTGAAAGATCTGTTCGGCAAGGAGCCACATAAGGGTGTGAACCCGGATGAGGTTGTGGCGATTGGCGCGGCGGTTCAGGCTGGCGTGTTGGCCGGCGAAGTGAAGGACCTGTTGTTGCTGGACGTGACTCCGCTGACGTTGTCGATTGAGACGATGGGCGGCGTGGCGACGAGCATGATTTCGCGGAATACGACGATTCCGACGAAGAAGACGGAGACGTTCTCTACGGCGGCAGACTCGCAGACCGAGGTTGAAGTGCATGTGCTGCAGGGCGAGCGTCCGATGGCGGCGCAGAACCGGACACTGGGCAAGTTCAAGCTGGGCGGGATTCCGACTGCTCCGCGTGGCGTGCCGCAGATCGAGGTGACGTTCGACATCGATGCCAACGGCATTCTGAATGTGACGGCGAAGGACAATGCCACGGGCAAGGACCAGAAGATTACGATTACGAGTTCTTCGGGTCTAAGCAAGGAAGAGGTTGAGCGGATGGCGAAGGATGCCGAAGCTCACGCGGCAGAGGACAAGGAACAGCGCGAGGCGGTTGAGGCTCGCAATGGTCTGGACTCGCTGGTGTACAACGTGGAGAAGATGCTGAAGGAGTCTGGCGATAAGGTTGCCGAGTCCGACAAGACTGAGGTCGAGACGGCGGTGGCTGAGGCGAAGACGACGCTGGGCGGAGTTCCGAACGCTGCTGAGCTGAATGCCGCGAAGGACAAGCTGACGGCAGTAAGCCACAAGCTGGCCGAGGCGATGTACAAGGCGGCGGCGGCTTCTGCTCCGACAGATGGTGCGGCTGCAGCTGAAGGTACGACGCACGAAGAAGCGAAGAAGGATGAAGGCGTCATCGATGCGGAGTATGTGGACGTCGAGAAGTAAGGCAATGGTTCTGTAGCTGTAGTAGTTGCATGTTTCGAGAAGGGCGTTCCGGCTTAGAGTTGGGGCGCCCTTGCTTTATAAGCGAGGAGGATTTTTATGGCTGATATGACGGTTTGGAAGTGCGAGCAGTGGTTTGGTGGGCAGTTGCAGGAGCAGAAGGTGTTTCATAGCGAATTAGCGGCACGGGACTTTGCGCGGCGGGTGATGCATGCTGCTCCAGATCTGGTTTTGAAGATTGAGGCTATGCCGATTCAGCATGTTTGGAATTAGGACAGTGTGTTTGGGCAGGCGGATTGGTAAGGTGGAGGAAAGCGGTTCGCTTCGCGACTGCCCACCTTACTGACGATAAGACCGTCGCGAAGATGGGGCACCCAGCTTGAGTGGAAATTTGGAGGTTTTGGATGCCTGAGGGGAATGAGATCCATCGGTGGGCGGAGCGCCATGAGATGGCGTTTGTAGGTAAGGTTGTGCGGGTGGATGGGCCGCAGGGGCGGTTTACGGATTCGGCGGTGCTGGATGGGCAGAAGCTGCGGCGGGTGATGGCGGTGGGGAAGCACCTGGGATATGACTTTGGGATGGACCGGATACTGCATGTTCATCTGGGATTGCAGGGGGACTTTACGGAGGGTTCGGGGCCGATGCCTCCGGTGAAGGGGGCGTTGCGGCTGCGGATGTGGGATCCGGCTGCGGTGAAGTGGGCTGCGCTGCCGGGGACCAGTAAGCGGCATGGATGGTACTCGAACGATGACGGGACGGGGCATATTGAGCCGGAGCAGGTGGCGTGGGTAGAACTGCGTGGGCCGATGGATTGCACGATCTATACGCAGAAGGAGTGGGAGATGCTGCTGGCGCGGCTTGGTCCCGATCCGCTGAATGGGGATGGGGCGGAGAAGGCGATTGAACGGATAGGGAAGAGCAAGAAGACGATTGCGGCGTTGCTGATGGATCAGCAGGTCGTGGCGGGGTTTGGGAATATTTATCGGGCGGAGCTGTTGTTTCGGGCGCGGCTGAGTCCGTTTTGCGCGGGGAAAGATGTGGCGGAGAAGACGTTGAAAGCGATATGGAAGGATGCGAAGCCGCTTATGCGGGCGGGGATGGTGGACCGGCGGATTGTGACGACGCAACAGAAGGATCGGCCATCGTACAAGCTGATGGGGATCCGGGGACGGGGATCAGTGGGGTTGGTGCTGAAGGAAGAAGTGCACTATGTTTACCGGCGGCACGATAAGGAGTGTTTTGTTTGCGGGACGAAGGTGATGAAGGAAGAGATGGAGGGGCGGAACCTATATTGGTGCCCCGAGTGCCAGAAAGACGCCACGGAATAGAAAGATGCTGTAAGTTCAGAAGGTGATTGACACACGTGATTTGCGATGCGGATGCGTCCAACGCATAAGAGTGTGAATCAAATAGGAGAAGTAGCAGCCGGCTGTTGGATCACAACCGTACTGGAAGGAACCTGGAACTCAATCTTGAACGAGGAGCAAAGGGCGATGACAGAGACGATTTGGAGATGCGATCAGGTTCGAGCCGGACAGCTTTATAACCGGATGATGTTCGATACGAAGGCTGAAGCAGAGCAGTTTATGCAGCGGATGCGGCAGATGGAGCCGGACCAGATGATATCGATCGAGGCAATCGACGCGCGGCAGATCTGGAACTGATATTTTTTTGTTGGACTGAGTAGAGTGGAAGTGTTGTGGCGCCGATAGTCTGGGGAGAACCCGTATCGGCGCCATTGCTTATGCCAGTGAATGGGCTGCGACAGGATGTAAGAAGATAGAGACTATGGCGACGACACAGACGAAGGATTATTACGGGACGCTGGGTGTAAAGAAGACGGCGACGCCTGAAGAGATTCGGAAGGCGTTTCGGAAGCTGGCGCGGAAGTACCACCCGGACGTGAATCCGAACGATAAGAAGGCTGAGGAGAAGTTCAAAGAGATCTCCGAGGCGAATGATGTGTTGAGCGATGAGAAGAAGCGGAAGATCTTCGATCAGCTTGGGTTTTATTCTGACTCGATTGACCCGGCTACGGCAGAGGCTGCGGCGCGGGGCGAGTATGGCAGCGGTTTTGGCGCGGGTGGTGGCAGAGCGCGGCCGGGCGGGGCTGCAGGGCAAGAGGTTCCGTTTGATTTTGGAGGGTTCGATTTCTCTGACTTCCAGGGTGGAGGGCGGGGTGGAGCGCAGCAGCATGGTGGCGGAGGGTTTGGGTCGAGCTTCAAGGATATTTTCAGCGGGATGTTTACTGGCGGGCAGCGTGCGCGCGGGCCTCAGCCGGGAACGGACCTTGAGTACCAGGTGAGCGTGGACTTCTGGACGGCGGTGCGCGGGGGAATTACGCGGCTGGAGATTACGCGACAGGAGATTTGTCCGACGTGCAAGGGAAAGTCGACGACGGGCGGGAGTATTGAGTGTCCGGAGTGCCATGGTGCGGGGCATGTGACGCAGATGGGCGGGCGGATGAAGTTCAATATCCAGTGCCCAAGGTGCGGGGGCAGCGGCAAGGTGCAGAACGCCTGCGGGACGTGCGATGGTGAGGGCGTGGTGACGAAGAGGACTCAGCTGGAGTTTCGGATCAAGCCGGGGACGCGGGACGGACAGCGGATTCGGCTGGCAGGCAAGGGAAATGCCGGTACGGACGGTGGGCCGGCGGGTGATTTGTTCCTGATTATCAAGGCGGGAACGCATCCGGTGTTCAAGCGGACGGGCGACGATATTAATGTGACTGTTCCTGTGACAATTATGGAGGCGGCGCTGGGCGCGAAGATTGAGGTGCCGACGATCGACACGCATGAGGGCGGGGGACGGACGCAGTTGAAGATTCCGCCGGGGACGCAGACGGGGCAGAAGCTACGGCTGCGGGAGAAAGGCGTGCCGAGTGCGGCGCATGAAGGTGTGCGTGGCGATCAGATTGTTGAAGTGAGGATTGTGGTGCCGAAGGTGCAGGATGAGCGGAGCAAGGAGATATTGAAGGAGCTGGCGAAGCTGAATCCGGAGGATCCGCGGGAGGCTATGCTGGCGGAGGTTTAAGGGTGAGGCGGGATGAGCTAAGCATGGGATGGCGGACTGAAATTTAGTCCGCCTTTTTGCGTTTATGAACCTTGATTCTGCGCCTTGACCCGATGTGAATCGCAGGATGCGTTACATGAGCGGCTGGTTGGCGGGGACGGGCCAGGGGGTGGCTTCGTCTTCTTCGTGTTTGAAGGCGAGGGTGGTTTGGTTGGGATCGGGGGCGTAGGGCGTGGCGGGTTGCTGGTTGTGGTGTTCTTCGAGGATGCGGTGGCTCTCTGAGGTGTTGAGGCGGAGATTGAAGCCGAGGGAGAGTTGGTCAGTGGTGGTGGGTTGGGGCAGCAGGAATTCGTTGACGAGGCTGGCGAGGAGTTGGGCGGTGGCGGGGGCTGCTCCGGCGATGCGGGCGGCTAGCCAGGCTTGTGGGGTGATGGTGATTTCGGTGCGACCGGCGGCTACGGCGTGGAAGATCTTGTCGGCAGCGTAGCGGGTGGAGGCGGCGAGGACGGGGTTGGTGGCGGCGAAGGTGAAGCAACGATGCTCCTCTTCGTGGTTGCCGACGAACTGGGCCTGGACATGAGAGCCGGTGCGCATGAGGCCTGGGCAGACGGTGGTGACACGGATGCCTTTGTGACGGAGTTCGGCGTGGAGTCCTTCAGAGAAGCCGACGAGAGCGAATTTGCTGGCGACGTAGGGGAGGAGGTGGGGCATGGCGAACTTGCCGCCTATGCTGGCGATGTTGACGATGGAGGCGTGGGGCTGGGTTGAGCGAGGGTCGCCGGGGCGGCGGGCGAGCATGTGAGGGAGCGCCGCGTGGGTGGTGTGGAGGGCGGCGAAGAAGTTGGTGGCCATGGCGCGGCGGTAGGCGGCGAGAGGCTGGTTTTCAACGGGGCCGACTTCGATGATGCCAGCGTTGTTGATTAGGATGTCGATGCGGCCGAAGTGTTCGATGGCGTGGTCGATGAGGCTGATGGCCTGGGCGGGGTCGGTGAGGTCCGCGGGGATGATGAGGACGTCGTCGGGGGACTGGACGGCGCGGCGATCGAGAAGGATGTTGCGCGCGCGGGTGAGTTCTTCGTAGTCGCGGGCTGCGAGGACGAGTTTGGCACCGGCGCGGCCGAAGCGTTCTGCAAGGGCGAGGCCGAGGCCGCGGGATCCGCCGGTGATGAGGACGATTTGATCGCGCCGGATGGTGGGCCGAGGGAGGAGAGCGTAAGCGACGGCTGCGGCGGTGATGCCGGTGAGGATTTGCGCGGCGTAGAGTGCTGAGTTGGACTTCTTCATGTGCCTGTAGATGAGATGCAGGGTACGGGAAAGATGAGTGTATTACCTAACAGCGGTGATAAGCGCTAGACTTTGGTAACAGGTGTGGGACGTATGGCGACGAAGAGAAAAAGCAAGGGCGCGTACATGATTTCGTCGGTGGCGGAGATGTATGGAATCCATCCACAGACGCTTCGGTTGTATGAGCGCGAAGGACTGTTGCGGCCTTCGCGAAGTGATGGGAATACGAGGCTTTATACGGATGAAGATCTGGAGCGTCTGGAGTTTATTTTGAACCTGGCGCGGGATCTGGGTGTGAATATTGCGGGAATTGCGATTGTTCTGCAGATGCGGGAGCGGATGGAAGAGATGAACCGGCAGATGCAGGGGTTCGTCGACTATGTGCGGACGGAGATGCTGTCGCGGATGCATAGCTCGGCGAGTCCGGGTTCGGGGCTGGTACCGATGCGGCGTCCGGTGATCATTCCGGTGAAGGCTGCGGCGAAGACGCCGGCTAAGAATGGGAAGAAAAAGTAGGAGTTGTCGGTGTGCGTGTAAGTGAGGCTGGATGCAGGTAATGCACGGTTTTGCGTGGGGGATGCTGGGGCTGGGTCTCTTCGGGTTGATGACTTCGACGGTTTTTCTGGGGCTGGTGCTGGTGGGAGCGTGGCGTTTCCGGCAGGATGCGAGGCTTCAGGAGGCGGCGTTGGAGACAGGGCCGGTGTTTCTGCCAGCGGTGAGCCTGCTGAAGCCGTTGCATGGGGCGGAGGCCGGGCTGGAGGGGAACCTGAGGGGGTTTTATGAGCAGGATTATCTGCGGTGCGCGGTGGACGCGGGGCTGACTGCGTGGGTGAATGGGGTTTCGCGGGTGGAGGTGCTGTTCTGCGCGCGGAGCGAGGCGGACGCGGGACTGGCGATTGCGAGGCGGGTGGCGGCGGAGTTTCCTGAGATTACGACGAAGTTTTGTACGAGCGGAGAGCCGTGGGCCGCGAATGCGAAGGTGTGTTCGCTGGCGGTGATGGCGCAGGCGACTACGCATGATCTGTGGGTGGTGAGCGACAGTGATGTCCGGGTGACGCCAGATTATCTGCGGCGGGTGGTGTTGCCGTTTGCGGATGAGAAGGTGGGGTGTGCGACGTGTCTTTACCGCGGCGTGGTGGCCGAAGGTGGGCTGTGGTCGCGGCTGGAGGCGGTGGGAATGACGGTGGAGATGAGTTCGGGCGTGTGCGTGGCGAACCTGATGGAGCCGATGCAGTTTGCGCTGGGGCCGACGATGGTGGCGCGGCGGGAGTGCGTGGCGGAGGTGGGTGGGTTCGAGGCGATGGCGGAGTACTGCGCGGATGATTTTGTGATGGGGAACTGGATTGCGGCGAAGGGGCATGAGGTGGTGCTGATTGGGCACGCGATCGATCACATGGTGCTGTATGCGGGGTTTGTGGACTCGATGAAGCACCAGGTGCGGTGGATGAAGAGTACGCGGTTCTCGCGGCCGAAGGGACATTTTGGGACGAGTCTGACGTTTGGGGTGCCGTTTGCGCTGCTGGCATGGGCGGGGGCGTTGCTGCTGGGGATGCCGGGGCTGGCGTGGGGGGCGCTGGTGTTTGGGGTGCTGGGGCGGAGTCTGCAGGCGTGGGTGGTGGCGAAGTTTGTGGTGCGGAAGCAGCGGAACTGGCCGACGATGATTCTGTTTCCGCTGCGGGATTTGATGGGGATTTTTTTCTGGGCGCTGAGTTATACGAGTAATCGGATTTTGTGGCGGGGGGAGTTGTATGAGTTGGTGGAGGGTGGGCGGATGCGGAAGTGGGTGGGTTAGTGGTTGGTGAGGATGGTTTTTCCGCCGGCTGTGGCGAGGGTTTGGACGAGGCCGAAGCGGGTTAGGTCCTGGGTGCGGGTGGTGGGGTTGTAGGTGAAGAGGAAGATGCGCTGGGGGCTGGCCCAGAGGCGGTGGAGGGAGGCTTCGGTTTCGAAGATGGCGGGGGAGTCGGGCCAGAAGGAGCCGTACCAGAGGCCGTTGACGCGGCCGTTGATGAGGTGGACTTGCTGGCGGGTGTAGAAGACGAGGGTGGAGCCGGAGGTGAGTTCGCCGTCGAGGATGATGAGGTCGTTGGGCTGGCGGACGTGGTCGAGGGTGAGGGCTAGTTCTTTGGAGCCGAGGGTGGGGTAGAAGCGGGCAAGGCCGGAGTGGACGGCGAGCAGGGTGACGACCATGGCGGCGGCAAGGGTGAGGTTCGCTGCGTAGGTGCGTTGGTTGCGGCGGAGGAGGTGGCTGACGAGGCCGATGGCCAGCATGCTGAGGGAAACAGCGGTGAGGGGACCGCGGAAGAGTCCCATGGCGGCTCCGGTGAGGTCGAAGAGGTGGCCGAGGGAGAGGTTGTAGAACTCAGGGTTCTGGGCGAGGAGGGTGGAGATGTCGGTGCCGGGGGCGGCGTGGGGTGCGGTGATGGCGAAGTATCCGCAGACGATGGCGATGAGGGTGGTGAGGGGGAGAAGGATGATTGCGGACCAGCGGAGGGCGCTGCGTTTGGCAGCGAGGTCGCGGGCGTCGGCGCGGGCGAGGAGGCCGCCGGCCATGAGTGCGAGGGCTGGGATGGCGGGAAGGGAGTAGTACTCCTGCCGGGCGGATAGGGTGAAGAAGATGAGGACGACAAGGGCCCAGAGGGATAGGCTGAGGGCGGCTTCGTGGTCGTGGGTGTCGTCGGCTCCTACCCTTCGCGGTGAGGCTGCGAAGGATGGGGCACCCAGGGTTTGATGGTTGGTCAAGAAGGACCGTTTGCGGAGGGTGCGGAGGTGTTGGGAGATGGCGCCGGGGAGGAAGGGGGCCCAGGGCATGATCCATATGAGGGCGAGGGCCCAGAAGAGCCAGACGGGGGTTTGGCCGTAGTCGTGAGGGATGCGTTTGGAGAGGAATCGGGCGATGTGCTCGTTGTAGAGATAGAACCAGGCCCAGCCGCCTTTTGCGGGGAGGCCGAGGCCAGCAGGGAGCGCGATGGCGGGGGTGCGGAGGGCGGCGAGGATGTGCCAGGGGGCGGCGATGGTGAGGAATACGGCGGCGCTGGGGATGAGGTGGAGGCGGGCGACGAGGTGGAGTTGTTTGGTGAGGGCGAGGTAGAAGAAGACGAAGCCGATGGGGAAGACGATGCCGATGAGGCCCTTGGTGAGGAGGTTGAGGGCTATGACGGCGGCGAAGGCGAGGCAGGGGAGGAGGGGGGAGGGTTGTGCATTCCCACTCATGTCGCGATGAGACTGCGCCATGAATGGGGCACCCGGGGTGAATGAGGCACCCGGGGTGAATGAGGCATCTGGGGTGGGGGTTGAAGGGACTGACCCCACGATAACCTCCGCTTCGCTTTGGTGATCATGGGGCACCCGGTTGATTCGTTCGAGGGCGATGAGGAAGAGGTGGACGGCGAGGGTCATCCAGAGGGCGAGGAGGATGTCTGGGATGTAGAAGCGAGTGAAGAGGTAGGGGCCGATGCCGGTGGCGATGGCGAGGGCGGCGTAGAAGCCTCCGCGGTCGGGGTGGGATGCGGGAGAGATGGCGCTGAAGAGGCGGATGCCGAGGGCGTAGGTGCTAAGGATGAGGGCGAGGACGGCGAGGGTGAGCGGAATTCTTGCGGCCCAGTCGTATTCCCCAAAGACAGCCATCGAGGAAGACGCCATCCAGTACATGAAGGGGGGCTTGTCGAAGAATCGGATGCCGTTGATGTAGGGGGTGACGTAGTCGTGGCGGTGGAGCATCTCGCGGGCGATCTCGATGTAGACGGAGTCGACGTCGTCAAGGAGGCCGGGGGAGAAGATGCATCCGAGCTGGAGGATGAGCCAGGCGAGGACGAGGATGGCGATGGAGCGGGGGCTCCAGCGGCGGGTGGGGGTGTTGATGATTTCGGGAGCTGTGTGACTGGTCATTTTGCTGGGGACTCGTGATCGAGGGGGCGGTCGGTGAAGAGGGCTTTGCCGGAGGTTTCTTCGAGGAGGATCTTGTGGTCTCCGAGGAGTTTGTCGACTATGTCGCGGCGTTCGAGGGGGACGAAGAGGATCTTGCGTTCGCCGGTGCCCCAGGTTTTGACGAAATCGGCATCGGTGAGGAAGATGGGCGGTGCGTCAGGGAAAGTGGAGCCGAAGAGCATAGAGGAGGATCGGCCGTTGACGAGATGGACCTCTTCGCCGAGGTAGAAGGGGATGGAGGAGCCGTAGGACTGGTCGCCGTAGAGGATGACCTGATTGTTGGGGGTGATGGCGCCGTCGTCTTCGAGTTCTTCGATCTTTTCGGCGAGATCCTGCGATGAGAGCATGGGGCCGAAGCGGACGAGGGCGATGTGAGCGGCGACGAGGAAGACAGTCGAGGTGAGCGCAATGGCGAGGGTTGCGGCGAGGTGATTGCGCCTGGTGCGGAGGAACCAAGCTATTGCGGGGCCGAAGGCGAAGGCGACGGCGGCGAGGGTGGCGGGGAGGCGCAGGGCAGCGAAGCTGGGGCCGGTGAGGTCGAAGAGGTGAGACATGGAGAGCGTGTAGTCGCCTACGCCGCGGTGGGCGAGGAGGTCGCCGATATCGGGAACGAAGGGGAGTTGACGGGAGGTCCAGAGGCCGAGGAAGAGGGTGATGGCGACGGCGATGCCTATGAGGGTGAGGGTGGCGTGGGCGAAGGTGATCCAGCGGTGGGAGGTGCGGTCTGCGGAGTAGTTGGCTTCGGCGCGGGTTAGGGAGGCGGTGATGAGGATCAGGAGGGGGAGGTAGGCGGGGAAGGTGTAGTACTCCTGATTGGTGGAGAGAGAGAAGAAGAGTAGGACTAATGCGGAGAAGAGGGTAAGGAGGAGGGTGGTGCGGTGGGTGTAGCTGGGGGAACTGAGATAT
The DNA here is from genome assembly GCA_025408425.1 of Granulicella sp. Lineage (GTDB taxonomy): Bacteria > Acidobacteriota > Terriglobia > Terriglobales > Acidobacteriaceae > Edaphobacter. The sequence continues at coordinate 64,871 of JANXYX010000012.1, forward strand.
TCCGAGAGGGCTGCGCGATTGCGCTTCCACCGAAGGTAGAAAGTGATGACGGGAAGCGGGAGGAAGAGGCTCCAGGGGAAGAGCCAGACGAGGTGGAGGCTCCAGAAGAGGTAGCCGGGGAGCTTGTTGTAGTCCATGGGGATGCGCTTGCCGAGGAAGCGCAGGACGTGCTCGTTGATGAAGTAGAACCAGAAGAAGCCGTGGCCGTTCATGCCTCCAGTGTTGCGGAGCCCGGCGAGGATGTGCCAGGGGGCGGCGATGGCCAGGAAGAGGAGGGTTCCGGTGAGGGGTTTGAGTTTGCGAACGCTGCGCCATTCGCCGGTTAGAGCTAGGTAGAGGATGGCGGTGCCGAAGAAGAAGACGAGGGCTACGAGGCCTTTGGTGAGGACGGCGAGGGCGAGGGTGGTCCACATGAGGTAGGCGTGGGTGGTGGGGGAAAGGCGAGCGGTTCGCGCGGGGCGCGAATGCCCACTCATCGCATAAGGCAAAGATACGATGAATGGGGCACCCGGTTCTGTGGGGGAGTTGGCTTCAAGGGCTAGGAGGAGGGAGTAGAGGGCGGTGCAGAGGAGGAGGGAGAGGAGGACTTCGGGGATGAAGATGCGGGTGAAGAGAAAGACTCCGGCGGAGGTGAGGACGGCGAGGCCGGTGTAGAGGGCGGTGCGGTCGTTGAAGGCTTGACGCGCCCAGCAGTAGCCGAGGAGGCTAAGGAGGAGCACTGCGATGGCTTGAGGGAGGTGGGCGGCGAAGGTGTTGAAACCGAAGACTTTGAAGCTGATGGCTACAAGCCAGTAAGGGAGTGGGGCTTTTTCGAGGTAGCGGACGCCGTCGACTTTGAGGGTGACCCAGTCTCCTGAGATGGCGATGTGGCGGGCGGCGCTGGCGTGGGTTGCGTCGGCGTCGTCGAGGAGGGGTGGGGCGAAGAGGGAGGCGAAGAAGATGATGAGCCAGAGGCCGCTAAGGATGAGGAGGGCGGTCGAGTGGCTGGGGCCGCGGGTTGAGTAGGTGGCCGAACGGTCTGGAAGAGGTAGAGTTGTCATCGTTTGGGGCTGCAGTAACAGGATAAATCTATCGGCTGCCGCTGTGTCGTGATGAAATGGCAGGCGCAGAGATGTTGTGCGGGGCTGTATCTTGCTTGTGTTGGGGATTTTTGTTTTGCGGGGTGAATTCAGGAGAAGATGCCTACTTTTGCAGCGATAGATATTGGGTCCAATTCGTGCCGGTTGAAGATTGCGTCGGTGCAGATGCATCGGCTGAAGACCCTGCATGAAGACCGTGAGGTGACGCGGCTGGGAGAGAGTGTTTTCCAGACGGGAGTGATCTCCCCGGAGGCGATGGCGGCGACGATTCGGGCGCTGCGCCGGTTCCATAAGGCGGTACAGACGCAGGTGGCGGACAAGGTCCGGGTGGTGGCGACGAGCGCGATGCGGGACGCTCGGAATGCGGATGCGTTTACGGAGTGGGTGAAGTCTGCGACAGGGTGGAACGTCGAGGTGATTTCGGGTTTGGAAGAGGGGCGGCTGATCCACCTGGGAGTGGTGACGCATGAGGTGGGAGCGCGGGGGCGGTGTCTGCTGATCGACCTGGGCGGCGGGAGTTGCGAGGTGACGCTATCGGATGGTGGGCGGATCAAGTCGATGGTGAGTTTGCCGCTGGGCGCGGTGCGGCTGCAGGAGCAGTTTTTGCTGACGGATCCTCCGCCGAAGGAGGATGTGGCGCGGCTGAAGCAGTTTATTGAACGGGAGCTGCGCCGGGCGGACAAGAAGCTGGGTGCGGTGCGGCGGGTGGGGCTGGTGGTGGCGACGTCTGGTACGGCTGCGGCGCTGGCGGAGGCAAGCGGTCATGTGCTGAAGGGCAATCTGGCGAAGAGGTCTCTGGCGAAGAAGCGGGTGGCTCGGGTGGGCTCTCTGACTGCGGATACAGCGGATGTTCGGCGGCTGGCGGAGCGACTGGCGAAGATGACGAACGCTGAACGCGAGGCGGTGCCGGGGATTGGGCCGCGGCGGTCGGAGATCATTATTGGCGGTGCGTTGGTTTATGCGAATCTTCTGGACCGGCTGGAGTTGAAGGGGTTTCGGTACTCGTCGCTGGGATTGCGGGATGGAATGCTGGCGCAGATGCTGGCGGAGGTCGATCTACGGACTTCGGTGCACCAGAAGATTGAGAGTGAACGCTGGGCGGGAGTGCTGGAGGTTTGCCGGCGGTACGGGACTGAGTTGCGAAATGTGGATCCGGTGCGGGAGCATGTGGGGCAGTTATTCGATTCGATGCAGGGGGTACACCAGCTTCCGGAGGAGTATCGGCTGTGGCTGGAGACTGCGGCGATGATGCATGACGTGGGCAAGTTTATGAATCACCAGGGGCACTATCGTCATACGCAGTACATCATTGCGAACTCGGAGATTTTTGGTTTTTCGCCGGAGCAGCGTGCGATTGTAAGTGCGATTGCGCGGTACCTTGGGAAGACGAGGCCGGATGCGATGGATCGCGTTATGCGAGCGATTCCGCCGGAGGAGCATGTGCACGTGATGCAGGCGGTGGTGCTGCTACGGCTGGCGGTGGCGTTGAATCAGGACCGGGCGAGCGCGACGGTGCGAATGCGGCCCCATGTGTATCCGAGACGGGTGCTGCTGGAGTTGGTGCCGGGGCGTGGTGGAGCGGAGCTGGAGGCGTGGTCGCTGAAGAAAGAGGCGGCTTACTTCCGTGAGGTCTTTCGCCGGGAGCTCTTTGTCGAGGTGGCGTAGGCGCGGATGGTGCGGGGGTCGATGAGGCCATGCAGGACGGCGGGGCCGCGGTTGAGACTGAGCCGGGCGAGGGAGCCTTTGCGGAGGCGGATGTTAGCGGGGCTGGTCGCCGACGCTGGTACGAGGAGAGCGCCCAGGAAGTCGGTGAGATTGGGATTGTGGCCGACGACGAGGAGGTTTTCGGCGTGGGCGTGGTCCTGCAGCAGCTTATGGAAGTCCTTGAGGGTGGCGGAGGGGGCTAGTGCTTTGGATTGCTGGATCGGGGCTTCGTAGCCGGTTTCGGTGGCGATGAGCGAAGCCGTCTGGAGGCAGCGCTTGAGGGGGCTGGAGACGATGACGTCAAACTGAACTTTGAGAGCGTTGAGGACCTGGGCCAGTTGAACGCAATCGCGCTTGCCGTCCTTGTCGAGAGGGCGCTTGGTGTCGAGGAGCGGATTGGCGCGGCGGGTGCCAGCGCTGGCGTGCCGGAGGATAAATAAATTCATCGAACTGTAACAATTGTACGGCAGGTGCGGTTACGTATGGTGATTTGGTGGTCGCGATGTGGTGGATTGTGTGGAAAGGGTGGCGTCGAAACGGAGGCAAATTGCGGTGACGCTGTCGGGGCGGGATTGCGTGAGTTTGCAGACTATTCTGCGGGTGGATGTGGCGTGTGGTGGAAGACTCCGGGGTCAGGATTGTCAAGTGAGGGTGGCGCGGGTTCGGGGTCAGGGATGGGGTCGGGGATGGGGTGGGGCGTGTTGTCGGGTGTGGGGGGTGGTGGTTCTGGCAGAGGCATGTTGGCTTCTTTGAGGGGGGCGGTGGGGGAGAGGGGGATCCTGGGGAGGGGGAAGTCGAGGGCGAGGGTGGCGGCGGCTCCTCGTTGCCAGAAGCGGGTGAGGAGCATGACGAAGAGGCCCAGTTGTGCGAGGAGGACCATGGTCCAGACGCGGGGTTGGGCGAGCTGGTGCATGGCGGTGCGGGCGGTGAAGTAGACGGCGGCGATACCGAGGAGGGCCAGGGTAAGGAAGGTGAGGTAGGCGCGAAGGAAGTTCTGGCGGAGGGTGCGGAAGGCGGGGAGGAGGGTGTGACGGACGCGACGGTCAGGCTTGCCGTTGGCGTAACGCAGATGGCCTAGCTGGACGGTGTAGACCTCTACGAGATCGAAGTAGAGGCGGAGGACGGCTGCAACGAGGCCTATGAGGGTGAAGCTGACGACGTAGTGGAGGAAGGCGAAGCGACCGACGGCGTTGCGGTCTACGTGGGCTGCGAAGACGCTCTGGATGGCGAGCAGCGGGCCGAGGACGGCAGCGGAGAGGAGCAGGGTGAGGAGAGTGATGCGGATGAATCTCCAGAAGTGGGCGAGGCCCTGCTGGAGGAGGGTTCCGAGGTGGGCGGGGGTTCCAGTGAGGTAGCAGAAGAGGGTGCCGGGGACGATGACGAAGTAGAGGAGGAAGTAAAGGGGGAGGACCGCGAAGCTGGGGGTGAGGGTTCCGGGGGTATCGCTGAGTCGGACGAAGACTTCACTGGTGGTACCGAGATCGAAGCCGGACGACAAGCGCTGGGCGGCGAGGGAGTGAGCAGTGATGGCGGCGAGCTGGCTGTGCATGTGCAGGGAGAAGAGGACGGCGAGAGTGAGATTGAAGACGTAGGTCCAGAGGAGCGCGGGAAAGCGGCTGAGGGTGCGGCTTAGTCCGTTGAGGAGGAGGCTACGGGGGTGGGGCATGGATATGGACCTCGGTGACGCGGCGATGAATGAAGCGTTGGTTGGTCTGGCGAAGTGCTACAGCAGATTCTTACGAGATGACAAACAAACTCAGACGATCCAGGTGATGAGTTGGGAGAGAAGTTGGAGGGTGCTGGTGAAGATGTTGGTTAGTTTTGCGGCGGGGAGGGGGTTTTGGGTGGTGGTGTAGCTGTTGTTGAAGAGGTCTTTGTCGAGTGGGATGAGGTGGTCGGGATCGATTTCGGCAGAGAGGATTTTGGCGTTGCGGGTGTAGGTGAATTTCGTCCAGCGTGCCTGATCGCTGATGCCGCCGTCCCAGTGTTCGCGGAGGCGGGTGCCGTCGTCGAAGACGACTTCGAGAGTGACGGGGAGGATGAAGTCTCCTTTGCGGTGGAGATAGATGGTGGAGAGGTACTGGGTCTGCGTGGTGGCTTTGTCGTCCTGGGGCTCGGGTAGCCACCATTGGGTGGGGTTGGAGGAGACGCTGTCTATGGCGTAGTCGAGGACCTGGGTGCCGTAGACGGCTTGATTGAAGAAGGGGCGGAGGGTGGAGTTGGTGGCGGGGGTGGTGGCGAAGTCCGAGTTGCCGGTGGGGGTGAAGGGCGGGATGGAGGAAGAGCGAAAAGCAGATCCTTTGGCTGCGGCAGAAGCTCCGCCTTCGCTCAGGATGACACGGCCTGGATTGGCCGGGATGGCTTTACCGTGGGCTATGGCGACTTCTTCTATGGTGCGGAGGAAGTCTTCGGTGGCGGGGTGGGTGAAGCGGTAGCGGAGGAAGTAGGTGCGGAGGGCTTCGTCCATGGTGTCGCTGCCGATCAGGCCTTCGAGGGTTTCGAGGAGTGCGGCGGTTTTGCCGTAGGTGATGTCGCCGTAGGAGCTGCTGTCGCGAAATTTGTAGGCCCAGCGGGTGACGGGGTCGTAGTCCGGTTTGGCGATGTAGGAGATGCGTTGGGTGGCGGCGTCGCCGAGGTTGGCGTAGGGGTGGTCAAAGAAGGAGGTGTCTTTGCCGAGGATTGCGGCGAGGACTTTGACCTCGGTGTAGGAGTTGATGCCCTCGTCGAGCCAGGGCTCCTCGAACTCGTTGGTGGCGACCATGCCGTACCAGTACTGGTGGCCGAACTCGTGTTCGGCGGTGACCTCGGTGAGGTGGGTGGGCTCGTACCAGGAGGTGTCTCCGGTGAAGAGGGTGGGGTACTCCATTCCGCCCATTGCAGAGTCTGGTTCGGGATCGATGACGGTGATGATTTTGTAGGGGTAGGGGCCGTAACGCTGGTCGAACTGCTGCAGCGATTGTTGCGTGATGGCGAGGTAGCGAGGGCCGGCTTTGGGATGGGCGGCGAGAGCGAGGACGTGGATTCGGACGGGGCCGAGGGAGGAGAGGAACGTGCCGTCGGTGACGGTGAAGTGGGGGCTGGCGGCGAAGGCGAAGTCGTGGATGTCTTCGCCGTAGAAGCTGAGGGTTTTGGTGGGCTCGCTGCCTTGCTGGGCAGGGTTGATGGTCTCACCGGTGGGGACGCCGGAGGCTCCTACGATGTAGCGGCGGGGGAGGGTGAGGCGGACGTTGAAGGTGCCGAAGTCGGAGAAGAATTCGGTGGTGGCGTGGTACTGGTGGCAGTTCCAGGAACCGTGCCAGAAGACGCCGAGTTTGGGGTACCACTGGCCGCCCATGATGAAGTCGCGCTTGTAGCCGTTGCGAGCGATGGAGAGGGGGAACTGGTCGTGGAAGGTGAGGTGGAAGGTGATGGATGCGTTGGGAGCGAGGGGGTGGGGGAGAGTGATCTCGGCTACGGTGTGATCGTCGCGGTTGCCGTCGTCGGGCGCGGTGAAGTGGAGGGCGTGGGTGAGGTCGCCGAAGGTGTCGGCGGTGATGTGGGAGATGGTGATGCTGCCACGCTTTTCGTTGGCGTAGTCGTTATTGCCTTCGGAGTCGTGAATGCCGCTGTTGAAGTGGTTCTCTGAGGTGAAGGTGGACTCGGGACGGAAGGCGTTGAGGTAGAGATGGAAGGGGAAGGTGGTGAGTGGCTGGCCAGTGAGATTTTTGTAGGTGAGGGTTTCGGTGGCGTCGAGGGATTTTTTATTGGTGTCGAGGTGGGCGTCGATGGTGTAGGCGACGACGCGGGTGGAGAGGGGCTGGGGACTATTGGTAGCGATGGACTGGGCGATTGCCGGGGCTAGAGGGATGAGGAGGAGCGCGGCGGCGAGGAGGTGGGTGCGCGGCATGGAGGGATTGTAGGGGGAGCGACCCGGGATTGCACGGAGATTCAGGGAGAGCGGCTTATCGATGGTGACGCGGAGGTGCGTGGTTGCTACGGTTTTTGGGTAGTGGGTCAATTTGGAATTTGAGGAATTCGGTGGGATGATTGGAGCGAAAATAAAAGAATGAGGAGGAGGCGGCATGAAGCTCCGAATCGCGATTTGGTCGGGTGTGGGCGCGCTCGTTGTGGTCTTTTGGAACCTATACATCTCCGCAACGTCACCAACTCCACTTGGGATGGTGTGGACTCTGGCCTATCTGACTTGTCCCATTGCGCTGGCTCACCATTACGCCCTCAGTTTCTATTCCGTCCTTCTTATGAATGCTGCTACGTATGCGTTGGTTGGTTCGGTTGTGGAAACCATGCGGCGGCACTACAAACCTCGCTTGATTTCAAACTGACCCACTACCGGTTTTTGCCAGAGTTCGGTGGTGAGGAGTCCGGACGGAGCGGGCGATGAACCAGGTCCAGAGAGCGGCGACTGTGGGGGCATCGAGGGAGAGGAGGTGCCAGAGGTGGAGGGCGCGGGTAGGGACTGCAATGGTGGTGGTGGGGGGAGGATGACTGGCTGGGGTTGCGGTGGCCACGCCTTATTTTAGGCTGGTTTGGTGGGATCCGGCTGCCCAATGGCTGGGATCGATATCGGGAAAGATGCTGTCGCGTTGTTCGATCTCGGCGAGACGGGCTTCCTGTTCGGGAGTGATGGAGTTAGTGGATTCGAGGGTCTTCCAGATGTCTTTGAGCTCGTTGAACTGGTCGTTGTGGGTGAGGAAGCGGACTTCTGCGTAGTCGCGGGCGGCTCCGGTGGTGATGAGGAACTGCCAGTCCGAGGACTCGATGAGGAGGAGTTCACGGCAGATTTGCTGGGCGATTCGCTTGCCGAGAGCGGAATCGTGCCAGAGGGTGGTGGAGCAGACGTCGCGTGTATAGAGTTCGGCGGGATAGATGTGGGTGTAGGTCCAGGAGGTTTCAGGATTCATCCAGACTTGATGTGTGCCCTCGGCGCCCCAGGAGCCTTCGTGCATGGTGATGGTGGTGACGGGGGGATATGTCTCGAGGTATTCGGCGCAGCTGATGAGCTGGATTCCGCTGTTGTAGTCGTGGAGGTTGCGGGCTACGGCTTCGAGCCAGAGGATGCCCTCGAACCACCAGTGGCCGAAGAGCTCGGCGTCAAAGAGGGCGCAGAGGATGGGTGGGGTTTTGGTGTTGTTAAAGCTGGGCTGCAGGGACTCCCAGACGAGATGGACAAAGTGTTCGGCGTGGGCTTTGATTCGCTCGGCGGCCTGGTTGGGGAAGTATGGCTGCTTATCGGCCATGTCGACGTTTGCGCCGGTGACGCTCCAGTAGCGGTGACCGCCGGGCCAGCGTTTTTTGTGGAAGTCGAGGTAGCTGGCATCGCCGGGGTAGCCGGTGTCACCCGACCAGACCTGGACGCCTGTGCGGGGGTCACGGGGGAAGACAGAGGTGACGTAGCGTTGTTCTTTTTTGTTGGTGATGGAGCCGCCGACGTAGTAGGGCTGGTAGAGCGAGCGCTCGGATGTGATGCTGGTGGGAGTGGGAGTGGGAGTGGGAGTGGGAGTGGGAGTGGGAGTGGGAGCGGAAGTGGGAGCGGGAGTGGAGTTGGCAGGACGGTTGTCGATCTCCTGTTGCGCAGTTACCGTTGCCGTCTGGGGAGTGGGAGTGGAGTTGGCAGGACGAGTGTAGGGAGAGTTGGAGTGGCGGGAGTTTTCGACGAGGTGGGTGTCTACGAAGAAGAAGTCGATGCCCGACTCGGCGAGAGCTTGTTCGACGCCGATGCGTTCGAAGCCGGGGGGTGTTGGGTAGCCGTTGGCGCTGGGGACGGGGTAGTCCCAGAAGCCTGCGGGGCGGTAGCCGCACTCTGGAGCCCAGATGCCCTTGGGATGCTTGCCGATGTGTCGGAGGTGGGTCTCGACGGCGGTGCGGATCTGTCCGCGGACGGACTCGTCGGTGCCGAGGAGCGGCATGTAGCCGTGGGTGGCGCCGCAGGTGATGATGTCGATGAGGCCGATGTCATTGAAGTGCCGGAAGGCCTGAATGATGTTCTGGTCGAAGGCATTGAAGTCTTCGAGGGCCTGGGTGAAGAAGCGGTGCCAGAAGCGTGCGATCTCGGCATAGTGGGCCTCGCCAGACTGGGTAAAGAACGCTTCGTCTTCGCGGGCGGCTACGATTTTGCGGGTGAGGTACTTGGGGAATTCCTCGATGAAGACAGGGTGGGAGAGCTGTTCGAGGAGGATGGGGGAGAGATTGAGGTTGCAGTTGAAGCGAATGCCATCGTGTTCGAGGTTGGCAAGGACGCGAAGGAGTGGGAGATAGGTTTCGGCGGCAGCTTCGTGGAGCCACTCCATGCCGTGAGGCCAGGTGCCGTGATTTACGACATAAGGCAGGTGGGCGTGGAGGGTAAACGTGAGGAACCCTGCTGGTTGAGCGGCTGCGGTGTTCGATTGCTGCGACAAGGCGGAGTACCTCGAAGGGGGAGTTCTTCAGCAGTGCGGCCAGCGTGTTCCACGTGGACAGGGAATATGCGGATGAGTTTACACCAGAGCGACAGGGTGTCTGGTAAGCCCAAGTCAGGGGGCGGTGCGGTGTTTTGGTGCCTCCCTGACTTGGATGCATTGGAGTTGCGATTTGCTGCCAGAAGTCGTCATTTTGATGCTGTGTAACTGCTGACAGGTAATAATTTGCATCCAGATGGACGAGGTTGAGCGAGGCTTACTGCTCTTGAGCGCGCCGCTGAAGGTTGGGATCGGTGGAGGGTGCTTCCTTGCTGGAGACGCGAACTGAGATAGCGTTGGTGAGCTGGAAGCGGATGAGGGACTCAGAGGGAATCTGAACCTGCTGGCCTTTGGTGATTGCCTGGGCTCCTGCGCCGACGCCTGCGCCCGAGGCTGCACCGATGGCTGCTCCTTTACCGCCGCCGAAGATTCCGCCGAGGATGGCACCGACTGCTGCTCCGCCGCCGACCTTTTCCGCAGTGTTCTTGCCGCGGCCGGTGCCTTCTTTGCTGAAGGCTGCTGTGGTGACGGGGATGCGCTCACCGTGGCGGTTGATGTTGGTGAGTTCGATGGAGAGGAGGGAGGCTCCCTTGAAGTGCGCGGCTTCGTGCACTTCGTCGACTCGACCGGTGACGGGGGTTCCCTGGGGGATGGCGACGACGCCGTCGATGATGATGTCGGTGGCGACGCTGCCGGTGAAGGATTCTCCGGGCTGGGTGGTGGCACTATCGAGGGTCTGCGTGATGCGGATTGGGAGAGTGCTGCCGGATGGGATGGTTACGTCGCGGAAGGTGGGGGCTGGAGGTGGAGGTGGAGGAGCCTGCTCCTGCCGCTGAGCGGGCCGTTCGACGGGGGCTGGAGCGGGTTGCGGCTGGTAGGTGGAGACGTCAGACTGCCTAGTTCCTGCTGAAGGTTTTTTGGGGCTGGCGGTGCGGGCCGGGGCAGGTGCCGGGGCGACTGGCGCGGGTGCAGTGATGGCTGGAGCAGGTGTTGCGGCAGCGACGGGAGCTGGAGCCTGGACGGTGAGGTCATTAACCACGGTACGAATACCGGGAACCTGGGCTGCGTCGTTGGCGGCGAGAGCGCGAGCGGCTTCACTGCTGACGGTGCCGTTGAGGGTGGCGACGCCGTTCTGGACAGAGGACTGAATGGTCTCGGAGTGGAGGGCGCTGTCGCCAGAGAGTCGTTCCTGGAGTGCGGTGGTGACGGCTGCGTCGTTCGCGGGGGGCGGGGTGCTCTTGCAGCCAGCGATGCTGAGGCTGAAGGCGAGGGCGGTGATGGCGACGGCCGCCCGGAGTGCGGTGTGGGCGGCGGTTGGGAGCGAAGAAAGATCGTGAGGGCGGTGACTCTGAGGTGTAGGCATTCAATTCCTTTCGTTGCTTCGAAACACTTTGCAAACACTGAGAGCCCGTGTTGCGCTGCGGGGGGAGCGTGGCAGCTGTGCTCTCCACTAGAACGATACCTCTCAATTGACGGCGGAGAGTGAAAAAGGATGCTTTTTGGGAGAATGATTGGAAGTGGATAGGATGCGCGCAACCCTCAGTATGGGAAGGGCATCCACTAGAGAGAAGGCTGCACTGGACTGGTCTGCCGGGAGGTTGAAGTCCGGGAGATTGGGCTTGGCGTAAATGATTGAAAGCGGTGGGACAGAGAGGGTCGTCAGAGGTATGCTGGAGTCAGCGGAATTTGATTTTGGTTCTAACAGTTGTGTAGACGGACTTGCAGCGACCGACGACGAAGTTTTATCGGAGCGAAATTGGAAAGCAGCAGTATTCCTCATACAAGTTTTAAAACAGGAGAATGACAATGTCAGATAACGACAATGGAGTAAGCGGATTTGGTTGGTTTCTCGCAGGTCTGGGCATCGGCGCATTGGTAGGAGTGTTGTATGCGCCGAAGGCAGGAAAAGAGACGCGCGACGATATCGTAGCCGGCGCCCTGGATGCGAAGGAACGTGCTGCTGTGCTGGCTGAGCAGGCCAGGGAGCGGGCCACTGCGTTGGCCGGCCAGGGCAAGCAGCAGGTTGGCGAATATGTCGATCGCGGTAAGGAGTACTACGACCGCGGGCGGACGCAGTGGACGCAGTATGTGGAAAAGGGCAAGAGCCTGGTTCATGAGCAGCAGGAGAAGGTTGGAGCTGCGATTGATGCTGGTAAAGAAGCTTATGTAAGCACGACGACCGATAAGGCGTAAGTAAGAGTGAGAAATGACAGGGCCCGGTCATTCTGAGGAAGGAGCCGGGCCTTATGATTGTTGGCTCAAGGCTGTAATGCTTGGCTCAAGGCTGTAATGCTTGGCTCAAGGCTGTAATGCTTGGCTCATGGCTGTAACTGTTGGCTCATGGCTGTAACTGTTGGCTCATGGCTGTTAGAGAGCGAGAGAGACTATGGAAGCTGTTCGAGTGGTTGTTTCTGGAATGTGGTTGCAGGGTGGGGACTCGCTGTCGTCGGGAAACTCACGGCTGCTGATGATTTTTGTGGGGATGGTGGCGGTTGCGATGTCTGCGCAGGCGGTCGCTCTGGTTGCGATGGCGATTGGTGCGGCGAAGGCACGGAAGCGCGGGATGGAGATTGCGGAAGAACTTCGTATCAAGGTTCTGCCGGTGATCGACGGGGCGCAGGAGATACTTCGCGATACGACTCCAAAGATAAAGATTATTACGGAGAATCTGGTGGAGACGAGCCATATTGTCCGGAGTCAGGCGCAGGAGTTCGACGCGACGTTGAGTGAAGTGAATGACCGGACTCGGGCGCAGGTGGCACGAGTGGATGGCATGATTACTTCGACACTGACAACGACAGCGGAGATTGTGGCGACGATTCAGCAGAGCATTCGGGTGCCGGTGCGCCAGGTAGCCGGACTGGTGAATGGCCTGAAGGCCGGACTGGATGTGCTGGTGGGTCGGGCCAAGAGCTTTGGGGGCTTCGGCGGGAAGTAACGAGCCGGGATTCCGTCCGGATGTTCTGGTGCGGAGGCAGGCTCTTAGGAGCCTAGTTTCAAGGCGCTATTTCTTACGATTTTTAGACAATCCAACCACCCCCGACTACCTCGTCTTCCTGATAGAAGACGGCGGACTGGCCGGGGGTGACTGCACGTTGGGGCTCGTCGAAGAGGGCGCGGACGTGGTGCTGGTCGACGCGGCTGAGAGTGGCCATGGCCGGGGTGTGACGGTGGCGGATCTTGATGCTGACGCGAATAGGTTCGATGAGCTCGGGGATGGAGATCCAGTTGAGGCGGTTGGCGACGAGATCGCGAGACATGAGGTCTGCGTCGGAGCCAACGGTGACCTGGTGGGAGTCAGGGTGGATGTTGAGGACGTAGAGGGGTTCAGGTGAGGTGAGGCCGAGGCCCTTGCGCTGACCGACGGTGAAGGAGTGGATACCGGCGTGGTGGCCGATGACTTCGCCGGTGGTAGAGACGAGCTCTCCGGAGGAGTCTGGGAGGGGTTCGCCCTGCTCGTCGAGGTAGGCCTTGAGGAAGGTGTTGTAGTCGCCGCCGGGGATGAAGCAGATCTCCTGCGAGTCGGGCTTGGCGGCTACGTTGAGGCCGGCTTCGGATGCCATGACGCGGACGGCGGGCTTGTTCATCTCGCCGAGAGGGAAGAGGGTACGGGAGAGCTGGTCCTGGGTGAGGCCGAAGAGGAAGTAGGTCTGGTCCTTGGACTTGTCTTCGGGGCGAGAGAGGATCCAGCGGTTGCGGACCGAGTCGAAGTGATTGCGGGCGTAGTGTCCGGTGGCGATGCGGTCGGCGCCGATCTGGCGGGCGGTGATGAGCAGTTGGTCGAACTTGAGGTGATTGTTGCAGAGGGTGCAGGGGATGGGGGTTCGTCCGGCGAGGTACTCGGAGACGAAAGGCTTGACGACCTCGGCTTCGAAGCGGTCCTGCTGGTTGACGAGGTAGTAGGGGATGTCGAGCTGCTCGGCTACGCGGCGGGCGTCGTATACGTCGTCGATGGAGCAGCAGCGACCCTGGACGGACTCGGGCATGCCTTCGTGTCCGGCGAGGCGGCGCTGGTTCCAGAGCTGGAGGGTAAGGCCAATGAGCGAGTGACCCTGGGCGCGGAGAAGTGCGGCGACAGCAGAGGAGTCAACTCCTCCGGACATGGCTACGGCGATGATTTCGGGCTGGGACATGCTTCTGTATTGATGATACGTGCTGGCTTTGGATTCTGCGAGGCGGTGTCGGGTGGGGATGGAGGCAGGAGATGCGAGGAATGTGTCGATGGGCTATGATGGCGAATCTAAAGATCTTAAGCGCAAGTTAACGTTTGAACCATAGGCTTCTGCTGGGTCACCGGGTGATCTGAAGGGTGAGTTGGTTGCGGTGGAATGGATGATGAAGCGCAGCAAACCGGGAAAGGGAGACGATTGATCGGTTGCCCGATCGCCGTCAAGTTGATTTGATGATTCTGAATTCGAGTGAGACCAGCAGTTCCGTAGTAAAGCCTGCGTGCCCGGGTGATTTGTCGCCCCGCAACCTTTTGATTGGGCTGTTGCTGCTGATGAGCAGCTTGTATTTCCTGATGGCGCGGGAGTCGTATCAGGACGACTTCCGGTGCTACTACCTGGCTGCATTGACGACCCATGATCATCTCGATCCTTATGTAAACCACGTGGATCTGGATGAGAAGTATGCGGATGCGGTGTGGCTGCGGCCGAACAGCCGGTTTGTTTATCCGCCGACGGCGATATTTTTTATCTATCCATTTATCAAGCTTCCGTATGCGTATGCGAAGGTGGCATTTGGCGCGACGATGATTTTGCTGATGATCGGGGTACTGGTGGCTTTGTATAGCCGGTATCAACGATTGATGCCGGTCATTCTTGTGTTGTTTTTGAGTCTTCCGATGCTGTCGAATATCGACAACGGTCAGATCGACATACTGATTTTGGCGCTGATCGTGGCCGCATTCTATCTGGAGGATGGATGGCTTGCGGGTGTGTGTCTGGGGTTGGCGATTGCAGCGAAGGCCGCACCGATTTTGTGCGTTGGGTGGTTTCTTCTGGATCGGCGCTGGCGGACTTCGATCTGGTCGCTGGTGACGAGCGGAGGGTTGACCGCGGTGGCCGTTGCACTGTGGGGATTCGGGCGTTACCGGGAGTTTCTGCATCAACTGCTTTCGAGCCAGCACTGGGATGGAACGAAGCTGGTGCATGAGTTCAAGACGATCAGTCTGGTCGATCACAAGTTTGTTTTGGTGGGCAAGGCGACGTATGCGTATGCGCATCTTTGGTACGGTGGGCCTCAGAACCCATTGGCGCCGCTGGGTCGATTGGTGCCGGTGGTGGGACTGGGATTGCTTGCGGCGTATACGTTCTGGATTATGAAGACGGAGCGCGGGAGGTCGCTGAGCAGGGCGGCCAGCTTCTTCGGGTTTGTGGTGGTGAGCTTGTTTGTGAACAGCCTGCTTTGGACGATGGGGCTGATTCTTTGCTTTCCGTTGCTGCTGGAGTTGGTGAATGCCTCGAAGACTCCGGCACGGACTGCGCTGATACTGCTGACGCCAATGTTTCTGCCGTTCCAGGCGGTGATCGAGAGGCGATTTCTAGTGTGGGTGATTGCGGTTGCGATTTGTCTTTGGCTGGAGGTGAAGGGTCGCGGGAAGAAGATTGCCGAGGCTGTGGCATAGCGGTTGAGCGGTACTGATCTAGGACATGGCCTCTCTTGCTTCGCTACTTTGGTTCGGTCTGGGCCAGGAAGTCGATGAGGTATTGCTTCCAGACGATGGCTTGAGTGTGGGTGCCGTGGCCGCGTGTGGCGTCGCTGATGGGTATGAGGATGAACTGTGCGTGGGGGATGCGGGTGACTAATTTTTCGGCGATGCCTAGTTCGGGCGGGTTGATGTAGTCGTCGGCGGAGTTGATCCAAAGGACGGGGGCGGTGATGGTGGAGAGTTTTGGTTCGGGGTTGTAGTTGCGGGAGGCGTTGACGTAGTAGATGAGGTTGTTGGCGTCAGTGCTGGGGACAGTGCGGGCGAGGTAGTCGTCGACGAATTTTTCAGCGGCGGCGCGGGTGGGTGCGGCCTTCTGCATCTGGAGGGGACTGGAGCCCATGACGAGCAAGAGTTCGTTGGCGGCGCGGAGGCCGAGGACGGGCTCGGATTTGTATTCGCCGTTCTGCCATGCGGGGTCGAGCTTGATGTTCTGAATGGCCATGTAGCGCATCATGCGGTTGCGTCCGGCGAGGGTGGTGGGGAGGCAGGCGAAGGGCGCGAGGGCGTCGGAGAAGGTGGGGAAGGTTTCGCCCCAGACGAAGGTCTGCATGCAGCCCATGGAGGTGCCGAGGATGAGGCGGAGGTGATCGACGTGGAGAGCTTCGAGGAGCATGGTGTGCTGGCTGGCGACCATGTCGTCGTAGTCGTACTGGGGGAAGTGCATGTGGAGGCCGTCGGAGGGCTTGCTGGATTGGCCGTGGCCGATGTCGTCGGGGAGGATGAGGAAGTACTTGGTGATATCGAAGGGCTGACCGGGGCCGAAGAGGACGGTGGAGAATACGGGATTGAGGAGCGAGTGAGCGTCGCCGCCGGTGCCGTGGAGGAGGAGGATGGCGTTGTCGGTATGGCCGGCTGCGTTGCGGTGCGGAGTGCCGAGGGTGAGGTAGTGGAGCTTGAGTTCGGGTAGGGTCTCACCGGTGTTGAAGCGGAAGTTCTGGATGATGTAGGTGCCGTCCTGGGTGGGCCAGGTGACGGACTGGGGTGCCGGGGTGGCTGGGGGAGAGGACATGGTTTGGGCGGGGGCGAGTGATGCGGAAAGGAGTGCGATAGCGAGAAGCGTGCGGTGCAGGGTCATGAAGACTCCTTGGCTGACTGTGTGGACTAAGAGTAGATGAAAGATCAGAAAAGGCGAAGGCGGAGACAAAAAGGCGTGGAGTTTGTGGCTCCACGCCTTGATTGGTTTTGATATTTGATTGGTTACATTTTTTCGGGATCTGTTTTTGGAGCGACCTCGGGGGTGGTGAGGGGTTTGGTGATGTCGTCGAGGAGGGCTGGGGTTCCTTCTATGCGCTGGAGGGTGGGGTAGCGCTCGCCGTCGTGGTAGTCGATGTCGGCGGTGTTGACGAAGGCATCGCTTTGCAGGATGAGGTGGATGGGCTCGGTGGTGCCTTTGGCCTGCTTGATGGCGTCTTTGAGGGTGTCGCTGGAGTAGATCTTGCCGTTGATGGCGAGGATCTTCTGGCCGGGGGCGAGACCTGCTTTGTCTGCGGGGCCGTTCCAGCGGACGTCGGTGATGGCGCCGTCCGAGAGGCGCAGGCCGAGGGAGTACCAGACGTTGATGGCGGAGGCACGTCGTCCGCCAGCTTCGGCCAGGGTGCGCTCGGATTTGCTGGGCTTGTCGGTGAAGGTGAGTTTGTAGCCGCCGCGTTCGATGCCGTCGAGGTCTGCGCGGGGGTTGAGGTTGTCGATGCGGTCGTGGAGGAAGGTGGCCCAGTCGTATGGGACGACCTGGTTGAGGTCTGCGATGATTTCTGCGCGCTCGTAGGGGACGATGAGTGGGCCGGTGTTTCCGCCTTTACCGAGGAAGATGTGCTCGAAGTCGGTGAGGGACTTCTGGTTGTTGGTGAGCTTGCGGATGAGCGTATCGGCGTCGAGCCAGAGGAGTTCTCCCTCCTGATAGTAATCCTGGCCGCGCTTCCAGTTTGACCAGACGGGACTTCCTCCGCGGAGGATGCTGGCGGCGATAGCGGTGTCCTCAGTGGAGCGCCATTCGCGGCCGGGCTTGTAGTTGAGATTGGCGGCGGACATGGCGAGGAGATCGCGGTATTGAGCCTGGGACTTGAGGCCGGAACGGGCCGCGAGGACGTTGCCGAGGTACTGGGTCATTCCTTCGTAGACCCAGAGGAGATCGCCTTGCTCTGCCTCTGCAAAGGTGGGTTGGTAGAGGCGGGCGGGGCGGCGGTATTTGCCGTTCCAGGAGTGGGTGAACTCGTGGGCGAGGAGGTCGGCCTCGGCGAGTTGATGGTCTTCGTCAGCGAAGCCTTTTTCTCCTACTCCGTTATTGGAGGACTGGCCGTGTTCGAGGCCTTCGCCGCCAGCGACATCGGAGAGGGAGAGGAGGAAGTGGTACTGGTTGTAGTGGCGTGCGGCGTAAGCGGCACCGGTCTCGCGGACGAGGTTGTTGAGCTGGATAAGGAGCGCGGGGCGGAGCGCGGAGTCTTTGGGATCATCGGCTACAACGTCGATGAAGTGTTTGGGAGTGACTTCTGGCGCGAGTGCGAACTCGTGGAAGTATTCGCCGGCGATGACGGGTGAGTCTTCGAGTTGCTCGACTGTGGTTGCGGCGAAGTGAGTGGTGCCGCCGGTGGGGTGCTGGGGGTTGTAGCCATCGGTGGGGGTGAGGGCGGTGCCGATGCCCCATCCTTTGGGAACAGTGACGGAGGGCTGGATGGCGATGTTGCGTACGGGGGTGTTGGCGGGATAGAGGAGGAGCTTCTCCCATTCGAGTACAGCCATCTTGCGGCTGACGCGAGCGGTGACGATGCAATCGAGGTGGGCGTGGAGGGTGGAGACACCTTTGGGGATGGTGAGGTGGAACTGGTAGAGATCGACGTCGTCGCGACGCCAGGGAAGAACATGGCCGTTGGCGGTGAAGACTACGCCGGTGATGTCTTCGACAGGGCCGGTGGGGCGATGGTTGCCGGGTATCCACTTGGGTGTGGTGAGAGTGAGAGCGCCTGCGGTGACGGGGATGTCTACCTCAGCATGGTAGAGCTTGCGCGGAGCGTCGGAGAGATCGGCGGTAATGACGATGGGGGATGTTTGCGTGAAGGCGGATGCAGAGAGGAGGAGGAGTGTGGAAGCAGCAAGGATGGTGCGGAAGGCTGAATACATTGAGGCGGACCTTTCGAACTCGCGAGATGTAAGACTCTGTGGACTGGCGAACGTCAGGTGAATCGGCTGCGGGTAGGACGACAGGGACTGATCTCGCTTAGGTTAACACGGATGGGGATGAGCGAAGGACGCAGAGCGGAGCCGAACTGCGTCCTTTGGATGCTAGGCCGCGAGCGCGGCTTCGATGGCGGCGACGACGATGGGATCGTCGGGCGTGACCTCCGGCGAGAAGCGAGCTGCGACGTTGCCGTTGCGGTCGATGAGGAACTTCTCGAAGTTCCAGAGGACACCGGGTTCGGGATTGGCGGGGGCGTAGGTTTCGAGTTTGGCACGGAAGGCACCTGGATTGGTTGCGGTGGCCTTGGGGTGCGCCTCGATGAGGGCTTTGTAGAGCGGGTGAGTGTCTGGGCCGGTGACGACGATCTTCTGGAACATGGGGAAGTTGACGCCGAAGGTGGACTTGCAGAAGGTCTGGATTTCGTCGTTGGAGCCGGGCTCCTGTCCTGCGAAGTCGTTGGCGGGGAAGCCGAGGACGACGAGGCCGGAGTCCTGGAAACGGGTGTAGAGCTTTTCGAGGGCGTCGTATTGCGGGGTGAGACCGCATTTGGAAGCGACGTTGACGATGAGGAGGACTTTACCGCGGTAGTCGGCCAGGGAGATTCCTTCACCAGTGATGCGATGGACAGGGATGTCGAAGATCGGTGTTGATATAGCAGACATTTGCGCTCCTATAGCGGTGTTTGAGGTGAGATTTTGATTATACGGCGCATAAATAAGCGGAATCTACGTGCTGGGCTTGACTTGCCAATTACCATTTAAACAATCATGAAAATTGTTGATTCGGTTTTTGGTAAGCCACTGGCCACGAGTGAAGAACGTGGTGAGCACATCGGGGTATCAGCAGGAATTCCTATTTTTGGGCTAGATGCACTTACAAGCGCGGCGTATGGTCCTGAAGCCGCGATGACACTTTTGATTCCGCTGGGTGTGGCGGGGATTCATTACATTGTTCCGGTTATCAGCTCGATTTTGATATTGCTGGTGATCGTGTTTTTCAGCTACCGGCAGACGATTGCGGCGTATCCGGGGGGCGGTGGATCGTACACGGTGGCGACCGAGAACCTGGGCAGAGGGGCGGGACTGTTAGCCGCCGCTGCGCTGATGATTGACTACATTTTGACGGCGGCTGTGGGCATATCGGCTGGCGTGACTGCGGTGACTTCCGCTCTGCCGAAGTTGCAACAACATACTTTGATCCTGTGTTTGGTGATCCTGGTGGTATTGGCGGTGATCAATCTGCGCGGGGTGAAGGACACTGGGACGGCGTTTATTGCGCCGACTTTTCTTTTTGTGGGGACGTTGCTGACCCTGATCGGGGTGGGGTTGTACAAGACCTGGGCGAGCGGCGGGCATCCAGTGCCACTGTCGACGATGCCGTTGGCGCTGCCCGCTACGGTGAAGTATCTGGGGATATGGATGCTGCTGAAGACGTTCTCCAGCGGTTGCGCGGCGATGACGGGTGTGGAAGCTGTGTCGAACGGAGTGATGGCGTTTGGTGAGCCGCGGGCGAAGAAGGCGCAGATGACCCTGACGGTGATCATCATCATGCTGATCGCGTTGCTGCTGGGCACGGCGTACCTGGCCAAGGCTTACGGGATCATGGCGATGGAGCCGGATAACCGGGGCTACCAGAGTCTGTTGAGCCTGTTGGTTTCGGCGGTGTTTGGGCGCGGATGGTTCTACTACACGACGATGGGCAGCGTGTTCCTGGCGCTTGCGCTGAGTGCGAATACTGCGTTTGCGGATTTTCCACGTCTGACGCGTGCGATTGCGCTGCATGACTATCTGCCGCACGTGTTCACGCTGCGGGGACGCCGGCTGCTGTTTTCACACGGAATTTATGCGCTGACTGGATTCACAGGGTTGATCCTGATTTTGTTTGATGGCGTGACGGACCGGTTGATTCCTCTGTATGCGATTGGAGCGTTTCTGGCGTTTACGCTGTCGCAGGCCGGGATGGTTATCCACTGGAAGAAGGAAGAGGGTGAGGGCCACGGCTGGCATATGTTTGTGAACGGCTTTGGCGCAGTGGCGACGGGTATCACCCTGGTCGTGGTGCTGGTTGCGAAGTTCATGTCGGGCGCGTGGGTGACTGCGTTGCTGGTGCCGGTGTTGATCTTGATCATGCTGGCTGTGAAGCGTCACTATGTGCGCGTGAATGCAGAGATGAAGGACATGGCTCCGCTAAGCCTGGCAAATATGGAGCAACCGATCGTGGTGATTCCAATGGCGCGCTGGGATCGAATCACTGAGAAGGCGATGCGATTCGGACTGTTGCTGTCGAAGGACATTAAGGTGGTGCATGTTCACTCGGAAGATGATGAGGATGAGGGGCTGGATACGGTGTGGGAGGACAAGATCATGGTTCCGCTGCGGAGTGAGAATATGCAGGAGCCGGAACTGGTTACAATTCTTTCCTCGTATCGTTTCATTATCGGGCCACTGATGAACTACATTCTGGGGTTGGAGTCTGCGAATCCGGGACGGAAGATCGCGGTGCTGCTGCCGGAGCTGGTGGTTCGGCACTGGTGGGAGAATGCACTGCACGGCCAGCGGGTTCAGTTGCTGAAGCTGCTGCTGCTGTTGCGAGGGAATCAGCGGATTGTGGTGGTGAATATTCCCTGGTATCTATAGGGAGCTAGTAGCGACGTTTGGACGAACAGCAGCAGTTGCTCAGCGAAGGCTAGGCAACTGCTGCTGTTTGTTTTTGCCAGGTGGGTGAGAGGGTTCGAAGGCGGGCTACGGCGGCGGGAATGATGGTGAGGGCGGCTTCGACTTCGTCGGCGGTGGTGAGACGGGAGAGGGAGAAGCGGACGCTGGCGCGGGCACGGGCAGGGGAGAGGCCCATGGCGGTGAGGACGTGGGAGGGTTCCGTTGCGCCGGACTGGCAGGCGGAGCCTCCGCTGACGGAGAGGCCCTTGAGATCGAGGGCGATGACGAGGGCTTCGGCCTCGACGTGATCGAAGTAGAGGTTGGTGGTATTGCAGACGCGGGGGGTGCCTGCGCCGTTGACGCCGGACTCTGGGATGGTGGCGAGGATGCCTTGTTCGAGGCGGTCGCGGAGGGCGGCGAGGTGGGTGGGACCGTCGTGGGGAGCATCTTCGGTGAGCCATTGCTGTGCGAGTTCGGCGGCTTTGCCGAGGCCGACGATGCCGGGGACGTTTTCAGTGCCGGCGCGGCGCTGACGCTCGTGGGTGCCGCCGTGGAAGAGCGGGGCGAGGCGGACGTTGCGGCGGACGAAGAGGATTCCGGTTCCCTGGGGGGCGTAGATCTTGTGGCCGGAGACGCTGAGAAGATCGACGTGCTGGAGGGGGCCTTTGGGGCTTAGGTCGATGGGGAGCTTGCCGGCGGCCTGGACGGCGTCGGTGTGGAAGAGGGCTCCGGCGGTGTGAGTGATAGCGGCTAGTTCGGCGATGGGCTGGATGGTGCCGGTCTCGTTGTTGGCGAAGATGATGCTGACGAGGCGGGTGTTGGGCCGGAGGGCGGCGCGGAGAGTGGCGGGTTCGATGAGACCTTGCGGGGTGCAAGGGAGGAAGGTGACTTCGATACCACGGGTGGCGAGAGCTTCTGCGGTGTGGAGGACGGCGTGGTGCTCGGTGGTGGTGGTGATGAGGTGTTGGCCGGGTTCGAGGACGCCGGTGAGAGCGAGGTTGTCGCTTTCGGTGCCGCCGGAGGTGAAGACGATCTCTGTGGCGCGGCAGTGGAGGAGGCGTGCGACGGACTCGCGGGCGTGATCGACGGCGGCTCGTGCGTACTGACCCTGCTGATGAATGGAACTGGCGTTGCCGAAGTGCTCGATCCAGAAGGGGCGCATGGCGTCGAAGACCTCGGGGAGGAGAGGCGTGGTGGCGTTAGCGTCCATGTAGATGCGCTGCACAACTTCATTTTACGCGGGTGGGTTTAGAAGTCTGGTAGGCTGGGCGCGGCGCTGCGGTTTGCAGCGGCAGATGTTTGGCTGGATGCAGAGGAAAAAGGAGAACGATAATGATGAAGCGGATTGTTGTGGCGATGGTATTGGCTGGTTGTTGTGCGGTTGGAGCGAGGGCCCAAATGGGCGGCGGGACAGGTGCTGCGTCGGCGATGGTTACACCGGCGAAGTCGTTCGATACTCTGTTGAGCATGTTTGAGGGCCAAGCAATGGGCGTAGCAAAAGCCATGCCGGCGGACAAGTACAACTTTGCTCCAAGTGGGGCGATCTTCAAGGCTGAGCAGACAACGAAGTACGACGGGGTACGGACGTTTGCGCAAGAGGTGAAGCACCTGGCGCAGGCAAACTACTCCTTTTATGGTGGGGCGAGCGGAATGAAGGCCGACGTCGATGTAAAAGCAATCGGCGACCTGACGGATAAGGACCAGATTGTGGCGGCTTTGCAGACGTCCTTTGCGTTTGCCCATAAGGCGGTTGCGACGCTGACGACTCAGAATGCTTTTGAGGGTGTCGCGGCATTTCCGAATTCGACGCGGGCGTCGATGGTGGCGTTTGGGATCGCGCATGGGTTTGACCACTATGGCCAGATGGTGGAGTACCTGCGGATGAATGGGTTGGTACCGCCCGCAAGCCAGAGGTAGGTAGAGAACGTTTGATAAAAAGAGCAGCCTATGTGGCTGCTCTTTTTTATTTGGCGCTTTCTTCGGTTCTGGGTGGGGCCTTGAGGAGGAAGGTCAAGGAGACGCCAGCGACGTCGTCGTGGGAGCGGATGCTGCGATTGTAGGAGCCGGAGAGCGTGACGTGGCGGCTGAAAGGAATGTCGAGTGAGGTGTCGAAGCCGTTGTCTTCTGCGGAAGTGGTCCCGGTGATGGTGGTGACCTTCTTCTTGCCCTTGCCGGTGGCGGAGTAGATCGTGGCAGCGGTGAGCGGGAGCTGTTCGTAGGCGTCCGCTTCAAAGCTCATGTTGAAGGGGAGGTCGATCGAGCTGCCGATCTGGAAGTGGGCGAGGGCGCCTACGGCGGTGTAGCCTTTGCGGACGCGTGTGCCGATGAGGTTGCTGGAGTTTCCAATGCCAAATTCGATATCAGGCGTGAAGATGCCGAAGCTTTTTTCGAAGTGATTGTTGAAGTCGCCGGCTGGTTTCCCGGCCCCGAGGCCGTAGGCGGTGCTACCGGTGGGCAGCCCAAGGGAGAGGTTGGCCGTGTAGTCGAGGAATCCTTTTGTATCGAATTGTGCGGCGAGCGAGGCGTCTCCGGGTACGCCGTGCTTTGTAGTTTGTACGTAGACGGGCTTGGCCTTGGTGCCTATGTTTTCGTCGATGTTGATTGAGGCGTAGATGGGAATGCTGCTGTTGATGCTGAAGAATCTGTTGAAGCGATAGGCGGCGCCAGGAGTTAGAACGGAAGACCAGCCGTTGCTGGAGTCGTGCTGGGAACTGGTAACGAGGGAGGCGTTGAAGCCGTGGGTTACGGGGACGATTCCGAGGGGGCCAGAGTTGTTTGTGGAGGCTGAGGCTGAGGCGCCCCCTTCTGCGATAGAGCCGGAGGCGAGGGCTTGAGCTGAGGCGCCAGTGCAGGAAAGGAGAGCTAAGAGAGTGATCGCGCAGAAGGGAGCGATCAGACGATGCTGTGGCCGAGAGAGGGGAATGAATCGAGACAAGGCGGCTCCGTTTATAGCTATAGCTAGTTTATAGGTGGCGATGGGGAGGGTTATGAAACTTTGGTGTTATGGACAGGAGTGAAGGTGGGAACTATCGGAAGAGATCGTCAAGAGAGTCTTCAGTGGGAGGAGGTGGAGCGCGCAGGACGTAGGTGACACCAAAGGCGACTGAGTCGATATGGAGACGCAAGCTGCGGCTGTAGTAGGCGGAGAGGGAGGTGTGACGATCGAGGGGAACTTCGAGAGAGTTGGTAAAGCCGTTGTCTTCGGTGACGTTATAGCCGGTGACGACGGTGGCTTTGCCATTGCGGGAGGGGCCGTAGATCTTCTGGTCCCCGATGGGGAGCTGCTCGTAGGCGTCGGTTTCGAAGGACATGCCTCTGAGGAGTTCGACGCCGAGGCCGATTTGGAAGTGAGAGATGGGGCCGAGTGAGGTGTAGTTCTTGTTGACGATCCGATTGACGAGCATGGTGGAGTCGCCGACACCAAGTTCTGCGGTCGGAGTGAGGCGTCTGTAGGAGCGTTCGAAGTGATTGGTGAAGTCGAAGGTGACGCGACCGGTAGTGAGTCCGTAAGCTTCGTCTCCGGTTGGGGCGGTAACCGCCACGGTGGCCTGGTACTGGGCGAAGCGCGGCAGGAACTGGGCGTGGAAGCCGAGGATGAGGTCGCCAAGTTCTCCGCGTTGATTGACGAGCTGGGCGTTGGGTCGGGGGCGGGGTGAGAGACTCTCTGCGAGGCGATACATGTAGATGGGGAGCGTGGCATCTACGCTGAAGATGTCGTTGAAGCTGTAGCCAACGGAGGGTGTCGCGAGGGTTGACCAGCCGACGACGGAATCGTGGATTCCGGCGAAGGTGATGCCTGCATTGAGTCCGTGGAGGGCGGCGGACAGGCCGGGTGTCTCCGGGACCTCCGATTGCCTGGAGGACGAGGAGATGGATTGTGGCGACTCAGCAGCTTTCGCGCTGGGAACCTGCTGTGCAGTGAGGATCGGCCCAACGAGGGTTAAGAAAGCGCAGGAGGCTGCTATGCGGTACCGTCGTGATGGCAAGCAAGACTCCTGAAGTTGGCCTGACCGAAAGCATGGCATTTCAAGAGTGAATTGCCAACTGCCTGGATGAACTCGTGCGGACCTGTACCGCAAGGATTTAGAGAGCGGGTCTAGCGTCGGTCGAGAGGGGTATAGGGCGTGGGGTAGGTGGGGCCGACGTAGTCTGCGCGGGGACGGATGAGGCGGTTGTCGTCGTGTTGCTCGATAACGTGGGCGGCCCAGCCGGAGATACGGCTTACGGCGAAGATGGGCGTGAAGAGATCAATATCTATGCCGAGCGTGGTGTAGGTGGAGGCGGAGTAGAAGTCGACGTTGGCATTGAGCTTCTTTTCGGCTTTGACGAAGATCTCAATTTTGCGGGATAGATCGAACCACTTGGTGTTGCCTGCGGCCTTACCGAGCTCCTCTGACATGCGGCGGAGGTGGGTGGCTCGTGGATCTTCAGTGTGATAGACGCGGTGGCCGAAGCCGGAGATCTTCTTTTTCTGGGCGAACATCTGCTTCACGTACTCGACGGGGTCTGCTCCGGCTGCATCGATGGCGTAGAGGAGGCGCATGGTGGCTTCGTTGGCGCCGCCGTGGAGTGGTCCCTTGAGTGCGCCGATGGCTCCGGTGATAGCGGAGTGGATGTCGGCCAGTGTGGCGGCGATGACGCGTGCGGCGAAGGTGCTGGCGTTGAGTTCGTGGTCGGCGTGGAGGATGAGTGCGATGTCGAGCGCGCGGGTGGCGGTGTCGGACGGTTTTTCGCCGTTGAGCATCCAGAGGAAGTTGGCGGCGTGGGAGAGGCTGTGATCCGGTTCGACGACTGCCTTACCTTTGCGGATACGGTCGAATGTGGCGACGATCATGGCGATCTGTGCGGTGAGCCGGTAGGCTTTGCGGACGTTGGCGTCGTGAGAGCAGTCGGCTTCGTCGGCGTCGTAGATGCTGAGGAGAGAGGTTGCTGTGCGCAGGACCTGCATGGGAGTGGCATCGACCGGGATGCTGCGGAGGAGGTCGATGACCTTGGGGTGGAGATGGCGGGCGGCGGCGAGTTCTGCGGAGAAGTCTGCGAGTTGAGTCGCGGTGGGGAGGTGTCCGAACCAGAGGAGGTAGGTGGTTTCTTCGAAGGTAGAGAGCTGCGCGAGCTCGTGAATATCGATGCCGCGGTAGGAGAGGACGCCAGCGTCGCCGTCAATGAAGCAAATGGACGAGGTGGTGGCGACGATGCCCTCAAGGCCTTTCGGTGCTACAGCGGTAGACATGGTGACCTTCTCCAAAGGGTTGGGCATAGTTACGTTTATAGCGCAGCGACAAAAGGGTTGTCACGGCTGGACGGGCGAATATCGGTATTAGTGTGCGATGTGGGCTTTTCGAGGGTGATGGGAGAGGATGCGGGCCGGGGCGAAAGGGGTGAGATCGATGGCGGGATTTTCTCCGCACAGGAGTTGCGCCATGACTTGAGCGGTGGCTGGCGCGAGCAGAATTCCATTGCGATAGTGCCCCATGGCGAGATAGTGGTGAGGGTGGCGGGGGAGGAGGCCAAGAAACGGGAGGCCGTCGGGAGTGGCCGGGCGGAGGCCAGCCCAGGTTTCCAGGATGGGTGCGTCGGCGAGTTGGGGTAAGAGCCGGGAGGCGGCTGCGTGAAGTCGGGCAATGTCCTGGGGGTGGACTGTTTTATCGAAGCCGCAGTCTTCGATGGTGGCACCGATGATGGCGCGTCCCGCGTGTGGGCCTGTGGTGCGGGGAACGATATAGATGTCTGGCGTTCGAATGACAAGATTGAGGGGGAGAGATGGGGGTATGGCGACGGCGAGCATCTGTCCTTTTCTCGGAACGACCGGGTGGAGGGAGTAGCGCGCGAGAGATGTCGCCCAGGCACCGGTGCAGTCGATGCAGGCGGTGGCAGAGAAGGTGCTGGTGGGTGTGTGGATCTCGACTCCGTTTGGTTTGGAGCGGATGAGACGAACGGGGGTGTTGGCGCGGAGATCGATGCTGGTGGCCTGGACTGCTGCAAGGAGGGAGTGGGCGAGTTGGCGGGGATCGACGCTGTGCTCATTGAGATGGAGGACGCGCTGGCCGTGCAAGTTGAGTTGGGGAAGCAGATTGGTAACGGAGTCGGGGGTGAGGAATGTGGAGGTGGATGGATGAGCGGAGGAGAGGGCCTGAAGGGTAATGCTGGTCTGGAAGGGGACGGGGATTCCAGAGAGAGATTCGATGGAGGCAAGGTATTCGGGGTAGAGCGAGAGGCTTAGATTGGAGAATGGCTGGAGTTGTCGCGGGTTTTCAGGATCGTTGACTGCGAGCATTCCGGCGGCGGCGGTGGAGGCCTGGTCGAGGGGAATACCCTGATCGAGAACGACGACGGTGGCTCCACGACGGTGAAGTTCGAGGGCGAGGGAGAGGCCGATGATGCCGGCGCCGGCGATGCAGAAGTCGGGATGGTACATAAGAGAAGTTTAGATGGCCTCAAGTCGGGATATAGTTCTGTGTAAGTTTCAGGCGGGAATAGTTGTTGCATCTGAAGGTGATGTCAGGCTTTACGGAACGTCCAATAGAGTAATTCAGAAAGAGGAGGGTGTGATGAGCGAAGAGGGTTATGTAGCGGAGCGGTCAGCGTCTGGGGCCTTTATAGCTGTGGTTGCGGTTGCATTGCTGGCGGCGCTTGGAGCGCTGGGCTGGTGCTACGCGCTGCAGGGGCATCTGAGTTCGGCGGACAAAAAACTAGCGGCGGCCGAGCAGCAGAATACAGAACTGGTCGCGAAGCTGGATGCAACCAATGCGCGGCTGCGGGCGACGAGTGAGACGCTGGGGCAAAGCGTTGGAATGACGCAGAAGCAGATTGAGTTGAAGACGCAGAGCATCATGGCGTCGCAGAAGGCCGAGGCGACGAAGATCGAGCAGGCACAGGCGGCGACGAACAAACAGATTGGCGCGGTATCGAGCGATGTGGCGAGCGTGAAGACGGACGTGGGTGGCGTGAAGACGGATGTTGCCGCGACGAAGAGCGATCTGGAGACGACCAAGTCTCAGCTGCAGCGGGTGGTAGGTGACGCTGGCGTGATGAGCGGCTTGATTGCGACGAATCACAGCGAACTGGAGATACTGAAGCACAGGGGCGACAGGAACTACATCGAGTTCACTTTGCAGAAAGGTGCAAAGCCAACGTTGCTGTCGACGATCAAGTTGCAGTTGAAGAAGGCGGATGAGAAGCACTCGCGCTACACGCTGAACGTTAGCGCGGATGACCGGAACATCGAGAAGAAGGACAAGGGGCTGGATGAGCCAGTGCAGTTCTACACGGGCAAGGATCCAGTGTTGTATGAACTGGTGGTGAACGTGATCGACAAGAACAAGGTGTCGGGATACTTGTCGACTCCGAAGAATGTTCCGCAGCCTGCAGCACAGTAGCTCCGCAGAATAATGGCAGTAGACGCAGAACGGGGGGCGCTGATTGCGTCCCCCGTTCTGCGTTTGCCTGAGTTGGATTTATTTCTTGGTTGCCTTTTTTGCTGCTTTTTTTGCGGGCTTCTTTGCAGCTGCCTTCTTCGTTGCCATTGTCTATTCTCCCTATGATTAGACGTCGACCCTGCAACTGATATGTTGCAGCTAACGAAGGTATAGTTTCGAGAAAATTTACTGTCAAGAAAAATCGATGCATTGCGAATATTTTTTTTGGTGACGTGTTGCGTGATGCGACGGAGGTGTGGGGTTGGGCAGCGCGGTGCAGTTCGGTGATGAAGTTTTTGCAGGGCATGTGAGTGTGCGAGAGAGTGGCTGCGCGGCCTATACTTGCGCGTCAGTGGTGTGATGGTCGAGAGAATGTTTTGTGAGGTGATGCGATGAAAGATGTAGTGATTGTTTCTGCAGTGCGGACGCCAGTGGGGAAGTTTCAAGGGGCATTGAGTGAGATGACTGCGGTGCAGTTGGGTGCGGTGGTGGTGCGCGAAGCGGTGCGTAGAGCGGGGATCGATGCGGCGAGTGTGGAGGAGTGCTTGATGGGATGTGTGCTGCCGGCGGGGCTGGGACAGAACCCTGCGCGTCAGGCGGCTCTACAGGGTGGGCTTGCGGATACGGTCGCGGCGATGACGATCAACATGGTTTGCGGCAGCGGCTTGAAGGCGGTGGCGTTGGCAGCGCAGAGTGTGATGACAGGTGCGGCGGAGATCGTGGTGGCGGGTGGGATGGAGTCGATGTCGAATGCGCCGTATCTACTGCCGCAAGGGCGGAAGGGATTTCGGATGGGGGATTCAGTGGTGGTGGATTCGATGGTGAAGGATGGTTTGTGGTGTGCGTGTGACAACCATCACATGGGGATGACGGGAGAGTTGGTTGCTGAGAAGCACGGCATCACGCGGGAGATGCAGGATGTGTATGCTCTGTCTTCGCACAGGAAGGCGGCCGCGGCGTGGAGGGAAGGGCGATTCGATGCGGAGGTGGTTCCGGTGAGCTTGCCGCCGAAGAAGAAGGGTGGAGAAGCGATTTTGTTTTCTCGAGATGAGAGTGTGCGGGAGGATGCTTCGCTGGAGGCGCTGGCTGCTTTGAAGCCAGCGTTCAAGAAGGACGGGACGGTGACGGCGGGGAACGCTCCGGGGGTGAATGATGCTGCTGCTGCGGTGGTGGTGATGTCGGCTGAGAAGGCTGCGGCGTTAGGGTTGAAACCGATGGTGACGATTCGGGCGCAGGCGATGAGTGGAGTTGCGCCGCGATGGGTGATGCTGGCTCCAGTGATTGGAGTGCAGCGAGTGTTGGAGCGTGCGGGTTGGGATCGGGTTGGGGTGGACCTGTACGAGTTGAATGAAGCATTCAGCGTGCAGGCGCTGGGAGTGATGAAGGAGCTTGGGCTGGATGCTGCGCGGGTGAATGTGAATGGTGGGGCGGTGGCGATGGGGCATCCGATTGGAGCGAGTGGAGCGAGAGTGCTGGTTACGCTGATTCACGAGATGATGCGACGAGATGTGAAGCGGGGAGTTGCGGCACTGTGTTTGGGGGGCGGGAATTCGGTTGCGCTTGCGGTGGAGCGGTAGAGCTACGGCTTGTCAATCGACGTGGAGGATTTCACAGCGCGTCTCCATCAAAGCTGGGCTATTTTCTTGGTGGGTCTGGCTGAGCCTCGTGTGGTTGTTTTGATGAAGGCGGCGGCGGCGGTGAGGCGGACGGGAGCCTTGTTGTCGTCGAGGAGAGGATAGAGTGCGGCGGAGGTTGCGGAGTCGCGATAGTTGCCGAGGGCTTTTGCGGCAGCGGTGCGCACGGTCAGGTCTTTGTCGGAGAGTGAGGCTACGAGTTCGGCGCGGATGGGACCGGACTTCTGCTGAGCGAGCTGCTCGATGGCCAAGACGCGTGCCGAGCCAGCGGTGCTGCTGTTCTTGCGCATGTATTCATATGCTGTGAGGCCGTAGCCGAAGGGGCCGAGAAACAGGGACGCTCCCTGCTCGATGCCGATAACGGCCAGGGCGGTGGGGCTGTGCAGTGTCTTGCTGATGCTGTGCCTTGTGCCGTGGATCATCGTGGCGTTGGCGCTGCGTTCGCCGTCGACGACCGCCATGAGGATGTCCTCGCCGGAGCGATCATTCATCTTCGACAGAGTGATGGCGGCAATGAAGGCGACTTGCGGCTCTTTATCGTCGAGCAGGGTGCGGAGGCCGGTGGTGAGATTGCGGCTTCGGGTCTGGCCCGCAGCAAGAACGGCAGCGGTGCGAACATCAAGGTCTGCGTCGCCCAGCGCAGCGGCGATCAGGTGCAGGCTGCGAGGGTCTCTGCCGAGAGTTCCGAGTGCGGCGAGTGCCTGGATGCGCAGCTGGGAGTGCTTGGAGTCTTCGACGGCACTGGTGAGCATAGACCATGCGTCATCTACTTTTTGTGCGGATGTGGCCTTAGGATCATGCCGGGTAGGTGCGGGAGTATCGTCTTGCGCGGGGGCTGATTGGGTTGTAACGATTGGTGTGTCGGGATTCTGAGGGGCTGGAGATGCCTGCGATAAGGCAGTTGCGGCGAAGAAGATTGGAACGGCGAGATAGGTAATTGAAAGAGCAGATTTACCAGGGCGGGATGACGCGACGCGCATGTGCATGAAATGTATGATGCCGACTGCTTGCGATAGGAAGGTCTGTATCTCTTGTATTTGTATAGCGAGTGCTATACTCGGCGAATTCCTGCCTCAAGGTTTTACCAGGCCTAACTAATGCTGTTTAAAGCTCGTAGTGCTGCTGTGTATGGGATCGATGCCCATATTATCGACGTCGAAGTGGACTTCTCTGGCGTCCGGTTAGAGAAAGAGATCTTCAGCACGGTGGGGTTGCCGGATGCGGCGGTGCGCGAGAGTCGCGACCGGGTGCGATCGGCGATCAAAAACTCCGGCTTCGATATTCCTCCGACGCGAATCACGATCAATCTGGCTCCGGCTGACCTGAAGAAAGAAGGGTCGGGGTTCGATCTGCCGATCGCGATTGGAATACTGGGCGCGTATGGAGCGCTGCACTGCAAGGACCTGGACGACTATCTGTTGGTGGGTGAGCTAGGGCTGGATGGGAGTCTGCGGGCGGTGCAGGGGATGTTGCCGATTGCGGTGGCGGCGCTGGCGAAGGGGATCAAGAACCTGATCATTCCGGCGAGCAATGCTCGTGAGGCGGCGGTGGTGAAGGGTGTGAATGTGTATCCGGTGAAGTCTCTGCTGGAGGTGCGGGAGTTGTTGAACTCGGCGTCGTTTGGGGCGATGTCGGCGCAGCCGCTGGTGGTGGAGACGGCGGAACTGATGAACTCGATGCAGCACTTTCCTTTCGACTTCAAGGATGTGCGCGGGCAGCATGTTGCGAAGCGAGCGCTGGAGGTGGCGGCAGCAGGTGGTCACAACATTCTGATGATCGGGCCGCCGGGGTCGGGCAAGACGATGCTGGCGAAACGGCTGCCGTCGATTCTGGCTCCTCTGCGGTTTGAGGAGGCGCTGGAGACGACGAAGATCCACTCGGTGGCTGGGGTACTGGATGCGGAGCAGGGGCTGGTGACGCATCGGCCGTTCCGGTCGCCGCACCATACGATCTCGGATGCGGGGCTGATTGGAGGCGGGATGATTCCGCGGCCGGGTGAGGTGAGTCTGGCGCATAACGGACTGCTGTTTCTGGATGAATTGCCGGAGTTTCCGCGGAATGTGCTGGAGGTTTTGCGGCAGCCGCTGGAGGATGGGATGGTGACGATTTCGCGGGCGGCGATGAGTTTAAGTTTTCCGGCGAGGTTCATGCTGGCGGCGGCGATGAATCCTTGCCCGTGTGGGTACTTCAACGATAAGTCGCGGGATTGCATGTGTACGCCGCCGATGATTCAGCGGTATGTGTCGAAGGTATCGGGACCGCTGCTGGACAGGATCGACATTCATATTGAGGTTCCGGCGGTGCAGTATAAGGAGTTGCGAGGGGGAGCGGCGGCGGAGGGGTCTGAGGAGATACGGGCCCGGGTGCTGGCGGCGCGGGAACGGCAGCATGCGCGATTCAGCCAGACGGGGGAGCGGACGAAGGGCTCGGCGAAGGGGGCATCTCGGCAGATTTTTGCGAACTCTCAGATGAACACGCAGCAGATCCGGGTGCATTGCGAGTTATCGTCGGACGCTGAGCGGCTGTTGGAGCGAGCGATGCAGCAGCAGGGACTGAGCGCGCGGGCGCATGATCGGATATTGAAGGTTGCGCGAAGTATTGCCGATCTAGGGGGAGAGCAGGATATTGCGGTAAAACATATTGCGGAGGCAATTCAGTACCGTACGCTGGACCGCAGTTACTGGTCGTGATGATGGTAAAGGAGTTGCGGCACAAGTGCGAGAATGAATGGGAGCAAATAATCCTATTTCTTGGATTTAATTATCCACAGATTTCCAAAAAAAGTATTGACCTTGGGCTTCATACGATTTACTTTCCATGAGTGCCTCAGTATCCAGTTCCCACGAAGCTGGACCGAAGGCGTTAGATTTTGTTTTGGTAGTAGGCCATGCATCTGGCAAAAGATGCGTTTTCCGGTCTGTTTCAAGCTGAGGTGCCGAGGCGCCAGATCACACGGGAGACAGAATTGCAGGACAGGACATAGTCGATTTTGACTATGAGGTCTGGTTTTGCGCATAAGTGCAAGACGAGATAATCCTGATTTTTGAAGATTTAATCAATCGTCCTATGGTTTTTATGCGTCTAACAGAAGACAGCCTAGAACCATATTTAGGGTGATTGAAATTTGAATTGATTTCAGGCGAACAAGCGCTGCAGACGCTTTATGCCTATGACTTGAAAAGGAGAATTATGCGCTCAGATCTTATTTTTGGAGCTCTCACGCACGTGAACAACCGGTATGAGTTGTGTCAGTTGGCGTCGAAGGCAACCCGCAAGCTTCACAAGCCGAATACCCGGTTGCAGGACACGACGAATGAAGTGCTTGACCGTTTCAAGGACACCATTCCGATGAATGCTTCTGGAGAAGCGCCAGTAGAGAAGGTACAATTGACAGAACGCCGCGCGGCTTAACGCGCGGCAGTTCTGTAGGTTTATTTCCCGGCGGTACTACTAACGATTTACCCGCACGATCACCCCATCCGCAACACATTTTCCTCGTAACTTTCTGGCCTTCCGCAAGACCCCCTCGTCACGCAGATCCCGCCTCAGTTCCACACATCCCTCCTAAACAAATCAAAACTGCAAGGTAAAATATGACCATTTCTGAACTGAAAGAGCACAATATTGCGGAGCTAGGTAAGCTCGCGCGTGGCCTCGACATTGCTGGAACGAGCGGACTGCGGAAGCAGGATCTGATCTTCAAGATTCTGCAGGCGCAGAGCGAGAAGGAAGGACACATCTTCGCGGAAGGCGTGCTGGAGATTCTTCCGGATGGCTATGGATTCCTGCGCTCGCCTGATTACAACTATCTGCCCGGGCCGGATGATATTTACGTTTCGCCGTCGCAGATTCGCAAGTTCGATTTGAAGACGGGCGACACGATCAGCGGCAATGTGCGGCCACCGCATGAAGGCGAGAAGTACTTCGCGCTGGTGAAGATTGAGGCGATCAACTTTGAGTCGCCGGAAGAGACGCGCAACAAGATTCTGTTCGACAACCTGACTCCTCTTTACGCGCAGGAGCGGGTGAAGATGGAGACGGTTCGCGAGCACATCAGCGGTCGCGTGATGGACCTGTTGACGCCCGTGGGCAAGGGGCAGCGCGGACTGATTGTGGCTCCGCCGCGTACTGGTAAGACGATGCTGCTGCAGTCGATCGCGAACAGCATTACGTCAAACCATCCTGAAGTGGTTCTGATTGTGTTGCTGATCGACGAGCGTCCGGAAGAAGTTACGGACATGCAGCGTTCGGTGAAGGGCGAGGTGATTTCATCGACGTTCGATGAGCCGGCGGCGCGACACGTTCAGGTTGCCGAGATGGTGATTGAGAAGGCGAAGCGCCTGGTTGAGCATAAGCGCGATGTGGTGATTCTGCTGGATTCGATTACGCGTCTGGCGCGTGCTTACAACACGATTGTGCCGCCCTCGGGCAAAGTGCTCTCAGGTGGTGTGGACTCGAATGCGCTGCAGCGTCCGAAGCGTTTCTTTGGTGCGGCCCGCAATATCGAAGAGGGCGGTTCGCTGACGATTATTGCGACGGCCCTGGTGGATACTGGTTCGCGCATGGATGAAGTGATCTTTGAAGAGTTCAAGGGTACCGGCAACATGGAAGTGATCCTGGATCGCAAGCTGGTTGATAAGCGTGTGTTCCCGGCGATTGATATTCAGCGCTCCGGTACGCGTAAGGAAGAGCTGCTGATTCCGAAGGAAGACCTGCAGCGGACCTGGATTTTGCGCAAGGTGCTGAATCCGCTGTCGCCGGTTGAGGCGATGGAGTTGCTGACGGACAAGCTGGCAAAGACCCGGAATAATCAGGAGTTTTTGCATAACATGAGCTCGATATAGTTTTGAGTTGAGTTCTGAAACAGAAAGCGCAGCCTTAGGGCTGCGCTTTTCTTGTTTGTTCCCGATGGCAGACCGGGTTGCTACTTGTTGAGGTGCTGGTCGAGAACTATGAGGAACTTGGCCAGCCAGGTGGGATGTGCGGGCCAAGCGGGGCCTGTGACGAGGTTGCGGTCGGCGATGGCGTCTGTGACCTGGAGGGAGACGAAGGTGCCGCCAGCTAGCTCGACCTCGGGGGCGCAGGCGGGGTAAGCGCTGACGCGCCTGCCGCTGATGACACGGGCGGCGGCGAGTAACTGCGGGCCGTGGCATAGCGCTGCGATCGGCTTTTCAGCTTGCGCGAAGTAGCGGACGATTTCGAGGACTCTTGGGTTGAGGCGCAGGTACTCTGGCGCGCGGCCGCCGGGGAGTATCAGGCCGTCGTAGTGCTGTGGGTTGATGTCCGCAAAGGTGGCGTTGAGGACGAAGTTGTGGCCAGGCTTTTCGGAGTAAGTCTGGTCGCCTTCAAAGTCATGGATGGCGGTTCGCACATATTGTCCTGCCTGCTTATCTGGGCAGACTGCGTGGACGGTGTGGCCGACCATCTGGAGGGCCTGGAAGGGCACCATTACTTCGTAGTCTTCGACGTAGTCGCCGACGAGCATGAGGAGATTCGCAGACTTTGCCATGGGTTCCTTTCGCCTCAGTAGCCGTTGGCTATGAGGTATTGCTCGGTGAGTGTGAAGGTACTTGAGGGTTCTTCTGTCTGACGTTCTGCGTACTTGGCGAGGACATCGGTCTCGATGTTGAGCGGGGTGCCGGGGGTTAGTGTGTGGAGGCTGGTATTGGCGTAGGTGTGGGGGATGATGGCGATCTCTACGATATTGCCGGTGATGGAGGCCACGGTGAGGCTGATGCCTTCGACGGTGATGGAGCCCTGGGGGACGACGTAGCGGGTAAGTTCATTGGGGAGGGAGAGGCGTAGGCGCCAGTCGGTCTCGGGGGCGTTGGGAGTGATGGGCAGGAGTCCGAGCAGGGTGGCGGTGCCGTCGACGTGGCCTTGAACGACGTGGCCTCCGAGGGGGCTTCCTGCGGGGGTGGGGAGTTCGAGGTTGACGGTGGTTCCGGGGAAGAGTTGGGAGAGGGTAGTGCGCTCTATGGTCTCGGCTGCGAGGTCTGCGGAGAAGTTGTCGGGGCGGATATCGAGTGCGGTTAGGCAGACTCCGTTGACGGCGACGCTATCGCCGGTGTGGAGGCGGGGTGCGAGGGCTGGCGCGGCGATGGTGATACGGGTGGCTCCTGCTGTGGGTGTGATAGCCAGGAGGGTGCCGGTGGTTTCGATGAGTCCGGTAAACATATCTATATTTTAGTGGTTCTTGACCAGGGGTCGTGAAGGTAGCCAGTGATGCATGCGTCTGGACTCTCTGGCGGACCGAAGGTTGTGCGGGTGATGCGGTGGAGTGATTGCTCGAAGAGGTAAGGAGAAGGGACCCCTTCAGCGAACGGGAGGGCGTCGTTGCCTAGCTCGGTTTCGGAGTAGAAGAGGATGGCCTTGTCGACGAGGTTGTGGCGAATGAAGGCTCCGTTGAGTTGGGAGCCGGTTTCGAGGAGGAGGCTCAGGATTTGGCGCTCGGCGAGAGTGGCGAGGACTGCGGGGAGGCTGAGGTGGCCGTTCTCGGCGGGAATAGAGACGACTTCGGCTCCGCCGGCTTCGAGAGATGTGCGATTGGTGGTGGGGGCTTCAGGGCTGGTGAGGATGAGGAGGTCTGGGGTGAGGCCGCTGACGCTGTTTGCGGTGCGCAGCAGTTGGGAGGTGAGAGGGGTTCTGAGGTGGGTGTCGAGGATGACGCGGAGGAGGGGGCGACGGCGGGGGAGGTTGGTGCGGTCGGTGAGGGCGGGGTCGTCGGCTAGGACGGTGCCGATGCCAGTGAGGATTGCGTCGGAGGCGTGGCGGAGGCGCTGGACCTCGGCTCGGGCGGCGGGGCTGGTGAGCCAGTGTGGCTGGTTGGTGGTGCGGGTGGCGGGCGGTGGTGCGAGTTTGCCGTCTACGGAGAGGGCAGCTTTGAGGGTGACGAATGGAGAGTGGTGCTGGATGAAATGAGCGAAGGCTTCGTTGAGATCGCGGGCTTGCTGCTGTAAGACTCCGATGGTGACTTCGATGTCAGCGGCTCGGAGCCGGGCAATGCCCTGGCCACTGACTCGGGGGTTGGGGTCCTGGGTGGCGATGACGCAGCGGGCGATGCGGGCGGCGATGAGGGCATCGGCGCAAGGGCCGGTACGGCCGTGGTGGCTGCAGGGCTCGAGGGTGACGTAGGCGGTGGCGCCTTCGGCATTGATGCCGCGTTCAGCAACTTGTTTGAGTGCGGCGATTTCGGCGTGGTCGCGATGGTCGTAGAGGTGGGCGCCCTCGGCGAGGATCTGGTCATCACGGGTGAGGACGCAGCCCACCTGGGGGTTGGGTGAGGCGAGGCTAGTGGTGTTGGCGGCGAGGGTGAGGGCTCGCTGCATGAACGCTTCGTCTTGTTGATGGTTGGTCATGCCTACAAAGAGGATAGCTTGTTGATGGATACTGAATTCTCAGCAGTCTCCCCTTGTACTATGGGGGGGCGATAGAAGCTAGCGGTGGGTGGTGGCGGATGAAGCGCAAGGTGATTCTGGGAGTTGCGGCGGCGGCAATACTGGTAGTCGCGGGATTACAGCTCCATTCGTGTGGGAAAGGTAAGGGCTCGCTGGTCTACTCGGGAACGGTGGAGACGCGGGAGATCCAGATTGGATCGAAGATTGGCGGGCGGGTGACGGATGTGGCGGTGGAGGAGGGCCAGATGGTGAAGGCCGGGACTCTGCTGGTGCGGTTCGAGTCTGATGAACTGAAGTCGCAGCGAGCGCAGGCACAGGCGCAGGTGGAGCAGGCGCAGGCGGAATTGAGCAGGCTGGAGCGCGGCTACCGTCCGGAAGAGATTGCGCAGACGCAGGCGGTCGCTGCGGAGCAGGGTGCTCTGCTGGAGGCTGCGAAGAACGGGCCGCGTGTTCAGGAGCTGGAGCAGGCGCAGGCAGACTATGCCGCAGCGCAGGCAGATGCGGCGAATGCAGCGGCGACGTTCACGCGCATGGAGATGCTGGTGCGTGGTGACACGATCTCGCGTCTGCAATTTGACGATGCGAAGGCGAAGCGAGATACGACGGCGCAAAGAGCGGAGTCTGTGCGGCAGCGGCTGGTACTGTTGCAGGCGGGTACGCGGAAGGAGGACCTACAGGCCGCGGAGCAACGTTATCGTCAGGCACAAGCCGGTGCTGAACTGATGCGGCGAGGATATCGGAAGGAAGATATCGAGGCGGCGCGTGGGCAACTGGCAGCAGCGGTGGCGCATGGGAAAGAACTTGACGCGCGCCTGAAAGAGGCGGAGTTGATAGCTCCGGCGGATGGCGTGGTGCAGGTGGTGAGTGTTCGGCCGGGAGACCTGGTGGGGCCGGGAAGAATTGTGGTGACGATGTTGGAGTCCGCGCAGCTGTGGGTGAAGATCTATGTGCCTGAGACGGAGATGGGCAAAGTGCGAGTGGGGCAGTCGGCGTCTGTGGAAGTTGATTCTTTTTCGGGCCGGGAGTTTTCGGGACAGGTGGAGCAGATTGGATCGGAGGCAGAGTTTCTGCCTCGCAACGTGCAGACGCGCGACGATCGGGAGCACCAGGTCTTTGGGGTGAAGGTGAGGGTCGATCAGTCAGACGGCATACTGAAGTCGGGCATGTCGGCGACGGTGCGGCTGCGATGACACCGGTGATTACGGCCGATCACCTGACGATTCGCTTCGGAGAGGTCACGGCTGTGAATGACGTGAGCTTTGCGATAGGGAAGGGTGAGTTGTTTGGCTTTCTCGGACCGAATGGATCGGGTAAGACAACGATCATCAAGGCGCTGTGCGGGCTGCTGGCACCGAGCGAGGGGACGGGCACGATTCTTGGCATGGACATCCGCAGGGATGCGGCGGAGATCAAACGGCATGTGGGATACATGTCGCAGAAGTTTGGACTGTATGAGGACCTCAGCGTCTCGGAGAACATGGGTTTCTATGCAGGGGTTTATGGGATGACCGGTGCGCAAGCGAAGCAGCGGAAGGAAGAGATACTTGCGCTGACGGGGCTGGAGCCTTATCTGCACCGCAGGGTGAGCGTGTTGTCGGGCGGATGGAAGCAGCGACTGGCGCTGGGTTGCGCGATTATTCACTCACCGGAGGTGGTGTTTCTGGATGAGCCGACGGCGGGGATCGATCCGGTGGCACGGCGCTCGCTGTGGGACCTGTTCTTTCAGTTGTCGGGACAGGGTGTTACTTTTTTTGTGACGACGCACTACATGGATGAGGCGGAGCGATGCGGGCGCGTGGGGTATATCTACCTGTCAAAGCTGGCGGCGCTGGGGACAATTGAAGAGTTGCAGCGGCTGCCGGAGGCGAATCCTGCGGGGACGTCGCGGGTGCAGATTGAGACGGCGGATGCGTCCATGATGCTGGGGTCTTTGCGCGAGATGGAGGGTGTGCGGGAGGCTACGATCTTTGGGCGGTCGATCCATGCGCTGGTGGAGACGAGCGAGATTGAGAGGCTGCACGCGAGGTTTCCGCAGTCGACGATAGAGACGATTGAGCCGTCGCTGGAGGATGTGTTTGTGACGCTGACTTACCAGATTATGAAGGCATCGCGATGAAGGCACAGTTCTATGGATTTCTGCCGGTGTGTCGGAAGGAGTTTACGCACATTGTGCGCGATCCTGGGACGCTGTTCTTTGCATTGCTGCTGCCGCTGGTGCAGTTGTTTCTGTTTGGATATGCGGTGGATACCAATGTAAGACAACTTCCGACGGTGGTGCTGGACGAGTCGCACACGCAGGAGAGCCGGCAGTTGGTGGAGCGGCTGGCGGCGTCGGATGTGTTTCGACTGGCGATGACGGTGCAATCGAACGAGGAGTTGTATGGGGCGATGCGTGCGGGGAAGGCACGGGTGGGCATCAAGGTTCCATATGACTATGCGCGGCGGTTGCAGGATGGGACGACGGCGACGGTGCTGGTGCTGGTGGATGGGTCGGAGTCATCGACGGCGGGACAGGCTGTGAATGCGTCGACTGGGGTTGCGCTGAAGGAGTCGCTAGGCCGGCTTCTGGGTGGTGGTGGAGTGATGCCGATTGAGGTGCGGCCTTCGGTGCTCTACAACCCGAGTACGCGGTCGGCGAATTTTTTTGTGCCGGGGCTGATTGCGGTATTGCTGCAGACGATGACCATCCTGCTGATTGCGCTCAGCCTGGTGCGGGAGCGGGAACGGGGCACGCTGGAACAGCTGACGATGACGCCCGTGGCTCCGCTGGGGTTGATGGTGGGCAAGATGATTCCATACGGGGTGCTGGCGTTTAGCGAGCTATGCGTGATCCTGACGATCATGCGGTATGTGTTTCAGGTACCGATCCATGGAAGCGTGATTGTGTTGCTGGTGATGTCGTTGCCATTTTTGCTGACGGTGCTGGGGCTGGGACTGGTGATCTCAACCAAGGCGATGACGCAGGCGGAGGCGTTTCAACTGTCGATGGGGACGGTGCTGCCTTCGGTATTTCTTTCGGGCTATATCTTCCTGATCGATACGATGCCGGCGTTCTTCAAGGTGGTTAGCCGGATTATTCCGGCGACGTACTACATCGAGATATTGCGCGGGATTATTTTGAGGGGAGCGGGGCTGAAAGATTTGTGGGTGGACGGAGTGGTGCTGACGCTAATGGGCTGCACGACGATCATGCTGGCAGCATGGCAGTTTGTGCGGCAGAAACGTGGTTAGCGCGATTGGTTAGTCGAGAAGGGAATCGATGAAGGCTGAGGAGTCGAAGGGGATAAGGTCTTCGATTTTTTCGCCTATGCCAGCGTAGACAACCGGGAGTTTGAGCTCGGTGGCAATAGCGAGGACTATGCCGCCTTTGGCGGTTCCGTCGAGTTTGGTGAGGACGATTCCAGTGACGTGGGCGGCTTCGGTGAAGAGACGGGCCTGGATGAGGCCGTTCTGTCCGGTGGTTGCGTCCATGACGAGTAGAGTCTGGTGGGGGGCTCCGGGGATGAGGCGCTCGGCGGTGCGGCGCATCTTGTCGAGCTCCTTCATGAGGTCTGACTTGGTGTGGAGGCGGCCGGCGGTATCGACGATGAGGGTTTGGGTGCCGCGGGCTTTGGCAGCGGTGCAGGCGTCGTAGAGTGCGGCTGAGGGGTCTCCGCCTTGCTTGGTCTTGATGATAGGGGTGTTGGAGCGGGAGGCCCAGACCTCGAGTTGCTCGATCGCGGCGGCGCGGAAGGTGTCTGCGGCGCAGAGTAGGACGGTGCGGGGATTAGGGCCGGTGGCGAAGAGGTGGGCGAGCTTGCCAGTGGTGGTGGTTTTTCCCGTGCCGTTGACACCGACCATCATGATGACTTCGGGAGGCGTGGCGGGATGGGTGATGGGATAAGCGACGCTGTCGAGGATTTGCTTGAGCTCGGATTTGAGGAGCTGCTTGAGCTCGGCTCCGCCCTGGATGCCGGTGCGGAGTGCGCGCTGGCGGAGGTTTTCGAGGACGAGGGCGGTGGTGGGGGCGCCGAGATCGGCGGCGAGGAGGACGGGTTCGAGGTCCAGGAGGGTGGACTCGTCAACCTCGCGGGTGAGTGCGATGACGGAACTGATGGACTCGGAGAAGGAGTCGCGGGTGCGGGTGACCGCCTGCTTCATGCGGTCGAAGAAGCCACTGTTTTCTGGGGGCTGCTCGGACTGCGGGGCGGACTGCTGTGTGGGCTGGTCGGGAACTGGCTCGGATTTGTCGCGTTTGTTGAAGAAGGAGAAGGCCATGCTGCGTTCTAGTTTAGCAATGTGCGGGGTATGTGCGAGGTGAGGGCGCGTGGTGAGGTGGTCAGATTGGTTTTGATCCGGCTATTCGTCGCGGCCGGGACGGGACATGAGATCGCGGATGGCGTCTTTGGGACTTTTGTTGTGGTGGAGTATGGCGTCCATCTGCTCGGTGATGGGCATTTCGACTTCGTAGCGTGCGGCGAGGCCAAGGGCGGCGGTGGTGCTGCGGATGCCTTCCGCGACTTTGCCATGGAGGCCCTGGAGAATGTCGTCCAGTTTGCGTCCGCGGCCTAGTTCGATGCCTACTGAGCGGTTGCGGGATAGGGTTCCGGTGCAGGTGAGGACGAGGTCGCCGATGCCGGAGAGGCCGGCGAGGGTCTGGCGGTGGCCTCCACAGGCCACGGCGAGGCGGGTCATCTCTGCGATGCCGCGGGTGATGAGGGCGGCAGCGGAGTTGTGGCCGAGGTTGAGGCCGTGGACGACTCCGGAGGCGAGGGCGATGACGTTCTTGAGAGCTCCACCTAGTTCAACGCCGGCAACGTCGTCGTTGGTGTAGACGCGAAGAGTGGAGGAGGAGAAGTCCTGCTGAATGGTCTGGGCGAGGAGCGAGTCGTGCGCGGCGGCGACGAGCGCGGTGGGGCAGCCGGCGGCGACCTCCTGCGCAAAAGAGGGGCCGCTGAGAACTGCGACGGGGTTGTCGGTGATGGATGCGATGACTTGAGACATGCGGAGAAAGGAGCCTTCTTCGAGTCCTTTACTTGCGCTGAGAATGATCTGGTTGCGGGTGAGGAGTGGGGCGATGTGGCTGACGACTCCACGCAGATGCTGGGAGGGGGTGACGCAGAGTAGGATGTCAGCCTCAAAGATGGCTCCGGGGAGGTCGGAGGTGACGGTGATGTCCGCAGGGAGGGTGAAGCCGGGGAGGTAGGGGAGGTTTTCGCCGTGCTCCTGGAGTTGCTCGGCCAAGGCAGAGGAGTGGCACCAGAGGACGAGATCGTGGCCACCACGGCGGGCGAGGGTGACGGCGAGTGCAGTGCCCCAGGCTCCGGCACCAAGGACGGCGATGCGGCTCATGCTACCGCCTTACGTTTGCCGAAGCGGTTCTCAGTGCCGGAGAGCAGGCGACGGATGTTCTGGTGGTGCTTGGCGATGATGAGCAGCGGGATGAAGAGGAACCCGGCCACGACGATAGGTGATCTTTGGGAGACGAAGTGAAAGGCAAAGATCGGAAGTGATGCTGAGGCGATGATGGAGGCAAGTGAGACGTAACGGCTCATGAGGAAGACGATAGCGAATACGGCGAGAATGCAGAGGGCGCTGGGCCAGGTGAGGGCGATGAAGACGCCGAGGGCGCTGGCAACACCTTTGCCTCCACGGAAGCCGAGCCAGATGGGGAAGAC
The DNA here is from genome assembly GCA_025408425.1 of Granulicella sp. GTDB lineage: Bacteria > Acidobacteriota > Terriglobia > Terriglobales > Acidobacteriaceae > Edaphobacter. The sequence goes on from JANXYX010000012.1 coordinate 107,730, forward strand.
GTGTCCGAGGATGGCGGCGACAGCGGCGGATGTGGCGAGGTCGTAGTTGCCAGGGGCGATGTGCTGGACGATGGCAACGGCGATGTAGGCTTTGCCGAGGTCTAGCAGCAGGGTGGCGATGCCGAGTGCCTTCGAGCCGGAGCGGAGGACGTTCGTGGCTCCGATGTTGCCGCTGCCAGTGGCACGGATGTCCTGGTGGCGGAAGAACTTTACGAGGAGATATCCGAATGGGATGGAGCCCAGAAGATATGCGAGCGGGATGGAGACGAGCCAAGGGATCATTTTGTTCAGGTTGAGTCTATCAAGGGATTGGGAAGGCTGGCCTCAAGGAAGAGGATTTAGAGGAGGTGGTGGCGTATGAGTTCGAGTGCGTGCTGGCTGGACCAGTAGCGAACGCGCTCGCGGTCGCCAGTGATTTGTAGCTCCTTGACCTGGGTCTGGTTGCCGTCGGCGAGGGCGATGTAGACGAGGCCGATGGGCTTTGCGGCATCCGGGCCGGTTCCAGGGGTGGGGCCGGCGATGCCGGTGATGGCGATGCCGAGGGAGGCTCCGGTGCGGGCGCGGATGCCCTCGGCGAGGGCATGGGCGACCTCCAGGGAGACTGGGCCGAGGTTGTTGACCATGGTGGCAGGGACGTCGGCGAAGGTGGTTTTGAGTGCGTCCGAATAGACTACGGCTCCGCCGAGGAAGTAGCGGGAGCTGCCGGGGATGGCGGTGAGGCGTTGGGCGAGCAGGCCGCCGGTGCAGGATTCTGCGGAGGCAAGAGTGAGATGGCGGATACCGAGATTGAGGAGGACTACCTCTTCGAGGCTGTCGCCGTTGGAGGAGAAGATGGCGTCCTCCATCTCAGCCTCGATCTTTTCACTGAGTTCGTCTACGCGGGCCTGCGCTTCTTCGAGGGTGGGTTTGGCGCAGACGAAGTGAAGCTGGATCTCGGCGTGACCGGCGAGGATGGTGGTTTCAACGTCGGGAAATTTCTTGTAGATGGGGGAGGTACGAGCGTCGACCTGGGACTCCGGGATGAGGGACATGCGGAGTTGGCGGCGAGCGAGGTGACGCGGGGGGAGTGAGGCGGCGAGACGCGGCTTGACCTGTTCCAGGAAGAGGGGCTTGAGTTCTTTTGGTGGGCCGGGGAGGAGGATGATGATCTTGCGATGGGAGTCGACGGTGGTATCGAGGTACTGGCCGGGGGCGCTGCCGTGTTTATTTTCGAGCAAGGTTGCGCCGTCGAGGACGTCGGCCTGCTTGGCGTTGTTGGGCGGCATAATCATCTGGCGGGCGGCGAAGCGCTTGTAGAGTGCGGTGAGGATGGCGGGGTCGGGGTGGACCTCAATGCCGAGCGCTGCGGCGGCGGCTTCGCGAGTGAGATCGTCCTCGGTGGGGCCGAGGCCTCCGGAGAAGATGACGATGTCGGCACGAGAGATAGCGATGCGGGCGGCGCCGGTGAGGTGGTCGAAGTTGTCTCCGACGATGGTTTTGAAGGCGACCTGGACTCCGAGGTCGTTGAGACCGGCGGTGAGGTAGAGGGAGTTGGTGTCCTGCCGGAAGGGCGTGAGCATCTCGGAGCCTGCGGCGATGATTTCAGCGATCATGATTTGTTTGGGGTCGCCCCCGCAATCTCCTCTGTGCCGCGGATGTAAGGAAGTCTATTAGACGCTGTGATTGACGGGCCCAGTTTGAATTTTCTCACCATGGCGGTGATTTAGAAGAATTGCTGGAGCGGGTGGTGCTATGTGAGTGAAATGGGCTGAATGGATTGTCTCAATACAGGATCTTGCTTTCGATGAAGGACTCCGGGGTGCCGTCGCTGGGGTTGACGAAGATGACGTCGCTGGGATCGCGACGTGGAGTATCGACTGCGAAGACGACAAAGGGGTGTTCGAGGATCTCGGGCATGCCGTGGATGGTGTTCTTTTTGAAGAAGACGAGTTGGCCGGGCCCCAGTTCAAAGGGCTCGACGTCGCCGAGGAAGATGCGGGCGCGACCGGAGATGACCAACAGGTATTCGTCACAGGTGGCGTGGTAATGGGCGGGGGCGGGAGTGTAGACGCGGAAGACGCGGGCGCTGGCTTCGGCTTCGTCGGTGAGACGAGTGTCGATCAACATGGTTGCTGCGCTGGGAGGGAAGCTGCGGGCGATGGCGTTGATGTCGAAGACGGCGGTTTTAGTGGGCGGCGTGGTGGATTCCGAGTTTGCCATGGCTCATTTTAGCGGGTGATGCGACGACGCCTATCTTAATTCAGCTTCGATAGGCGTCGTTGCGGTGGGGATGCCTTTAGGGGTGGGTGGCACGGGCTTCGATGAGGTCGAGACGAGACTTCCAGGGATCGGGTGTCGCGACTGGGCCGGTGGTGGTGAAGTTGAGGAGTGTGTCGGAGGTGGCAGAGTATTTTGGCCACTTCGGGAGGCTGGAGTTGTTAGGATCGCCAGTTTTGGCGAAGTCTGCCCAGTAGGTGTTCGCGGCGCGGGCGTCGGTTTCGTCCGTAGGGTCAAGGTCGGCTGCGTAGCGGGCTTTGACCGTATCGAAGACGTAGGGGATTTCGGTGGCGTGAGGCGCGCCGGGCCATTGTTTGCGCATGGAGACGGCTACATACGAGAAGCGGTACTCATAGGAGGGCTGACCAGAGGCTGCGACCTGCTGAGCGACGAAGCGCGCGGGTTCGACCATGAGTTGGTCAGCGGCGATGGTGGAGCCGATGGCGCGGACGTCAGTGGAGTTCTGCGGATTGTAGGCGGCCGCGGCTTTGTCTTTGTTTGCGCCGAAGGGGGCCATGACTTCGTCCATGGACTTGGCAAAGCTGAAGCCGATGTCCATGCTGTTGGCACCGATCATGGTGGGGATCTTCATCGCGTGTCCGTCAAGGAAGGCTTGCTGTGGGGTTTCGAGGATGAGTTTGCCGTCGATCATAGGACCGGGGTAGGTGGTAGCGGCCTGGAACATGCTGGCCATGTTGAGGCCGTCGACGATCTGGTCGGCGGGGAGTTTGCGGAGGGCTTCGATTGCGGCAGCGCCGGTAGCGGTGATGCCTTTGGACTTGGCGAAGTTGACGCCATCGGACTCGGCGGAGGGCTTGCCATTGGCGGCGGGGGTGGAGAGGTTGGGCATGCCGCCGAGGCCGTCACGGCCACCGCCGGACTCAATGATGGCGCGCTGGAAGAGGCCGCGAGCGAGGGGTGAGGTCATCATGGTGAGGACGGAGCCACCGCCGGCGGACTCGCCGAAGAGGGTCACTTGATGAGGGTCACCACCGAAGGCTGCGATGTTGTGCTGGACCCACTTGAGGGCTGCGATCTGATCCATGAAGGCGAAGTTGCCGGTGGGGCCGGAGCCGGCCTCGTTGGTGAGGTCGGGGTGGGCGAAGAAGCCGAAGCGGCCGAGACGGTAGTTGAAGCTGACGAAGATGACGCCTTGTTTGGCGAACTGGGAGCCCTCATAGACGGAGGGGGAGCTGCCGCCGTTGACGTAGCCGCCACCGTAGATCCAGACCATGACGGGGAGCTTGGCGGAGGTAGGTGCGGCGGGGGCCCAGACGTTGAGGACAAGGCAGTCTTCAGCGGGTGGCGTGCCGAGGGGTGCGGCGTCGCCGGGGAAGGGAAGCTGCATGCAGTCGTGACCGTATTGGTCTGCGTGACGGACGCCGGACCAGTGGGCGGCTGGCTGCGGAGCCTTCCAGCGGAGGTTGTCGATGGGCGGCGCGGCGAAAGGGATGCCTTTGAAAGAGACGACACTGTCCTGTGTGACGCCTTGTAGCGCTCCGGACTCTATTGTTGCTTTATCCGCTGCCTGAAGCTGCGCGGTGAAGATTGATGCGAAGAGCGCACACGAGATCCCGAACTTGCCTGCCATCATTCCTGCTCCCTTGAGTCGACTGATTTTGAGACGAAGCAAGAGTACGCCCAAGCGCGTGCTGTTGGGAATGGTTAGGCGCTTTAAATAGGGGTGATTGGATATTTATGCGGGGAGTAGATCTAGGGGAGTGGACGGCCTTCGACGCCCAGGTCCACGTGGTAGAGGGCGTCTCGAGTTGCGAGGGCGGCACATCCATCTTCGAGGAAGGCGAGGCCGACGAGGTTAGAGCCAGAGACGATGAGGCTAGCTTCGGGGAGAACGTTCTTGGTGGGGTGGCCGGGGGTGATGCGGATGATGCCGCGCTGGCCGTGGAAGCTGGCTGCAACGTAGAGGTTGTCGTCCACATCGAAGGCCATGCCCTGGGCGCGACCGAGGCCTTGATAGAAGGTGGAGATATTGCCGTCGGGATCGATGGCGTGGATGGACTGATTGGAGGAGGTGGTGGGGCCAGAGACGAAGAGGGTGCCGGCGGAGTTGAAGGCGAGATGGTATGCGGCCATGGATGGCTCAAGGGTGGCGTGGACGAAGATCTCCTGATTCTTGCCGATCTTGAAGATGGTTCCAGAGCGGTCACCGACGTAGAGATTTCCTTCGCGGTCGAAAGCGATGCCGGTGGCGATGCCCATGCCTTCGGCGTAGGTGGAGACGGCTCCAGCTGGGGAGATTCGGTAGACGGTGCCTTCAGCGCGGGAGCTGGCGTAGAGGTTGCCAGCGGGGTCGAAGGCGAGGCCGGTCGCGTTGAGGATCTCGCGGACGAAAGGGCGGATCTGGAAGTCGCGCTGGATTTGAAAGATGGAGACGGGGACGGCCTGGCCACGGGAGCCGGAGACAGTGGCGTATACGTTGCCAAGGGCATCAACGGCGGGGTTGGCGACGGGGTGTAGGTTCTCTGCCATTGGTACTGCGATGCGGAGGTGGAGGGGGTTGGAGGAGGTTGCGGCGCGGTGGATGAGGAGATCCCCGGAGATGGAGCCTTCGGGGATGCGAATGGTGGTGCGGTCGGGGCGGGAGAGGATGATGGGGGCGGGTACATCGCCGATGGTGGCGTGGGGGATTTGGGAGATGGATGCTGAGGTGGATGGCGCGAAGGGGCCCAGATTGGTGCCGTGAACCTCAACCAGCCCGCCGGGCATGGCTGCGGTAGGGGTGACGCTGGTCAGGTGAGGGGCGTCCTGGTAGGGCTCGCGTTGGAAGAGGAAGGGCATCGGAATCAGTTTAGAAGAAGAGGAGGGCGATGTGTGCGACGGCGAGGGCAAGGATGCCGGCAGCGACGTCATCCAGCATGATGCCGGTGCCGGCGGGGAGGCGTTCGAGCTGGCGGATGGGGGGTGGCTTGAGGATGTCGAAGAGGCGGAAGATGAGGAGGGAGAGGACGGCGTGGCGCCAGTCGGCCGGAATGGCGATGAGGGCGATGAGTTGGCCGGCTACCTCGTCGATGACTACGTGTCCGGGGTCTTCGCGGCCGGATTCGCGGGCGACTATGGTTGAGGCGGGAATGCCGATGAGGGTGGCGGCCAGCGCGGCGATGATGGTACCGATAATTTGGGCGAGTTGGGATGGGTGAAGGGCGTGGATGGTGCCGAACCAGAGGAGGAGGGCGGCGATGGAGCCATAGGTTCCGGGGCCGGGTTTGAGCAGGCCGGCACCGAAGAAGGTGCCGACGAGCCAGGCCCAGAGGGTCTTTTTTTCGGAGGGAGGGTGGAGTTGGACTTTGGAGTTGGCCATGATCGCTGGGTTGAGTTTACAGCTATCCCCCCACTCCCCCTAAAGTGTGTCAAAGTCTTGATTCGGGGTGAGTTAAGGGTGGACCATAGTCTTAAATCGCAGTGATTTGCTGGTAAAGTCTTGATTCTAGGTGGGTTGACTTGGTCGTGGGGGGGACTTTATTTGCCAGGAGAGGCGTGCGGTTCGCTTCGCGAATGCCCACCTTCGCCGCGATAAGACCTGCGGCGAAGATGGGGCACCCGATTCCTGGTGGGACTAGTCTTCGTCGCTGGAGTTGGGGTGGCGATTGGCTTTGGAGCGGGCTAGTTCTTCGAGGAGGTCGGGGTCCTGGATGGGGGAGGAGATTTTGTAGTCTCCGCTGGCCCATTTGCCGAGGTCGAGGATGCGGCAGCGGTCGGAACAGAAGGGGAAGTAGTCGTCAGTGGCGAGGACTACTTTGCGGCAGGTCGGGCAGAAGAGGGCTTTAGGCGGGTTCGGCATGACACCTCCATTCTAAAAGAAGGCGGGCAGAGAAGGAATCGGCCCGGGACAGCAGGTCGATTGAGTAGCCGCTCGTTCAATTTCAACACATTTTCATTCCGCTCACTTATAGTGTGGGGATTGAACTGAGGAGATACTTCATGCGGCGGATTCCGATGATGGTAGTGATAGCGGCGATGTTGCCAATGGTTTCGATGACCTGTATCGCGCAGAGCGGTCCGTACAAGTTATTGACGACGGCGAAGGTCGGCGGTGAAGGTGGCTTCGATTATGTTTACGCAGACTCGGCGGCGCGGAGGCTGTATGTTCCTCGGCTGGGACCGTCGGGCAAGGTTACGGTCTTCGACATGGATACGCTGAAGCCGGTGGGAGAGATCGCAGGTGTGAGTGCGCATGGGGCTGCGGTGGATTCGGGGCATGGCTTTGGCAGCAGCAAGCCGGTGGTGATGTGGGATGCGAAGACGCTGGCGACGATCAAGACGATTGAGGTGCAGGGCGGACCGGATGGGATCGACTCGTTCGATGGACGGGTTTATGTGTTCAGCCATGCGGCGCCGAATGTGACGGTGATCGACGCGAAGGATGGTGCTGTAGTTGGGACGATCGACCTTGGGGGCGCGCCGGAACAGGCGGTGTCTGACGGCAAGGGACACCTCTATGTCGTTCTTGAAGACAACGACAAGATTGCGGTGGTAGATGCGAAGACGCTCGCGGTGACGGCGCATTACGATCTAGCGGGGAAGGGTGGGACGTGTGCGGGGCTCGCGATTGATGTGAAGCACAACCTGCTGTTTGCGACGTGCCGGAAGCCGCAGACGATGGTGATCCTGAATGCCGCAGATGGGAAGATCCTTGAGACGCTGCCGATCGGCAGCGGCACGGATGGCGCGGTGTTCAACCCGGCGACGATGGAGGCGTTCAGCTCACAGGGAGATGGGACGCTGACGATTGTGAAGGAGAACAGCCCGACGAGTTTTGCAGTGGAGCAGACCTTGACCACGATGCCGCGCGCGAAGACGCTGACGCTGGATACGAAGACGAATAAGCTGTTCTTGATTACGGCAGAGTTTGGACCGGCACCGCCGCCTGAGCCGGGACAGCGGTTTTCGCGGGCACCGATGGTGCCGGACACGTTCTCGATTCTGGTGGTGGGGAAGTAGAGCAAGAGCGCATCGAGTGAGTTGGGTTTGGATTTTCTCGATGCGTCTTGCGCTGGTTGAGATGGTGGATCAGCGGTTGGGGCAGAAGGGAAAGTCCACGCCGGTGGCGAGGACAACTTTGCGGCAGGTGGGGGAGAAGAGGGCTTTTGGGTGTGGTTATGATATTTGCTTTATTTTCAAGTTGGGACAACGAGTAAATTATCTCCAGCTTGAGGACATGTCACGTTTAACTATTTTACGAAGCTCTACAAGGCATGTATCGGCAGATATCACCTTATGCTCGAAATGGGTTATGAGATTTTGATCTCGCTTCCACAGTTCGATACTCTCACCAAGGCTTAGCTGATGTTCTTGCAATAAATGCACCGCGTCTTCGGTGATCGCGAAGGTTCCAATATCGATCTGTAACTGTAGGTCTGCGAGGCCGCTTAGCATGTCGCTCTCCAGGCGCTTCATCACAACGTTGCGTTCCATCTCAAGCGACTCTTCTTGCGGGAGACTATGACCATTCTCAATGAGATTAAGCTCATGGGCGGAGTGGGTCTTAAGCTTGTGTAGTGCGATGAATATTTTGGTGTAAGCTTCGGCTTTTCGTTCCCACTGCTTCTCTGAATAGAAGCGCCAAAATGCCAGTCTGACTGTTGAGTAGGCGCTAACCAATGCAATAACGAGGCCGACTACAAGACTTCCAGCCAATTGAGACCAATTGAAACCTGTGACATCTTTAGCAGCATCCACCATGTACATGAACTCTCCTTGTGATCTAGCGATCACACTATGTTGAATGTGATCGATGCAGTATGAGAGAGCATATCCCAGGGGCTGAAGCCCGCTCTATTGCTGGTGTTGAATGCCTGGGCTAAAGCCCAGGCCTACCTCAGAAGCAAAAGCAACGGTAAGGGCAGAAGCAGATCCTCGCACTTCGCGAAGGATGACAACAAAAACACAAACACAAAGACAAAAACAACAGCAAGTGCAAATGCATGACATTGGCAGGAGCGTCGTTGTCGAAGGTCTTATTCGAGGATGCGGGCTACTACGTCGTAGTCGTGGGACTCGGTGATTAGGGCGCGGTAGAAGGTGCCGGGGACGAGGGTTTCGTGGGGGCCGAAGTCGTTGATGAGGACTTTGCCGTCGATCTCTGGGGCGTGGAGCGGGGTGCGACCCTGCCAGAGGAGTTCGGTCTCTTCGGACTCGCCTTCGACGAGGAGATCGATCTCGCGGTCTACCCAGGCGGCTTTGGATTTGGTGCTGATTTTTTGTTGCAGCTTCATGAGCTTGCGGCGGCGGGACTCGATGGTGCGTTTGGGGACTTTGAGTTCGTCGGCGAGGTTGAAGGCGGCTGCGCCTTCTTCGTCGGAGTAGGTGAAGACGCCGAGCCAGTCGATCTGGGCGGCGGTGATGAAGGCTTCGAGCTCTTTGAAGTCGGCTTCGGTTTCGCCGGGGAAGCCGACGATGAAGCTGGTGCGGATGACGATGCCGGGAACGATGCGACGGGCCTTGGCGATGAGGTCGAGGAAGATCTGGGCGTTGCCGCCGCGCTTCATGCGTTTGAGGACGGAGGGGCTGGCGTGCTGGAGGGGGACGTCGAGGTACTTGGCGATGGTGTCGTGTTTGGCCATCGTTTCGAGCAGGCGGGTGGTGACCTTGTTGGGGTAGGTGTAGAGGAAGCGGAGCCAGCGGAGGCCGGGGAGGACGGCGAGGGCGTCGAGTAGTTGGGCGAGGCCGTCGGTGAGGCCCAGGTCTTCGCCGTAGCAGGTGGTGTCCTGGCCGATGAGGGTGATCTCGCGGACGCCCTGGGCGATGAGGTTTTCGGTCTCGGCGACGATGGAGGACATGCGGCGGGAGCGGAATTTGCCGCGGAGCTGGGGGATGATGCAGAAGCTGCAGGGGTGATCGCAGCCTTCGGCGATCTTGATGTAGGCGCTGGCACGGGGGGTGGTGAGGATGCGCGGGGTTTCGTCGGAGTAGAGGTACTCGGGGAGTGCGGCGGTGGCTCCGTCCCATGCGGCGCGGGAGAAGCGGCCGGATTGTTCGCGTGCGTCACCTTCGGGGCGGGATTGGAGTTGCTCGCCGACTTCGGTGGGGTGCGAGTGCTGGTGGACGGCGCTGGGGGCGCGAGAGATCTGGGACTGGGTGAGGATGTTGAATGGGGAGTCTGAGGCGGCGTGGCCGGTGGGGGTGAGGCCAGCGGCGGCGAGGATGGCTTCGAGTTCTCCGGTGCCTACTACGGCGTCGACCTCGGGGATGTTCTTCTGGATCTCGTCGCGGTAGCGCTCGACGAGGCAGCCGGCGACGACGATGCGCTGGGCTTTGCCGCCGTTCTGCTGCTTGTGCTGGACCATCTCGAGGATGGTGTTCACGGACTCCTGCTTGGCGGAGTCGATGAAGGAGCAGGTGTTGATGACGATGATTTCAGCGTCTTCGGCGTTGGGAGTGAGCTCGGCTCCGTTGTGGTGGAGGAGGCCCATCATGACCTCGGAGTCGACGAGGTTCTTGGGGCAGCCGAGGGAGACGAAGCCTACTTTGGGACGGGGCTGGGCGGGGGCTGACGGAGTCAGGGGTTCGAGAATGGCGGGGGGAGTCACAGACCTACTATTTTAGCAATTTTCGCGGGAAATTATCGCAGAAGAGGTTCTGACGGCGACAGTGGGACTGCGGGAATGAAGCTGAAGCGCTGTGGCTGATGCTAGCTGACGTGGACGATGGGGCGATGCTTTGGGTCTTTTACTGCGCGGCGCAGGACCTCATGGGTGAGTGGTGCGGTGTCGCCCTGGCCGAGGAAGATGAAGCGGAGGACGTTGGTGACGGGGTTGACCTCGGTCCAGTGGAAGTAGCTGTGTGGGATTTTGCCGGTTTGTGCTTCGAGGTAGATGAGCATGGCGGCGATGGAGTTTGCGACAACGGGGCTCTTGGCGTAGAGGATGCGGTGGGGGCCTTCGCGGCGGCCTTTGACGTGGAGATGTTCGCTGAAGTCGGAGGCGTCGCCGCGCTCGACCTCAAAGAAGAAGACGCATTCGTCGGCGGGGAGACCATGCATGGAGCGGAGTTGGAGGAATGCCTCTTCGCGGGTCTTGCCGGAGGTGGATGTGGGGTCCCAGGCGATGAGGCGGATGACTTGATCTTCGTCGTCGGCGAGGAGCTCTTTTGCGGAGTCGTCGAGTTCTACGGCGGTGATGCGGAGCTCGGTGGCGCGGAAGGCGCGCGAGAGGAGTGATGTGAAGATGATGCTGGCGATGAAGATGGTGGAGATCTTCAGGCCTTCAGGGCGCTCGAAGATGTTGGCGGCGGTGGTGTAGATGAAGATGAGCGAGATGAAGCCGAAGACCCAGCGGACGAGGCCTTTGCGTGCGGCGATGGTGACGGCGCAGGAGCCAGAGGTCATGAGGACGAGGACGCCGGTGGCGTATGCTCCGCCCTGGGCGTCTACGTTGGCGCGGAAGAGGATTGTGACGGTGAAGGCGATTCCCATGAAGACGAGGATGAGTGGGCGTGCGGCGCGAGCCCACTCGGGGGCCATGCCGAAGCGGGGGAGATAGCGGGGGATGAGATTGAGGAGTCCGGCCATGGCGGAGGCGCCGGCGAAGGCGAGGATGAGGATGGTGCTGATGTCGTAGACGGAGCCGAAGGCGTTGCCGAGGTACTGGTGCGCGAGATACGACACGGCGCGACCGTTGGCGGCGCCGCCATCTTGAAACTCTTTGGCGGGGATGAGCAGGGTGGTGACGATACTGGTGGTGATGAGAAAGCCGCTCATGATGATGGCGGCGGTGGCAAGGAGTTTGCGAGTGTTGCGGATGCGGTCAGGGAGGTCGGCTCCCGCGATGAGAGGCATGACGGCGACGCCGGTCTCAAAGCCGGAGAGTCCGAGCGCGAGGCGCGGGAAGAGAAGCAGAGCTATGCCGATGATGGCGAGAGGATTGTGGTGCTGGGTGAGAAGGGCGTGCTCCCAGTCCGGGAGGAGTCTTGGGTGCTGGATGACGTGCCAGAGGGCGACTACGGTGATGACGGCGTTGAGTGCGAGGTAGGTGCCGACCAGGCTGACGGCGATGTGGATGGCTTCCTTGAATCCCTTGAGGAAGATGGCGCTGAGGATGGTGAGGAGCAGAAGGGTGACGGCCATCTGGCTCTGCATCCACGGGGGTGTGAAGGGATTGTGGACGAAGTGAGCGGCGGCGTCTGCCGCGGAGAGGGTCATGGTGATGATGAAGTCAGTAGCAGCGAAGCCGAGGAGGGCGAGCACGAAGATCTTGCCGCTCCAGCGAGGGAAGAGCTTTTCGAGCATGGCGATGCTGCCCTGGCCGTTAGGACTGGCTGCTGCGACACGGTTGTAGACGGGCAGTGCAGCAAAGAGGGTGACGACGACGAGGACGAGCGTGGCGACGGGAGAGAGGAGGCCAGCAGCAAGGAAGGCGATACCGGGCTGGTAGCCGAGGGTGGAGAAGTAGTCGACGCCGGTGAGGCACATGACACTCCACCAGGCGTGCTTGGTTTCCGGCTCCTTGAGTCCCTCAGGCAATCGCAGATCAGACAACAACCACTCTGTGAACTTCACCGATCAGTACCTTCTCTGAGGAGCCATGGTTGGGGCTCCCCAGTTGGGCGAGATGCAATTGGAGATACCAGCAACATTCAGATTCTTCCAGACTCTGCAGAGGGTGAAAGGAGCGTTGGAGTTAGACAAGGACGACTATTGGCAGCCACCGACTTTGAAAGATGCGATGCGGGTGTGCCAGTTGAAGGTACCGTTGGCGGCGAGGTACTCGTTGGTGTACCAGAAGGTGCAATCGTCGACCGGATCGACGGTCATAGCGCTGTAGTCTCCCCAGCGATTGAGCGTCCTCTGTTGCGCGCCTGAGCCGGCAAAGAGTAATTGTTCAGAGCCCAGTGTGCTGAGGGTATCGGTGGGTGTGCGGTAGGAGTAGCTGATGGAGGGGTAGGCTGTACCGCTTGAAGTGCTGTATCCAACCGCGAGGTTGCCCTTCTTGTCTGACGCGATCGATCCCATCCAGCGGTTTAGACCTCCTGATGGCGCATAGGTGGACTGTTGATAGACGGTGACTCCACCGGATGTGGCTGGGCGCAGCTCGTACCAGCGGACACCGGCGGCGACAGCACCGGGGTTCGTGGAGTGATTGACGAAGAGGGCTTCATGGCCGTCGCTGAAGTGTCTGTAGGAGAGGCGATACATGAGGCGGTCGGCGAGAGAGTCGAGCAACTGCGATGTTCCGGGCTGCGGGACGCAGGTGCCTCCGCTGCAGGCTGCGCTGAAGGTCGCGACCGAAGTGATGTAAGGGCCGGTGAGGGTGGTGTTCGTGCTGGTGGTGAAGTCTACGTGGAATCGCCAGGTGCTGAGACTGTTGGAGCCGAAGTTGAGGAAGTACTCATTGGACCCGGTGGGCGGCGGTGTGGTCCCGTCTATGTCCGCAGGGAGAACTCCGCCGTAGGAGTTGGATAGCTGGAAGCATTGTTCTGCTGCGGTCGTTCCTGCGCGCATTGCAGCGCCGTTGTAGGCGCAGAGTCGGGCGCCGGCGAAGGAGTTGCCGCTAAACATGTTGTAGGTCGCGAAGTAGGTTCCGTTCCATACGCCGAATTTTGGATAGTCGTTGAAGTTGGGCTGACGGTAGGCGTACACGTTGTATGCGCCGGTGGCGTCGCTTGTCTGGGAGACGGCGATGCACTGCCAATAACCCGCCGTGCTGCCATTGGTGACTGAGAACTGAGTGAGGATCCAGCGCTGATTCGCCTTGTCGTATTGAGCGATTGGGTCTCCGTCGTTGTTGACCGCGCAGGGGTGGGTGGCACCGAGGGGCTGAAAGAGCTGATTGCCGGCCACGGGGCCTTCGAGGAGGTTGCCGGTTCCTTTGTCGAAGACTGCGAAAGACTCGTTGACCCACTGAACGTACTGGGTGGCACCGACAGCGCCGTTGGTATCAGGAGGCGCGGAGTTGACGGAGAAGTTGGGGAAGCCGTTGCCGAGGCCTTCAAAGTTATTTCCAGGAGCAAGCGTGCCATTGCTGGGGAGAGCCGTAGATTGCACTACGGGATCGCTCGATCCACCGCCGCCGCCGGGTTTGCCCTTGTTGCCGCCTGGCAGTAGACGGATAGGCTTGTCGTTTTTGGGTCCGTCTGCCTGTCCCTTGCGCATTCCGTGAACAGTGATCGTGGTTGCGCCTGCGCCATAGCTGACGTCTGGGTTGGTCATGGTCACAACCTGATCCGATGTCTGCGGATTTTCGGCGAAGGCCACAAGGCCACCACACAGTGTTGCTAAGGTGAATGCGGAGACCAAGCCGAAGCTGATGGCTCGGATTGTGGAGCATTGAGAGAGATTGGCAGATGACATGGAAGCCTCCTGAGTTGCGTGCGGAAGTCTGGGCGCTCTGTGGAGATCAATTCTTGATACCCGTTGACCTTGTGTCGCAAAGGTAGACCTAGTCAGAAAAACTGTAAAGAAAAAACAAACAGAGGCAGCACTGTATCTGCACTAAGGAAGGAGTTTAGCTTCGGCCTGGGGGTTCCAGTGGTCTGGGCCTTTGGAGGGGCCGCCGAGGAAGTTTGCGGGCAGGTAGGGTTTGGTCTGGGTGGGGGTGAGTTGGTGGGACCAGGGGACTCGGGTGGATGGGGATGCGCCGGGGCCGGTGGAGTTGGATTCGGCGTAGTAGGCGGTGGCTTCATTAGAGCCTTTGCCCCAGTTATTCCAGCCTTCGGGAGCTAGATTGGCGGGGAGGGCGGTGTTGATGAAGATGACGCGAGAGTAGGGGCGCCAGGGGCGGCCGAGGCCGAATGATCTTCCGCCGAGGTCGTCGCTGGTGACGGTGCTGTTGAGGATGACGTAGCCGGTGGTCTGGTCCGGTGCGGTGCGCGACTGGGCGGTGAGGAAGCCGGGGCCGTTGGCGTGCAGATGGGAGTGGTCGAAGACGGCGGTGGCGTTGCCAAAGATGAAATCGACGCCGCCTTCAATGTAGGAGTCGAGGTAGTACTGGCGGCCGAAGTCGGCGAAGAGGGTGTCCTGATGGCCGAGGAAGCGGCAGTCCTTGAAGATGACGCGGTCGGCGCGGACGGCGATGGCGACGGCCTGGCCGGTGTTGCCGGCAGTGTTCTCGAAGGTAAGGTTGTCGGCCTGGAAGCCGTTGCCGTTGACTTCGACGGTCTCGGTGAAGAAGGTTCCGCCAGCTTGTTTGGTGTTGAGGGAGTTGGTGATGACTACGTCTTCAGGGGATTTGCCCATGCCGAGGAGGGTGATGTTGGTATGGTTCTGGGTGATGATGACACGCTCGTGATAAGTGCCGGGGGCGATCTCGATGAAGACGCGGCCGGGTGTACCGTCGGGATTGGGCGTGGCGAAGGGATGGTGGTCGAGGGCCATCTGGATGGTGGGGAAGGAGTCGGTGGCCTCGATGCCGGTCTTGAGGGTGGGGTCGACGCGGACATGGACGTCGGTTGCGAAGAGATGAGGGGTCTGGGCGATGAGGGTGGCAGCAAGCAGTGTGAGCAAGGCGCGATGCATGGAGGAAGTATAGGGTGTTGGCCGAGAGCGTTGAGTTCCGGGAGGAGCAGAGACGGTGGCGGCAACGGGTTGGAGCGGAAGGTGCGGGCGATGGTAGACTTGTACGTGTGCCGGGTCCTACGCGACGTAATCCCGCCAACCCCGCCAGGTCCGGAAGGAAGCAACGGTAACGGGCTAGTACGGGCGCAGTAGGTCACCCGGCGCATATTTTTAACCCACTTCGACTTCCATGTTTGTACCGCAATGGCGCAGTAGGTCACCCGGCGCATATTATTTCCCCGCATCGTATTCGGTTGAGTCTTCGCATGGCGCAGTAGGTTACGGGATTCAGATCTTCCCATGAAAATTCAGGAATTGGACGTTTCGGCAGGTTGCTGCTGGGCGTATTCGCGTGCGTTTTGAGGCTGATGCAAAGAGTTGATGACACTTGTGGAGTTCTCAGCGAGAATGGTGCCGGCGTGTGAACAATGGTTCATTTGTAATAGTTTTGTATTCTGTAGACATAGTGAGGTGATGGATTGAGTTTGACGTTGAAGCCGCAGGTTCGGGTCCGCGCGAAGATTAGTTCCATTGGAATGTATGTTCCTCCAAAGCTGTTGAGGAATGCAGACCTGGAGAAGATGGTCGCGACGAACGATCAGTGGATTGTGGAGCGGACGGGGATTCGCGAGCGGCATATTGTGGAGCCGGGTGTGGCGACGAGCGATCTGGCGACGGAGGCGGCGCGGGACTGTCTGGCGAAGCGTGGAATTGAGGCCAGCGAGGTGGAGGTGATCCTGGTGGCGACGGTGACGCCGGACATGATGTTTCCGGCGACGGCGTGCCTGGTGCAGGACAAGCTGGGGGCGAAGGGTGCGTGGGGGTTCGATCTGTCGGCGGCTTGCTCGGGATTTCTTTATGCGCTGCAGGTAGGCGCGAAGCTGGTGGAATCTGGCGCGCACAAGAAGGTGATGGTGATTGGCGCGGATGTGATGAGCTCGATTCTGGACTATACGGACCGGTCGACGTGCATTCTGTTTGGTGATGGGGCGGGGGCGGTTTTGCTGGAGCCTACGGAAGAGGGTGAAGTCGGGCTGGTGGATTATCAGCATGAGATTGATGGGTCGGGTGCATGCTCGCTGTATATGCCGGGGGGTGGGAGTTTGCATCCTTCGACGGCGGAGACGGTGGAGAAGAAGATGCACTTTGTCCATCAGGAGGGCGGCGCGGTGTTCAAGGTAGCGGTGCGGAAGATGGCGGAGTTGAGCGAGACGCTGCTGACGCGCAATGGGCTGACGGCGGAGGATGTGGATTGCTTTGTGCCGCACCAGGCGAACAAGCGCATCATTCTGGCGACGGCGGATCGGCTGGGGATGCCGGAAGAGCGGGTGGTGATCAACATTGGTGAGTATGGCAATACGACGGCAGGGACGATTCCGCTGGCGATGCACACGGCGATGAACAGTGGGTGTTTGAAGAAGGGCGATACCGTGCTGCTGGCATCATTTGGTGGAGGGTACACGGTGGGCGCTACCTTGTTGCGGTGGGAGTTGTAGCGATACTTGCACGGAGATCGTTACTGGGCGACGGGCTTTGTGCCTGTCGCCTTTTCTTTTGCAATGGATGTATCCAATTTGGATCAAGGTACTGTTTGGGTTACATATCTACTGGCCCCGCGGCCTTAGGGCACAGAGACTGCTGTGGGTTGCTCGGCGGGCTGGCTGCTGCTTGAGGCGGCCAGAGTGCGGGAGGTCTTGTATAGATTCCAGAGACCGATGACGACGCTGATGGTCACGGTGGTCCAGATGATAACGAGGATGGTGTTTGCCCAACGCGCGGAGAAGTGGTTCCAGAGTTGGAGGATGTGGCGGCCGTACTGGATGCCGAGCCATGCGGCAATGGCGTGGCGGACGGCGCGACTGATGGTGAAGGTGACGAGGAATTTGTTGCGGGGCATCTTGAGCGCGCCTGCGGCAAGAACGAAAACCGTGAGCGGCATAGGTGGCGGGAGGATGGCGGGAAGAGCGACGGCGAGGATGGCGTGACGCTCGACCCACTCGGTGACGAGTTTGAAGATGCGGGGTGGAGTGCGCTTTTCGATGAAGGCCATTCCTCCTCTCTTGCCTACCTGATAGCAGGAGTACCCGCCGAGAGCAGAGCCGGCGGTGGCGAGAAGGATGAGCAGGAGCCAGTTTTGATGGTGGGCGGCCATCACGATGATCATGATGTCGGTGATGCCGGGGAGGGGCAGAGGGACGATGGAGCTATCGACAAGAGAGATGAGGAAGATACTGAAGATTCCGAAGCCGAAGAGGATATGGACGAGTTTGCCCGAGTGGCGCGGCGGTTGGAGAGAGACGCGAAGTACGGCAGCAGAGATCGATTTATGCGTAATGGCTGCCGTGGGCTTCATGTTGGATATGACGGCAATAGACGGGAAGAAGTTGCGGCCTGGCGCGAGATAGCGGTACTTCATTGCAAAAGCAGGTCCTCCGCTTCACGAAGGATGAAGGTAGTTAGAGGAAGCGGAGGGTGGGGAGCGGTGGGAGGATATCGACTTGGGCAGCGTACTGGCGGAAGAGTTGGATGGTGCGGATGCAGTCGGGGTCGAGGGTGTAGTGGATGTTGTGGGTGAGGTAGTGGTGGATCGTGTTGGGAAGAAGGGGGATGCGGGGCGTCCACTCGCGGACGAGGTCGTCGATGTGGTTGAGACCGTTGTCGCGGGATTGGTTGAGGTCTTGGGTTAGTTGCTGTGGAGTGATGTGGGTGAGGGATTGGGGGCGGACGGCCCAGACGGCGGCTACCCAGGGGAGGTTGGTGTGGGAGCGCCACTCGTGGGCGAGGTCGTGCCAGGTGCAGGGTCCGGTTTGCTGCTCGATGGCTGCGCGATTTTCTATGGCTAGCAGGGCTGGGTCGCCGATGAGGATGGCGGCGTCGGCTTGGTGGAGCATGGCTACAGGATCGGCTGGGGCGGGGATGAAGGTGGGCTGGGCGCCGAGGAATTTGCGGAAGAGGATTTCGGCGTAGGCGAGGGAACTGCGGGAAGCCGTGTCGGCGGCGATGGTTCTGACGGAGTTGAGTGTGTGAGGGTGCTTCAGAATGAGTTGGATGGAGCGGACTTCGTCGAGTGAGGCGATGGCACAGCCGGGGACGATTGCGAGATCGGGGGTGAGGGCGGCGATGGGAATGAGGCCGAGGTCGGCGCGGCCGGAGAGTAGTTCTGCTGCGCACTGGGCGGGCTGGGTGTAATGGAGGGTGTAGCGCTGGGCGAGATTGGCAGCGTGGGGTGCGTGCTCGAAGTCCCACATGAGGGGTGCGGGGTTGAGGAAGTTGATGGCAGCTACGCGGACGGGATTTGATGTCTTAGGCAACAGTGTCTAGTTTATGGGATGTGGTGGGAGGGGATTGGATGCAGCGAGCGGTAATCGGCTTCTATCTGGATGAAGAGGGGCACTGGGCGGCGATGCTGGAGTGCGGGCATGGGCAGCATGTGCGGCATGATCCGCCGTGGACGGTACGGGAGTGGGTGGTGACGGAGGAGGGACGGGCGAAGAGGATTGGAAGGCTCATGGAGTGCAAGAAGTGTGATGAGGAGCCTATGTATTGAGTGTGTCGACGATGAAAGGCTCGCAAGAAGAGGAGTGATCTTCGGCTCGCGTCGTTGCCGGTCGCATGTGGAGAGTTTGAGTTCGGGAAGGGGCGTGGTAGTCTCCAGCGGATGTAGTGACGAGAAGAATTGAACTGAACTAACGGAGAGAGATGAATAAGATCGGCGACGCTGAGCAGTATGCGCTGAAGAGGTTAGAGACGGCGAGGTTGGGGTGGATGGCGCTGATGTTGACGCCGGGGATGGGGGCTACGCGGATATGGCGGGCGATGGGGAAGCTGGGTGAGGCGGAGCGGCTGTTTGAGGCTTCGTTGACCGAGTTGGAAGGGACGGGGATGCCGGCCAAGTCGGCTCAGTTTGTGTTTGAGGGCAAGGCGCGTGAGGCGGCTGAGAGTGAGATGAAGCGCGTGGCGGAGACGGGTGGGCTGGTGCTGACGCCGGAGGATGCAGGGTATCCAGAGAGGCTGCGGGAGATCTATGATCCGCCGGCAGTGTTGTGGATTCGGGGGAGTGTCGAGTTGCTGGCGCGGCCGGGGATTGCAGTGGTGGGGACGAGACAGCCTTCGCCGTATGGGGCAGGGATGGCAGAGTTGTTGTCGCGGGATCTGGCGAATCGGCGGCTGGTGATTTTGAGTGGGATGGCGCGTGGGGTGGATACCGCGGCGCATAAGGGCGCGATTGAGGCTGGGGGGAAGACGGTGGCGGTGTGGGGGACAGGGATTGATGTGGTGTATCCGAAGGAGAACAAGAAGCTGGCAGAGAGTATTGTGGCGAGCGGTGGGACGATTGTGAGTGAGTATCCGCTGGGGACGTTTCCTGCGCCGCAGAACTTTCCGATTCGGAACAGAATATTGAGTGGGATGAGTGTGGGAGTGCTGGTGATTGAAGCAGGTGAGTATAGCGGGACGCGGATTACGGCGCGGTGCGCGATGGAGCAGAATCGCGATGTGTATGCGGTTCCGGGGAATGTGACGAACAAAAATGCGTGGGGGCCGAACACGTTGATCAAGCAGGGAGCAAAGCTGACTGCAACTTGGGAGGATGTGTGGGAGGATCTGCCTTCTGGGGTGCGGCTGCAGTTGGAGGACGAGATGAGTGGCGGGGATGGGGATGAATCGAAAGTGGGCGGGACTGCATCTCTATTTACCGAGACGCTGCTGCCGGCACATGAGCGGCTGGTTCTGGACAAACTGAAGCATGATGAGTCTTTGCAACTGGATGATTTGATAGAGCGTCTGGAGGCGGAACTGGGCTCAGCGGAGATATTTACTGCGCTGTTTGAGCTGGAATTGGCGGGGCGTGTGAAGCAGTTGCCAGGCAAGAATTATGTGCGGACATTCTAACTTGTGCTACGTTTGACGGCGACGCATGGTGTGGGTTGGAGTTTGCGCAGGCCAGCGGATGGCCACATTTTTCTGAGTGGGAAGTTTATGTTGAAAAGTGGGTTGCGTGTCCGCCGACGCTGGTGGCGGCAGTGACCTTCAAAGATGTTTTACGTCCTTTCAGCTACGCGTTGAGATGACGGATTTACAGAAAGCGTGTTAGGTTCGCAGTGGAAAGCTGTACGACGGAACGATTTTCTCAGGTAGTACGTTTAGGTAGATGAAGGGAACGAATGGCTAAATCACTTGTGATCGTGGAATCGCCTGCAAAGGCGAAGACGATCGGGAAATATCTCGGCGATGAGTACGTGGTGGAGGCCTCGGTGGGGCACATCATGGATCTGCCGAAGAACGACATTGGCGTGGAGATTGCGAACAGGACGTTTGAACCTACGCTGATTGTGTCCCCGGGCAAAGAGAAGGTAGTGGATCGGCTGAAGAAGCTGGCGGCGAAGGCAGACCATGTATTTCTGGCACCTGACCCGGACCGCGAAGGCGAGGCGATTGCTGCGCATCTTGAGATGCAGCTGCGACCGATGCTGAAGAAGAATGCGACGTTGAAGCGGGTGACGTTCAACGAGATTACGAAGAAGGCTGTGCAGGCGGCGTTTGGCCATGCTCGGGACGTGAATGCGAACCTGGTGGATGCGCAGCAGACGCGTCGAGTGCTGGATAGGCTGGTGGGGTATCAGATCTCTCCGCTGCTGTGGGACAAGGTACGTCGCGGATTGAGCGCGGGGCGGGTGCAGACTGTGGCGCTGCGTCTGATTGTGGAACGGGAAGAAGAGATTAACAGCTTCAAGCCTGTGGAGTACTGGACGATTGGCACGAAGCTGCAGGCTGACGAAACACTTGTGCTGCAGGCGCTTGGCGCTGAGTTTATCGCGAAGTTTACCGGGATTGACGGAGAGACTGCGCGGGTTGCGAACGGTGTGGATGCAGAAGGTAAGGAGCAGTTTCTCTCCGGCGCGCTGCCGAATGGTGAAGAGACCGACAAGGTTGTTGCGCAACTGAAAAAGGCTGCGTGGTCGGTGGCTTCAGTGGAGCGGAAGGAGCGGAAGCGGAATCCGACGGCTCCATATACTACGAGCAAATTGCAGCAGGATGCGTCGAGCCGGCTGGGCTTCAATGTTCGCCGGACAATGGGCGTGGCCCAGCGTTTGTATGAGGGCGTGGAGATCGGCAAGGATGGTACGGTCGGTCTGATTACGTATATGCGAACGGATTCGACGCGGGTCTCGGCTGACTCGATTGTTGAGGCGCGGGATTACGTGCAGAAGAAGCATGGCGCGAAGTATCTGCCGAAGGACGCAAACGAGTACAAGGGCAAGAAGGACGCGCAGGATGCGCATGAGGCGATTCGTCCGACGCGAGTGGAGTACACGCCGGACTCGATCAAGAGCTATCTGAGCGATGAGCAGTACCGGCTCTACAAGATGATCTGGCAGAAGTTTGTGTCATCGCAGATGGTTCCGGCGGTGTTCGACCAGACGACGATCGAGATTGCTGCGAAGGCGGATCGGGTTTATGACTTTCGCGTGAGCGGCTCGATTCTGAAGTTTGATGGATTTCTGGCGGTGTGGGAGAACGCATCGGAAGACACGATTCTGCCGGATTTGAAGGAAGGTCAGAAGCTGAATAGCTTGAGCGTCGATCCAGAGCAGAAGTTTACCGAGCCGCCGCCGCGCTACAACGAGGCGAGCCTGGTAAAGGTGCTGGAGGAGCGGGGAATTGGACGGCCTTCAACCTATGCGTCGATCATCAACACGATTCAGGATCGCGACTATGTGAAGAAGATCCAGTCGAAGTTTGTGCCGACTGAGATTGGCACGGTTGTGACTGGGTTGCTGGTGAAGAATTTTCCTTACATCTTCGATCCGCAATATACGGCGCGGTTGGAAGGTGAGCTGGATGCTGTGGAGGATGGTGAAGAGAAGTGGACGGACTTGCTGACCGGCTTCTACGACCACTTTGAGAAGGAGCTGCTGGTTGCGGGCGACAACATGGAGGACATCAAGCGGATGGAGCAGGCGACTGACGAGACCTGCGACAAGTGCGGCAGTCCGCTGATTCTGAAGTGGGGCAAGTTTGGCAGCTTCTATTCGTGCAGCAACTTTACGAAGGCCAAGCCGGTTACGGTTTCTGCCGGGCCCTGGAAGAAGGATCCGAAGGCGGTAACGAAGAAGATTACGGATGCGTTGAGCTTTCCAATGATTGTGAAGGCGATGTCTGAGGACGTGACCGAGTTTCAGAAGGAAGTCGCGGACACGAAGCAGATGGCGGCGGCGATCAAGGAAGCTGGCGGCAAGGGCAAGAAGATCATTGTTGAGCAGTTCAGTTGCGACTTTACGAAGGAGAACTTTGCCGCTAAGCCGGATCTGAGTGCGCCGGGCGCGGATGAGGTTCCGGAAGAAGAGTTCTGCGATAACTGCGGGCGGGTAATGGTGCTGAAGAATGGGCCGTGGGGTCCGTTTATGAGCTGCCCGGGGTACAGCGAGGATCCGCCGTGCAAGACGATTCGGAAGCTGACGCAGAAGGTGCAGCAGAAGCCTCCGGTGCAGTTGGATGAGGCTTGTCCAAAGTGCGGGAAGCCGCTGCTGCAACGGGATGGAGCGTATGGCGAGTTTGTTGCGTGCAGTGGGTATCCGAAGTGCAAGTATGTGAAGCAGGACCTGCTGGATGTTCCGTGTCCCAAGTGCGGGAGTGCGATTGCAGCGCGGAAGACGAAGCGCGGAGATATGTTCTACGGATGCACGAACTATCCAAAGTGCGATTTTGCTTCGAACCTGAAGCTGGTCAACCAGGTTTGTCCGAAGTGCGATAGCGCGTATGTGCTGGAGTACGGGAACAAGGAGGGCACTTACCTGGTATGCCCAAATAATCGCGAGTTTCTGCCGAAGCGGAGACCGAAGAAGGGCGCTGCGGTGGAGGAGCCTACGACACCTTTGTGCAGCTACGAGAAGCGAATTGGCGATCCGGCGCCTGCTGCAGTGATTGAGTTACCGGACCCGGAGAAGACGCGAGCGGTCGTTGAGAGTGTAGCGTAGTTCATTTGTTGAAGTGCTGTTGAGAACAAGAGAGAGGAGGAGTAGATGGCTACACCGGCAGATGCGGAGTTGGTACTACGGCTATATGAGTTGCGTCGGGAAGAGACGCTGCGGCAGGCACGGAAGTTCCTGGTGTTTGATTTTCATCCGAAGTCGCTGGAAGAGTTGCGCGCGGTGACTCGCGATATTGCAGCACCGGAGAACGTTTATTGGCGTCAGGTTCTGTCCTATTGGGAGATGGCGGCTTCGTTGGTGTTGCGCGGAGCATTGGATGCTGAGCTGTTTCTGGATTCGAATGGTGAGGGCATTGTGCTGTATGCGAAGTTCCACCATTGGCACGCAGATACCGAGAAGCAGACTGGCAATCCGTTTATGAAGAATACTGCGACGCTGATTGAGACTCATCCTTCGGCAAAAACCAGGTATGAGGCGATGCTGAAGATGTTCGGTCCAGAGGCGCAGAAGTAAGGAGATTTTCGACGGTTCAGATGGCAGAGTGGGAGGCTTGGCGGGTGGGCGGCTTTCCATTATGCATCTTCTCTGTTACAAATGCGTTGTGGCCTTGGGGCTCCAGAGCCCTGGGTGAAGGCGTGTTTAGAACACGCTATTTCCACGTAACTAGTTGAAAAGAATGCAGGTAGTGAGATATGGCGAAGGCAGTTTGGAACGGTCAGACGCTGGCCGAAAGCGAAACGTTTGAGACGGTTGAAGGCAATATCTATTTTCCTGACGAGTCGGTGAAGCGGGAGTTTTTCCGGCCCAGCTCAACGACCTCAAGCTGCCCCTGGAAGGGACAAGCACGGTACTACACGATTGTCGTGGATGATCAGGAGAATCCTGATGCTGCGTGGTATTACCCCGATCCAAAGCCGGCGGCGCGGAATGTGAAGCACCATGTGGCGTTCTGGCGCGGGGTTGAAGTGACGAAGTAGATTCAGAAATATCAGGATACGAACGGGAGAGGCTGCGGCCTCTCCCGTTTCTTGTTGATAGATAAGAGTTTAGTAGGCTAAAGCCTGGTCGAGGGGGAGGCGTACCTGGAGGCAGGTGGCGCCTGGTTTGCTCTCGACATTGATGAAACCTGAGTGTTTCGAGACGATTCTTTGAGCAGTATCGAGCCCTAAACCGAGACCGCGGCCTGGGGCTTTGGTGGTGAAGAAGGGCTCAAAGACTCGAGACCTGATGACGGGGTCGATTCCGGGACCGTTATCCCAGACTTCGACGCAGGCCATATTTCCGCTGAAGTGGGCGGAGAGCCGGAGCACTCCGGGGGTTCGGCTTATGTTGATTGCGTCGAGTGCGTTCTCGATGAGCGCGGTCCAAACTTGATTGAGCTCGCTGCCGTAGGCACTGATGGCGGGGAGTTCGGGATCGAAGTCGCGTTCGACGATGATTGCCTGGAGACGTGAGGAGAACATGGACAGGGTGTTTTCGAGGGACTGGGCCAGGTCGATATCCTGAATGGGCGCCTGATCCATGTAGGAGTAGTCCTTGATGGCGCTGATGAGGTCGAAGATGCGTACCGTTGAGTCTACGACGGTCTCGGCCATGCGTTCGACTCGTAGGGAGCTGGCAACGGTGGCTACGGCTACGGCGAGAATCTCTGGTCGCACGGAGGCAGCGAGCTCGTCGAGGAGGTCTGGGGGCAGCTTGGTCTCAGCGAGAGCTGGCGCGATCTTCCAGGCTTCTGGGATGTTATGAGTTTCGAGCCAGCGGAGGACAAGGTCTTCCCGATCGTTGACGGCGAGTGGGCTTTGTACGGCGAGGGAGAGGCCGGAGTAGGCTGCCATCCGTTCGCGTGCGGCTTTAACCCAGTTGCGGTAGTTTTCCGATTCCTGCTCAGTGAGACAAAGGTTGCCGAGCCGGTATTTTTGCTCGCCGTATTCGCGGAGTTCCCCAAAGAGGCTGGCAGCGGAGCGTTGGGCTGCAGAGGCGGGGTTGTTGAGCTCGTGCGAGAGGTTGGCGGCGAGTTTGCCGAGGGCGGTGAGCTTCTCGGCTTGCTGCTCCATGCGGGTGACCTCGCGGACGCGGTCAAGGAGAGTCGAGACACAGCGCTGGGTCATGGAGGGGATGGCAGCGAGCATGTCGGGAAAGATGGACTCGTCGATGTCCATGGACCAGGCTGGGCCGACGGTGTAGCCGTCGCCTCCGTAGGTTTTCATGCGGGAGAAGGGAAGTTTTCCTGTCATCTGACCGGCGCGTCCGATGAAGAGTGCTGGACCGGCATGGCGACGGCGGACGTGTACTTCGCCTCGCAGGATGATGTGCATCTTGTCGCAGGGGCCTCCCTCGATGAAGAGGAATGCTCCAGGCTCTCCTATGCGTTCTATTCCGTGGGTCGCGAGCCAGGTGTACTCGGCTTCGGTGAGGCCGTCCAGGGGCGGAATGGTGCGGAGGGCGGCGATGATCTGCGGAAGCGGGGTGGGCTGGGCTGGCTGCCGCACCAGCAATGGCTCCGACTGGAGTGGGGATGGGAACTCGGAGTTGGGACTGATTTGAGGGAATGTGGCCATTGCGATTTCTACCTCGGTTGACGGTCTTTGATCTCCTGCTGGCGCATGGGCATGGAGTCGATCAGTGTCGTCAATGTCTCTATTGTTACAGGGTTGAGCGAGCGAAGTTTTTCACCGCGTCTTTGCCGCGAAGAATGACGATGAAGTCGTTGGATTGAATCTTATAACGTTTGCGGAGGTAGATTTGTTCCGCCTTGTGAGGAGAAGAGCAAGTTCGCGGTTTGGAGTGATCGGTCAGAATCCTGCCACCGATTGAGAACGGGGATGACAATTAGATCGCGAACCGAGATGGCGGATGCATGATTTTTGAGTTGGCTTATTCGGCTGGGGTGAGGATTTCCTGAGGGAGGTGGCCGCTGGTGGCAGCACCGGCGTCGGGCGCGAGGCTAAGGCTGTCGAAGACGGGAGCGAGAGCAAGCGCTGCGATACAGAAGATGGCGATGTGGAAGTCCTGGAGCTGGGGCAAGGCTGCAGAGTGACCGCGGGAGTGGGCGACGATGCGGAGGGTGACGGCGCCCACAGCGACTCCCATGCCTATGCTCAGTTGCATGACTGCGGAGAGGAATCCGTTGGCTCGGCTCATGCGTTCGGGGGGGATCTCGGTGTAGGCGAGGGTGGTCAAGCAGGTGAACTCCAGGGAGCGGGAGCATCCGTGGAAGAAGAGAACGGCGAGGATGACGACGGACGGGGTATGCGGACCGAGGATGGCGCAGAGGGCGATGGAGACGGCGGTGATGATGCCATTGACGATGATGATGCGGCGGAATCCGAAGCGTCGGAGGATGGGAATGACGATGGACTTCATGGAGAGATCGCCGCCGAAGAGCGCGAGGAGATAGAGGCCTGAGGCGAAGGCGCTGAGGCCAAACGCCTCCTGAAACATGAGGGGGAGGAGGAAGGGCAGCACTCCGACGGAGATGCGGAAGGCGCTGGCTCCGTAGACGGAGAGGGAGTAGGACTTGAGTCGCAGGGATTCAAGGTCGATGAGCGAGGCGGGGGAGCGGCGCGCGGCGAGGATGGCGAAGGCTCCGCTGAGAAGGCTGAGAGCGAGGATGGAGACAGGGAGCGGCCAGCGGGTTCCGCCTGAGCCGAGCTTTTCGAGGGCGAAGACGATGCCGGTGGAGGCGAGGCCGGCGAAGAGGAAGGTGAGCCAGTCAAAGGGATGCTGCTCGTCGGAGCGGACGTTTTCGACCCAGAGGAGGGTGAGAACGATGGCGATGAGGCCGAGGGGGAGATTCAGGAGGAAGATCCAATGCCAACTGGCGTAGGTGGTGATGAATCCACCGATGGGAGGGCCGATGACGAGTGCGGCGAGACCGGGCCATGTGATGTAGGCGATGGCCTTGGTGAGTTCTTCTTTGGGGGTGGAGCGAAGGACGACGAGGCGGCCGACCGGGACCATCATGGCTCCGCCAATGCCTTGCAGGATGCGCATGAGGGTGAACTGCGTGAGGGAACCAGCCATGGCGCAGAGCAGCGAGGCGAGAGTGAAGGTGGCGATGGCCGCAGCGAAGACGGTGCGGGCGCCGAAGCGGTCTGCGACCCAGCCGCTGATAGGGATGAAGACGGCGAGCGTGATCATGTAGGCCGTCATGCCGATGTTGAGGTTTACCGCGCCCACGTGGAAGCTGCGCGCCATCTGCGGCAGGGCAGTGGCGATGATGGTGCCGTCGAGGTTCTCCATGAAGAAGGCTGCGGCGATGAGACTGGTGACGTAGAGCGGGGAGCGGGGGTGGTGCATAGGTTTTATTTTATGAGACGGTACGAAGGGTGGTGGATCCCACCCTTCGCGCTGAGACTGCGAAGGATGGGGCACCCGAGCTTTTGTGGTGGGTCGGCGGAATGCGGTTCGCTTGCGCGAATGCCCACCTTAGCCGCGATGAACTGCGGCGAAGATGGGGCACCCGGTTCTGTAACTGATTAGGCCTTGACTACGGTGCCGTCTACTACCCTGACGGGATCGAGGAATGGCATGGATTTGCGGAGCTCGGCGCCAACCTTTTCGATCTGGAGGGCCGCTTCTTCCTTGCGGATGCGGGCGAACTCGTGACGTCCGGTCTCGTTCTCTTCGATGAACTTCTTCGCGAAGGTTCCATCCTGGATGTCGTTGAGGAGGCCCTTCATGGCCTTCTTGACTTCCGGTGTGACGATGCGTGGGCCGGCTACGTAGTCGCCCCACTCTGCGGTGTCGGAGATGGAGTGGCGCATGTACTCGAGGCCGCCGCGGTACATGAGGTCGACGATGAGCTTCAGCTCGTGGAGGACTTCGAAGTAGGCGAGTTCTGGCTGGTAGCCGGCCTCGACGAGGGTCTCAAAGCCTGCCTTGACGAGAGCGGAGGTGCCACCGCAGAGGACGGCCTGCTCGCCGAAGAGGTCGGTTTCAGTCTCTTCGGTGAAGGTGGTTTCGAGGACTCCGGCGCGGGTGCAGCCGATGCCCTTGGCGTAGGAGAGAGCCTGGGCGAGAGCGTGGCCGGAGGCGTCCTGCTCAACCGCTACGAGGCCGGGGATGCCGCCGCCTTCGGTGAAGACCTCGCGGACACGGTGGCCGGGCCCTTTGGGGGCGACCAGGGAGACGTCGACGAAGGCGGGCGGGGTGATGGTGCGGAAGCGGATGTTGAAGCCGTGGGCGAACATGAGGGTCTGGCCGGGGCGCAGGTAGGGCTCGATGTCGGCGTAGTAGACCTTGGCAGCGGTCTGGTCTGGGGTGAGGTTCATGATGACGTCGGCCCACTTGGTGGCTTCGGCGACGGTGGAGACTTCGAGGCCGGCTTTGCGGGCCTTCTCGATGGAGGGTGAGCCTTCACGGAGGCCTACACGGACCTGAACGCCGGAGTCCTTAAGGTTGAGGGCGTGGGCGTGGCCCTGAGATCCGTAGCCGATGATGGCTACTTTCTTTGCCTGGATGAGGGAGAGGTCTGCGTCTGCGTCGTGGTATGCCTTAGCCATTGTGTTTGTTCTTCTTCCTTTGAGGGTGCTTTACAAGCTTATCAATTGTTGGTGATGACGCGGTTGAAGTCGTGCTGATTAGCGCGGAGAATCGGGCGAATCTCAGGATTCGTCCTCTTCTTCGTGGACATTGGGGAATTCGTTGGGGATGATGTCGGTTTTGGGCCTGATGGCGAAGTCCGGGTTTGGGGTTTGATTGCCGTTGGGGGTTCCGAGGGCCTTGAGGACGCGGCTGGTGTGGTGACCGCGGCGCATGGCCATGCGGCCGGTGCGGGAGACTTCGAGAATGGTGTAGCCGGACTCGGTGATGACCTGGATGAGGCCTTCGATCTTACTGGAGCTGCCGGTCATTTCGAGCATGATGGACTCGGGCGCGAGGTCGACGACGCGGGCGCGGAAGACGTTGGCGAGCTCGAAGATCTGGGAGCGGGAGCTTTGGCCGAGGGGATGAGAGGGGCCGGCGGCGATCTTGATGAGGCAGAGCTCGCGGATGACGGCTTCGGAGCGGCCGACTTCGTCGACGTCGATGGTGATCTCGAGCTTGTAGAGGGAGGCCTTGATGCGGTGGGCAGCGTTATCGGGGGCCTCGCAGACGATGGTCATGCGGGAGACTTCGGTGCGCTCGGACTCGCCTACGGTGAGGGAGACGATATTGATGTTGAGGCGGCGGAAGAGAGAGGCGACGCGGGTGAGGACGCCGGGTTTGTCGCTAACGAGGGCTACGAAGGTGTGGAGCATTTGGACCTTTCAGTTCGGGTTCTCGTCTGAGTGGGGCAGGTTGCTGGCTGGGGGGGCTGGGTAGGTGGGGATGAAGGTTCTGGGGATTTCAAAGATGGTTAGTTCGCCGGGGTGCGGTTTGGGTTTGGCGTTGCTGCAGAGGTTGCCGGTGATGATGCCGGTGCGGAGGATGTCGGCGATGGGATAGTCGGTGTAGAGCTCGCCGCGGGGGCGGCAGTCGGCATACATGTTGGAGAGGATGCGGATGGTGGTTGCGGTGCCGATGTTGACGAGGATGATGCCGTGCCTGTCGGTGGACATGGCGACGGAGCCGATCTGGTCTGCGCGGAGGGCTACGTTGAGGTGCTCGTCGGTGATGGGGCGGTTGGTCTTGGCGTTGATGACGCGGATGCGGAGGTGTTGGGCGTGAGCTGCGTAGCCCGTGACGTTGCACATGAGGGCAAGAACAACTGCGGCGATGGGGGCGCGTTGCTTGCTTTGTGCGAGGGCTACGAAGTTGTGGAGCATGGAAATCCTTTCTACTATTCCGTACTTAATACGCTATTGGGGCGGCCAAGACGTTCAAGAGTCCTCGTGGGCGTTCGAAAATGATTATTTCGCCTGGCTTCGCCACCGCGTGTGCCTTCCCGCAAACGTTTGGAGTGGAGAATCCTTTCGCCAGAATATCTTCAACCGAATACTTGATTTCCCAAGGGGAGGATGATTTTGGGCGGCACTCCGCGTAGGGCTGGGTTACGAGGCTAATGGTTGATTTTGGGTCTGCGGTGACAACAATCGTACCGTTCGCATCACTCGTCCCCTCGTGTCCATAATTTCCAAAGACAATATCAAGATTTCTGTTCTTTATTGGATGGCCATTCTTTGCGTTGAGAATATGGATGTGTATCTGTGTAGCCTGTGCGACGGCGGTAATACCCGAAAGTCCATACAAAACCAAAGCTACAAGACTTGGAATGCGTGCTTTGCCTGAGAGGGCTACGAAGTTGTGGAGCATGGAGATATCCTTTCAAGTCCAACGGAAGGCTTAGCAGCGATTTAAATCGATGAAATTAATTCTGGTCAGGCTCGGTTGGGTTGATGGGTGAAGGGCCGCGCTATACTGACGGCCATGCCGCAATCGCTCTCCTACGTTCTGGTGCACCTGGTGTTCAGCACGAAGGATCGTCGACCGCTGATCCATGACAGTATCCGCATGGAGATGCACGCGTATCTTGCGTCTGTACTCAGTAGTTCGGAGAACATGTGCGTGCGGGTGGGTGGAGTTTCGGATCACGTTCATGTGGCGTTGTTTCTGGCGCGAACTGAATCTGTTTCGCGAGTGGTGGAGAGGCTGAAGGTTGCGTCTTCGAAGTGGATCAAGACAAAGGGGCCGGAGTTCGCGAAGTTCAGCTGGCAGCGCGGGTATGCGGCGTTCTCCGTCGGATTGGGCGATCGGGCCGCGTTGGTGCGGTACATCGACGGACAGGCGGTGCACCATCAGCGGCGCGATTTTCAGGCGGAGATGCGGGCCATGTTTGCGAAGTATGATGTGGGCTTCGATGAACGGTTTGTTTGGGATTAGAGTTTTAGCGCGGGCCTTCAGCCCGCATTCCATGGATATGCGGTTACCTGGGGCTTTGCCCCAGGCTATGGTAGAGCGGGCTTTCAGCCCTTTAAAACTCGGCGCGGTTGATTGCGGCATCGCTACTCGTCCTCCGCGGTTTCGAGGAGGGGGTCGTGGGTGGGGCGGCGGACCATCTCGTGGAGGGCGGCGCCGGGGGCGATCATGGGGTAGACACCGTCTTCTTTTTCTACCTGGAAGTTGATGAGGAAGGGTTTGCCTGAGGTGCGGGCTTTGGTGACGGTGGGGATGACGTCGGCGCGTTTGCTGACGTGGGCACCGGCGATGCCGTGGGCGGCGGCGAGGGCGACGAAGTCGGGGCTGAGGATGGGGCTGGCGGAGTAGTTCTTGTCGTAGAATGCCTCCTGCCACTGGCGGACCATGCCGAGGAAGCCGTTGTTGATGACGGCGATGTTGATGGCGTAGCCCTCCTGCATGATGGTGGATAGCTCGCAGGCGGTCATCTGGAAGCCTCCGTCGCCGGCGATGACCCAGACGTCTTTTTCGGGGCAGGCGGCTTTGGCTCCAATGGCGGCGGGGAGGGCGAAGCCCATGGTGCCGAGGCCTCCGGAGGTGACGAGGGAGCGGGGGGTGTCGTGCTTGTAGTACTGGGCCTCCCACATCTGGTGCTGGCCTACGTCGGTGACGATGATGGTCTGGGCGAGGCGTCCGGCGGCGAGGGCTTCGCGCCAGATGTCGTTGATGACGTGGGCGGCGTAGAGGTGGCCGTTGTCGGGGAGGTTGATGATGTCGCGGACGGCGGCGGTGCCCTTCATGGCGTTGACTTCATCGATCCACGAGGTATCGCTCTTCTCGGGGAGGATGGGGAGAAGCTGATCGAGGGTTTTGCGGAGGTCCCCGATGAGGGCTACGTCGACCTTGACGTTCTTGTTGATCTCGGAGGGGTCGATTTCGATGTGGATCTTTTTTGCGTTGGGGGCGTAGCTGGCGAGGTTGCCGGTGACGCGGTCGTCGAAGCGCATGCCGAAGGCGAGGAGGAGATCTGCCTGCTGGATGGCGTGGTTGACCCAGGACTCGCCGTGCATGCCCATCATGCCGAGGGAGAGGGGGTGGTAGGTGGGGAAGGCGCCTAATCCCAGGAGCGTTGAAGCGACGGGGATCTGGCGGCGCTCGGCGAAGGCGATAACCTCTTCGCGGGCACCAGACTCGACGATGCCGTGGCCGGCGAGGATGACGGGGCGCTTGGCGGATTTGATGAGTTCGATGGCCTGCTGCATGGAGGCGGACTCGGCCTTGAGCATGGGGTGGGGACGGTGAGGCTCGGGCGCGGCGGCTTCAAAGGAGAAGGGCGCGGTGGCCTGCTGGGCGTCCTTGGTGATGTCGACAAGGACGGGGCCGGGGCGGCCGGAGCGGGCGATCTCGAAGGCTTCGCGGACGATGTGAGCGATGTCTTCGGCGCGGGTGACGAGGAAGTTGTGCTTGGTGATGGGCAGGGTGATGCCGGTGATGTCGACTTCCTGGAAGGCGTCGGAGCCGAGGACCTTGGAGGAGACCTGTCCGGTGATAGCGACCATGGGGATGGAATCGAGCATGGCGGTGGCGATGCCGGTGACGAGGTTCGTCGCGCCGGGGCCGGAGGTGGCCATGCAGACGCCGACCTTGCCGGAGGCGCGGGCGTAGCCGTCGGCCATGTGGGAGGCACCCTGCTCGTGGCGCACGAGGACGTGGTGGATGGGGAACTTGCGCAGGGCGTCGTAGATGGGGAGGATGGCTCCGCCGGGGTAGCCGAAGACCGTGGTGACGCCCTCGCCTACCAGGGTGGCCCAGAGGATTTCGGAGCCGGTGAGGGTGGGGTGTTGATTTTTGTTTGCCATCTTCTTCTCCTTTGCTGCGCGGTACTGTTTGCGGCTACAGATTTACTTCACGTTCCCGTTCGCCTAGGTAAGCCAAGCGTAGATAAATTCACCCCATACCGCAGATACATTGCGACGAGCATGCCCCAAAATTCGATCCGCTGACGCTTCTGTGTCTTCTGGCTCACGGTTCCACCTTGAACCGTCATAGCCCATCCGCGCGCCATAAAGCGAAAGAGGATCGCCATGATTGGTGGGCCTAAGAAGCCAATTGCGAGTTGTTCCCAAAGCGGTGCTGCACCGGGTCTACTCATCGATTGCGTACCTCAGGGGCTAAAGCCCCTTTGCTGCGGTGGATGTTGTGGCACGACTGAAGCCGTGCCCTTAAGCAAAACGAAAAATAAAAGCGAAGTGGCATCGGTTAGGTGGTGACGGCTCCTTCGCTGGCGGAGCTTACGGAGTTGGCGTATTTGGCGAAAACTCCGCGTTTGTAGCGTGGGGTTGGGGCTTTGAAGTCTTTGAGGCGTTTGGCGATCTCTTCGGCTGGGACTTCGAGACGGAGTTCGCGGTTGGGGATGTCGAAGGTGATGGTGTCGCCTTCGTGGACGGCGGCGATGGGGCCTCCGAGGAAGGCTTCGGGGGCTACGTGGCCGGCCATGAGGCCGCGGGTGGCTCCGGAGAAGCGGCCGTCGGTGAGGAGGGCTACGGTCTCGGAGAGTTCGGGGATGCCTTTTACTGCGGCGGTGACGGCGAGCATCTCGCGCATGCCGGGGCCTCCGCGTGGGCCTTCGTAGCGGATGACGAGGACGTCGCCGGGGTTGATCTTTCCGGCTTCGACGGCGGCGTGGCAGGAGTCCTCGTTCTCGAAGACGCGGGCGGTGCCGGTGTGGTGGATGCGCTCGTGTCCGGCGACCTTGATGACGGCGCCTTCGGGGGCGAGATTGCCCTTCATGATGACTAATCCTCCGGTTGGTTTCAGAGGGTTAGACCAGTCACGGATGACGGGCTGGTTGGGGGTTTCAACGGCGAGGGCAGCTTCTTCGGCGAGGGTGCGACCGGAGACGGTGATGCTGGCTGAATGTAAAAGGCCCTTCTCGATGAGACGCTTGGCGAGGACGCGGGAGCCGCCTGCGGCCTGGTAGTCGCTGGCGACGTACTTGCCGCCGGGGGAGAGGTCGCAGATGAAGGGGGTGCGCTCGCTGATCTTATCGAAGATGTCCATTTCGGCGCCGCCGGGGTTGAGCTGGATGCCAAGCTCATTGGCGATGGCGACAAGGTGGAGGACTGCGTTGGTGCTGCCACCGGAGGCGCAGACGGCGGTGATGGCGTTCTCGATGGCTTGCTTGGTGAGGATCTTGGAGGGGCGGACGTCGTGGCGGCAGAGGTCCATGATCATGCGGCCTGCTGCGCGGCTGGCTTCGGCCTTGTGGGGATCCATAGCGGGGACGCCGGTGAGGTTGAAGGGGGAGATGCCGAGGAATTCGCCGGCCATGGCCATGGTGTTGGCGGTGAACTGGCCGCCGCAGGCTCCGGGGCCGGGGCAGGCGTTGGCTTCGAGGGCTTCCAGCTGGTCGGCATTGATCTTGCCGGCGGCGTAGGAACCCATGCCTTCGAAGACGTTGAGGATGGTGATGTCTTTGGAGGAGCCGTCGGGCTGCTTGAGGTGGCCGGGAGCGATGGAGCCGCCGTAGAGCATGATGCCGGGGATGTCGAGGCGGGCCATGGCCATGATGGTGCCGGGCATGTTCTTGTCGCAGCCGGCGATGCAGACGATGCCGTCGAAGAGGTTGCCGCGGGCGACGAGTTCGATGGAGTCGGCGATGACTTCACGGGAGATGAGGCTGGCTTTCATGCCTTCGGTGCCCATGGTGATGCCGTCGGAGATGGTGACGGTGTTGAACTCCATGGGGGTGCCGCCGGCGTCGCGGATGCCCTGCTTGACGGCAGCGGCTACGTCGCGGAGATGAAAGTTGCAGGGGCCGATCTCGGTCCAGGTGTTGGCTACACCGATGATGGGCTTGTGCAGGTCTTCCTTGGTGAAGCCTACGCCGCGGAGGTAGGAGCGGGCGGCTGCGCGGTTGGGGCCTTCGGTCAGGGGGATGGAGTATTTCTTCGGATTGATTTCGTTGCTCACTTGATCTCCGTGTTGCGGCATTTCGTTTGAAAGGTCTAAGCGGTTGTGGTGATCGAGAGCCCCTCGGGGCCCTTCGCTGCGCTCAGGATGACGGCAAGAATAAACAACTGCAAGAAAAGGCAACGGCAAAAGCGAGAAGCAGGTCCTTCGACTCGGCGCTGCGCGCCATCACTCAGGATGACACTTCTGTGGTGGGTGCGACTGAGGGCGAGGTGGTGGCCGGACGGGGCGCAAGCCAGAATTCTGTGTCGTGTTTGGTTTCGTAGGCGTCTAGTTCGGACTCGTGGCGGAGGGTTAGGCCTATGTCGTCGAGTCCGTTCAGGAGGCAGTATTTGCGGAATGGGTCGATTTCGAAGGTGGCGCTGAAGCCTTGGTCGTCGGTGATGGTTTGGGCTTCGAGGTTGATGGTGATCTGGTGCGCTGGGTTGGCAGCGCTGCGAGCGGAGAGGAGGTTGACGTCGGCCTCGGGGAGGCGGACGAGGATCATGCCGTTTTTGCCGGCGTTGGAGAAGAAGATGTCGGCGAAGCTGGGAGCGATGACAGCGAGGAAGCCGAAGTCGGTGAGGGCCCAGGCGGCGTGCTCGCGAGAGCTGCCGCAGCCGAAGTTCTTGCCGGCGATGAGGATTTTTGCTCCGGCGTAGGCGGGGTTGTTGAGGACGAAGGAGTCATCGGGTTGGCCGGTGTTGGGGCCTTCCTGGATGCGGCGCCAGTCGAAGAAGAGGAACTCGCCGTAGCCGGTGCGCTCGATACGCTTGAGGAACTGCTTGGGGATGATCTGGTCGGTGTCGATATTCGAGATATCGAGGGGGGCTGCGGTGGAGGTGAGGGTGTTGATGGCGATCATTAGTTGGCCTCCTTGAACTTCCATGTGCGGATATCGGTGAAGTGGCCGGCGATGGCGGCGGCGGCGGCCATTTGAGGGGAGACGAGGTGGGTGCGGCCTCCTCGGCCCTGGCGGCCTTCGAAGTTGCGGTTGCTGGTGGAAGCGCAGCGCTCGCCGGGGGCGAGGATGTCGGGGTTCATGCCGAGGCACATGCTGCAACCGGGCTCGCGCCAGTCGAAGCCGGCTGCTGTGAAGATCTTGTCGAGGCCTTCTTCTTCGGCTTGTTTTTTGACGTGCTGGGAGCCGGGGACGACCATGGCGCGGACGGTGGTGGCTACGTGATAGCCACGGACGACGGCTGCTGCGGCGCGGAGGTCTTCGATGCGCGCGTTGGTGCAGGAGCCGATGAAGGCGCGGTCGATGGCGATCTCTTCGATGGGTGTGCCGGGCTTGAGGTCCATGTACTCGAGGGCGCGCTCGAAGTTTTTCTGGTCGGCTTCGCTGGCGGTTGGGTCGGGCAGAGGGACGGTGGATTTGACGCCGGTGACCATGCCGGGCGAGGTACCCCAGGAGACGGTGGGGGTGATGTCAGCGGCGTTGATGAGGAGTTCGCGGTCGAAGGTTGCGCCGGGGTCAGTGGCAAGGGTGGACCAGTGGGCGACGGCGGTATCCCATGCAGCGCCGGTGGGTGAGAATTTGCGGCCCTGGAGGTAGGTGAAGGTGGTGGCGTCGGGGGCGATCATTCCGGCGCGAGCCCCGGCCTCGATGGACATGTTGCAGATGGTCATGCGGCCTTCCATGGAGAGGGCGCGGATGGCGGAGCCGGCGTACTCGACGACGTAGCCGGTGGCGCCAGCGGTGCCGATCTGACCGATGATGTGGAGGACGAGGTCCTTGGCGGTGACGCCGGAGTGGAGGTCGCCATCAACGGAGATGCGGAAGGTTTTGGGCTTGTCCTGAGGGAGCGTCTGGGTGGCCATGACGTGCTCGACTTCAGAGGTGCCGATGCCGAAGGCGAGTGCTCCGAAGGCTCCGTGGGTGGAGGTGTGGGAGTCGCCGCAGACGATGGTCATGCCGGGTTTGGTGAGGCCGAGTTCGGGGCCGATGATGTGGACGATGCCCTGGTTGGGGGACTGGACGTCGTAGAGCTCGACGTCGAAGTCAGCGCAGTTCTTGCGGAGGGCTTCGATCTGCTTGGAGGCGATCTGGTCGACGATGTGGAGACGGTCGGCGATGCTCGATGTGGGGACGTTGTGGTCGACGGTGGCGACGGTACGGTCGGGGCGGCGGAGCTTGCGGCCGGCCATGCGGAGTCCGTCGAAGGCCTGTGGGGATGTGACCTCGTGGACGAGGTGGAGATCGATGTAGATGATGGAGGGCTCGCCCTGCGGTTCGGCGACGACGTGCTGCTGCCAGACTTTTTCGAAGAGGGTGCGAGGGGATGCGGTGGTGGTCATGATTTTGCCTTCTGCTCAGGTTGCTGAGGGATGGGGGTTACGCCGACGGTGGTGGGTGGAACCTGGTGCGGGGTGCCGTCGGGGTCGACGAGAATTGTGTTGGTGATGTTAGGCAGTGTGGTGCTGCCGGAGCTGGGTTGCGCGGCCCAGTGGGCGAGGGCGCGGGTGAGAGCTGGAGGGATTGGTCCAGTGCTGAGGGGGCGGTTGGCGAAGACCCACATGGTGTATTCGGCACCGGCCTGACTGGGGATTTTGTTGTCTTTGGTCCAGTCGATGGCAGCGAAGACGACGAGGGCGTGGTCGGTTCCGAGGTCAACGAACACGAGGCCGTGCGAGGGACAGAAGTGGAGGACGCAGCCATCGATGAGGAGGTAGCGGTTGTCGTCGAGGACGACTTTGCCGGGAACGGCGAGGAACTCCATGATGGTGTCGGTGAGGGACTGATTGTCGTTCCAGAAGGTTTGGGGGGCTTTCAGATGTTCGCGGATGAAGGGTTTGAAGCGTTCGTCGCGAATGAGGTCGTTCTGGCGGCCATCGGGCTCCGGAACGGCGAAGGGAGCGAGCCAGGAGACGTCTTCGCGGGCATCTTTGTCTTTATGAGAGAGCTGAGGCATGTGGAACTGGGCGCAGGCGCTCGTCGCGAATACGAATGTGAGTACGGCGAGTTGGAGATGACGGCGCATGGGGTTGGTCAACAACAAACAAGTTCAAAGACAAGAGTCAAAAGCGGATACTCGCGCTTCGCGAAGGATGACAACGTGAAGTGGTATTGGGTTAGACGGCATGCATGGACTGGCGGCGGTCGATGTCTTCGACGAGTGCCTGGTGAACCAGTTTTCCCATCTCCTGGGTCGTGACGGTTTGGGAGCTGCCGCGGGCGATATCGGCGGTACGGTAGCCGGCGTCCAGGACCTTATTGACGGCTTGCTCAACGGCTCGTGCATCTTGCTCGAGGTTGGCGGAGTGGCGGAGAACCATGGCGGCGGTAAGGATGGCGCCAAGAGGGTTGGCCTTACCGGTGCCGGCGATGTCGGGAGCGGAGCCATGGACGGGTTCGTAGAGATTTACTGCTCCGCCGATGGTGGCTGATGGGAGCATGCCGAGGGAGCCGGTAATGACGCCGGCTTCGTCGGAGAGGATGTCGCCGAAGAGGTTCTCGGTGAGGACGACGTCGAAGTTGCGGGGGATGTTCATGATGTGCATCGCCATGGAGTCGACGAGTTGGTGCTCGAGGGTGACGGAGGGGTAATCCTTGGCGACTTCAGTGACGGTGGCGCGCCAGAGCTGGGAGACTTCGAGGACGTTGGCCTTGTCGACGGAGGTGACCTTCTTGCGGCGTTTGGCTGCGAGCTCGAAGGCGACGCGGGCGACGCGGACGACTTCGTCGCGGGTGTAGCGCATGGTGTTGATCGCTTCGTTGGTTTCGCGGTTCCACCAGCGGGGCGCGCCGAAGTAGAGGCCGCCGAGGAGCTCGCGGACGAAGAGGATGTCGACGTCGGCGGTGACCTCGGGACGTAAGGGGGAGCTTCCGGAGAGGGCCTTATAGGCGATGGAGGGGCGCAGATTGGCGTAGCCGCCGAGGGCCTGGCGGATCTGGAGGAGGCCGGCTTCGGGGCGCTTGTCGGGGGTGAGAGCGTTGAACTTGTTGTCGCCGACGGCACCGAGGAGGACGGCGTCGGAGTCGAGCGCGATGTCGAGGGTAGCAGTGGGGAGTGGTGAGCCGTGGGCGGTGATGGCGACTCCGCCGATGAGGGCGGGGGTGAAGGTGAAGTCGTGGCCACCGAGTTCGGCGACAGCCTTGAGGATGCTGACGGCTTCGTGGGTGACTTCGGGGCCGATGCCGTCGCCGGCGAGGACTGCAATTTTGAGACGCATGCTTTTGATACCTCAGGGGTAAAAGCCCCTCTGGATGTGGGACTCTTCGGCACGGCTGACGCCGTGCCATTAGCACAATTTTAGTGCGTTGCGACCACGGATTTTGCGGGTTGCAGGAGACTTAGCAGATCCTGGTCGTAGATGGATTTCTTGCGGTCGGCTAGTTCGGTGAAGCGGGTGTAGACCTCGTCGAGCTGGTTGCGGTCGAGAGGGTGGCCGAGTTTTTCGAGGCGGTCGGCGAGGGCGCGGCGGCCAGAGTGTTTGCCGAGGACGAGATTGGTGTTGCCGGCGCCGACGGAGGCAGGGGTCATGATCTCGTAGGTGAGGGGGTTGGACATCATGCCGTGCTGGTGGATACCGGACTCGTGGGCGAAAGCGTTGGCTCCGACGACGGCCTTGTTGGGCGAGCAGCCGAAGGAGATGCACTCGGCGAGCATCTGGCTGGTGGGGTAGAGCTCGGTCATTTTGAGGTTATGGGTATAGGGGTAGATGTCGTGGCGAACCATGATGGCGGCTGCGATCTCTTCGAGGGCGGCGTTGCCGGCGCGCTCGCCGATTCCGTTGATGGTGCACTCGACCTGGCGAGCTCCGGCCTGAATGCCGGCGAGAGAGTTGGCGACGGCCATGCCGAGGTCATTGTGGCAATGGGTGGAGAGGATGACGTTCTCGATGCCGGGGACGCGTGTTTTGACCAAGCGGAATATGGCGGCGTATTCGTCGGGCGTGGTGTAGCCGACGGTATCGGGGATGTTGATGGTGGTGGCCCCGGCCTGGACGGCGACGGTGATCATTTTGATGAGGAACTCGTGATCGGATCGGGTGCCGTCCTCGGTGGAGAATTCGACGTCGTCAGTGAAGGTTCGGGCGAACTGGACGGATTCGGCTGCGTGGTCGAGGGCTTGTTCTCTGGTGATGCGGAGTTTGTACTCAAGGTGAAGGTCAGAGGAGGCGAGGAAGACGTGGATGCGATTGCTGGCGGCTGGTTGAACGGCGCGGCCTGCGGCCTCGATGTCTTCGCGTTTGCAACGGGCGAGCGATGCGATGCGGGTTCCGTGGACCTCGCGGGCGATGGCTTGGACGGCGTTGAAGTCACCTTCGGAGGCGATGGCGAATCCAGCCTCGAGGACGTCGACGCCGAGGGCCGCGAGTTGATGGGCCATGCGGAGCTTTTCGTCGTGGTGCATGGTGCAGCCGGGGGACTGCTCGCCGTCGCGGAGGGTGGTGTCGAAGAATACGATCTGGTTTGGTGATGGCATAGGGGCACAGTCCTTCGATCTGGACGTTATCATAACGCAGGCTTATGATGATTGGAAGAAGTATCACAATTTCTAATCAGGCTATTCGGCGAAATTGCTGGAAGCCGGGGTGGGTGCGGTTTGGAGCTGGTGCAACTGGAGACGTTTCTGGCGGTGGCTGAGGAGCGCAGTTTCTCGCGTGCCGCGGCACGGCTGCACCGGACACAGCCTGCGGTGAGCCAGGCGATCGCCAAGCTGGAGCAGGAACTGGGCGAAGTGCTGTTTGAGCGGTCGTCACGTGATGGGACGCTGACAGATGCGGGCGAGGTGCTGCGGGAGTATGCGCTGAAGCTGTTGAATCTGCGGAATGAAGCGACGGGTGCGTTAAGCGAGTTGCGGGAGCTGCATCGTGGGCGACTGAACTTGGCGGCGAACGAGTACACCTGTCTGTATCTGCTGCCGCTGCTGGACGAGTTTAGACGGCAGAATCCGCGGATCAAGCTGGCAGTGCAGCGGTCGCTGGCGAGCCGGATATCGGATGAAGTGCTGATGCATTCGGTGGAGCTTGGGGTGCTGTCGTTCCGACCGGATGATGCCCAGGTAAAGTCGATCGTGGTGTATCGGGATGAGCTGGCGTTTGTGGTGAATCCGAAGCATGCTCTGGCGCAGGAGAAGGAGGTTTCGATCCGGCAGCTGGGGGGGCTAAATTTTATTGCGCACAATATCTCTTCCCCGCAACGGTTGAAGGTGATTCAGACCTTCAAGCGGCACAAGACTCCGCTACAGATGGGGGTCGAGTTGCCGACGATGGAGGCGATCAAGCGGTTTGTGGCGATGGGGAACGGTGTGGCGTTGGTGCCAGGGTTGACGGTGCAGACGGAGTTGGAGAACGGTACGCTGGTGCGGGTACAGGTTCCTGAGTTGCAGATGGAGCGGAAGTTGCGACTGGTGCATCGGAGACAGGCGAGCTTGTCGCATGCGGCCGTGTCGTTTCTGAAGGTGGTGGAGGAGTACGCGGCGGCGCATGGCGATCCGTATTGCTTCCATGTGGAGCGCGGAATTTAGGAGCAAGGAAAAAGTTGTGAAGAACCTTTCCGAGAAAAATGCGTCTTTACGATTAGATTTACGCGTCGGAGAAGATCGTCCGGCATAAGCAGCACGAATGAGGGTTGGCTATGAAGATGATAAAGCTTGGGAAGACTGGAGCGCAGCTGGCGATGC
Source organism: Granulicella sp. (assembly GCA_025408425.1). Classification (GTDB taxonomy): domain Bacteria; phylum Acidobacteriota; class Terriglobia; order Terriglobales; family Acidobacteriaceae; genus Edaphobacter. The sequence continues at coordinate 148,826 of JANXYX010000012.1, forward strand.
TGGCGCTTTGTATGACGACGCTGAGTGCTGTGTCGATGCTGGCGCAGGATAGTTCGGTGCCACCACCAGCTCCGCAAGGTGGGCAGGACCGTCCGATGGGACGTCCGGGGCCGATGCAGATGCAGGAACGGCAACTGGCACGGATGACCACGGAACTAAATCTGAGTGCGGACCAGGTAACGCAGATTAAATCTATCCAGGCGGATACGAATAAGCAGATGCTGGCTCTGCGAGACGATACATCGACTGCTCCTGAGGACAAGCGGGAGAAGATGATGTCGATTCGGAAGGCATCGCGGGAGAAGGTTCGGAGGGTGTTGACGGACGATCAGAAGACGAAGTTTGATGCGATGGAAGCGCGGATGAGGGAGAGGCGGGAAGAGCATCGCGAGGGTCAGGGCGGGGCTCCAGCAGCGCCTCCGCAGTAGGTTGGATGGGTTGATGGGGTGGAAAGTGAGACCGGGGGAAGGTGAGTCCTTCGGCCTTCTTGAGTGGGTTGCGCCCCGATGGACGCTGCTACGGGTACAATTACCAAAGCGACTGCGCGTTCGGCGATTGGCTCAAGGACGATTGTGAGCGTAGCGCCTGCGGGACAGAGGCGAAGCTTTGAACGAATTCGAAGGGATTTAGCGAAGAATGAAGAAGATGATGTTGTTGGGCGCGCTGATACTGTCGGCGGCTTCAGGGTATGGGCAGGAGAGTCGGCAGGATGTGAGCGCGAGTGGCATTGGGCTATTTGCGCCCGAGGTGCATGGGAACGCTGTCCAGCAGAACACGAGCAGCACTTACGGCTTTCTGGGTAGCTACCGATATATGCTCACTCCTCGTAGTGCGCTTGAGGTGAACTACTCCTTCGCGCAAAACTACCAGAACTATAAGACGAGCTTTCTGACTGGGCAGATCCATCAGCGCCAGCAGGAGATCTCTGGTGCCTATGTTTACAACCTGAATTTCAGGAACTTCAGCCCGTTTGCGGAGGTTGGCGTAGGAGCACTGATTTTTACGCCGATTCGTGATTATGGCTCCACTAGCTTTGATACGAAGCAGAATACGAATATCGGGGCGTTGTTTGGTGCCGGTGTGGCGTACGAGCTGAGCCCTAGCTTTGATATTCGAGCGGAGTATCGCGGGTTTGTGGTGAAGGCTCCGAACTTTGGTCTGGACAGCTTCAAGACGAACCGGTACGAGGTTATCTCAATGCCTTCGTTGGGTGTCGCTTACCACTTCTAGTATTACGAGGCGCACCAATGGAAAGCCCCGGCTTGAGGCCGGGGCTTTCTGTTTGGCTTTGGGGGAATCGGGATCTATCTGAAGTGATAGGCGAGGCCGATGGTAGTTACGAATGGGGTGAGGCCATTGGCCTGCCCAAGGTTGTTTTCGAAGCCGCTCCAGTACTGGTATTCGACGTCACCGCGGAAGTTGAGGTAGCGCTTGATCCGGATGTCGGCGCCTCCTCCTCCTGCCGCCATGTTGTATGCGAGGTTTGCGGAGTTGTTGGCATAGTTGAAGACTCCGCGGCCGATCATGATTTTGGCGTATGGAGAGACGCGACCGTAGGTGCGGAAGTAGCGGCCACCGATCTCATAGGTCTTTTCGTAGTATTGAGCGGGGCTCGAGCTCTTGTTGAAGTGAAACTCGGCTTCGACTCCCAGATGGCGAGTGAAATCGAAGTCAGTGTAGATGCCAAAACCATGGTAGAGGTCTGGTGAGTAGTCGGAGTGAGCGAAGCTGTAGCCTGCCCCGATTTGAAGGTCTCCCCAGCGTGAAGCTGTGGGGGTGGCCTGAGCATGGACCATAAAAGTTGTTGCCAGCAGGGCGATGAAGATAGAGACCCTTTTCACCAGTACATTCTCCCGTAGACGATCGTTTGGTGAGGTTAGGCCGATCGTAGACCGTTTTATGAAATTCTGAAAGTCATTCGCTACAAGAATTGAGAAGCGAGACTCCTATGGGAAAGAATAAGCGACCCCGATCGTGGTAACGATGGGGCTGAGACCGTTGCCGTATCCGGGCCATTTCTGGAACTCTACGTCGATGGCACGAATGTTGATACTGCGTGTTGCTTTGATATCGACACCACCGCCAAAGGCGTAGATTTTGTAAGTTGCCGACGAGTGTGGTGAGGTGTCGAACTGATAATTGAGGCGCCCGATTCCGAAGACAGCCTTGGCGTAGGCACTGATGCGGTTGCGACGTACGACATAGCGTGGACCGAACAAGTAACTATCTTCTCCCACGTCGCCTGGGGCGACGATGCTTGCAAAGTGAATATCCCCTTCGACACCGATGTGCTTGGTGAAGTCAAAATCCCCATAGACTGAGACCCCTTTGGTCATCTCGGGAGTGTAGTCGGTCGAATCGAAGGTCACTCCAGCGCCGAGTTGGAGGGTTCCGTTGCGAGATGCAGTCGGAACCGCCTGGGCGTGGGAGTTGATGGAAAGACCAAACACGCAAGCGATCAGGCCGATGAGCGAATGCCGTTTCAACTTGAGTACCTCCTGAATCAGTGGGGACTAGTACGTGGTCGCCGAGTCGTTTGGCCGAAGTGCGTTAGAGGGAGAGCGAGCGGAGTAGAAATATCCGCTCGCCTGAGAGTTGCATCTAGTTCTGCGGTGGCGTTGCGACTGCGGGTGCGGCAGTGGCGTCGGCTGCAGCAGCTGGAGCCGGTTGGGCAGCGGCTGCTGGAGCCGCTGCTGCATCGACGGGCGGCTTGTAGTAGCTGAGCTTGAGGTAAACGGGCTCAACTTCGAAAGGCATCTTGTCTGCTGCGGAGAGAAGCGGCTCAAAGGATGCGTGCATGGTGATGACCTGATCGGTCCAAGGGTCAAAGCGGAGGAAGCTGGAGAGTGGCATAGCTGCCTGTTGCTTGAGGTTGGCCTGATCGAGCTTTCCGCCCTTGGACATCATTGCTGCGAGCCAGAAGGATGGGTCGGTATCGCTCTTGACGAGGCCATCTCCGATGAGAGGCTCGTTGAGGGCTTTGAGGGCCTTGACGCGTTGCTCAAGCTGCTGGAGATAGAGGCCGAAGTACTGCTGACCGTCGACGAGTTCCTTCGCGCTGAGGAGTTCGATCGCCTTTTTTGCGGCAGCGGCATTATCCGCATCTGTGTGGTGCATGGGGATGCGGTGGAATACCGAGTTGGAAGGGAAGAGCAGGCGGTCATTGAAGGCGAACTTGGTATCAAGCCGGTGAGCGAGGATGATATGGGCGATCTGGAAGGCGAGAATAGCGTTGAGATTGCCCATCTGCTGTGCGCCGTCCTGAGTAATGACTGCGGTAGTGTCGAGCAGGCTCTTGGAGATGATGATGGTGTTGCCAACGGCGATTGACTCCAGGGGCTCGGTCAAGAGCGTGCGGCAGCGAATTGGTCGTGACAATGTGATGTTGTTGTAGGCAAGGATGTTGCCTGCGAGAGCTTCCAAGGTCTTGTCGAACTCGCTGGGAGCATCGAGGAGGCCGGCCTGAAAGAGACGCTCGACGACGTTATCCTCTGCTTGCTGGACCCAGGCACGCTGTGCGCCGAGGGGGGTGACATCCTGCGCGTCGTTGCTGACGTCGGTGGCACCTACGACATCGAGGGAGGTGTTCTCGGACTCTTTTGCTGGAACCTTGAGAACGTAGCCCCAAACATGGTTAATGGCTTTGAACTTGAGGGTGCGGGAGACGCTCTTGGGGTCACTTTCTTCGACGTAGAAGGAGGTGGGGAGCCAAAGGTCGGGCTGGACGTTGGTTCGCCAGCTGTCGAAGTGATAGAACTCCTTCTGATCCTGGACTCCTCCGGCGAAGTCGCCATTGAAGCGGACGACGTTCCCGTTGCGGGTCTCAATCCAGATGCGTCCGTAGAAGCGGCCGTAGGTCTTGTCTTTGAGGAGGCTCTTGCTTTGGCTGGGGGTCACGTCAAATACGGCGGTGGGGGTGTTGCCCAGGAAGTCATTGCGGACGAAACCGAAGTTATAGTGCTGGCGGTCGAATCCGTTGGAGTCCATGAGGAGCATCTGAACGAATCCTGCTTCGTGGAAAGTGAGGTGGAGGCTGCTACCGAGGCCGGTGAGGAACGAGGCGGAGTGCTTGAAGAATCCGAGTTTGCCGCCGTTGCTGGTCCCCTTAGAGGTGGACTCGTTCATCTGATAGGCGTTGTCGCCAATGATCTTGTTGAACTCGACGCGTCCGAGGAAGTGCTGATCGGACTCGGGAACCTGTCCGAGGACTGGGTCCGGGCGCATGTTCTGTATGTAGGTTTCGACGAGGGGAGCGCGGTCCTTGACGGTCTTGATGACTTCTTTCTCGCGTCCGATGGCCTTGTCGATAAGAGCACTCTGGCCTGCGGTGAGCTTGCGGGCAGGCAGGACGTCTTCCTTCTGTTTCTTGCCGAGGTGGGGGAGGCCGATGGCGCAGGCAGGAAGTGTGGTGGCGACGAAGGCTGCCAGTAGGAAACCGGCGGTGGACTGTTTCCGAAAGATCATGTTCAGGGCTCCTGCGATGACGTGCGGTCATCCATTCGATGCAATTTAATGCTAGTTCAGAAAAAGGTAACTGGGGGAGTAGTAACCAGGGAACCTAAGGTTAGCTGGCGAGCTGAAACGCTACGTTTACCACACCCTCCCAATCTGTAGGTTGACCAGAGGCATCGACTGCAGGCTGGAATCGCGTGCCGGCAACTGCACGGACTGCCGACTCTCCGAGGCCATGTCCGAGGTCGCTGGTGACGCCCAGAACCTGGACAGCACCGTTGGCCGAGACATGAATTCGAACTGAGACGACACCTTCGATGTGCATACGTGTAGCTTCCGCTGTGTACTCAGGACGCGGCTTGAAGAGAACCTTTGGGGCGCTGCGAACGGAAGCAGCGGTGGGGCCGGCGGGCTTGGGCATAGCCGGTGCGACATTCTGACCGAGGTTGACTGGGCCAGCGACTCGACCGGTAGCGTTCATGGGGCCGGTGCCGCCTACTACGCCGAGCTTGACACCCTTGACGGCGTTGGCAGCGTTATCTCTGCCTGCCATGTTCTGGCTGCCGGGCGATCCAGAGCCGAGTTTGATGGCTGTTGCTGAGGGTCCCATGCCGGTGTTCGATGCGGGCATACCGGCCATGCCTTTGTTCCCGAGGTTGATCGCACTGGTGGTAGGGCGGTTGGATGGGGCGATGGGATTGTTCTGCTGACCGAGTGCAATGGGTGCTGGGTGCGGCGAGTTATTGACGACTGAAGCGGGTTGGGCCTGAGCGAGGCTGACCACTTTTGGAGCCGGTGGCGGCTGAATAATTTTTGGTGGTGCTGGCAGAACGACCGGCACGGGCTGGGTCATCTTGACCTCTGGTGGCTTTGGGAGGTCAGGAAGCTTGACGTCAGGGAGCTTGATTTTGGGTGGCTCAACCTTGACGACTGGCGGTGTGGGTAGTTTGGGAACGATCTTGGGCTTGATGGGTTCGGGCTCGATCTTTTTGATGGGCTCGAGCGATACGGTCGTGAGCTTCTTGCTCTTGTCGATCGAGTGCTTGGCGGCGGCACCGATGACGATGACGACGAAGGCGATGATGATGTTCAGCGTGATGGAGGTGAAGAGCGAGGCCTTGCTTTGGCTGCCGTCGTTAAGAACGCCGAAGTGTGCGAACTGCATGTTCTGCGGAGTTGGGTCTTCACTGCGAAGCGGCTTTGCCATAATCGCGAATCCTTCATTGTGGCCTCTCTGCGAAGCGGCAGAGGAGGGTAGTGATGAAACCTGTTCTGACGAAAGTGCCAGAGCTGATGGTGTAACGATAAACTCCGAATGCTATTTCGAAGTGAATTCAAATGGTCAAGGTACTAACCAGTTCGATGCAAGAGTTCAGGGCCGAGTGCGGAATAATCAGGTGATGCGATAGCTTTGTATAGACAGACGATTTTAATAACCCCAAAGGTTGTGTCTGGTCTCTATGCCGGGAAGAAATGTGACTTCCATGCAATCGACCTTATGTTCTTAATGCTTCCAATATGTTGCCGGAAGCCTAAGTGGTTGACACTCATACTTTTGTTGTAGGCAGGAAAAGTCGAACAGGAGAGATTCAATGAAGGTACTCATAACAGGCGGAGCAGGCTACATTGGTGGAACGGTGACACGACTTTTATTGTCCCGTGGGCACAAGGTGACGGTGTACGACAACCTGTGTCACAGCAAGCTTTCAGCGGTGGCCGAGGGCGCTGAATTAGTACAAGGTGATCTGGCAGATGGGGAGTTGTTGCAGAAGACACTGACGAGTCAGCGCTTTGATGGAGTGATGCATTTCGCAGCTCTAATTGAAGCTGGCGAAAGCATGCAGCGTCCGGAGATCTACTTCCGTAATAATACCGCTTCCACGCTGACTTTGCTGGAATCGATGCTGGCAACGGGGCATGACCGTCTGGTATTCAGCTCGACCGCAGCGTGCTACGGCGAGCCGGAGAAGACTCCAATTCTGGAGGACGCGAAGCTGCAGCCAACGAATGCCTACGGCGAAAGCAAGTTGCTGGTGGAGCAGATGTTGGGGTGGATGAATCGCGTACATGGCTTTCGGTATGCGAGTCTGCGCTACTTCAATGTTGCAGGCGCGGTGGAAGGATATGGAGAGGCGCACGAGCCCGAGTCGCATCTGATTCCGTTGATTCTGGATGTGGCGCTGGGCAGGCGGAAGAGCATTAAGATATTCGGACAGGATTATCCGACCAAAGATGGGACGTGCGTGCGGGACTACATCCATGTGCGTGATCTGGCCGAGGCACATTTATTGGCGCTGAGTGCGTTGGAGAGCAAGAGCCGCTTGATCTACAACATTGGCAATGGCCAGGGCTTTACGGTGCGAGAAGTGATCGAGTCGGTGCAGCGGGTGACGGGGAGACCTATCGCTGTGGAGGAATGTCCGCGGCGTGCTGGTGATCCTGCCGTGCTGGTTGCCAGTTCGGAGAAGATTAAGTCTGAGCTGGGATGGAAGCCTGAGTTGGCAGATCTCGACGTAATTATCGCCAGTGCGTGGGAATGGCATCAGAAGCGTTATGCGTAAGGTTGCGCTGCCGTTGTGTTGAAACAGGCAGGTGCAGGAGGAGTTATCTGTGATTGAGAGTATGTTCCATCTGCACCTGCCGATTCTGGAAAAGATTATTCGGCCGATCATCGTGTATCTGTGTCTGATCGCGTTTCTAAGGTTATTTGGGAAACGTGAGTTGGCGCAGCTAAATCCGTTTGATCTGGTGGTGCTGCTGAGCCTGTCGAATACGGTGCAGAACGCGATTATTGGTGATGACAACTCGGTGACGGGTGGAATTCTGGGTGCGCTTTCGCTGCTTACGATCAACTGGCTGTTGACGCTGGTGCTATTTCGGCTGCCCAAGGCTGACAAGGTGATCGAGGGAACGGAGACGGTGCTGATTGAGCGTGGCAAGGTTGACTGGGCCGCGCTGAAGAAAGAGGCCCTGACGGAGCTAGAGCTAAGGTCTGTGCTGCATAAGCAAGGATTGAACGACTTCTCCGAGGTGGAGAAGTGTGTGCTGGAGCCGAATGGGACGTTCTACGTCGAGCCGATCAAGCCGAGCGTGGACGAGGCACAGCAGGCCGAGTTGCTGATGATGGTGAGAGCGCTGACGGATGAGGTCCGGCAGATGAAGGAACAGCTGAAAACGCTGCGGGCGGGCTGATTTCGACGGGCTGTGATCCTGATTGGACGGCTAAGCCTTGTTGCGATGGGCGGCTTTGGCCACAGCTTTGAGATAGGAATCAGGCGGGTTGGGAAGCAGGGAGTCGCGAATAGCGGCGCGGTAACCTCCTGCATAGATGGAGTACATGACGGCGAGCGCGCAGCCTACGCCAAATGCGAAGCCCAGAAAGAATCCGAAGACGGCTGGCCAGTAAGAGTTCACGATACTTGAAGTGTACCGCTGTGGGGGCGGGGAGATCTCTGCCCTGACGGGCTGGAGTGAACGCAGTTTGATTTAAAATTCGTGGGGGGGGGAATCTTCTGGCGGAAGCAGCATCTAACGTGTAGATTGCGACGTCAGGTGTTGCGGTAGAATCTGGTGCGTTTTCCGCAATGGAATGGATGACCCATGAACAGGTTTGAGCGCTGGTGGATTGCGTTTGCTGGAATCTTGCTGCAGATGGCACTGGGAGCGGTATATGCGTGGAGCGTGTTTCGCATCCCTTTGGCCAAGCAGTTTCATTGGACGATCTCGCAGGTTACGCTGACCTTTACGATTGCGATTTTTGTGCTGGGCTTTGCGTCATTTTTTGGCGGATTGTGGCTTAAGAAGGTTGGCCCGCGGGTGGTTGCGCTGACGGGCGGCGTGCTTTATGGTCTTGGGATTTTTCTGGCAAGCTTTTCGGGGATCGGGTTGTGGTGGCTGTATCTCACGTATGGAGTTATCGGCGGGGTCGGGCTGGGATTTGGGTACATCGTTCCGGTGGCGGTGCTGGTGCGGTGGTTTCCGGATCGGCGCGGGCTGATGACGGGCGTGGCAGTGGGAGGTTTTGGAGCCGGGGCGCTAGTGACGGCACCGATTGCAACGCATTTTATTCAGACGGTCGGCGTGCTGAAGACTTTTGCCTACCTTGGAATCGCATTTCTGATTGTTTCGGTGACGGCAGGATTTTTCATGCGGAATCCTCCTGACGGATGGCAGCCTGAGGGCTGGACACCGAAGCAGAAGGAGATTTCTCAGACAACAGCGAGGGATTTTACGTTGGGCGAGGCTTTGAAGACGTGGCAGTGGTGGGCGCTTTGGCTGCTGCTATTTCTGAATACTTCGGCGGGCATTTCGGTGATTTCGCAGGAGGCTCCAATGTTTCAGGAGTTGGCTAAGGCGACAGCGATTGTGGCGGCTGGAATGGTGGGGATCGTGAGCATCGGAAACGCGTTGGGGCGTGTGTTCTGGGCGTGGGCTTCCGACCTGATCTCCCGGAAGGCTACGTTTGCGTTGATGTTTCTGGTGCAGGTGGGATTGTTCTGGGCGCTTCCGAGTCTGCACACGGTTCCTGTCGTCACGTTGGTGACCTTCATCATTCTGATGTGCTACGGCGGCGGATTTGGGACGATGCCGGCATTTGCGGCAGACTATTTCGGCTCCACCAATGTAGGGCCGATATATGGACTGATGTTGACCGCCTGGGGATTTGCGAGCGCTTTCGGGCCACTGCTGATCGCACATATCCGCCAGTCTTCCGGAGCGTATGGCGGTGGGTTGCACATCATTGCAGTGGTAATGCTGGTTTCGATCGTGCTTCCTCTGCTGGTAAAACCGCCTACTGCGGTGGAGTAGACGCGGCAAATGAACGGTGATCTGCTGGTCGCAAACTGAAGCAGGTTGCTGCGATGCGACTCATAAGATACCTTTTTTGATGCTGGCCAAAACCCTGGAGGGATTCACCCTAAGATGTCGAACGAGCAGACGAACCTAGACTCAACCCTGAGAGAAAATCGATTGTTTGCGCCACCCGCGGAGTTTGCGGCGAAGGCGCACATCCAGAGCCTGGAGCAGTATGAGGCAATGTACCGACGAAGTGTGGAGCAGCCGGAGGAGTTCTGGGGCGAGGCAGCGGGGGAATTGGAGTGGTTTGCTCCGTGGACTCGGGTGCTGGAACCGGGTGGGGCGTCGGGGTCGGGCGCGAGGTGGTTTGTTGATGGAAAGATGAATTTAAGTCACAACTGCGTGGACCGTCATGCGCTGGGAGCGCGGCGGGACAAGGTGGCGCTGCTGTGGGAGGGTGAGCCGGGTGAGGTGCGCAAGCTGACCTATGCGGAGTTGCACGAGCAGGTGCAGCGGTTTGCGAATGTGCTGAAGGCGCAGGGGGTGAAGCGCGGTGACCGAGTTGCGGTGTACATGGGGATGTGTCCTGAACTGGCGATTGCTCTGCTGGCGTGCGCGCGGATTGGTGCGGTTCATTCGGTGATCTTCGGCGGTTTTGCGGCGCATGCGATTGTGGACCGCGTGAACGACTCCGAGTGTGTGGCAGTGATTACGCAGGATACGAGCTTTCGACGCGGTGGCCCGGTGAAGCTGAAGGCGATTGTGGATGAGGCGCTGGAGCAGTGTCCAACGGTGCAGCGGGTAGTGGTTTATCAGCGCAGTGGCGTGGACGTGCCGATGAAGGCTGGTCGCGATGTGTGGTGGCATGAGGCGATGGCGGAGGTTGCGGCAGTGTGTGCTGCGGAGTGGATGGATGCGGAGGACCCGCTGTATCTGTTGTATACGTCGGGGACGACGGGTAAGCCGAAGGGGTTGATGCACACCACGGGTGGATATGCGGTTCAGACGTATCTGACGAGCAAGTATGTGTTTGACCTGCAGGAGGATGACATTTACTGGTGCACGGCGGATATTGGGTGGGTTACCGGGCATAGCTACGTGGTGTATGGGCCATTGCAGAATGGTGCGACGGTGCTGATGTATGAAGGTGCTCCAAACTGGCCGGAGCCGGACCGTTTCTGGAAGATTGTGGATGACCACAAGGTGACGGTTTTTTATACGGCGCCGACAGCGATTCGAGCGTTTACGAAGTGGGGCGATGAGTGGGTTGAGAAGCATTCGCTGGCAAGTCTGAGGCTGCTGGGGACGGTGGGGGAGCCGATCAATCCTGAGGCGTGGATGTGGTATCACCGCGAGATTGGGAAGGAGCGCTGCCCGATTGTGGATACATACTGGCAGACGGAGACTGGAGCGATCATCATTGCGCCGATTCCGGGGGCAGTGGGAACGAAGCCGGGTTCGGCAACGCGACCATTTTTTGGGATTGTGCCGGAGGTGGTTACGAAAGATGGCGATCCGGTTCCGGATGGCAAGGGTGGGTTGTTGGTGATCCGGAAGCCGTGGCCTGCGATTGCGCGGTCGATCTATGGAGATTCCGAGCGGTATGAGAAGGCTTACTTCAGTGAGATTCCGGGGAGCTACTTTACGGGTGACGGCGCTCGGCGGGATGCGGACGGGTACTTCTGGCTGATGGGGCGTGTGGATGACGTCATCAACGTGAGCGGGCACCGGCTTGGGACGATGGAGATTGAGTCAGCACTGGTGGCGCACCCGAAGGTGGCGGAGGCTGCTGTGGTGGGTCGTCCGCATGAGATGAAGGGGCAGGCGATTGCGGCGTTTGTGACGCTGGAGCATGACTACAAGCCGAGCGAGGAGTTGCGGCAGGAGCTACGGCAGTGGGTGGCCAAGGAGATTGGCGCGCTGGCTCGGCCGGACGATCTGACGTTTACGGATGCTTTGCCGAAGACGCGGAGTGGCAAGATCATGCGGCGGCTGCTGCGTGAGTTGGCAAGTACCGGCGAGGTGAAAGGCGATACGACTACGCTGGAGGATTTTGGGGTGATTGCGAAGTTGCGCGAGGGGGAAGAGTGAGGGCATCGAGTTGATGCTCTCACTTAGCGGAGGTGGCTGCTGGGTTTGGTGGGGAGGGTGAAGTGGACTGTGGTGCCCTGGCCCGGGGTGCTGGTGGCCCAGATGCGTCCACCGTGGTGGCTGACGATGCTGCGGCAGATAGCGAGGCCCAGGCCGGTGCCGCCCATGGAGCGGGAGTCTGATGCGTCGCCCTGCTGGAAGCGGTCGAAGATGTGCTCGAGCTTGTCGGCGGGGATGCCACGGCCCTGATCGGAGACTTCGATGATGGCTTCGTTCTCGTCATGACCTTTGGCGGTGAGGTGGATCTCACTGCCTGGGGGGGAGAACTTGATGGCGTTGGAGATGAGGTTATTCAGGGCCTGCACGATGCGGTCTGGGTCTGCCCAGACGTTGACACCATTGGCTGCGTAGAAGATGCGGATGTTGGGGCGAGGGGTGCGGGTCTGCTGCACTGTGACGGCGCGTCGCAGGAGGTCTTCGGCGCTACACATGGTGAGCTGCAGTTCGGCTTTGCCGGAGCCGATGCGTTCGAGGTCGAGGATGTCGTTGACAAGACGGACGAGGCGATCGGTGTTGCTGATGGCGATCTCGAGCATCTGCTGGGTCTTCTCAGGACGGGTGGTGAGTGCGCCGCCGGCGAGGAGGCCGAGTGCTCCGCGGAGTGACGTGAGTGGAGTGCGGAGTTCGTGGGAGACGGTGGAGATGAACTCGTCCTTCATGCGGTCGAGGGCGCGGCGCTCTGTGGTATCGGTGAAGGCGACGACGACGCCAACGGCTTTGCCTTCTCCCTTGCTGTCGTTGGTGGAGTCGATTTGGGGACGGGCGACGTACTCGACCGGGAAGCTGGTGCCGTCTTTGCGCCAGAAGATTTCGTTGGCGACGCGGACGGTATCGCGATGGCTGAGGCTGTTGCGGATGGGGGAGTCATCTGCGGGGTATGGCGTGCCGTCGGTGCGAGTGTGTTGAATGAGCTCGTGCATGTTGCGGCCGAGCATCTCGTTTTGTTTGTATCCGAGCATTTGAGCGGCTGCGGAGTTGACGACGGTGACGTTTCCATCAAGGTCGATACCGAAGATACCGTCGCCGACTGATTCGAGGATGGAGTCTGACTGGCGGGTGAGCGTGCGGAGACGGCCTTCGACGCGAACCTGTTCGCTGATATCGACGCCGATGCCGAGGACGTAGGGGTCTCGTCCGGGGACGTCGATGAGCTTGTTGCGATAGGCGATGACTCGGGTTTCGCCATCCGCGTGGGAGAGATGGAGCAGACCCTGAGCCTCACCGGTTTCCGCGATGAAATGGAGATAGGCAGGTATGGCGTGGCGACGGTCTGGGGTGATGAATTCGGCGAGGGGATGGCCGACCATCTCGTCGAGGGTGCGACCGAGGCTGTGCGCTCCGTAAGCGTTGATAGAGAGGAGTGTGCCGTTGAGGTCGTGGGTGCAGACCATGCCGAGCGAACCTTCAACTAGCTGACGGTACCGCGCTTCGCTTTCGCGGAGTGTGTCTTCTGCAGCGCGCTGAATAGTGACGTCGATGCCGGTGGCAATGATGAATCCGACCTGGTCCTGGGCGTCGCGAAGGGCGGTGGCGGACCAGGCGATGCGGCGGAGAGAGCCATCACGATTGAGCCACTGATTCTCGAAGACTGCAGGGAAGCCACCGGCGCGGAGGCTTTCGAACTGTTCTATGGCCTGCGGGATGTCTTCGTGGGGGATTAGCTTGTCCCAGGCGTAACGACCGGTGAGCGTGGAGAAGTCATAGCCGGAGGCGTTTTCGCAGGCACGGTTGAAGCGGACGATGCGGCCGGCGGTATCGTAGACGACGACGAGGGCGGCGACGGTATCGAGTACGGCCATGACGAAGTTGCGCTCGACGGTGAGAGCGGACTCGACCCTTTGACGGGCACGGGCGGCACGGTCGATCTGACGGATTCTGCCGTTGAGTTCGAGGCGCGTGATCACCTGACGGCTGAGGATGCTGAGCGCGTTGGCTTGGGCGGGAGCGAGGGTGCGGGCAGGGCCGTCAAGAACGAGTAGCGCTCCGATGCTTATTCCACTGGGCGTCGTAAGGGGAGCCCCGGCGTAGAAACGGAGTGCGAGGCCGTTGATAAAGATGCCTTCGGGAGCGAATTCGGGATCTTTACGTGCGTCTCGGACCTCGTAGACGGTGTCGCCCATGATGGTGGTTTCGCACGGCAGGCATCCGAGAGGAACCTCGGGGACGTCGAGACCTATATGTGACTTCAACCAGATACGGTCTGCGCCGATGAATGAGATCGCGGCGATGGGGGTATTGCAGATCTGGGCGGCGAGCCTGGCGATGTCGTCGAGGATGGGATCGGGCGCGGAGTTGAGGACCTCGTAATGAGCGAGAGCTTCTAGCCGGAGTGCTTCGTCTTTTACAAGGATGGCATTCATCAGACTCACTGATGGTAGGCAATTCGCTATCTGTTCGCACTGCTACTTTTGGGGTAGCGAGAGTTACGGCTTGGGGAGGACACAGCATTCGCCGCTGGCTGGAGGCTCGTTGGAGCTGGCGTCGAGTGCTACTTTCCAGGTTCCGTCAGGAACTTTTTTCCACACGGTGAAGTAACGTCCGGTGACGAGGACGGGCTGACCGTTCTTGTCGCTGGAGCGGCCTTCGTAGTGTCCCCAGGTGAAGCCCATGTCGTTAGATGGTCCCATCTGGGCTCCCTGGGGGGTCCAGATGAGCTGGTAGGTTTTGGGGTCCCACTGGGCCTGGGCGGCGATGGAGGCGCGTCCAAGGACGGCGGGACGTCCGTTATTGAGGGTAACGGCGTCGTCGGCGAACCAGGTGGCAAAGGCTTTACCTCCGCCGGTTGCGACGGATTGGGAGAAGCGGCCTTCCAGTTCCATGAGGAGCAATACGCCGGGGCTGAGGGTGGGTTGGGCGAGCGGACTGGGAACGATGGATGGGCGGGCGAGGGAATCGAAGGCGGGAGTAGCTGCGGGCAGCACGGTAGGTGTAGGTGGGGTGGCTGTCTGGATTCCAGTGGGAACAGTCGATTTGATTCCGGGCTGAACGTCGTTTTGAACGCCGGACTGGACGGCTGGTAGGACCCCGGTTTGAACGCCAGGGTGGACGCCGGTTTGAACGGCACTGGAAGGGGCGCTTTGGGCAGCGATGGGAAGTGCGGCAAGTACGCACAGGAGAGAAGCGAGTTGGCCGAGCCTCAGCATAGGGGAAATGCTACCAGTGAACGATAGTTTGGGCGCTATGGCCCTGTGGAAGAGGGATCTACCGCCTTGCAGATAGACGCAAGGATATGGAGAACGGTGTGATGGGTATCCTGGGTGGCTGGCGGGATAAGTCGCTGGTGGGGCTATAGCTGCTGATATTCTGCGACTTGAGCCCATAACTATGAGACTGCAAAAGCAAGAAATTGGATTTCTCGCTGCGGGTATGATCCTGCTGGCGTGTGGAACAATGCTGCGGCTGCTGGAAGGTCCGTCTGGGCAAGTGGCGGGATTGAGCCTGCGATGGGCTGGCGTTTTGTTGCTGATGGTGTTCGCGGTGCGGCGCAAGTCGCTGACACCGTGGATCTTTGTGGCGATGGTAGCGGGTGCGGAATTGGGGTTTGATGCTCCGCATTTTGCGGTTGGGCTTAGGGTCTTTAGCGATATTTTTTTGAGACTGATCAAGACGATTGTAGGGCCGCTGATTCTGGCTACGCTGATCTCCGGGATAGCCGGGCATGGTGATTTGAAGAGTGTTGGGCGGATGGGGTTGAAAAGCCTGGTGTACTTCGAAGTGGTAACGACGCTGGCGCTGGTGATTGGGCTGGTTGCGATCAACTGGAGCAAGGCTGGGGTGGGTCTGAATGTCGGATCGCCGGCTGTGATCGCGCAGACGAGTGCGGGTGCAGTGGTGCCTGCCGCTGGCGCTGCCTCTTCTGCTACCACTGCGCAGCCGATGCGATGGGATGAACTGCTGCTGCATGTGTTTCCGGAAAATATTGCGAAGTCGATCGCTGAGGGCCAAATCCTACAGGTATCAGTCTTTGCAATCTTCTTCGGGATCGCGCTGGCGACGCTGCCGGATGCGAAGCAGGCTCCGGTGTTGCGGCTGACTGAGTCGTTGAGCGAGGTGATGTTTCGGTTTACGAACGTGATTATGTACTTTGCGCCGGTAGGGGTGGGGGCAGCAATGGCGTACACAGTGGGGCAGATGGGGCTGGGGGTGCTGGTGAATCTGGGCAAGCTTGTGCTGACGTACTATGGCGCGCTGGCTGGTCTCGGGTTACTGGTACTGCTGCCGGTGATGCTGCTGTTTCGGATCCCGGTGCGGGGGTTTCTGGCGGCGATTGTGGAACCGGCATCGATTGCATTTGCTACAAGTGCTTCTGAGGCGGCGTTGCCTCGGGCAATGGAGTCCATGGAGGCGTTTGGAGTGCCGCGAAAGATTGTGGCGTTCGTGATTCCGGCGGGGTACAGCTTCAATATGGATGGTGCGGCGGTGTATCTAACGCTCGGAGCGGTCTTTGTGGCGCAGGCGGCGGGGATGCATCTGGGGCTAGGGCAACAGTTGGTGATTGTGTTCATGCTGATGCTGGCAAGCAAGGGAGTGAGTGGGGTACCGCGCGCGACGCTGATGGTGTTGATGGCAACGGCTGCAACGCTGCATCTTCCGGCAGAACCTATCTTCGTGATTCTGGGAGTAGATGCGCTGATGGATATGGGGCGGACGACGGTGAATGTGGTGGGGAACTGTCTGGCGAGCGTAGTGGTAGCAAAGTGGGAGGGCGAGTTCCGAAGCGAGTTGCCGTCGCTGTCGGTGGTGGAAGGAGTGGCACAGGAGGGAATTCTGTTGATTTCGAAATAAAGGCGGTTGGCGTCGAAGGGTTGATATACTTAAGGGCTACGCGCACACACTAATGTTGGACATGATTTTTGCGCAGTAACGGGCCGCGACAGCTTTGAGCGAGTGTCGCAGAACAGGTTGGAATGAGCAACATTCTAGATAGGATAGATTCGCCAGTAGATGTGAAGAAGCTGTCCATGACAGAGTTGGAGGCGCTGGCTGAAGAGATACGGGAACGGCTGATTGTTGGCGTATCGAAGACCGGCGGCCACATTGGACCCAATCTTGGGGTAGTTGAGCTGACACTGGCCATGCATTATGTTTTTGACACTCCCAAAGACAGCTTTATTTTTGATGTGAGCCATCAGGCCTATGTTCACAAGCTGCTGACGGGACGGCGTGAGCTGTTCCATACGATCCGTCAGCCGGGCGGGTTGAACGGCTTTATGCTGCGTACGGAGAGCGTTCATGACAGCTATGGAGCTGGTCATGCGGGGACGGCTCTGTCTGCTGCGCTGGGAATGGCAGTGGCGCGGGATATGTCTGGCGGTAACGAGAATATTGTCGCTCTTGCCGGGGATGCTGCATTTACGAACGGAATCTCGTTTGAGGCACTGAACAACATTGCGGCGCAGACGAAGCGGTTGATTATTGTGCTGAACGACAATGCGTGGTCGATCGACAAGAACGTGGGAGCGATTGCGGAGTATTTCCACAAGATTGTGACGAACCCGACGATGTCTAGCCTGCATGACCGGGCAGCGGATCTGCTGGAGAAGTATGGCGGCAAGACGGTTCGGCATGTGGCGCGCAAGGCGGAAGAAGCGGCGAAGGGGCTGATTGGACCGGGCATGTTGTTTGAAGAGTTCGGATTGAGCTACTACGGACCTGTCGACGGACATAACCTTCCACTGCTAATTGAGACGTTCAAGTTTTTGAAGACCCAGAACAAGCCGGTAATCCTGCATGCCATTACGCAGAAGGGTAAAGGGTTTCAACCAGCGCTGGAGAAGCAGAAGAAGTTTCATGGCCTGGGTCCGTATGACGCTGAGACGGGTGAGACGAAGTCGGCTGGCCAGAAGACGTATTCGGAGATTTTTGCTGAATCTTTAACACGGTTGGCGAACGGGAATGACAAAGTGGTCGCGATTACCGCGGCGATGCCGAACGGGACTGCGCTGGATCTGTTCCGTCCGCATCATCCTAACCGTTATTTCGACGTTGGGATCGCGGAAGAACATGCAGTGATCTTCGCGGCAGGAATGGCGACGAAGGGCTATAAGCCGTTCTGCGCAATTTACTCGACGTTTCTGCAGCGGGCGTTCGACCAGATTGTACATGACGTATGCCTGCAGAACTTGCCGGTGGTGTTCTGCATGGATCGCGGCGGGTTGAGTGGGGATGATGGCCCAACGCACCATGGGCTGTTCGACATCAGTTATCTGCGCGGTGTTCCGAACCTGATCCACATGGTTCCGAAGGACGAGGATGAACTATCGGACATGATGTACACGGCTATGTTGCATGAAGGGCCGAGTGCGATTCGGTATCCGCGTGGAACGGGACCGGGGACACCGGTGAAGGATAAGCCGGTAGAGATTGCGATTGGAAAAGCCGAGGTGATTCAAGATGGCGCGGATATTGCAATCTTCGGATTGGGAGCGATGCTGCCCGATGCCTTACGACTTGCAGAGATGTTGACGGCTGAAGGGTTTTCAGCAGCGGTGATCAATCCACGGTTTGCAAAGCCGATCGACCGCGAGTGCGTGGCGGAGTATGGCAGCAAGTGCGGGTTGGTGATCTCACTGGAAGATCATGTGCTGGCTGGCGGGTTTGGTTCGGCGGTGCTGGAGACAATCAACGAACTGGAGCTATCAGTGCCTATGGTCCGGATTGGCTGGCCAGATGCGTTTATCGAGCATGGCAAGGTCGAGGCGCTGCGGGCGAAGTATGGGCTAACCGCGGAGGCTGCACTGGCCAAGGCCAGACCGTACCTGGTCGCCATGGAGAATAAGCGGATGGCGTTGCGATAGCGGTTCAAGAGTAGATGGGTTAGACAAAGACGGGCTGCTAATGCAGCCCGTCTTTCTTGATTTTGGGAGTTAGTGATTACTGCTTCACGACGACGCGGTGCTTTTTTCGCTTTGCTTGCCGGGACTCCAGGCTATCGACGGGCGAACATGCGAGGGAAGAGTTCGGCGGTGCGTGTCTGGCGGTAGGCGAAGGTGCTGCGGATTTGACGGTCGAAGAAGAGGCGTTGGGCGAGGTCGCCGAGGGAGCCGTAGGGTAGTTCGTACTCGATTTGGTCGCGGACGAGTGTTCCGTGGATGGGGACGCCGGAGACGTTTGCGCGGGTCTCGGGCTGGAGTTGATGACAGTGGCGCCAGTAGGCAAGTGGACCACGCAACTGGATGTCGCAGAAGTGATCGTTCCAGGCGAACTCGGAGATCTCTGCCTCCCACGGTACGCGGATCGGAGAGAAAGGAAACGGGCGAAAGCTGAGGGTCATGCGCGTTCCTGCGCCGGCGACGATACCCTTGAGGCGAAGAGCAGGATCTGCGGCGATGGGCCGTGGAGGTGGGGGCGCAAAGGCAGCTTCTTCAATGCGCGCTCTCTGCCAGGATGGCATGAGTCGGGGAAGGTTCTCCGGGTTGCCGAAGAAGGCGAAGACTAACTCGATGGGGTATGGGAGCCATTGCTCGGCGTGGAAGGTGTGGCGCATCTGCTGAAACTATAGTGGGATGTCGGGGGAAAGAGTAGCGGCGGAAGGAATGATGTCGACTGATGAACAAAACAACTGCATTTGTGAGGTGTGACGAGAGGTCGCGTGGTAGAAAGGCGGCGACGACAGGATGACGGTGGTGGTGATGGCTGCAAACAAGGCTTACGTGGATTGCTGCTGCGATTGTGCTGGGGTTGATGTTCATCCTGATACTTGGACGTGGGATTGAATGGCATCGCGTGTAGAACACGTAAAGCGCCTCGGGTGAGGCGCTTTACGTTGTTAGTTCGAGTGGGCTAGTTAGGCATCAAGACGGTGTCGATAACGTGGATGACGCCGTTCGACTGGAATACGTCTGCGGTGGTGACAGTTGCAGTGCCGCCCTTGGCGTCGGTGAGGATGACGTTCTTGCCGGAAAGGGAAGCGGTGAGCGTCTCGCCTTGAACGGTCTTTAACTCAGCCTTGCCATGACCTTTCTTAATCATTGCGACTAGCTGCCTGGAGCTGACGTTACCCGCGACGACATGGTAGGTGAGGATCTTGGTGAGGGTGTCTTTGTTCTCCGGCATAACCAACGTATCGACGGTTCCGGCTGGGAGCTTGGAGAAGGCATCATCAGTGGGCGCGAATACGGTGAATGGGCCCGCGCTGTTGAGTGTATCTACGAGACCGGCTGCCTTGACTGCAGCGACCAGAGTGGTGTGGATGGGGGAGTTGAGTGCGTTCGCTACGATGGTTTTGGTGGGGTACATAGCTGCACCACCGACCATGGGGTCGGTCATCTGGGCCGAGGCAGTAAGAGAACTGATGGCGAGGGCTGCTGCTGCGATGGTGGCGAGGAATGTCGGCTTCTGCATTTTCTTTATCCTTTGTGTTGTTATTTGCTGAATTCTCGTCCCTAGCTTCAGGGGGTTCATAAGCATCTACGTCGCGACGTTCGGAGTGGATTGCTTCTTGCGATGGGATGCTGAGGAAAAATGAATTAGTGCAAAGAAGAATGAGCTCTATTGCGTGGAGTGACAGGGGTTGTCCGGTTTGTTGATGACACAGAAGACGGCAGTAGCACTATGGTGGCGTTGACAATTCCAGCGGCGGACCGTCAACTGAAAGTCATTGTGCGCATGGAAAACGAATTGATACGCGAACCATCGTCAGCTCACACTCTCGTAAAGCCGCGGGAACATCACGCTGCTCACGATCGTGGGTTGTTGATGATCGGACTCTTCAAGCTGGGGAAGGCAATCCTGTTTTTTGGGATTGGCGTAGGCGCGATTCACATGCTTCACAAAGATCTTGGGGATGAAGTGGTGCGGCTGGCGATGGCGTTGAAGTTCGACCCGGAGAGCCGGTTTGTCTCAATTCTGCTGGAGAAGGCGGACCTGATCGATACTCATCGGTTACGCGAGATCGGATTGGCGACGTTTGGCTACTCCGCGCTGGCGCTGACGGAGGGTGTGGGGCTGCTGCTAGAGAAGGTGTGGGCCGAATACCTCACGTTGATCCTGACGATCTCGTTCCTGCCTTGGGAGTTGTACGAGCTGGCGCGTCAGCCGAACTGGTTTCGCCTGGGGCTGCTGGGGATCAATCTTGTTGTGTTGATCTATCTCATGTGGCTGTTACGACGGAAGAAGAACCTGGTGGCTGAGCGGGCGTAGTTTTCGCTTTTAGTTCGCCTACCAGAAGGATTCGGACTCGACAAGTACCCTCCCTGCGCTGAACCTCCGATGCAAACACTAGATGTAGTGGTCTCCGTCAGAGCTTGTACAAGGCGCTGAGTTTTCCACATTTCGTTCCGGGAAATGCAGAGGTTTGCGCAAATTAGGGCTTTACAGGGGGAGGATGGCGGGTCAGGATAGTGGAGTCAAGTGGTCAAAAAGGGAGCAAAGAGGACCAACTCAGCCACATCTTGAGTGAATTCTACCTTCTGAGCTGACTTTTGGGCCGAGTTGAAGGTTTCAGGTATCGAGGTTGTTATGTTTCGCGGCAATCACCCAACACGCGTGGACGAGAAGGGCCGGCTGAAGTTGCCGGCTGAGTTCAAGCGCCGGGCTGATGAGCTGTACGGACCGCAGTTCTACATCACGAGCAAGGATGGGAAGCGTGCGGAGATTTATCCGCTGAAGGAGTGGGAAAAGATTGAGGAGAAGCTGGCCGCGATCCCTTCCATGAATCCGGCGAGGAAGAAGTTTCTGGACGTAACGAACTATTACGGCCAGATGGCAGAGATGGATGCGCAGGGCCGGTTGCTGATTCCACAGTTGTTGCGGGAGACGGCGAAGGTGACAGGCGAGGTTGTGGTGTTGGGCTCGCAGACGTTTTTAGAGGTTGTGAACCACGATTCGTTCAAGGCTGAGCTGGAATCGGCACCGCTGACGGAAGCAGACCAGGCAGCGCTGGCCGAGTTGGGGCTTTAGTTGGACGAGTTAGGCGATGCTCCCCAGGGAGAGCGCGTGGTGCGGAAGATGCAGCATGTGCCGGTTCTTTTAGATGAAGTTTTGGAGTACCTGAATGTGCGGCCGGGCGGCGTGATTGTAGATGCGACGCTGGGGCTGGCGGGGCACTCAGCCGCGATTGCACGGCGGCTGGGAGGGGGAGGCAAGCTAATCTGCTTCGACCGCGACCCGGAGGCGATGGCAGCGGCGAAGGTTCGGCTGGAGGAAGTGAAGGCCGAGCTAGGCGACGAGATGCCGACGGTGGTGTATGAGCCGAGAGCGTTCTCAGAGGCCGCGAGCCAGATCAAGCCGGGAAGCCTGGATGGGTTGCTGGCGGACTTTGGAGTGAGCAGCCTGCAATTGGACGAGGCGCACAGAGGATTCAGTTTTCGGTCGGAAGGCCCGCTTGATATGCGGATGGATACGCGCAGCGGAGAGACGGCCGAGCAAGTGGTAAATCAGGAAGACGAAAACGAACTCGCCGACCTGATTTACGAATTCGGAGAGGAAAGGAGGTCGCGGAGAATCGCCAGAGCCATTGTTAGGGCCCGGCCGATTACGACAACAGCGGAATTGGCTCGAATCGTATCGGCTGCGGCCCCATCAATGAAAGGCGACAAGATTCATCCCGCTACACGGACCTTTCAAGCACTTCGGATTCGAGTGAATAACGAGTTGGGAGAGATTGAGTCGCTGCTGAAGAGCGCGCCATCTCTGTTGAAGCCGGGCGGCAGGCTGGTGTTGATCAGCTTCCACTCTTTGGAAGACCGGCTGGTAAAAGATGCATTCCGTGAGGCTGGCCGGAGCAAGGTATTTGAGGTTTTGACGAAGAAGCCGGTGGTAGCGGCGGAGCAAGAGCAGCTAAGAAATCCGCGATCCAGAAGCGCTAAGCTTCGGGCCGCCGAAAAAGTTTAGGTTTTCCACTTCTCTGGAGAGATTTTTGCACTGTAAATGGTGCACTCTAAAGAGATGTATATAACGAGTGATCGGGCCGGGGTTGTCCCACCTTCTTTCAGGCGAAAGACAACTCTGTAACAAAAAGTCCCCTCCTCCGACAGCGATCCCGGCCCGGTTCGTAATTCGAGGAGAGTGGCGCAAGTTTAGTCCGGGTGAGTCCTGGGCAGGAATCGGCAAGAAGAGAAGTGAGGTGCGGCGATGGCAACGACGGCGATGGCAGGACAACAGATCGAGATGATGGGTGCGCGGCGGGAGACCACGAGCCGCGCGCAATCGTTGGCCGAGCGGAATCGTACGCTGTTTGAGGCGCAGAAGAAGGCTCGGCGGGGGCCGACGCCTGAGGTTTTTTTTACGAAGCACATCGACAACAGCCGCATTGTGAAGGCGGACGACCCTGAGCGTCGGCGCGAGATGCGTCAGTTCACGGGTGTGATGAGTGTTCTGTTTTTGCTGGTGATGGTTTATGTATGGCAGCACTTTACTGCTATTGAGATTGGCTATCACGTTGAAGCGCAGAAGCAGCAGGTGGAGCAGTTGCGTGAGGAGAATCGGCAGTTGCGGTTGAGCGAGGCCCAGTTGACCGATCCGGGCCGGATCGACCGGATTGCGAAGCAGTTAGGATTGGATGCTCCTCAGCCTGGACAGGTGGTTCGATCTGAGGGCGGGGATCCGAATGCGCCGGTTGTGGCTCAGGCTGGAGCTCCAACTGTGTCTCTACAGTAGCGCGGTGCGTTAGTCTTTATAAGTAGTGAGTGGGATCAGGATTAGTGATGAATAAGGCGCCACGGCAGACGTTGACCGCTCCAATACGGCGGATTCGATTCGTCCACGTGGCGCTGATTTTTTGTGCCTGGACGATGGTGATTGGGCTGCGTCTGGGGTGGCTGCAGGTGGTTCGTCATCAGCATTATGTTGAAACTGCGGCGAAACAGCAGCAGCGCACGTTTGAGGTAGCTCCTCGGCGCGGTGTGTTGTATGACCGCAATCTGCGTGAGTTGGCGATGACGGTGCTGGTGGACAGCGTCTATGCTGTGCCGTCCGAGCTAGGAGAGAACAGAGGAACTGCAGCGGAGTTGTTGGCCGAGATCGTACATGCGGATCCGCGGGACAACTTTACGTCGAAGCAGCAGATGCTGGCTCGGTTCAATGCGTCGAGGAACTTCGCGTGGGTGGCGCGGCGGCTCGATCCAGATACAGCGACGCGGGTGCGCGAGCTGAACCTGAAGGGTGTGTATCTGCAGAAAGAGTTCAAGCGGTTCTATCCGAACAATGATCTGGCGGCGCAGGTGCTGGGGTATGTTGGAACGGACGACATTGGATTGGGTGGGTTGGAGCGGCAGTTTGACGATGACATGCATGGAGCGCCGGGGCACATGGTGATCGGTGTGGATGCGAAGCGTCAGGCATTGACGAGCGAAGAGAGCCAGCCGATGGCGGGCGAGAACCTGGTCTTGTCGATCGATGCAAACATCCAGTACATGGCTGAGCGGGCGCTGGATGCGCAGATGGAGAAGGTAAAGGCGCTGCACGGAACTGTGGTGGTACAGGATCCGCACACCGGGCAGATTCTGGCGTTGGCGGTTTCGCCGCGGTTTAATCCGAATGATCAGCGCCACATGGATGCGAGTGTGCTGTCGAATCTGGCTGTGAGCGATGTGTATGAGCCGGGCTCGACGTTCAAGCTGGTGACCTATTCGGCGGCGCTCGACGCTGCCGGTGTGCAGCCGACGGACATGGTGGATTGTCAAGGTGGCGCGATGACGATGTACGGCCGCACCCTGCATGACGACAAGACCGATCACTTCGGCGTTGTAACTGTGCAGTATGCGCTGGAGCACTCGAGCGATGTGGGTGCTGCGAAGATGGCGCTGAAGCTGGGGTCCGACAAATTTTATAAGTACATCAAGGGGTATGGCTTTGGTGACCGCTCGGGGATTGAGCTTCCGAGCGAGACACGAGGGTTGCTGCGAGCGCCGCACAAGTGGGGAGCGACGAGCATTCTGTCGATCGCGATTGGGCAGGAGATTGGTGTGACTCCGGTGCAGCTTGTGACGATGGTGAGCACCATTGCGAATGGCGGGGTGTATATGCCGCCGCATGTGCTTTTGGAGTCAACCGACCAGATGAAGGGCGATCCGCGGCTGCAGCCGATTGCGTTCCACCCTGCGAATCAGTTGCCGGCGACGCTTCCGGATGGAGCGCATCGCGTGATCACCGAATTGACCTCGGCAAAGATGCGGATGATGATGCAGGGGATTGTGACCGAGGGGACGGGATCGCAGGCGAAGCTGAATGGGTACAGTTCGGCCGGGAAGACAGGAACTGCGCAGAAGATCGACGTTGCGACGCACACGTACTCGCACACAAAGCTGGTGGCTAGTTTTGCGGGATTTGCTCCGGTAAGCAATCCGGCGATCTCGGTGACTGTGGTGATTGATACGCCGACGGTTGGGGCGAGCAAGTATGGCGGTGCGGTAAGCGCTCCAGTGTTTGCGGATGTGGCGCAGCAGGTGCTGGAGTATCTGGGGGTTCCGCATGATCAGCCGCTGAAGACGAAGAAAGAGATGCTGGCGTCGGCACAGAAGGATGGCTTTGACGAGACTCCGCAGGATAATGGGGCTGATCTCGATTCGTTGTTCTCCGAGGTTAATAATCTGCCGGCGGATGATCCGCTACGAGCATCCAACAGCGCTACGGGTGGGACTGTGGCTGCTGCGGAGCAGAGTGCGAAAGAAGAGGCTCCGGTATCGCGAGCGGCTGTGGTGAAGAAGCCTACGATGATGAATCTGCTTCCGGCCAAAGTCGTTGCGGCCTTCCATGCGAATGGTGGGACAACGTCTACGATGCCGGATGCGCGAGCGGGCGAGACGGCTACCCTGGTTGCACCGAAGGTTGGGCCTCGGATGCAGGGGAAGGGCGCAGTGACGGTGGATTCAGGGCAGCGTGTGGCAGTGCCGGAGTTTGTTGGGTCGGCGTTGCGGACCGTGGTGGAAAAGGCTGGTGCCGCGGGATTGCGGGTGCAGACGGTGGGGAGTGGGCTGGCTCGGGAACAGGTTCCGGTGGCGGGAACGATGGTGCCATCTGGTACTGAGGTTGTCGTTCGGTTTACGCGATAGGCTGCGGATTTGTAACTGTGCTGATGGCGCGAAGACTTTGATGGGTGGTCGGCTTAGAATCGGTGGATATGCTTTGGAATGATGCGTTGGCGGACGTTGCGGTGATGGAGTGCGTGAGTGCTCCTGTGGAAGTTACCGGGGTGGAGTATGACTCGCGGCGAGTGGGTCGAGGAGATGTCTTTGTCGCGATGCGGGGTGGGGTTGCGGATGGGAATCGGTTTATAGAGCAGGCTATTGCGCAGGGCGCTGCTGCAGTGGTGACGGACTCACGCAAGTCGTGTGAGGCATTGCGGCGGGATCACGCGGAGGTGGGTGTGGCGCTGGTGGAGCGCGGGCGGAGAGCACTGGCGGGGATTGCTGCGAACGTGCTGGGGCATCCGGAACGAACTCTGAAGGTAAGTTCTGTGACGGGGACGAATGGGAAGACGACGACGGCGTTTCTGCTGGAGCAGATGCTGCGGAGTGTGGGCCGGAAGTGTGTGCTGATCGGGACTATCGAAACGCATGTGGGCGACGAGGTGAGAGCCAGCGAGCATACGACGCCGGAGGCTTCCGACTTGCTTCGTATCTTTGCGGATGGTGTGATGGCTGGGGCAACTGAGGCGGTGATGGAGATGTCTAGCCATGCTCTGGAGCAGGAGCGTGTGTGGGGCGTGCCCGTGGATGTGGGGATTTTTACGAATTTGACGCAGGACCATTTGGATTACCACGGGACGATGGAGAGCTATTTTGCGGCGAAGGCACGGTTGTTTGAGGGGGTGGGTGCTGCGCCGCCGCGGGTGGCGGTGATCAATCTGGATGATGCTGCTGGGGAGCGGTTGTTGGGGATTGCAGCGCGATCACAGGTGTTGGGATATGGGATGGAGGGCCGGGGGGAGTTTTGCGCAGAGGGTGTGACGATGCGCGCGGGGGAGACTCGGTTTGTGATGAAGACACCTGTGGGGGAGGTGGAGATGCGATCTCCGCTGACGGGGCTGGTGAATGTGTACAACCTGCTGGCGGCGAGTGCGGCGGCGTGGGCGCGGGGATTGACGCTGGAACAGATAGCCGTGGGGGCTTCGGCGGGGGCGCAGGTGCCGGGGCGGTTTCAGGTGGTTCCGGCTGGTGATACGGGGATTACCGTGGTGGTGGATTATGCGCATACGGATGATGCGCTGCGGAATCTGATTGCGCTGGCGCGGAAGTTGGTGAAGGAGCGCGGTGGGCGGGTGATTACGCTGTTTGGTTGTGGTGGGGATCGAGATAAGACGAAAAGACCGCGGATGGGGCGGGCTGCGGGTGAAGGGAGTGATCTGGTGGTGTTGACGAGTGATAATCCTCGGAATGAAGAGCCGATGACGATTATTGAGGAGGCTCTAGCGGGGGTGAAGGAGACTGGGACGACTTGCATTGTGGAGGAGGACCGGGCGGGGGCGATTGAGATTGCGATTCGTGCGGCGCGGGCGGGGGATATTGTTTTGATTGCGGGCAAAGGGCACGAGAAGGTGCAGATTCTGAGTGATGGGACTGTGCCGTTTGATGATGTGGCTGTGGCTGCTGGTGTGTTGAAGGAGATTGGATGAAGCTGACGTTGGGGCAGGTTGCGGATTGGATTCATGCGGATGGAGAGTTTGATACTTCTGCGGAGGCGGTGGGGTACTCGATTGACTCGCGGACGATTGGTGCGAGGGAACTGTTTTTTGCGGTGAGGGGTGAGCGGCTGGATGGGCATGAGTATGTTCAGGCGGCGCTGGCGAATGGCGCGGTGGCGGCGGTGGTGAGCAATGGATGGCTGGTGCCGGCGGAGGTGGATGAGGCTCGGCTGCTGATGGTTGCGGATGGCGAGGACTGCGTGCTGAGCGCGTTGCAGATGCTGGCGCATGCGGTACGCAAGGATTGGGGCGGGCGAGTGATTGGGGTGACGGGGTCGGCAGGGAAGACTACGACGAAGGATGCGGTGGCTCAGGTACTGGGGGCGCGATTCAATGTGCTGAAGTCGGCGGGGAATTTGAATAATGCGTTTGGGTTGCCGCTGCAGTTGTTGAAGCTGGAGCGGGAGCATGAGGTTGCAGTGATTGAGATGGGGATGAATCACGCCGGGGAGATTGCTGCGCTGACAAAGATTGCAGAGCCGGATTGGGCGGTGGTGAGCAACGTTGCTCCGGTGCATATGGAGTTTTTTCCGGATGGATTGGCGGGGATTGCGCGGGCGAAGTATGAGTTGATTGAGGCGTTGCCTGCGGATGGGGTGGCGGTGCTGAACTTTGATGATGAGTATGTGAAGGAGTTTGGGCGAGGGATGGGGGCTCGGGCGGTGCTGTATGGAATGGGTGTTGGGGCGGAGGTGCGAGCGGAGAATGTGGTTGAAGTAGGGGTGGATGGTATGGAGTTCGATGTGGTGGCGCATGGGGAGCGCGCGAGGGTGAAGCTGCGGCTGCTGGGGCGGCACAATGTGCTGAACGCTTTGGCGGCGATTGCGGTGGGTCTGCGGAGCGGGATGGCTTTGAGTGAGTGTGCTGCTGCGATGGGTGAGATGCGGGCCGGGGACAAGCGTGGTGAGGTGTTGGAGTGGCGTGGAGCGGTGTTGGTGAATGACTGCTATAACTCGAATCCGCGGGCGCTGGATGCGATGGTGGATGCGCTGATGGCGATGCCGGCGGGGCGGCATATTGTGGTTGCGGGGGAGATGCTGGAGTTGGGGTCTGGGGCTGCGAAGTTGCATGCAAGTTGTGGTAAACGGATGGCTGAACGTGGTGTGAATGTGGTGATTGGGGTGGGTGGAGTGGCAGCAAATTTGGTGGAGGCTGCGCGTGGGGGTGGGGCGGAGGCGTTTTTCATGTCGACGCCGGAAGAGGCTGGGGCCTGGCTGGAGGCTAATGTGCGGGCGGGGGATGCGGTGTTGTTGAAGGCTTCGCGTGGGGTGCGGCTGGAGAGGTCGCTGGCGGCGCTGGAGAGTTAGGCTGCTCAGGGACGGTAGATGCGGTAGTCTACTCGTCTTGATGGCGGAGGTTTGATGAGGTTTACGCGGCGCGGTGTATTGGGAATGGCTGGGTTGATGTGGGCTGGCTGGCCGATGCGTTTGTTTGCGAGTGTGGCGCAGGGTGAGGAGAAGAAGATTATGGCGAATGGGGCGGCAAAAGCGCCGGTGACGGTTCCGGGGCTGGAGTTCTGTTTTGAGCTGTTTGTGGAGATCGATGCTCCTTTGGATCTTGGGGAGACTCATCATGGGCATCGGAGGATTGTTCCGATTGCTGGCGGACGGTTTGAAGGACCGAGGCTTGAGGGGACGATCGTTCCGGGAGGTGCAGACTGGCAGGTGATCCATCCGGACGGCGTGGTGGATATCGATACTCGGTATACGTTGAAGACTAAGGCTGGAGCGCTGGTTTATCTGAAGAATGCGGGGCTGCGGTATGCGACCCCGGCAGTGACGAAGCGGATGACGGCGGGCGAGTTGGTGGCACCATCGGAGTACTATTTCCGGACGAATCCGGTGTTTGAGACTTCGGCGCCGGAGCTGCAGTGGATGGTGCAATCGCTGTTTGTGGGAGTGGCGGAGCGCCGGCCGCATGATGTGAGTGTGCAGGTGTGGCGGGTGATGTAGATGTCTACGGGTGGCAGGGGGGTGGCTTGGTTCCGGCAGAGATAATCACAAGGGTGCGGGCGATGGGGCTGTTAAGATAGCTTTGACCCGTCGCGGGATATTTGCAGGGCTGCGGGTGATGAGGCGGGTGCTTTGCTCTATTGGTTGCTGTACCAGAAGTTGTTTCCTTACTTTCGATTGTTTCGCATCTTCCGCTACCTGACGTTTCGGACGGTGTTTGCGAGTCTGACGGCGCTGCTGATCGGGCTGTTGATTGGTCCGTATGTGATTGAGAAGCTGCGCGAGTTCCAGATTGGGCAGTACATTCGCGAGGAGGGGCCGCAGAGCCACCAGAAGAAGAGTGGGACGCCGACGATGGGTGGGGTGCTGATCTGCATCTCGATTCTGGTGCCGACGCTTTTGTGGTCGGATCTGTCGAATCCGCTGGTGTGGCTGGTGATGTTATCGACGCTGGCGTTTGGCGCGATTGGGTTTGCGGATGACTACATCAAGGTGGTGCATCGGCGGAACCAGGGGCTGACAGGGCGGCAGAAGCTGGGATTGCAGTTTCTGGCGAGTGGCGCGGTGGCGGTGGCGCTGGTACGGATGGAGATGCACGGTGGGTACTCGACGCGGTTGATGGTGCCGTTTGCGAAGCGGTTTCGGCCGGACCTGGTGTGGCAGTGGATGGGGCATATTCCGCATATGCACTGGCTGGCGTTTGTGCCGTTTGTGGTGTTTGTGATGATCGTGATTGCGGGTTCGAGCAATGCGGTGAATCTGACGGATGGGCTGGATGGGTTGGCGATTGGCTGCACGATTATTGCGGCGGGTGCGCTGACGGTGCTGACGTATGTGAGTGGGCATGTGGTTTTCAGCGACTATCTGGAGCTGCAGCGGATGCCGATGGTGAGCGAGTTGACGGTGTTCTGCGGGGCGATGGTGGGGGGGAGTATCGGGTTTCTTTGGTATAACGCGCATCCGGCTGAGGTGTTTATGGGGGATGTGGGGAGTTTGGCGCTGGGTGGCGCGATTGGGACGGTGGCGGTGGTGATCAAGCAGGAGTTGCTGCTGCCGTTTATTGGGGGAGTGTTTATTCTGGAGGCGCTGAGTGTGATGCTGCAGGTGGGGAGCTATAAGCTGCGCAATGGGAAGAGGATTTTTAAGATGGCTCCGCTGCACCATCACTTTGAGTTGATGGGGTGGAGTGAGAGTAAGGTGATTGCACGGTTTTGGATTCTGGCGTTGGTGTTTGCGCTGTTTGCGCTTACGACTTTGAAGTTGCGGTGAGGTTAGTTTTGCAGAAGGTTTACTTGCTTTGGCACACCCACACGTTTCCTGACGGACGAGAAGATGACTGTTGATTGAGGATCGAACTTGATGATGGACTTGAAGAATAAGCGGGTTTTGGTGGTTGGGTTGGGGAAGTCGGGGTTGTCGGCGGCTATGTTTCTGCGGGGGCAGGGCGCGCAGGTGACGGTGAGCGATGCGCGCAGTGCGGTGGCGCTGGAGAAGGAGATTCCTGCGCTGCTGGAGGCGGGTGTGATGGTGGAGGCTGGCGGGCATGGGTTGCTGACGTTCCGGCGGCAGGACCTGATTGTGGTGTCGCCTGGAGTGCCGCTGGATACGCCGGAGGTGAAGCAGGCGGTGGCGTTTGGGCTGCCGGTGATTGGTGAGTTGGAGTTGGCGAGCCGGTATCTGCTGGGGCAGGTGGTGGCGATTACGGGATCGAACGGGAAGACGACCACGACGACGCTGGTGGGGAAGATCTTCCAAGATGCGGGTGTGCCGACGCTGGTGGGCGGGAATATCGGGTTGCCGGTGATTGACCTGGTGGCAGAGAGCAGGGCCGATACGACGAGTGTGCTGGAGGTTTCGAGCTTTCAACTGGAGACGGTGGAGGAGTTCAAGCCGAAGATTGCGGTGGTGCTGAACATTACGCCGGACCATCTGGACAGGCATGGGAGCTTTGAGGCGTATGCGGCGGCGAAGACGAGGATTACGGAGCGGCAGGGGCCGGAGGATTTTCTGGTTCTGAATGCGGAGGACAAGCCGACGCAGATGGTGGCCGCGAAGACTAAGGCACAGATTTACTGGTTCAGCGGGCGTCGGCCGATCAAGCAGGGGGTCTTCGTGCATGGGGAGAGCATTCTGTTTATTGCGCGGGAGGGTGATAAACCGGAGCCGGTGATGCCGGTGAGCGAGATCAGTTTGAAGGGTGCGCACAATATCGAGAACGTGCTGGCGGCGGTGTGCGTGGCACGGCTGGCGGGGATTCCGGCGGAAAAGATTCGGGCGTCGGTGGCGAGCTTCAAGGCGGTGGAGCATCGGCTGGAGTTTGTGGCGAAGATTGATGATGTGGAGTATTACAACGACTCGAAGGCCACGAATGTGGATGCGACGATGAAGGCGGTGGCGTCGTTTGATGGAGGTATCCATCTGATTCTTGGGGGCAAGGATAAGGACTCGGACTATAGCCAGATGGCGGAGCTGCTGCGGGAACGGGTGAAGGTTGTTTATACGATTGGTTCGGCGGCGGAAAAGATTGAGCACCAGCTGCGGGGAGTCGTGAAGATGATGTCAGCGGAGACGTTGCAAGCCGCGGTGCGAGATGCGGCTGCTGGTGCTGTTGCAGGAGATGTGGTGCTGCTGGCTCCGGCGTGCTCGAGCTTCGATCAGTTTGAGAATTATGAGCATCGTGGGCGTGTATTTCGCGAGTTGGTGACGGCCTTGAGCAGCGAGCGCGCGACGACGTAACGAAGAGATTTGATAGCGGGATGTGAGTGAATGGCGAAGAGAGTTGGGGTGGACAAGTGGCTCTTCGGAGTGGTGCTGCTGCTGGTGTTGTTTGGTCTGGTGACGGTGTTCTCGGCTTCGGCGGTGCTGGCGAAGGAGACGCTGGGGTCGCCTTATGCGTATGTGGGAAGGCAGGCGTTGTGGGCGCTGCTGGGGATGTTTGCGCTGGTCGGGCTGATGCAGGTGGACTATCGGATCTATAACAATCCGAAGGTGGTGTTTCCTGCGATTGGAGTGACTGCGGTTCTATTGCTGGGCGTGTTTGCGATGAGCGGCATGAACGGTGCGCACCGTTGGATTCGACTGGCGGGTACGACGCTGCAGCCTTCGGAGTTGGCGAAGCCGGTGCTGGTGCTGTTTCTTGCGTATTTTTTGCAGACTCGAATCCACAAGGTGGACGACTGGAAGGAGACGCTGCTGCCGGCGATTGCCCCGACACTCGTATTTGCTGCGCTGATTGTGAAGGAGCCGGACCTGGGGACCGCGATGGTTTGCATGGCGGTGACGGGAATGATGCTGTACCTGGCGGGGGCGCGGATACGGTACTTCGCGATTGCGGGGGCGGTGGTTTCGCCGGTGATGTATTACATGCTGTTTCATGTGGCGTTTCGACGGGCTCGGATGCTGGCGTTTTGGAATCCTGAGGCTGATCCGCGGGGGACGGGGTTCCACATTCTGCAGTCGCTGATTGCGGTAGGGACGGGTGGGTTTCATGGCCTGGGATTGATGGAAGGACGGCAGAAGCTGTTCTATCTGCCAGAGGTGCAGACGGACTTTATCTTTGCGAATGTGTGCGAGGAACTTGGGCTGATTGGGGCGTTGCTGGTGGTGGCGTTGTTTGTGGCGCTGGGGTATCGGGGGCTGCGGGCGGCGTTTCTTTCGACCGATCCGTTTGCGCGGTTTCTGGCTTTCGGGATTACAACGGCGGTGCTGATTCAGGCGTTCTTTAATATGAGCGTGGTGCTGGCGCTGTTGCCGACGAAGGGGATTCCGCTGCCGTTTATTTCGTCGGGTGGGACTTCGATCTTTATTACTCTGGCCAGTATGGGTGTGCTGCTGAATGTAACGCGTGAGATTGATTGATGTGGGTACGCTGAGGGTTTTGATAGCTGGCGGGGGGACGGGCGGACATGTGATTCCGGCGCTGGCGATTGCGCGGGAGTTGCGGGACAGGCACGGGGCTGAGGTGCGTTTTGTGGGGACGGCGCGCGGGCTGGAGACACGGCTGGTGCCGGAGGCGGGGTTTCCGCTGGAACTGATTCATGTAGGGCAACTGAAGAACGTTTCGCTGCTGACGCGAGTGCGGACGATGTTGGATCTGCCGCTGGGAGTGGGACGGTGTGTAGGGTTGTTGCGGAGTTTCAAGCCGGATGTGGTGGTGGGGGTGGGGGGATATGCTTCGGGGCCAGCGATGATGGCGGCACTTTTGTTGCGGGTGCCGACGCTGGCATTTGAGCCGAATGCGGTGCCGGGGCTGGCGAATCGGCTGGTGGGGAAGTGGGTGAGTGCGGCGGCGGTGAACTTTGAGGAGACTCAGCGGTATTTTCGCAGGGCGCGGGTGACGGGGATTCCGGTGCGGGCGGAGTTTTTTGGGATTGGGAAGAAGTTGGGGCAGGGCAAGCGGCTGCTGGTATTTGGGGGGAGCCAGGGGGCTCGGGTGCTGAATGAGGTGATGCCGACGATTGTGGGACGACTGCTGGAGGCTATTCCTGGGTTGGAGATTGTCCACCAGACTGGTGGGCGGCATGGGGTTTCGACGAAGGAGGCGTATGAGCGGGCTGGACTGATCGGCGAGCGAGTGGAACGGGGTGTGAGGGTGCAGCCCTATCTGGATGACATGCCGGCGGAGTTCGCGGAGGCTGACCTGCTGCTGTGCCGAAGTGGGGCGAGCACGATGGCAGAGTTGGCTGCGGCCGGGAAGGCTTCGGTGCTGGTGCCGTTTCCACAGGCTGCGGATGATCACCAGAGGAAGAATGCAGATGTGTTTGTAACGGCAGGTGCGGCGGAGTTGGTGGTGGAGTCTGAACTGACGCCTGAGGGGCTGCTGGAAGTGCTGCGAGAGCTGCTGGCGGATGATGTGCGCCGCGAGGAGATGGGGACGCGGGCGCGGGGGCTGGCGCATCCAGATGCGGTACAGGTGATTGGGGAGATGGTGGCGGGGCTTGCGCAGGGTGCGGGACGAGGGTAGCGGTTCAGGGAATCGGCTTTAGTGGCCGATCGTGATTCTTACGGCATCGCCCTTTTGGACGCGATGGCCTGCGGGCGGGGTTTGGAAGACGACTGTGCCAAGGGCAGAGACGGGTACCGGCGGGGGGGCTGGAGTGCCAGGAGTCGCGGGTGCGGGGGTTGGGGTGGGAGTCGTTGGAGAGGCTGGCTGGGGCGCGTTGAGGTCTTCGGCGCTGGCGATGTGAAGTCCGGCAGCGGAGGCGCGGGCGGCGGCGGAGTAAAGGGTGAGACCTACGAGAGAGGGCATGACGAAGGCGGGGACTGGTTCGGAGTCCTGCGGGGCGCTGAGCAGGAGGCTGACCTGCGGGCGGTCGACGCCTTCTGCGCTGGGGGTGGGGGTCTGGGCGAGTACGGTGCCGGGGGTGGCGGGGGCCTCAAGGTGCGCGACGGTGCCGAGTTCGAGCGCGAGGCGTCGGATGGTGATGGTGGCGGGGCGCTCGGTCTGGCCGACGAGGTTGGGAATGGAGACTTTCTGGGGGCCGAGGCTTTCAGTGATGCGGACGGCCCACTCGCGGCGGACGACGGAACCGGGGGCAGGTGATTGGGAGAGGATGTGTCCGGTGGGGACGTCGGGGGAGTAGAAGCGGTTCTCGATGTTCATGCGTAGGCCGCGGGAGTTAGCTTGTCTGGCTGCATCGGAGACGGTGAGGCCGGCGAGGTTGGGCACCTCGACTTCTCGACCGTGGATGGCGACGCGCATAGCGAGGTAGGCAGAGAGGAGTGCTACCGCGAGCATGGCAAGGGCGCCGAGGAGGAGATTGAAGAAGCGGTTGATGGTGAAGACCTTCATGGGCTGGGCTAAGGATACAGGTAGGTGGTTTGCGGTGAATCAGCGGCGGTTGTCGGTGGCGGGTTCGGGGTGGACGAGGAGACGGGTGACCTCAGGTGAGTCGAGTTTGAAGGCGTCTTCGAGGGCGGTGATGATGTGGTGGACGCGAGCCATGGGGAGATCGTCGGGGAGGGTGCAGTGGCAGCTGACCTGGATGCGGTCTGAGGTGTGGGCGTTGGGGGAGCCGCCAATGCGGGTGACAAGGACCTCATGGATGTCGAGGATTTCCGGGAAGGTGAGGGCGACGCGGCGGAGGCGGACCTCGAGTTGGCGATTGCGTTCGAGGGAGGCGTGGCGCTCGATGGTGGCGGGTTCGGATTCGATGTGGGTGAGGATGGAGGAGATTTCGGGGATCTCGCGGCGCATTTCGGACTCGAGTTGGGTGACGAGAGCGTGTGCGCGGCGGAGTGGCATGGTCTCGTCGACTTCCAGATGCTGGTCTACATGCAGGGTGCCACCGAATTCCTGCACTGTTACGTCGTGGATGGCGAGGTTGGAGCGGGAGGCGACGGCGCGGATGCGATCGTGGATGCTTTCGGCGAGGGAGGCTGTAGGGATGGAGTGAACGACGACGTCGGCGCCGGGGAGATGGCGCTGGACGGCTTCTGTCGCGGCCTGAGTGAGCTGCTCGGTGCGTTGGAAGGTGAGGTTCCGGGGCAGGCTGAGGGTGATATCGGCGAAGAATGTTGGGCCAGATGGGCGGGTACGGAGGCGGTCGACGGAGAGGATGCCATCTATGGCGGAGAGGTCGCGGATGATGTCACGGCGAAGCTGGGCATGGGCGGGAGTGGCGTCGGTGAGGGTGTCGACGGTGCGGCGGGCGAGGAACCAGCTGATGCGCAGGATGATTGCAGAGACGATGATTGCAGCGACGGGGTCGGCAAGCTCAAGCGCGGTAATGTGCCAGCGCTGTCCGGCGAAGGTGGCGGCGAGTCCGATGAGAACGGCGGTGGAGGACCATATGTCTGTGGAGAAGTGGATGGCATCTGCTTCGAGTGCTTCGCTATGGTGCTGCTTTGCGACGCGATGGAGGTTGCGGGAGCGGACGTAGTCCACGGCAATGGAGAGCAGGAGGACCAGGAAGGGCCAGATGGAGAGAGTGAGGGAGAGGTGCTGGCGGAATAGGATGCGGTGGAGGGCCTCCTTGAGGATCCAGATGCAGGAGGCGACCATGAGGCCGGTTTCGATGAAGGCGGAGAGGGACTCGATTTTGCCGTGGCCGTAGTTGTGGACGTCGTCGGCGGGGCGGTCTGAGACGCGGATGGAGAAGAGGGTGATGGCCGCGGCGATGAGGTCGACGCCGGAGTGCGCGGCTTCGGAGAGCATTCCGAGTGAGCCAGTGAGAAGGCCCGTGAGGAGTTTGAGCAGGGTGATGGCAAGCGCGGCGAGGACCGAGGAGAGGGCCGCAGCATGTTTGGCGGCGTGGTGTGGCGCAATATCTGGCTGCGATGGGGCCCGGGGACTCATGAGGGAGATGCTACATGGAACGGGGGGCTGCTTGCACGGGGATGGCTCCGGTGGACTGGCTCAACTGGGCGTGTCTGCGCATGGAGAGCAGGATTCCGGCGCCGATGAGCAAGGGGAGGCTGAGGGTGACGAGGCCGCGCTGGTAGTCGCCGGTGAGGTCTTTGGCGAGCCCCATGTAGTAGGGGCCGATGAAGCCGCCGGTGATGCCGAAGGTATTGACGGCGGCAATAGCGGCGGCCGCCGATCTGCCTCGAAATAAGCTGGGCGGCAGCGACCATAACGGTCCCTGTATGGCGTTGTAGGAGATGATGAGCAGGCCCAGTGCGGGTAATACGATGAGCGGGCGGGTGGAGAGACCACAGAGCGCCAGGCTAACTGCTACGAGGATGCACCAGGGAATGATGTGCCAGTAGCGGTCTGAAGGGCGGCGGGCCTGGGCGCGGTCGGAGTAGGTGGAATTCAGCAGCATGGCGGGAACTCCGAGCAGGTTGAGCCCGGCAACGATGAAACCTACCTTGGTGATACTGAGATGAGTGGCTCGAAGGACGATCTGGGGCATGATAAAGACGTACCCGTAGGCGGTAGTGAGCATGAGCATCATGAAGATGCCGAGCTGCCATACGCTTGGATTCAATAGGGCGCGGCCGATCGATTCGGTGTGGTGTGCGGTGCTGGAGGGGGCTTGATGGATGCGGCGGAAGATCCAGCTGCGCTCGTCTTCGGTGAGCCACCTGGCGTGTGCGGGGTCGTCGGGGAGAAATAAGAAGAAGACGATGCCCAGCACGATGGCGGGCAGACCTTCGATGAGGAAGAGCCACTGCCAGCCAGATATGCCGAGGCGTCCGTTGAGGTTCAGTAGCGCCCCGGCAAGCATTCCCATAAAGACAGAACTTAGAGGCAGGGAGATGTAGAAGCGGCTGATGGCGCGGGCGCGCAACTCGGGTGGAAACCACTGCATGAGGTAGAAGATGACTCCTGGAAAGAAGCCGGCTTCGGCCATGCCGAGCAGGAAGCGCATGGTGTAGAACTGGGCTGGGGTGTGGACGAAGAACATGGCCATGGCGAGGAGGCCCCAGGTGACCATGATGCGGGCGAGCCAGCGGCGTGCTCCGAAGCGGTAGAGGAGCAGGTTGGAGGGGATCTCGCAGGCGGCGTAACTGAGGAAGAAGAGGCCAGCGCCGAATCCGTAGACGGTGGCGCTGAAGTGCAGGTCACGGTTTATCTGGAGCGCTGCGAAGCTGATGTTGACGCGATCCATGTAGGCTGCGCCGTAGCCCAGAGCGATGAGGGGGATGAGGTGAAGGGTGGCCTTGCGCATGGCTGAACGGCCGATGGCTTGATCGAACGCGTCGGTGTCGTCGTGAGCTTTGTCGAGGATGACGGGCGGTGCGGCCATGGGCGCGACCTGAATCTGAGGCTACAAGCTGATGAACCGATTGGTGCGTGGGACGGGGCCGAGGTATCGGTGGTGGGAGGAATATACCATCGCCGCTGCGTGCGGGGCGATGGGTTTTCGGCGATGGATGTGGATTATGGTTTGGTGGCGCGGTAGAGGCCGGCGGTGCCGAGGGTGTAGCTGGTCCAGGTGGCGTTGGTGAAGCCTGCGTTGCGGATGAGTTGGAGCATGCGGGGTGGGCGGGGGAAGCGTTCGACCGAGGCGGGGAGATAGCTGTAGGCGGCGGATTGGCCGGAGATGAGGCCGCCTACGCGGGGGAGGATTTTCTTGAAATAGAGGTTATAGAGGGCTCCGACGAGGCCTTCGGGCTGGTTGCAGTCGAGGATGCCGATCTGGCCGCCGGGGCGGAGGACGCGGAAGAGTTCGGTGAGGCCCTCTTCGTAGTTGGCGAGGTTGCGGAAGCCGAAGGCGGAGGTGACGAGGTCGATGGAGTTAGAGGCGATGGGGAGATGGAGGGCGTCGGCCTCGATGGGGATGATGTTGTGGGGGGCGAACTTTTTTGCTCCGCGGGAGAGCATTTGGTGGGAGAAGTCTACGGCCAGGATGGGGGCTGGTTCAGAGGTAGAACGAAAAGCAGGTCCTTCGACTACGGCACTCACGATAGAGCTGTGAGTGCCTTCGCTCAGGATGACACTTTCTTTATTGCTTTCCTTTGCGTTTTCCTTGAGCGAAGGTTTTGGGCGGTGTTTGAGGAGGGCGAGGGTCATGTCGCCGGTGCCGCAGCAGAGGTCGAGGGCGATGGCTTCGGGGCGCTGGAGGATGGGACGGAAGGTGCGGGCGGCGCGGGACCACCAGTAGCGGTCGATGCCGGCGGAGAGGGTGTGGTTGGCGCGGTCGTAGGTGGGCGCGATGGTGTCGAACATCTGCTGGACGTTCGCTGCTGCGGCTTGCTCGGAGGTCGCGCCGGTGGGGCGGGCTCCGGTAGTGCGTTCGTGCTCGGGGATGGCTTCGGGGGGCATCAGGATCGTTTCTTGTTGGTGGCTCCGGTGGTGTGGCTGCGCATGAGGGTGAGCATGGATTCGGAGGCGGTGTGGAGTTCGGCGTCGGTGATGTCGTAGATGATTTGGGTGGAGCCGATGGCGGTGGGGAGGACGTAGGCGCGTTTGCCGCT
Organism: Granulicella sp.; assembly: GCA_025408425.1. Taxonomy (GTDB): domain Bacteria; phylum Acidobacteriota; class Terriglobia; order Terriglobales; family Acidobacteriaceae; genus Edaphobacter. The sequence continues at coordinate 187,664 of JANXYX010000012.1, forward strand.
GCGGTTCTTCTTGTCGCTGTAGGTGAGGGCTACGAGTTTGGCGGCGGTGGTTTTGAAGGGGGACAGGGGGCCGTAGCGGAGGATGGTTTTGGTGATGCGGTCGGCTTGCGCGGGGGTGATGGTGCCACGGCTGAGGGCGACGTGGAGGGCGGCGATGCTGCCCCAGGCGACGGCTTCGCCGTGGAGGAGCTGCTTGTAGTTGGTGGCGGACTCGATGGCGTGGCCGAGGGTGTGGCCGAAGTTGAGGATCATGCGGAGGCCGAGTTCTTTTTCGTCCTTGTTGACGACGTCGGCTTTGACGCGGACTGAGGCGGTGACTACTCGGGTGATGGCGGCCTGGGTCTGTTTAGTGGGCTTTTTGGCAAGGATGGTGGCGGCGTTCTTTTCGAGGTAGGCGAAGAGTTTGGCGTCGTAGATGATGCCGGCTTTGATGGACTCCTGAAGGCCGGCGCGGAGTTGTGCGGGCGGGAGGGTGCGGAAGAGGTCGGTGTCGCAGAGGACGGCTTGCGGGTGGTTGAAGGAGCCGATGAGGTTTTTTCCGGCGAGGAGGTTGACGCCGGTTTTGCCGCCGATGGAGGAGTCGACCTGGGCGAGGAAGGTGGTGGGGACCTGGATGTAACGGACTCCGCGCATGTAGATGGCGGCGAGGAAGCCGGTGATGTCGCCGATGACGCCGCCACCGAAGGCGATGAGGAGTGCGTCGCGGTCTGCTCCGGCGAGGGCTAGTTGCTGGGCGAGGGATTCGACGGCGGCCATGCGCTTGAAGCGTTCGCCGGAGGGGTGGAGGAGGACGGTGGGCGGGGCTTTGAAGGAGGCTAGAAAGGGCTTGGACCAGTGGGCCCAGATCTCTGGGGAGGTGATGACGAATGGGCGGAAAGGCTTGTCTTTATTGAGCCTGGCGAGGCGGGAGGAGAGGTTGCGGAGGAGGCCGGAGCCGATGGTGACGTCGTAGGATGCAGAGGGTGTTTTGATGGCGATGGAAGGCACGATATGACCATCGTATCGTAACGATTGGTGAATGGCTGAAGGAGTAGCATGGAAAGATGGATCGCGTTGATTTTCTGGTAATTGGGGGCGGAATTGCTGGTTTGAGTGCGGCGATTCGTCTGGCTAATGTTGGTACGGTGCTGGTGGTTACGAAGGAAGAGCTGGCGGAGTCGAATACGGCCTACGCGCAGGGTGGAATTGCTGTGGCAATGGGTGGCGCGGAGGATGTCGCGCTGCATTTGGAAGATACCGTGAACGCTGGAGATGGTCTGGTGAACCGCGAGGCAGCGCGGGTGCTGGTGGAGCAGGGTCCGCGGCGGGTGGAGGAGCTGCTGGAGTGGGGCACGGGGTTCGACCGGAGCGTGAAGGGCGAAGGTGGAGTGCCGGCGGGGGAGTTGTTGCGAACGCGGGAGGGTGCGCATAGCCGGTCGCGGATTCTGCATGCGAATGGGGATGCGACGGGGCGGGAGATTGCGGTGTCGCTGCTGCGGCATGTTCGGGAGATCGAGCAGGTGGAGTTGATGGAGTGGACGATCAGCGTTGACCTGTTGCTGGAGAACGGCGGGGTGGTGGGGGCCAGTTTGCTGGATGGTGAAGGGGGGCTGCGGACGGTGCGGGCACGGGCGGTGTTGCTGGCTAGCGGCGGTGCGGGGCAGGTGTATAGCGAGACGACAAATCCTGAGGTGGCTACGGGCGACGGGATTGCGATGGCTTACCGGGCGGGCGCTGAGGTGAGCGATATGGAGTTCTACCAGTTTCACCCGACGGCTTTCAGTCTGCCAGGGGCTCCACGATTTTTGATGAGTGAGGCGCTGCGCGGGGAGGGAGCGTGGCTGGTGAACTCCAGGGGCGAGCGATTTATGGAGCGGTATCATCCGATGCTGGAGCTGGCTCCGCGGGATGTGGTGGCGCGGGCGATTACGCGGGAAGGGATGGACGGCGAGGTTTATCTGGACATGCGGCATGTGAAGAAGGATTTGCAGGCGCGGTTTCCGGGGATCTCAAAGTTTCTGGCAAAGTACAACCTGGAGTTGGGGAGAGACTTGATTCCGGTGCGTCCGGCGGCGCATTACCTGATGGGTGGGGTGCGGACGGACCTGCACGGACGAACTTCGCTGGAGGGACTATATGCGGCGGGGGAAGTGGCGTGCACCGGGGTGCATGGCGCGAACCGACTGGCGAGTAATTCGTTGCTGGAGGGACTGGTGTTTGGAGCGCTGGCGGCGGAGGCGATGATGGAGGAGGCTCCGGTGGGTGAGGTTGGATTGACGGCGGTGGCGACACCGGTGGACGGTGTGCCCACGGCGGAGGCAGCGACGGAGAGGTGGATCAAGGAACTGCGGGAGTTGATGTGGAAGGATGCGGGGCTATTGCGAGACCGGACGGGGCTGGAGCAGGCGCAGCGGGGTCTGGATGCGCTGGCAGTGACGATGCCTCGGGGGATGTTCCGGCGGGCGGTGGAGGCGCGGAATCTGCATGTGGTGGCGAGTTTGATCGTGACCTCGGCGCTGGGTCGCGAGGAGAGCAGGGGAGCACATTATCGGAACGATTTTCCGGAGCGGGATGCGGTGGCGCGGCACTCGGTGATGGTGCGCGGTGAGTTGCGATTTGAGGCTTAGATCCGGGGTGTAAGCGGGTGTGCTGATCGCTTCTATCGGTGTGGTGTCCAGCGATAGGCGCTGCAGATGTCTTCGACTTCGGTGATGGGTTCGGCGGCGCTGTCGTCGGGTGAGATGGGGATGGCCGCGGTCCAAAGGGGACGGAAGTCGGGATGCTGGTCGAAGAGGTGGCCGGAGTCCGGAGTGAAGTAGAGGATATCGAGAGCGTGGGGGTGCGAGCTTGCGATGTGCTGGATAAGGCGGTGGACGACGGGTTCGGCAAATGGATTGTAGAGGTAGAGCAGACAGGGGTTGTCGGGGAGGATGAAGTCGGTGGCGTCCTGACAGAAGATGCTGGCGGGACAGGTGGAGTGTCCGGCGGCTTGCCAGGTGTTGAGGTTGTCGGCGGCGATCTGGGCCAAGGCGGGATTGAGTTCGACGCCGATTACCTGCTTAAAAGGGAGCTCCGCGGCTAGCAGTACGGCGCGGCCTTTGCCACAACCGAGGTCGATGAAGGTGTAGTTCTGGATGGGGTGCTGGGGCGGAGTGGCTAGCCAGAGTGAGAGGAGATTGCGGAATCGTGACGGAGGGATGCCGTGGTAGGCCGTGGTGTAGACGGCGTTGGGGTGGCGGGAAGCAAGTTCAAGTGCGGTGAGAGTGCCACTGGTGTCGGTGCTGTGCTGGAGATCGAAGGGATGAATGTTGTAGGTCAACGGGGGATCGGTGCGGCCTGTGAGGCGGCGCAGCGTTTGGCGCAAGGTGCCGCGGAGACCCCGGTGGATGAGCGACCAGCGGAGTTTGAAGAGCGTGGTGCGGAGCATTTGCATATTCGTGACTTGCGGGTTGCTGATGGATTTGCTCTTGATCTGATTACACAACTATCTGATCACAAATTCAGCAACCCGCAGGCGACCGGTCCAGGTGGCGATTAGAGGATCGTCATCAGGACGGGGATGATGATTCCAGCGAGGAGCAGGGTGGCGATGATGGCCTTGTTGCGGACATATTTGTACGACATGTAGAGGCCGGTGAGGGTGGAGAAGAAGAGTCCGATGGCTACGATGAGGAAGAAGATCTTGAGGGGGAGAGGATTGTGAGAGGGCGGCGGGGGCGGGGCGTCGGCAGGCCTGGCTTCCATCGGATGCTGCCTGGCGGCGGGAGCTGCAAACTGATCTGCGGCTGGCTGTGGCTGGGCTGGTTTATCTGATTTGTATAGCTTTTCAGCAAGCTGCGCACGTTCGGACGGAGGTGGCCTTCTGACGGGGAGTACTGGGGTTTGCTTCTTGTGAATCTGGCCGAGGGTGACGATCCATGCAGGTGGCTTGTAGCTGCTGCCGCGACTGGCCTCGTGGAGGCTGAAGGTCTGGAGTGCCCCGGTGAACGCGAAGAAGAGAATGGCTGGAGCGATGAAGACGCCGATAAAGAGGTGGGTGAGGCGGGTGTACTTCAGGAATTGTGCGAGGGTCATGGTCTCTCTTGTAGGCGTATTGGTTGGCACTAGTCTTGCGTAACGATGTGTCGCAATGGTGAATACACATTAAGACGCAGCCTGAATTAAGAAGACGCAGCGGAGGTGTCAGATGCTGCGAATTTTTGTTGGGCGATGACTTGTTTCTACTGGGCAGGCGTCAGGCAATGGGTGGCGCAGATGATGTTTCGGCTAACAGAACCGAGAGGCCGATGGTGACGGCGAGGACTGCGACTATGACCGCGAGAGACGTGAGTGGGCCGACCTCAACGAATTGGCTGGCGAGCATTTTGAAGGCTGCGAAGGCGAGGACGGTGGCGAGGCCGTAGTGGAGGAATCGTAGCTTGACGAGCAGATGGGCAAGGATGAAGTAGAGGGAACGGAGACCCATGACGGCCATGATGTTGGAGGTGTAGGCGAGAAATGGGTGATGGGTGATGGAGAGGACGGCGGGGATGGAGTCGAGAGCGAATACGATGTCGGTGAGTTCGATGGCGATAAGCGCGAGCAGCAGCATGGTGACCATGCGTTGGCCGTTTTCGATGACGAAGAAGTGATCGGTTCGAAGGCTGACAGGATGGACCCGGGTGAGCCAGCGGAGCCAGAATGGAGCGGCTTCGCTCGGGTCTGCCTTTGGATCTTCTGGAAGGAACAGACGGACGGCCGCGACGAGGAGGATGGTGGCGAAGAGATAGGTGATCCAGTGGAAGTGGGCTAGCAGCTCGAGTCCGGCAGCGATGAAGGCTCCGCGCATGACGATGGCTCCGGCGACTCCCCAGAAGAGGACGCGGGGCTGGCTGGTAGAGGAGATGTGGAAGAGGTTGAAGAGGAGGAGGAAGACAAAAAGGTTGTCTATGGAGAGAGCTTCTTCAATCGCATAGCCGGCGAGGTACTGGATGGCGGAGGGGCTTCCCAGGGTAAGAAGGACGAAGAGTGCAAAGGCGAGGGCGGCGGCGATCCAGAGGATAGTGGCAAGGATGGCGGTGCGTTGCGATAAGACCGGCGTGCGGTCTGGATTGCTGCGGCGAGAGTAGAGGAGTTCCAGCGCGAGAAGCGCGAAGACGAAGAGATGGAAGCCTACCCAGTGACTGAGGGGGGTGATGCTTTGCATGCTGGTTTGATGCTATCGCGGATGGGTGGCAATTGTTATGCAGCAACGAACAGAAGCAGTCAGTTTGGTGACAGATTTTTGGGGAGGAGAGTAGGATTAGTGCGGTATTTGGGCTCGGATCGTAAATCTAATTGGACTATGGAGAGAGTATGAGAGCGATCATTCGGGTAATGGCAGTAGCAATGGGGTTTATGGTTTCGCAGGTTGCGATGGCGCAGGCACCGGCTGGAGCTCCTGCTGGCTCTACCGGAATCTGCAAGGACGGAACCTATACGTCGGCTCCGAGCAAGTCGGGCGCGTGCAGTGGACATAAGGGCGTGCAGACTTGGTACACCGCGCCCTCTGCGGCAAAGAGTGCGGCTCCAGCGATGGCGGCACCGGCGAAAGCTCCGGCTGCTGCACCAGCAGCACCTGCTCCGGCACCAACGGTCTCAAAGCCTGCGCCTTCGGCGATGACACCGCCGATGGCTGGTGGTGGACCGGGGATGGTGTGGGTGAATACCGAAACGAAGGTATATCACTGCGCCGGAACGAGGTATTACGGGAAGACGAAGGCAGGGAAGTACATGTCGGAGGCGGACGCCAAGGCTATGGGTGCTCGTGCTGACCATGGGACGGCCTGCAGCAAGTAAGAGCCTGGATGGAGTGGCGGCACGGGATTCCGTGCCGCCACTTTTTGCGTTAAGGATGCTGATGGGTGAGGGGGATTACCGCTGGTTGATCAGGCGGATCATTTCGAGGAAGAGGTCGCCGGCGATCTGGAGGGATTTGGGGCTGACCTTGTCGATGGTGTCGAGCTCGGTATGGTGGAAACCGCCCTCGGGGTGCTCGTTGGTGGGCGGTCCGTAGTCCAGATCGATGATGTCGAGGACGGGTACGCCGCGCTGCTTGAAGGGGAGATGGTCGTCCTGGACGCCGACAGTGTTTTTGAAGATGGAACCTGAGTGGCCGGTGTTTTTCGCAGCGATGACTAGCAGGTCCAGCAGCCAGGGGGTAGAGTTTTCATCGCGATCGACGTTGAGGTCCTTGTCTCCGATCATGTCAGCGACGAGGAAGGCTTTGATCTTTGAGAGGGTACCGTTGGCGGACCATTTGGCTGCGAGATGGCGGGTGCCGTAGAGGGAGTCTCGGTCTGACCATGACTGGATGGCTTCTTCGCCGTCGTCAAAGACGAGCCAGATACTGTAGCCCTCGGGCGGGTGGACGCGGAGGTAGTTACCGATCTCGATGAGCAGGGCGGTGGTGGCAGCGCCGTCGTTGGCTCCGACGAAGTTAATGTCGCGGAGGGGGTAGTTGGTTTCGTAGTGGGAGGCGAGGACGATGACGCCATCCTTTTTGCCGGGGTAGCGCACGATGTAGTTGCGCATGGGGAGCATGCCGGCAGGAGTGCTGGCGGTGAAGCTGTCGGTTTCGAAGTTGCCTTTGGCAGCTTCGGAAGTGAAGTGAGACTTGATGAATTCTTCGGCTTTGATGTGGCCTGGGCTGCCGATCCAGCGTTTAGGTGCGGCGTCGAGGTACTGCTGCGTGAGGGAGTAGGCGGCGGCGCCGTTGAAGCGTGGGGTGGCCTTTTGTGAGTGGGCCGCCGTGAGAGGCAGAGCAAACAATAACAGCAAGAACCATATACGGAGGGTCTTGGCTGCGTTCAGAATGACGGCGGAGTTGGCGTTGGTCATGCTGACCTGGCTTCTTTGGCTTTTCGACGTGCCAGGCGCGATTTGATGGATGTCAGTGGTGTCTTCACGCTGTCTGGCCTTTGCTCTTTCTACGCGATGGGTGGACGAGGTAGGCTACGCCGACGCCGAGCATGTAGAGGACAAGCATCGGTGTGGCGAAGAGGCACATGCTGACGGGGTCCGGCAAGGGGCAGATGATGGCGGCGACGAGGAAGATTGCCAGGATGGCATACCGAATGTGTCGGATGAGGAACTTTGCGTCGACGATGCCGAAGAGCGCGAGGAAGAAGATGAGGATTGGGAGCTCAAAGGTGATGCCCAGGCCGAGTATGACCGCGAGGAAGAACTGGGTGTAGTCATCAATAGTGATGATGGGGTGGAAGCGTTTGCCGAAGTCAAGGATGAGGACTTTGAGAGCACCAGGGAGGACCCAGTGATATCCGAACCAGGCACCGGCCAGGAAGAGGCCGACGGTGGCTCCCATGAACGGGAAGACGTAGCGTCTCTCGTTGGCGTACATGCCAGGAGAGATGAAGAGCCAAAGCTGGTAGAGGATGAAGGGCGCGGCGAGGATTGCTCCACCGAGAAGAGCGGTCTTGAGATAGAGGTTGAGTCCGTCGGTGGGATGGGTGAAGTTGAGGGCGATGTGGAGGTCGTCGAGGGGTTTCTGGACGATGTTGTAGAGCCGCTCGTGGAAGGCGTAGGCGACGGCGAAGCCTGCGAGGAGATAGAGGACGGAGTTGATGATGCGTTTGCGAAGCTCGGCGAGATGCTCCATGAGGGACATGCCGGGGAGTTCTGCGCGATCGGTGACGGCGGCGCGCACCCGATCCAAGGGGTCGAGTTCAGCCATTGATCGGAGCCTCGCTGGAGGTGGAATTGTTGTTGGTGTGTCGGTCGGGGCGCTGCTCTGCAGCGTATTGGTCAGTGGTGGGGGCGTTTGTTGCCAATTCGGGCTCGGGGCCGTTGGGGATGGCGTCCAGGACCGGGGTAAGCGCGGCGGTCTCGGAGCTGTCGACGGACCGGGCCGTTGGGAGACCAGTGGCAGGCGGCATGATGCTGAGCTCGCCTTCGGTGGCGATGGGGAGAGGCGTGGTGGCGGGAGGTGCTGTTTCCGGGTAGCCGAAGTCAGGAACGGCGGTGGGGTCGGGGATCTCGGATGTGGTTTCGGTGAGGGCGGGCGCAAGAGGGGCGGCGGCTTCCATGGCAGCGATCTTCTTCTGCTGCTCGGCCTGGTCGGCTATGCGGAGCTCATCTTCCATCTGCATGCGGAACTCGTTGGAGGCGCGGCGGAACTCGGCCATGAGCTTGCCGAGTTGACGGGCGAGCTCGGGCAGCTTCTTCGGACCGAAGAGGATAAGGGCGAGGAGAAAGATAAAGGCGCTATCGCCGAGGCTCGGCATAATTAACGTCCATGATACGGGTTACGTTGCGGTGGGACAAATGGATGGAGGCTGTTTATCATGTTGTAAAATCATTGGTGTTATACGCCCGATGATTGGGTGGCAGAAGTGGAGAAGAATGCATCGAATTGATGTGGTCTTCGTCCAATGAATACGAGCGGCGTATATTTCCGCCGATGCATCTAACGAGTGTAAGAGTTGCAACATCCCCGTGGGTTGGGTGCCGATCCTGATGGATCGGCACAGTGAGTCCACTGCAACTGTGTAGTGCAAGCTTTCAACATCCCCGTCTCAGAGGCGAAGATCGCAAAGGCGTTAGCCTGCGACGAGCGACCTGATGAGACTGAAGGCGGAGTACATTGAACGGACTAATCGACCAAATAGACGAGGTCGCGGCTGATGCCGTGGCTGAGAAGACATCGGATACATGTTCCCTCGACAACTACCTTTCGCAGCCTGACCATACGATGGATGCGCGGATTGCAGCGGCGCGTGCTGAGTTGGGGACTGACGTTGTTCTGCTGGGGCATCACTACCAGCGGGATGAGGTGATCCGTTTCGCGGATTACACGGGCGACAGTTACAAGCTTTCCAAGGTGGCGTCGGAGACGAGCGCGAAGTACATGCTGTTCTGCGGCGTGCACTTTATGGCTGAGACGGCGGATGTTCTGGGACAGCCGTGGCAGCAGGTGATTTTGCCGGACCTGAATGCTGGGTGCTCGATGGCCGATATGGCGGAGATTGGGCAGGTGGAGGATTGCTGGGATTCGCTGGAGCGGGCGGGCTTGACGGCGGGTGGTGGATTGATTCCGCTGACTTATATGAACTCTGCGGCAGCGATCAAGGCGTTTTGCGGAGAGCGCGGCGGGTTGGTTTGTACGTCTTCGAATGCTCGCGGTGCGTTTGAGTGGGCGTTTGCGCGGGCGGAGAAGATCCTGTTTCTGCCGGACCAGCACCTGGGGCGGAATACTGCGTTTGCGATGGGGATCCCTCTGAGTGAGATGGTGGTGTGGGATCCGTACCAGATCAATGGTGGGGTGTCTGCGGACCGACTGCGGGCGGCGAAGGTGATTTTATGGAAGGGTCACTGCAGCGTGCACCAGCGGTTTTTGCCGGAGCATGTGGACCGGATACGCGCGGAGGAGCCGGGGATGCAGGTGATTGTGCATCCGGAGTGCCGCTGGGAGGTATGCCAGAAGGCGGATGCGATTGGCTCGACGGAACGGATTATTGATGTGATTGAACGGGCTCCGGAGGGTTCGCGCTTTGCGGTGGGGACGGAGATCCACCTGGTGAATCGGTTGGCGAAGCGGTTTGCGCCGCTGGGGAAGCGGGTGATTACGCTGGATGACGCGGGTTGCTTATGCACGACGATGTACCGAATTTCGCCGCAGCATCTGGCTTGGGCACTGGAGAATCTGGTTGAAGGCAGGGTGGTGAATCGGATCAAGGTGGATGATGATGTGAAGCAATGGGCGAAGGTGGCATTGGACCGAATGCTGGAGGTCAAAGTTTGAGCAAGACGTTTACGCTGCACGAGGCTCAGACACTGCTTCCGGTGCTGGAAGCGCTTTTAAACCGTGCGCGTGCTGCTGCGCTGCGTGGGGCGGAGTTGGGACGGGAGATGCAGCAGTTGAGCCATCGTATTTTTCTCTCCGGGGGGATGCATGTGAATGTATCGGTGGCTGCCCGCCGGCGCGCGGAGCGGGACAAGGCTGGGCAGGAGACGAAGGATACGATCGCTGAGATTGAAGCGATTGGCGTGACAGTGCAGGATCTTGAGGCAGGGTTGCTGGAGTTTCCGAGCCAGATGGATGGCAGGGCTGTACTGCTGTGTTGGAAGCTGGGTGAGGCTTCGATTGGTCACTGGCGCGGGGCCGAGGATGGAGTGGAAGAGCGGCGTCCGTTGGACGGTCGGTTCGGCAAGGGTGAGCGGGAGCGGCTTAACTGAAGTCGTTGGCAGCGGTGCCGGGTGGGTTTCTGGTGGAGCGGTAGATCGTCACGGTTTAGCCTGTTGACGAGTGGTTTTACGAGACGGCCCAGAGATGGGCCGTCTTTTTATTGGAGTAGCTTCGTAGTTCGTGACTGGCTGTCAGGGTTTGCCGCCCGCGTTCCATTGAGGCTTCCAGGTGGTGTTGGTGAGCCAGCGGATGGGCTTGATCATGGAGGCGATGGCGCTGGTCATGTGGGGGAAGTCGATGGTGGAGATTTCGTCCGAAGGCTGGTGGTAGTCCTTGTGTAAACCGTAGCTGGAGACTGTGTGGGCGACGATGCCCTGACGAGCGAGGTTGATGTTGTCGGAGCGCTGGAAGAACATCTCTTTGGGGTGTGGGTCTTCGACGAGGTGGGCACCGTGGTTCGCGAGTTCTGGGCCGAGATTGGAGCGCTGGAAGCCGGTAAGCCAGAGGGTGCCGTCGGGAACGGCGGGGTCGTGGCGACCGATCATTTCGAACTCAAGGTTGGCGACAATGCTGGAGAGAGGGACGGGCGAGTGCTGAAGGAAGGCGCGGGCGCCGAAGCCTCCGAGTTCCTCAGAGCCGAAGAGGGCGAAGACGATAGTGCGACGGGAGCGTGGGCCGGTGGCCAAGAGATGGGCGAAGGCGAGGATCGCGGTGGTTCCGGAGGCGTCGTCGTCGGCGCCGTTGTAGATGATGTCGCGATTTTCAGCCGGGGTGCCGTTGATGGTGGTCGCGGCGACGCCGAGGTGGTCGAGATGGGCGGTGAGGAGGATGACCTCGTCCTTTAGCCTGGGGTCGGAGCCGGGAAGGATGGCGATGGCGTTCCAGGTTTCAGTACGGGGAGTGGCTTCGAAGTTTGCGAGGCGGTTCTGTATCCGGTCGGGGAGCGGGTGGGGCAGTGGGACCTTTTGGAGGAAGGTGTTGCTGTCGCCGCCGGGTTCGAGGCCGAGGGACTGGAACTGGGAGGCCGCAAAGAGGGCGGCAATGTGCTCGTCTCGGGTGGCGGAGCCGCGACCATGGAGTTCATTGTCGGCGAGGAATGCCATGTCTGCGCGGACTTCATGTTCGAGGCTGCTCTGATTCGGGACTGGTCTGGATGGTTGGGCGTAGAGAGCAGGAGTGGTCTGGCCCTTGGATGAACGAGCGGCAAGGAGAATGCAGACGATCGCGGTGACCGAGCCGTAGAGCAGTCGGGTTATAACGGACATGGGCGAAATTATAGAGGAGCGGTTAGTTACGAGGGTGTGCCGGGAACTACGCGATTTGAGATGATAGAGAACAGGTGAAATGCGATGGTGGGACAAGCGATGCAGAGACGGTGGTTCGCCGCAATGGCGATGGGGTTGATGGCGCTGACTGGCTGTGATGGTTTCTTTGTTCCTGTGAATGGAGCGGGGACCGGGTCAGGCTCAGGATCGGGATCTGGGTCGGGAGGATCGGCGTCTACAACGAACCTGGTTTACGTTGCCAACAGCCTGACGAATACGGTGAGCGGATTTGCGGTGGGAACCGGCACTTTGACCAATGTTCCGAATATGCCTTTTGCGATTGGATTTACGCCGCAGGCTGAAGTGGTGGCGAGTAATTTTCTTTTTGTTGCAGGGCCCGGGGCCATCTATCCGTATGCGGTTGGGGCGGATGGATCTCTGTCGACGCCATCCGTAGGGCAGGGAGCGGTACTGGTGTTTGCGCTGGCGATGGACGTTTCGCCGGATGGCAAGTGGATGGTGGCGCTGGATGGAATCAATACACAGCTGGATGTGCTCTCGATCAACAAGACGACTGGCGCGCTGGCTCTGACGAGCACGGTGCCTTACTCGGTTACGAATGCACAGGTGCTGCCGAAGATGGTGAAGATATCGCCTGATGGGACGCTGATCTATGCAGCACTGGGTACGGGCGGCGACGTGATCTTTACGTTCGATACGACGACCGGGGTGGCGGTAAAGACTGGGGCGCTTCCGCCGGTGTCCACCAAGACGAGCGACAATGCGGTTGCGATCGACAGTACGACTTCGCATCTCTACATTGCGCGGAGTGGGGTGAGCGGTGGGTTGGCGGTGTATACGATCGGCTCGGGTGGGGTGCTGACTTCTGTGGCGGGTTCGCCGTTTGCGGCAGGGGCTCAACCGCTTTCTGTGGTTCTGGGCAGCACGGGGAAGTATGTGTATGTGGCGAACGGCAACGATGGGACGATTTCAGGTTATTCGGTGGTAAGCGGTGTGGCCACGGCGCTGTCGGGGTCTCCTTACGCGAGTGGCGTGTCGGTAAGGGCGCTGGCGATCGACAAGTCGGGAAAGTATTTATTGGCGGCAGCCTCGGGCGGTTCACCGGATCTGACGATATATAGCTTCGATGCGACGGTAGCGGGCAAGCTGAATTCTGTGACGATTGCTACTACCGGGATCGACCCAGCTGGAGCGATTGCTATTGCCGCGACGCATTGATGACTCGCTTGGTGGTGCGTCATTGAGGCGTATGTGTTGCTGCTGCAGGAACACTGCAGAACCCGGGCATCGGGCCGATGCTATGTTGAAGAGGACTGTAGATTTGCGGAGTTCCCCCCATTTTTTTATTGCGTAGACAACTCGATTCGTCGCGAAGGTGTTTTGGGCTGGCCATAGCTTGTGTGTTTTCTGTATGGATGTTGCTGGCTTTGTCTGGGTGCTCACGGTTGCGTCCGAAGCCGACGTACCCGTCGGTGTATGTGGTGGCGAAGCAGACGTTCTTGCGAGATCGGGTGGCGGCTGTCTCGAACCGCACGGCTACAGTGGCGAACGGCGATAAGTTGCAGGTCCTGGAGCATGGGCGGCGATTTATCAAGGTGCAGACGACGAAGGGCGAGTTGGGGTGGATTGACGAGAAGGCGGTAGCGACGCAAGACGTATTCGACTCGTTCAATGAGTTGAAGAAGGGCCATGGTGGGGATCCGACGGTAGCATCGGCAGTGGTGCGGGATGAGGTTTATCTGCATGTGAAGCCGGGGCGGGACACGGACCGATTTTTTCTGCTGCAGGAAGGGGAGAAGTTGAAGCTGCTGGCGCGAGCTACTCTGCCGAAGGCTTTGCCTAAGGGTGCGCGGGCTGTGGCTGCTGCTCCCGTGGCTCCTGCTGCTCCTGCTGCCGGGGGCAAGGCGGCTAAGGGCGCGGCGGCAGTGCCGGATGTGCCGCTGCCGCCCGCGATGGAAGATTGGTGGTTGGTTCGGAACTCCAAGGGGGATACCGGGTGGATTTTTAGCCGGATGATCGATGTGGACGCTCCGGATGCCTTGACGCGGTATGCGGAAGGGCAGCGGATTGTGGGGGCTTACATCCTGACGACGGTAAATGACCCGGATGCGGAGCAGGCTGACAAGAATATTCCGGTGTATGTGACGGTGCTGAGTCCGTATAAGGCTGGGTTGCCGTATGACTTCGATCAGGTGCGGGTATTTACGTGGAGTGTTAAGAAGCACCGCTACGAGACGGGGTTCCGGGAGAAGAATATCGAAGGGTATCTGCCGGTTTTGATCAAGCAGGACAAGGATCCCTATGGGAAGACTCCGGCGGCTGCGGTGGCGGCACCGACGTTTTCTTACAGGGTTCTTTCGGTGGATGCTCCAGTGGTGATTCCTGATCCGGTGACGGGCGCGGTGGTGCCGGAGAAGACGATTCTGAAGACTTATCGTCTTGAGGGGAATCTGGTGCGGCGGTTGCTGCAGCCGGGGGCCCAGACGCCGATGGAGGCGCATCCGGAGCCGGTGGCGGAGAAGAAGAAGAAGGTAACAGCGGGGAAGAAGCGCAAGCGCCAGGGCTGAGTCAGGCGTAGAAGCGGGTAATGGCTTCGACTACGGTTTGTTGTTCGTCTTCGCGGAGTTCAGGGTACATGGGTAGTGCGAGGACTTCGGCGGCGGCGTGTTCGGTGTGGGGGAAGTCGCCGGATTTGTAGCCGAGGTGGGCGAGGCTGGTTTGCAGGTGGAGCGGTAGGGGGTAGTAGATTTCGCTGCCGATTTGGTGGTCGGTGAGGTATTGGCGGAGGGCGTCGCGGCGGGGGGCTCGGATGACGTACTGGTGGAAGACGGGGGTGGCGCGGGGATCGGTGATGGGGGGGACGATGCCTTCGGCAGCCGTGGAGGAGGTGAGTCCGGCGGCGCGGAAGAGTTGATCGTAGCGGGCGGCGTGGTCGCGGCGCTGCTGGTTCCAGCGAGGGAGATAGCGGAGTTTGACTTCGAGGACGGCTGCCTGGAGGGTGTCGAGGCGGGAGTTCCAGCCGATTTCGTCGTGGTAGTAGCGGCGGCGCATGCCGTGGGCGCGGAGCATGCGGGCGCGTTCGTCAATGTCGGTGGAGAGGGTTGTGACGAGGCCGGCGTCTCCGAAGGCGCTGAGGTTTTTGGTGGGGTAGAAGCTGAAGGCGGCGGCGTCGCCGAGGGCTCCGGCGGGGATTCCGTTCCAGGCGGCTCCGAAGGCCTGGGCTGCGTCTTCGATGAGGAGGAGGTTGAAGCGGTGTTTGAGGGCGGTAAGGGCGTCCCAGTCGGCGCATTGACCGTAGAGGTGGACGGGGAGGATGGCGCGGATGTGGTGACTGCCAGGGGCGCTGAGGAGCTCTTCTGCGGCTGTGGGGGAGAGATTGTAGGTGGCGGGGTCGATGTCGACGAGGAGGGGGGTGGCTCCGCAGCGGAGGATGGAGCTGACGGTGGCGAAGAAGCTGAAGGGGGTGGTGATGACGGAGTCGCCTGGGCCGATTCCGGCGGCGGCCATGGCTAGCCAGAGAGCGTCGGTGCCGCTGGCGCAGCCGATGGCGTGGGTGGCGGCGCAGGCGGTGGCGGCGGCGCGCTCGAAGGTGGCGACCTCGGGGCCGAGGATGAATTTCTGGGAGATGCAGACGTTTTCTATGGCGGCGAGGACTTCCTGCCGGATTTCTGCGAACTGGCGGGAGAAATCAAGCATCGGAACGGGTTGCGAATTGCTGTCTGGCACGTCTGTAATGGTATACCGATGCTGTGGTTAGGTTGAGTGGCAGGACCACTGCCGCAAGATAATGGGATAGAAATTTGAACTGCAGAAGAGAGTCAGGTTGAAAAATGCGTTAGATACTCGTATCGTGAACAGGCTTGTGGAGATTGGATCTCATCTAACTCCAAGGAACCGATGCAGTTGAAGTATTGCGGCAGACCTTTTTATTTCAGGCGCAGGATTAACACGAAAGACAAGAACTAGAGGAGATCGGCACCATGGATTCAAAGCCGGCACAGAATATTCAAGATACGTTCCTTAATACGGTGCGGAAAGACAAGAGCCCGATCACGATTTACCTGGTAAGTGGAGTGAAGCTGACGGGTAGAATTCGCTCTTTCGATAAATACTCCGTATTGCTGGAGAACAACAGTCAGGAACAGTTGATCTTCAAACATGCGATTTCAACGGTGGTAAGCGGGCGCGTTGGAGCCCATACCGAATTGCGCTCGGAGACCCGGGTTCACGCGTCGTCTCCTGCTGGCAGTTCCGCTCAGGAAGCGACCGGGACGCATGGTCAATAACCGTTGACTGTAGAAGACAAGAAAATGAGTACGGGTAGAAGGGTGAAGCGGAGTCTTGTGGCGGCGCAGGAAGCTGCCGAAGAGGCTGCGCGCCACCCCCATGCAGAGCGTGCTGTGTTGGTAGCGGTCGAGTTTACCGGTCAACGGCGAAAGCTGACGGCCGCAGCCCAGATGGCTCGCAAAGCTGCGGCGGTGTCGGCAGGGTTGGTGGGGGCAGAGACGCTTGAGGACGAGGGCTCGGAAGTTTCGAGCGCGGTGCAGAGTAGGGCTGGAAAGAGGAGATCCGCGACGAGCGAGTTAGCTGATCTGGATTTTGAAGCTGCATTGGCCGAGTTTGAGGAGTTGGCCCGGAGTGCTGGCGCAGAGGTTGCAGCAACCATTATTCAGCGACGTCCAAGGCCTGATTCGGCGACGCTGGTAGGGCAAGGCAAGCTGGAAGAGATTGAAGGGGTACTGGCCTCGACGGGAGCTGATCTGGTGTTGTTCGACCATGATCTGACGCCGTCGCAGTTGCGCAATCTGGAAGCGAAGCTGCCGTGCCGTGTGATCGACCGAACGCAGTTGATTCTGGATATTTTTGCTCGTCATGCAAGGACGCGGGAGGGTCAGCTGCAGGTGGAGTTGGCGCAGCTTGAGTACCAGCTGCCAAGGCTGGCAGGGCGGGGCAAGGCGATGTCGCAACTGGGCGGCGGTATCGGTACCCGCGGTCCGGGTGAGACACAACTGGAGACCGACCGGCGCAAGATCAATCTACGGATCGACCATGTGAAGGAACAGCTGGAGGCGGTGCGCCGGATCCGGCGGCAGCAGCGGCAACGGCGGGAGGCAGTGCCGGTGCCAGTGGTGGCGCTGGTGGGTTATACAAACGCTGGCAAGAGCACGCTGTTTAATGCGCTGACAGAGGCGGGAGTGCTGGAGTCGTCACGGATGTTTGCGACGCTGGACCCGAAGTTGAAACTACTGCAACTGCCCTCGCGCAGGAAGGTTCTGTTGTCGGATACGGTTGGATTTATACGCAACCTGCCGCATACGCTGGTGACCAGCTTTCGAGCGACGCTGGAAGAGGTTGAGCGGGCAGAGCTTCTACTGCACGTCCGAGATGCTTCGAGCCCGATGATGGAAGAGCAAAAGGTGCAGGTGGAGCGAGTGCTGGCGGAGCTGGACGTATCAAAGAAGCCGGTAATTGAGGTGCTGAACAAGATTGACCTGGTGTCGGTGGACGGGATGATGCCGATGGGTGCTCCGGGGAGTATTGCAGTGTCGGGGCTGAAGAAGCTGGGCCTGAATCATCTGCTGGAGGCGATTGATGCGGCGCTGGTCGTTGATCCTCTGATTGAGATGCGATTCAAGATTCCACAGTCGGAGGGAGCAGTGTTGGCGGCTCTGGAGGCTGGGGCGGTTCTGGAAGAGAAGCGGTTTGAGGGGAATGTGGCGTACCTGGCGGCAAGAGGGCCGGAGTCGCTATTGAACCGGTACCGAAGATTCATGCAGCGGACCTAAATAGCACAAGCCGCCTGATCGGGGAGCGGAGGTGGGGTCCCAGAATCACGCGGCCTGTGTGACCCAGAATAGGGTCCGGGTGGTGAAGTAATTTTATCGGAGGGGAGGCAGAATTCCAAGACTTTTCGAGGAATCGCCTTACTGTTCGATTATCGTCCGACCAAGCCGTTTATCGATGCAACTTGGTTTGACACTCCCGCAAGCGCTTTGCTAAAACTAGATGTACCGCAAACAACGTCTAACGCTCTTGGAGACAAGGTCATCCACTCCAGGTCTGTGCGTTAGCGGACGAGGATTTCAGAAGCGGCTCCGGCCGACCCCCTTTTCATGGATCAGATATTTAATCAAATCGGTGAACTTGTGCTCGGCTCCGTGCCGACCATGATCTTATTCATACTGCTGGTCATGGCGTATGGCTTTTTGGTGCGTCGGCCTCTGGATAAGATACTGGTGGACCGGCGTGCGCGCACGAGCGGTGCGGTGGAGCAGGCTCGCAGTGCAATTGCAGCAGCGGAAGCAGAGACAACGGTCTACGAAGACAAGCTGCGCGCGGCCAAGAACGAAATATTCCAGGCGCGGGACCAAAAATTGAAGCAGTGGAGTGCCGAACGGGATGCTGCCGTTGATCAGGTGCGGCAGGAGACGGACGAGAAGATCAAGGCGGCTCGTCTGGATATAGAGCAGAGTGCGGCGACGGCGAAGCTGCAGATTGAAGGCTTGAGCGCCGAGTTGAGCGCGCAGATTCTTCGCGCGGTTCTGCCGGCTGGCATCAACGCCCAGGAGATCACCCAGTGACAATTTCCACGATAAAGAGATTGCTGTCTGGATTGGTGCTGCTTGGAGTGCTGGCTTCGCCTGTGCGTCATGCTCTAGCGCAGGCTGGTGCTGCCAGTGAACAGGCGAGTACCTCTGAGGCGCAGACAGCAGATAAGAATAAGCCAGAGCAGGACGAGAACGATGCGTATTTGCATTCGCCTTCGGTGAAGGCGATTGGCGCCAAGCTGGGCATGAGTCCGGAGCGGGCAGCAACGGTGTTTCAGGTGTTGAACTTCGCGATTCTCGCCGTGCTGGTTGGTGGATTTTTGTTGAAGGCGCTGCCAAAGGCATTCCGCAATAGAAATTCTGCGATTCAGAAGCATCTGGTCGATGCACAGACGGCGACTGAAGAGGCTACTGCTCGGCTTAATAGCGTTGAGGCCAGGCTGGGTAAGCTTGATAGCCAGATTGCTGCGATGCGCGAGCAGGCTGATAAGGATTCTGTGCTGGACGAGCAGCGGATCAAGGCTTCTGTAATAGAAGAGAATAAGAAGATTTTGGAAGCTGCTGAGCAGGAGATTGCCGCAGCGACTACCCAGGCCCAGCGGCAGCTTCAGCAGTATGCGGCTGAATTGGCGATTGAGCAGGCGGCCCGCAAGCTGGTAGTGAGTGCTGAGACCGATCGATTGCTGGTGCAGGGGTTTGCGCGGCGTTTGGCTGGGGATGACTCCAAGGAAGGGCAGAACTAATGTCAGTTATTGCTCTTCGTTACGCAAGTGCATTGGCGTCGGTGGTCGCTTCCTCGCGATTAGATTTGAAGGCTGCGCAGCAGCAGTTGAATGACTTTGAGGCTACGTTTGATGGTAGCCGCGAGTTGCGTGAGGCTCTGATGAATCCGTCAATTTCGAGCGATCAGAAGCTGAAAGTTCTGGATGCGATTGCCGGCCGGATTGGGATGTTTCCGCAGGTGCGCAATTTTATTGCGGTGATTATGGATCATCAGCGTCTTGCAGAGTTTGGCGAGATCGTAGCGCATTATGCAGCGGTTTCCGACAGGCAGTCTGGTTTTGTCGAGGCTGAGATTACGAGTGCGCATTCTTTGAACGAAGAAGATCGCGCGCAGCTTGAAGCGCAAGTTGCGAAGCTAGCGGGCGGTCATATTCATGCTACGTATCGTGAAGATGCGACCCTGCTGGGCGGCGCTGTGGTGCGGATAGGTTCGACGGTTTATGACGGTTCGATACGGGCCCAGTTGTTGCAGCTGAAGCAGAAGCTGGTGAACGCGTAGATTTCTGTAAGGTTTCGCAAAGTTTCTAACGAATTGATACGGACGAGTAGAGGAAGAAATGGCACAGATCAAGGCAGATGAAATAACCGAACTGCTTCGCCAGCAGATTGAAAACTACGAACAGCGGATTCAGGTGGACGAGGTTGGTACGATCGTCACGCTGGGTGACGGTATCGCTCGCGTGCATGGCCTGGATAAAGTAATGGCTGGCGAGTTGATTGAGTTTCCCCATGGCGTTGCGGGCCTGGCGATGAACCTGGATGAAGATCAGGTTGGCGCCGTGCTGCTGGGCGACTACACCGAGCTGAAGGAAGGCGATCAGGTCAAGCGTACGGGCAAGATCATGTCGGTGCCGGTTGGCGAGGCGATGATCGGCCGTGTCGTGAACGCGTTGGGACAGCCCATTGATGACAAGGGGCCGATCAATACCGACAAGTTCCTGCCAGTTGAGCGGCTCGCGCCTGGCGTTATTGCCCGGCAGTCGGTTCGTGAACCGATGGCGACTGGCATCAAGGCCATCGATACGATGATTCCGATTGGCCGTGGTCAGCGTGAATTGTTGATTGGCGACCGTCAGACCGGTAAGACGGCCATTGCGCTGGACACGATTATCAATTCGGCGAAGAACAACCTGATCTGCATTTATTGCGCGATTGGGCAGAAGCGCTCTTCGGTTGCGCAGGTGGTTCAGACTCTGGAAGAGTATGGCGCGATGGCGTACACGATTGTGGTTGCAGCAACCGCGTCGGAGCCTGCTCCGATGCAGTATCTGGCACCGTTTGCCGCGACTGCGATGGGCGAGTATTTCCGCGACAACGGGATGCACGCGCTGGTGATCTACGACGACCTTTCGAAGCACGCTGCGAGCTATCGCGAGATTTCGCTGCTGCTGCGTCGTCCTCCAGGGCGTGAAGCGTATCCCGGGGATGTGTTCTATTTGCACTCTCGCCTGCTGGAGCGTTCGTCGAAGGTTTCGGATGCTCTTGGCGGCGGATCTCTGACCGCACTTCCAATCATTGAGACGCAGGCTGGAGACGTTTCAGCCTACATCCCGACGAATGTGATTTCGATTACTGACGGTCAGATATTTCTTGAGACCGACCTGTTCAACTCGGGCGTCCGTCCGGCGGTCAACGTTGGTTTGTCGGTATCGCGGGTTGGATTCTCGGCGGCGATCAAGGCGACCAAGCAGGTTGGCGCGACGATGAAGCTCGACCTCGCACAGTATCGTGAGTTGGCGGCTTTTGCGCAGTTCGGCTCGGATCTGGATAAGGCCACGCTGCAGCAGTTGAATCGCGGACAGCGTCTGACCGAGTTGCTGAAGCAGCCCCAGTTCAAGCCGCTCTCGGTGGAGAAGCAGGTTGCGATTATTTACGCGGGCGTCAACGGCCTGCTGGATGATGTTGAAGTGAAGGACCTGCGTGCTTTTGAGGACGGATTCTATCCGTATCTCGAGTCGGCACAGCCGGCAATCCTTACGGACATTGCTACGAAGAAGGCGCTGGACGATGACTTGAAGAGCCGGCTGAATGCGGCGATCAAGGACTACAAGGGGAATTTCCTGGCGGAGCGCAACGATAAGAAAGAGACGGCTGCGGCCAAGTAAACCATGGCAAACGTACTCGATTTACGGCGACGCATCCGCAGTGTGAAGAACACGCGGCAGATCACGAAGGCCATGAAGATGGTGTCGGCTGCAAAGTTGCGCCGGGCGCAGGAGCGTGCAATGCTGGCGCGGCCGTACGCTCATATGCTGACGAACGTGCTGGATTCTCTGGTGCGTAGAACAGATCTTTACGGTGAGGAAGGCAATATTCTGCATCCTCTGCTGGTAGAGCGCGAAGAGAAGAATGTTCTGGTGGTAGTCGTTGCAGGCGATAAGGGTTTTGCAGGCGCCTTCAATTCGAACATCACGAAGGCAGCGCAAGGCTTTATCGATTCACGCCGGGCCGCTGGGCAGAGTGTCGATGTCGAGCCGGTTGGACGGAAGGCGCGGGATCTGTTCCGCAAGCGTTATCCGACCGCCGTGTATGAAAAGACGGAAGAACACTACGACAACGATCTGGCTACGCACTACGAGACATTGCGTCATCGCAGCGCGCCGGTTGAAGTGACAGGCGAGCATCAGACTCTGCTGTTGAAGCTGGAGTTCGATGAGGTGACGGCGATGAGCCACTCTATCGTCGAACGCTATGAGAGTGCAGAGATCGACTCGGTTTACGTGGTGTACAACGAGTTCAAGTCGGTGATCTCGCAGCGGTTGGTAGTAGAGAAGTTGCTTCCGATCCGCAAGCTTGGTTCGCATGAGATTACGGCGGCCGAGGAGATGACCGAGGAGGAGAAGGAAGCGGCTGGGCGTGCGGCGCAGACTGCAGGAGTCAGCCTGACTGAGCCCGAAGAGAGTGAGTTTGAGGCGGAGGCCAGAAAGTTTGGAACGGCCGAGGTTGATTACATCTTTGATCAGGCTCCGTACCGGCTGTTTCGTCACCTGATGCCTCGGTATGTCACGACACAGATCTTTCATGCTTTGCTGGAGAGCGTGGCTGCTGAGCATGCAGCCCGGATGACGGCAATGGATTCGGCGACGAACAATGCTGGAGATATGATTGATGCGCTCTCGCTCACGATGAACCGTGTGCGGCAGGCAGCGATTACGAAGGAAATTATTGAAATTGTGAGTGGTGCAGCTGCTCTGTAGGTATCAGACAACTGTGGAACGAAAGAGAGTTTGGATTTAGAGCGGAAAACTATGGCAGAGAATATTGGAAAAGTGATTTCGATCAGCGGCCCGGCCGTTGACGTTCAATTCGAAGAGGGACGCATGCCTGCGATCTTTCAGGCGCTGCGCATTGTGAGCGAAGGCTTTGTGGTGCCTACCCCGCTGGACATCGTGGTTGAGGTGCAGCAGCATCTTGGCGAAGGACGCGTCCGTTGCATTGCGATGGTAGCGACCGAGGGCATGGTGCGCGGGATGAAGGCGATCGATACCGGAGCGGGCATTATGGTGCCTGTGGGCCGTGAGACGCTGGGCCGCGTGTTGAATGTTCTTGGCGAGCCGGTAGACGAACTTGGTCCGGTGAATGCCAAGGTGCACATGCCGATCCATCGGCAGGCTCCGGCGTTCGACGAGCAGTCGACCAGCGAAGAGATGTTCGAGACGGGCATCAAGGTTATCGACCTGATTCAGCCCTTCCTTAAGGGTGGCAAGATCGGTCTGTTCGGTGGTGCTGGCGTCGGCAAGACGGTCATCATTCAGGAATTGATCAACAACGTTGCGACCAAGCACGGCGGCTTCTCGGTGTTTGCGGGCGTTGGCGAGCGCACTCGTGAGGGAAATGACTTGTGGATGGAGTTCCAGGAGTCTGGCGTTATTGATTTGAAGGATTTTTCCAAGAGCAAAGCGGCGCTGATCTATGGTCAGATGACTGAGCCTCCGGGGGCGCGTTTGCGCGTGGCGCTGACTGGCCTGACGGTTGCGGAGCATTTCCGCGACGAAGAGGGTGCGGATACGCTGCTGTTTATCGATAACATCTTCCGCTTTACTCAGGCGGGTTCTGAGGTTTCCACTCTGCTTGGGCGTATGCCTTCAGCAGTGGGTTACCAGCCGAACCTTGCGACCGAGATGGGGGAGTTGCAGGAACGCATCACTTCGACGAAGAAGGGTTCTGTTACTTCGGTGCAGGCTGTGTATGTGCCTGCCGATGACTTGACCGATCCTGCTCCGGCGACGACCTTTGCTCACCTGGACGCGACGACTGTGCTTTCTCGTCCGCTGTCCGAGCTTGGTATCTATCCGGCGGTTGATCCTCTGGCTTCTTCGTCGCGGATTCTGTCTGCTCGCATTGTGGGCCAGGAGCACTACGATGTGGCGCAGGGCGTGAAGAAGATTCTTCAGCGTTACAAGGATCTGCAGGACATCATCGCGATTCTGGGTATCGACGAGCTTTCGGAAGAGGACAAGATTACTGTGGCACGTGCGCGCAAGGTGCAGCGTTTCCTTTCGCAGCCGTTCCATGTGGCCGAGATCTTTACCGGAATTCCGGGTGCTTTTGTGAAGATCCAAGACACTGTGCGCAGCTTCAAGGAGATTATCGAGGGTAAGCACGACGATATTCCGGAGCAGGCGTTCTATCTCAAGGGCGGAATTGAAGACGTGCTGGCAACAGCCGAGAAGATGAAGCAGAACGCATAACAATGGCAGAGACTACGACCAATACGGGGCTTTTAGCGGTTCGGCTGGTAACGCCGGATCGCGTCCTGCTGGATGCAACGGCGGAGGCGGTTGAGTTGCCGTCGATGTCGGGGTATCTGGAGGCGCTGTACGGCGCTGCGCCTTTGCTGGCGGAGCTAGGTGCTGGCGAAGTGCGGCTGCATGGCGGCTCGGCTGGGGAACAGCGGTTCTTCGTAGCCTGGGGCTTTGTCGAAGTGCTGCCGGAGCGAGTTACGATTCTGGCCGAGACGGCGTTGCATCCGAACGAAATCGACGTGGCTGAAGCACAGCTGGAGTTGCAAGAAGGCGACAAGCTGTGGAATGAGGCTGGAGACGATGGCGGGAAGTATGACGAAGCCAACGCTGTAACGCGGCAGGCGGAAGAGAAGATCTCTTCTGCCGAAGGTAAGAGCAGCTAGCGCTAGCTGTATTCAGTCACTTTCTATTAGAAAGACAAGAAGAGAGGCCCGGCGATTGCCGGGCCTCTCTTCTTGTTCTGGAGTGGCTACTTGCTCCTGGTCTTTGCAGCTTTGGCAGGGGGTGTTGCGGTCTCTTGTGCTGCCTCGGCCTGTTGACGCAGGGCGTGGATGACTACGCGCAGCATCTCTTCTTCTGGGGCGGGTTTGCCGGTGAAGATTTCGAACTGGCGTGCACCCTGCTGGACGAACATTTCAATTCCCGTGATGATGGGGATGTTCTGTTGGCGGGCTAGACGGAGGAGTGGGGTTTCAAGTGGGTTATAGACGAGGTCGAAGACCAATTTGGTGTTGAGGTCTTTGGCTTCGAGCAGTTGTGCAGCTTTCAGACCAGTCATCCCGATGGGCGTGGCGTTGATGATGACGTCGAAGCTGGTCTTGGAGACCGCATCCTTCTTGATGGTCTTTGCTCCCGACTGCTTGGCGAGCTTCTGGCCGGTCTCGGGAGTGCGGTTGAGGATGAAGACGTCGGCACCCTTATCGCGGAGGCCGAAGACCGCGGCGCGTGCAGCACCGCCGGCACCTAGTACAAGCGCCTTGGCGCCACGCAGGGCCATGCGCTTTTCGAGCGGGCCTGTGATTCCTGCGACGTCGGTGTTGAAGCCGTAGAGCTTACCATCCTGACGCAGGACGGTATTGCAGGCGCCGATCTTTGCTGAGAGCGGATCGGTGTGCTCAAGGTGGGCCATGATCTCCTGCTTGAGGGGCATCGTGACGCTAAGGCCCTGGATTGGGATCTCATGAACGAGTTTGAGGAGGTCGGCGAGTTTGGAGGTCTGGAGCGCGAGGTAGACTGCGTTGACGGTTTCACGGCGGAAGGCCGTGTTCATCATGATGGGTGAAAGGGAGTTGCGGACGGGGTTACCGGCTACGCCAAAGACCTTGGTTGCGGTGTCGACCTGGTCGATGCGATAGGTTTCGATGAGGGTCCGAGCGGCGATCTGGCCGGGGCCGGTCTCCTCGCCAGCGGTGGCTGCAGCAAAGGTGAAAGCACTGCCTGCACGGACGCCAAGGACACGTGAGATGATGCCGGCCTCTCCCATGCAGATGGCGATGATGTTGGAGTGGTCCTCCATGCGTTCGAGGAATTGCATGAGGGTGACGTTGTCGGCGAGGGACTTGGCCGTTGGCACGATCTTGTAGAAATCCGGGTGAAAGGGCTTGATGCGCTCGTAGATTGCGTCGAGATCTTTCGTGGCCGTGAAGTCGTGGTGGCTGATAATGAGCGCGATGCCAGTCTCACGGAGCTTTTGCAACTCACCCTTCTTGAGAGCTTCAACAGATTCGAGTTCTATGTCTGCGATCTGGAATCCGGAAGTGGCGGCTTTCATGAGGATTTCCAGCTCAGCCGCAACCGTGCCGTCGAACTTGCCTCCGTTTGCAGTGCGTCGACAGGTAGCGATTGCAGTCGCGGCGGTATTGTCGGCCAGAAACTGCTTGAGCTTCGGTAGCGCTAGCAGGGGCTTGTCGAGGTAATCGAGACGGAACTCCAGGAAGGGCGTCTCTTTGACGACTGCATTGGCCTTTTCGAGCATTTCGGTGGGAGTGAAGCCAATGATGGCTACACAAACTTTTCCGATGCGTGGACGGAGGAATTGGGGGACTACGGTTGGCACATTCGTTCTCATGGATACAATCGCGGTATATTACAGACCCGCAGGTTAGGATGCAAACTTATCTCAGTACTACATTATAGATGCCCGGAAGTATTGGCGGCACCTAGACTAAGACGCTAAAAGGTCGCAAACGTTGGGTTTGTCGGGCAATTATGCATTGGTCGACACCAAGTCTGCAGTCCAGCAATAAGGTATACCAGAGGCGAGGGCTGCAATCTGGCAAAAATACACGGGTCATTATTGCAGATTGGCGGCTGGATGTGGCCATGTCGTGTGCTGTGGATTGCCGGAGCGTCAATGGGGCTGTTTGAAGCACTAGAATTGTGATTTGAGGTGGGTTGAGGGGGCGAGATGGAGGTTGTGCAGGCCTTGGGTTGGGACCGGTATGGGTGGCTACGGCATGGTTTCAGTACGCGTGGGGGCGGGGTTTCCACTGTTTATTCGGGTGGGGAAGAGGCGGGAGAGCTGAATCTGGGGTGGACGAATGAGGATGATCCGGCGCGGGTGGCGGAGAATCGGGGACGTTTTACGCGGACGGTTACTGGTGAAATAGCTGGTAAAGCTGGTTGGCCGCTGGTCACTTTGAGACAGGTCCATTCTGACGGCGTTCGGGTGGTGCGAAGGGGGGATGGAGCGTTGGAGGGCAGGCTGCAGACGGACGAGGGGAAGGCCGTTTGGGAGGGGGACGGCTTGATAACGAATGTTCCGGGTGTGCTGCTGGGGATTCAGACGGCGGATTGTGTCCCGGTGATGGTCGTGGATGTGGGCAAGAAGGTGGTGGGGGTGTTCCATGCGGGTTGGCGGGGGACGCTGGCTGGGATTGTGGCGCGGGGAGTAGATGCGATGAAGGCGGAGTACGGGTCGCGGGAAGAGGATCTGGCGGCGGCGGTGGGGCCGAGTATTGGGGCCTGCTGCTATTCGGTAGGGGAGGAGGTTCGGAGAGGGTTTGAGGCTGGGTATGGGTATGGCGGGGAGTTATTCGAGGAGGTGGGCGGGGAGACGAGGTTTGATCTCTGGGAGGCGAATCGGCGGCAGTTGGTGGACGCAGGGGTATCTGCGGAGAGGATTGCCGTGGTGGGAGAATGTACGGCTTGTGCCCTGGATGCGGCGGGGCGGAGGAGATACTTTTCGCACCGCGCGGAGAAGGGGTTTGCGGGGCGGATGCTGAGTGTGGTGGGCGTGATGGGAAGCCAGCCCAAATAGCGACTAGCGGCGGTGAACGTGTTTGTGGGTGGTGGGGGATGGCGTGATATGCGGCCAGAGGCGTTGGGGTAGCAGGTAGGTGAATCCGGCGAAGGTCTGCCACTGGGTGGATGTGGAGGTGAGGCCATGGTCGAAGCCAGCGTCGAGGACGAGGTTGGGGCGGAGTGCATAGCCGAGTGCCCAAAGGATGCCCACGGCGTTGCTGCGGGGGCTGGGTGCGCCGTTGCGGGTGGCCGTGACGAAGGGTTGGGTGAAGTGCCAGAGCTCACCGGTGACTTCGAGCTTGTCGTGGAGGGACTGTGGGAAGAGATCGTGGGTGACAGAGATGGACTGGCCATATTGGGCGCGGCGGACTGGGTCGTTAGTCTGCTCGGAGAGGATGAAGTTGGCGTCGTAGTGGAAGCTGCTGAGGTCACCACTGACGAGAACGAGACTGGATTGGGAGAAGCTGCCGATGTCGATGTCGGGTGCGGTGCCGCCGCGGACGCGACGAATGTAGCCGATGGCGACGGATGGGGCTCGTCCGGACTCTTTGAGGAGGACGCCCTGGACACCCAATTGAAGGTCGCCGGGGTCCTTCTGGGTGGAGGCGGGACTGTCCTGTGATGCTGAGAAACTGCTGGCGGCGAAGGGCTGGGTGGGGAATTGAATCATCAGGCGGGGGTGGAGGGAGAGCTTGGTGACCTGATTGAGGCTGAATTGGCGGGCGA
Organism: Granulicella sp.; assembly: GCA_025408425.1. GTDB lineage: Bacteria > Acidobacteriota > Terriglobia > Terriglobales > Acidobacteriaceae > Edaphobacter. The sequence continues at coordinate 215,136 of JANXYX010000012.1, forward strand.
GGCTGGCGGGAGATCCGTTTGCCTGGAGGAATCCCTGCTCAAACTGGAGGTAGCCGACGGGCGGGATATGCGCGGGGTTGGTGATGGTAGGGCGGGCGGGGTTGGCTTCGGGAATCTGGACGTCATCCTGCCGCGAGGTGGACTCGGCGTTGTCGATCTGGATGGCGGTTTGTGGAGAGGATTGAGCAGGATTTTGGGACTGGGCTAGAGGTGACGCGAGCAGGAGGCCACAAGCGAGCAGGGATAGAGCGACCTTCCTGATGTGGCCTGGAAGGCCGGGACCGGATGGAGCGGTGATTCGCGGACAGGATTGAGAGGGGCGAATAAGTGCTCGTACCAGTTATGCTGCCTGCCTACATGGCGGGCGGATGATGAGGGTCGATCTCGACGGTTGGAGTAGAGGTTGGGGTAGATTTGATGCCGTTGGGGTTGACCAGATCACGCAGCTCTTTGCTGGGCTTGAAGAACGGGACGCGCTTTGCTGGGACGTCTACTTTTTCGCCTGTTTTTGGGTTTCGCCCGAGGCGGGCATTACGCTGGCGGGTTCGGAAGCTGCCAAAGCCGCGGATCTCAATTTTGTCTCCGGACTTGAGTGCGCCGATGACGGAGTCGAAGAGAGTATCAACGATAATTTCTCCGTCACGCCGGGTTAGATCGCCTAGTGCAGTGACTTTATCGACGAGGTCTGCTTTCGTCATGGTGGAGTTCCTTTCGAGTGGGAGGGCGGCTCTTTAGGTCCGATGTGACTATACCGTTGATTGTAGACGGGATGTCGTAGTTGAGGGGATGAAAATATTTGGCTATCCTGCCTTATCTTGCACAGTAGTGAGATGCGATTGGAGGCGAAAAAGTCATCATCCGTGATGAAAAATCCCCGGATGGCTCCGGGGATTGCTGGGCAAGTGAAGGCTAACTGCTGAAATGTGGTGCTTTACTTCCACATGAAATAAAAGCCTGGAGCGTGATTGAGGAGTTGGGTCGGATTGGGGAAGAGGTCCTCTCCGTCGGAGGTGAGGATGGAGATGAGACCTCTTTTGGGACTGGAAGGGCGGACAATGGTGGGTTCTCCGGAGATTCCGACGTCTCTGGCGGTGTCAATGAGGGCGATGCGGAAGCCTCCCACCTTGTCGATGAGGCCAAGCGAGAGGGATTGCTGGCCAGTCCAGACTTGCCCGGTGGCAAGGGGGCGGATTTTATCGTCTGTGCTGTGGCGGCCGGTCGCGACGTCATGGACGAACTGGGTGTACATATTGTCGACGAGCGACTGGAAGTAGACCTGTTCTTTGGGTGTCATCTCGCGGCTCGGGTCTCCTGCATCCTTGAGTTCTCCGGCATGAATGATGACGTTCTTGAGTTTGGCCCAGCGCATAAGGTCGCCGTAGTTGGTCCACTCCATGATGACGCCGATGGAGCCTACGACCGAGGCGTCGTTGGCATAGATTTTGTCGCAGGCACTGGCGATGTAATAGGCGCCTGAAGCTCCGACGGATTCGACAGAGGCAACGATCTTTTTGTGATTTTCGTTACGAACGCGGAGGACTTCGTGATAGATCTCCTGGGAGGCTGCGGCGCCTCCTCCGGGGGAGTTGATGTGGAGAATGATGGCCTTTATGGAGGAGTCTTCGCCGAACTTGCGGAGTTGGGTGTCGACTTTTTCCGCATCGAGGATGACGCCATCGACGTCGATGACTGCGATTTTATTGGTGCCGAGTCCGATGGAGGATGATCCTGTGACGGAGCGCATGGTGAGCCAGACCATAAAGGTCATAAGCAGGGCCAGCGCGGCGAACGAGCCGCCGATGATGCCGATGTAGAACCAGGGGGAGCGGCGGGCGGGCGGGGGGAAACCATAGATTGGAGGGGTGTTGGAGGCGTAGGGGGAGGACGGGGGGGCGTAGGGTCTGCCGTAGGAGGCTGCGGGGGGCGCCGGCGGGGGAGGTGGAGTGGGCTGGGAGGGGAAATCTTCCGTCATGGTGAGGAGTTTAGCAGGGTGTGGAGGGGAGATACAGGCGAAGATAAAGATATGGCCGCGAGGGCAATGGACGAATAAATTGCGGCCTAAAAGCCTGTTGGAACGTCAAATAATTACAGTATGATAAAGCGCGACCCCAAAAGTCGCTCCCCAACATTGATTTGACGATTTTAGAGATAACTGGCGAAGGTCTAGCAATCGATATGGCGCATCCGCAGTTGAGTATTGTGATTCCGGCTTACAACGAGAGTGCTCGTATCGAGCAGACTCTGGAGCGGGTGTTGAGTTGCGTGGCAACGGAGAATTGGGACGCCGAGGTCATCGTGGTGGACGATGGCTCGAAAGACGATACTGCTGCGATTGTGGAGCGCTGGATGAAGTTGCATCCTCGTCTACACCTGGTGAAGAATCCGGGCAATCGTGGCAAAGGCTACTCGGTGCGGAATGGGCTGTTGCAGGCGGCGGGCGATGTGGTGATGTTTACGGATGCTGACCTGTCGGCCCCGATGGAAGAGGCAGAACGACTGCTGGCTGCGATTGCGGATGGCGCAGATGTGGCGATCGGTTCGCGCTGGATGGACCGGACACGGCAGACGATTCATCAGCCGTTGTACCGGCAGTTCTTCGGGCGATGTTTCAACTGGATCACTCGGACGGTGATGGGGTTGCCGTTCAAGGACACTCAGTGCGGGTTCAAGGCTTTCAAGCGTCCGGCGGCACAGGTGATCTTTCGGCTGCAGCGGATTGAGCGTTGGGGATTCGACCCGGAGATTCTGTTTATCGCACGGAAGCTGAAGTACGTGATTCGCGAGGTGCCGGTGACCTGGGGTCATGATGAGCGGAGCCGTATGAGCTATCTGAAAGACGGCATGAAGATGCTGGAAGAGATGGCAGTGATTCGGGTGAACTCACTGGCTGGGCGGTATGATGCGGCCATTGCTGCTATCAAGGACACGAGCAAGATGGTGACACCTCCGGTAGAGCATGTTGTGAAGGTCAGCGCTGAAGTGGGTCAGTAACCGCGGAGCGAACAAAAGAAGTTGCGTGGCCGGGTGCGGGTTGCGCAGTGTGGGATGAGCTAAGAATTTGTGTGAACAGGCAAGCCTGTTACTGAGTGCTTCGTGCGCCTGGTGACTGTGTGCCGCGAAGGTTGTAGAGCCCCCCTCTGAAGTGCTACTCCCATAAAGCAGGCTGGAATTTACCTTGGTGATGCGTGACTTGCTGGATTTTTCTTGCTCTTTTCCCTGCCGCAACCCATCGTTTTGTCCGCTGAGGAGTTTTATGAGTTTTCGTTCAACCGTTTGTCGGGGAAGTGTGTTTGTGGGGCTGGTTGCGACTTTGGCGTTGGTAGGATGTGGGGCAGAACCGGGGACGGGTGGACCGCTATCCGGGGTTTCGTTGTCGGGTTACGTGCATGGTGGTCAGCAAGCGATTAGTGGCGCAAAGATGTATCTGTATGCTGCGGGCACGACAGGATATGGGACTGGCGCGACGTCTCTACTAAGCGGCGGGTTTGTAACGACCGACGCCAACGGTCGTTTCGCGATTACGAATGCTTATACGTGTCCTAGCGCGACGACCCAGGTGTACATGCTTGGAGTTGGCGGGAACACTGGCTCGGGAGTGAACAATGCAGCGGTCCTGATGTCTCCGCTGGGTGACTGTGGAGCGTTGAGTGCTTCGACGTTCATTAATCTCAGCGAGGTTTCGACGGTGGGTGCTGCGTTTGCGCTGGCGCAATTCATGACGCCGGGCACGCTGGCAGTAGGGACCAGCAGTACAAATTTGACGGGTCTGCGGAATGCATTTGCGACCGCTCTCAATCTTGTCGACACTAGTTCCGGAGGCGTGCGGCCAGTTACGCCAGCGGGTAATGGGATCGTTCCGGTAAGCACGATCAATACGCTTGCCAATATTATGGCGTCTTGCGTGAATACGACGGGCGGAGCAGGGCCTTGCACGACGTTGTTCTCTGCGGCGACCCCTCCGGGGGGAACGGCGCCTAGTGACGTGCTGTCGGCGTTGATAAATATTGCACGGAATCCTGGGCGGAATATCGCTGCGTTGTATGGTCTTCAGCCGGCTGCGGCTCCATTCCAGCCAAGTCTTTCGAGTGCACCGAACGACTTTACGCTGAGTGTGCAGTACAGCGGCGGCGGCTTGAATGCAGGCCAGTTTCCAGCGGTGGATGCGGCAGGGAATATCTGGGTTCCGAATGCAGTTGATCCGGGGACGTTGAGTGAGTTCAGCCCTACGGGGGCTGCGTTGACGACTTCGGCGGGCATTACGGGCGGAGGCTTGAGTGATCCGCAAGCGGTCGCAATCGACCTGAATGGGAACGTGTGGTCGGCGAACCTTGGCAATGGAACTATCAGCGAACATACGGCTGGGGGGACTCCGCTTTCGGGTACCGGCTTTACGACGACGGGCATGCGCAACACGAATTCGGTCGCGATCGACGCTTCGGGCAATGTGTATGCGTCGAATGGCTCCAGCGCAAACAGCACGGTGGCGAAGTTCAATTCCGCAGGAGTGTCGCAGGGGCTGTTTACCGGAGGCGGATTGGATGTCCCCTATTTTGTGGCGATCGATGGATCAGGCAATCTGTGGGTGCCGAACGGCAATATACGTTCGCAAGCCGATTCAGTATCGAAGTTCAGCAGCAGCGGTACTCCTGCTTCTACGGTTGGGTATGTTGGCGGGGGGCTGAATTTACCTGTGGAGGTCGCGATCGATGCGACGGGGAATGTGTGGGCGGCAAACTTCGGCGCTTCGACTGTGAGCAAGTTGAGCAGTACGGGCGTGGCTCTGTCTGGTTCCGGCTATGCGACTCCGAGCGCAACGAGTTCGATTGCAGTGGATGGCAACAATACGATTTGGGCTGGGGATGTGAATGGCTCAGTGAGCCAGTTTTCAAATTCTGGAACTGCGATCTCGCCATCGACTGGCTATACCGCGAACGGAGCTACGGCTGTGGTCGGGATGGCGATCGATGCCTCGGGCAATGTGTGGACGACGGACTACTATGTGAACAGTCTTTTTGAGTACGTGGGAGCGGCTGGCCCGACGGTTGTGCCGCAGGCGCTGGCGGTGAAGAATGGCTCGTTTGGCGTTCGTCCGTAACTTTATTGCAGCGGAGCATCTGGCCGGGTGGTTAGGCGGCAGGCTTCGCTAACGGAGCGGCATCGTGGGAGAATACTGGCTCGCGCCTTGAGTGGTTCAAGGACGGGGTGAAGGGGGACCGCTCGTGCTGCGATCTGTGTTTATAGCACTCTCTCAAAATAAGAAGATGCGGGCGTTCTCGGAACGATCTGCGCTGGGACGGAAGTTGTCTGGCCGGTTTGTGGCTGGGATGACAGTGGACGAGGCTCTGGCTGCCTGCGAACGGGTGAATCGTGAAGGCATAGCGGTGAGCCTGGATTCGCTAGGGGAGAGCGTGACCGTAGAGGCCGAGGCGCGGGCGTCGGCGGGGATCTATCACCAACTGCTGGATGCGATTGCAGAGCGGAAGCTGAATGCGAATGTGAGCGTGAAACTGTCGCAGGTGGGAATGGACTTTGATCCAGAACTAGCGGAGCGCATTGTTGGTGAGATGGTGGAGCATGCGGCGGTGGCGGACTCGTTTGTACGGATTGATATGGAGGGGACTGCGTACACCGAGGCGACGATTGCGATGACGGAGCGGTTGCACGAGCAGTTTCCGGAGCGGGTGGGGACGGTGCTGCAGGCGTATCTGTACCGAACCGCCAGAGATACGGAACGGCTGTTGGGGCAGGGGATTCGGATACGTCTGTGCAAGGGTGCGTATAAGGAAGGGCCGGACCATGCGTATCCGTCGAAGGAGGATGTGGACGCGAACTACGTGAAGCTGATGAAGCGGATGGTGACGTCCGGCGTGTTCTGCGGGATTGCTACGCATGATGCGGCGATCATCGAGGCGATGCGTCGTTTTGTGCGCGAGCAGCGAGTGGACAAGAGAGCGTTTGAGTTCCAGATGCTGTACGGGGTGCGGCGTGATCTGCAGCGACGGCTGGCTGCTGAGGGGTTCGGAGTGCGGGTGTATGTTCCGTTTGGGGCGGAGTGGTATCCGTACTTTATGCGGCGGTTGGCGGAGCGGCCTGCCAATGTGCTGTTCCTGGTGAAGAACTTTTTCAAGAACTGAGTGGGATGTGAACCCATCCTTCGTCGCGGTGCCGAAGGATGGGGGAGTGAAGGATGAGTCGAGTTAGCGGGAGGCGGCTTGAACGGGGACGGGTTCGGCGAGGAGATTTTCGACGAGGGTGGTGACCTCGTGAATGAGGGCCTCGTGGGCGGGTGGATTGGCGGGGCCGGCGAATCCGGCGTGGACCTCGTGGACGCGGCCGTCGCGGCCCAGAAAGAAGGAAGTTGGCCAGCAGTTGAGGTGGACAGCCTGTGGGATTTTTTCGTTGAGTTGTTCGGTCTCTCCGGCGAGAAGGACGGTGTAGGTGATGCCGTACCGAGCGATGAAGGCGCGGAGGCGAGTGGGGTCCTTCAACTGATCGGCTTCTTCGAAAGAGAGATCGACGATCTCAAGTCCGCGCGAGTGGAACTGCTTGTAGAGGCTTTCGAGAAAGGGGGCTTCATCGTGGCAGTTGGGGCACCAGGAGCCGCCGATGGCGACGATGACAACCTTACCGTCGAACTGAGGGTCAGTGTTGGAGACCAGCCTGCCATTGAGATCAGGGAAGCTGAATTGAAAGCGAGCGGTGGGATCTTTGACGGTAGTCTGCTGGGTGGGGTCGGTAGGGGTTGCGAGGTTCTGTTTGCGGGCTTCGGCCGGACGGCGGGCAATGAGGTTCTGCTGGTCGTTGATATCGGCACGGAGGAGGTTGGAGACGAGGAGGGTACCGTCGGGCTGTGGCTTGAGGGAGTAAAGGGCTGGACCGGCGGGGGTGAAGTGGGAGACGTGGTACTCGGTACCTACGAGAGAGCCGTAGAGAGAGCCGGTGTCGCCGTCGATGCGCTGGATGACAGCCTTGATGATGGCTGGATTGGGCTTCGACTCTTCGATGCGAAGTTGCCAGGCGGATTCGCCTTTGGCGGAGTGGACGGCTATCTCCCAGTCGCCACTGAGGCTGTTGAGAGCGAGATCAGGGCTGACGGCGGATGGAGGTGTCGTGAGGACCAATGGGTAGCGCGTGGCTGCGGTGCCGAAGGTTCCGGTTAACTTGCCATCGGAGAGCGTGGCGTCCAAGGTGCGGGCGTAGTAGTCGAATGCGACGACGAGGTGGTTGCCTTCGATGCGGGTGCTGGAGGCTTCAGAGCGTTCGGGACCGTTGATGAGTGCGGCCTTGAGGCTGGTGCTGGAACCGGTGATTTGAAGAGTGAGGGGAACCTGCTGGCCATGGACGGCTGCTGTGCCTGCCCATACTCCGGTGACCGGCGAGGGAGTTGCGGATTGCGCAAAGGCACTGACAGAGAGCAAGAGAAGACTGGCAAAGAGCTTCATGCTATGGCTCGATTCTTTTGTGGTCGAAGGATTTGGAGCGGGAGGCGCTTAGTTAGCGAGGGTGACGCGCATCTGCGAGGGCCAGCGGGGAGCGGCGGCAACAACAGAGTTGAAGATGGGTGGACACATGAAAAGGGTAGACCGGGGATGGCTCTGGGTCAAGCGTGGGGGAGGTGCGAGTTACCTGCCCGCTTCGGTGCCGTCAGCGGTGCGCTGCACTGGAAGGTATGGCTCGACATTGAGAAGATTGTTGAGGGTGGCGCGCTCCTGGTCAGAGAACTGGCCGCGGATACGGTCTGAGGACAAGATGGACTGGCGCTGCTGGGGCGGGGTATCGCGCAGATCGCGGAAGGCGCGTGCGACGAGGCGGCGACGGTCGACCGGGAGGCTGCCGAGCTCCTGCATGGCGCTGCGGACCTGCTGACGCTGGGGCTGGGAGAGGTGCTCCAGTACTTCAGTGCGCTCGAGAATGCGGCGGCGCTTTTCGTCCGGCATGTTGTTGAGCTGAGTAAGGCGGTCCATCATGCGCTGCTGAGTCTGGGATGGGAGCTGGCGAAAGCCAGGTTCATTCTGAAGGGCGGTTTGCTGATCCAGAAGGGGTAGACTGCTGTGGCGATCCATCCACTGAGCAAGGTGCTCCTGGTTCTGCCTGGGGCCGACCCGAGGAGCTGGCCCAGCAGCGTGAATACCCACCTGCGGCCTAGGATTCTGGGGGGGCTGTGCCAGAAGGGTGGCAGCGGTACCGCAGGCGAAAAGAGCCGCGATAGCGGTGTTGCGGATTCGACGAGATGTATCAGAGAGTTGCATTGGCTTGTACGGTGGCTCTGGGTTGCCTGCAAGCTGTTTCGACTATGCTACTTGCGAGATTACCGTTGGAGCCTCTTTTTTGCGAAAAAATATTTGGATGACTGCCGCGAAATGATCTAGATATTGGATTGCGAGGCGTCTCCGTCATCGTTGGGATTATCGTCCTGCAGGAGTTGATCCATGGTTTGCAGGGCTTGCTCATTCTTGTCGAGGATCTGCAGATCGTTGATGGCCGCGGATGCCTGGTCGTGCGAGCGCGGCGGGAAGCCAGATAGATCGGCAATCGTGCCTCCACCGACGACGAGAACAAAGGCGAGCGCGGTGACGAGTGCTGGCCGGAACTGGCGTCCAGTGTTGAAGAGAAGGCGGGAGCGGAGGCGCTCGAACCATCCTGCAGCGGGAGCGGCCTGCTCTTCACGCAGGCGAACGGCGAGCTTTTGGTCGAAGTAAGGCGAGGGCTCAGGAGCATGCCATTCATCGAGAAGGTCAAAGGTGGCCTGAAGGGCCATGAATTCTTCGTTGCAGGCCGCACAGGATTCGAGGTGTGCGCGGGTGGCTGCACTGGAGGCGGCAGTCGCGTCGAGCAGAAGATCCGGGAGAGAATTTCGGCAGTGTTGGCAGTTCATTGTGGCCTTTCCTTCCTTTGATTCCGACGTGTCGAATAGATGCCTTGCACGTCTTGGTATTACTGATTTGACTTAGCCCGAGGCAAAAACGGTGAATGCCTGGGGGAACAGCTAAACGAAATCTTTGAGCTTTTCGCGCAATGTCTGGTAGGCGCGAAAGAGCAGGGACTTGGTGGCGGACTCGCTGAGCTTGAGAACTTCTCCAATCTGGCGGTAGTCCATATCTTCATACTTATGCATCAGAACGGCCATGCGCTGGCGCTCGGGGAGTGCCATGACATGCTGACGGATAGCGTTGAGGCGCTCGCGCCGTAGCAGGCTGGATTCAGCTCCTGGGGTGGTGTCAGCGACATCGGGTGTGGTGCCGGTCTCGGAGTCAGTTTCATCGAGATAGACGGTGGAGGCGGTTCGCTCCTGTCGATTGTCACGGGCATAGTTGACGCCAAGGTTGGTGGCGATGCGATAGAGCCAAGTGCTAAAACGTGCCTCGGCGCGGTAGGTTTCGCGGGAACGGTAGACGCGAAGAAAGACCTCCTGGGCCAACTCTTCGGCTACTGCCTGGTTGCGCACCATGCGGTACATGAAGTGAATGATGGGCTTACGATACTTCTGGATAAGGAAGTCAAAACCTGCCATGTTGCCGGCGCTGAGCTGCAGCATGATGGCGGCGTCATCCATCTCGCCGAAGTCACCCGCTACGGAGTGCTGTTCAGCGGCCTGCAGTTTTTGAAGCAGCAGCGGATTGAGCGCCAGCGAAGCCATACCCTCTATAACCCGACCTTCGTCGTCAGGTTGCGTTTCCTGCATAAATTCCGGGGAATTCTCCGTGGCGTCCGCGATGGATTCGGGATGGGAGGGGCGGGAACGGGGTATTGGGGGAGGGGCAGACATTCTTCGCTACAGGGATTGTAAGCTGCCGCGACAGCCAGGCGGAAAGGTTGTTGAACAAGTATAAGAGCAGCGAGGGACCTCAGCGACTGGTTCTGCTGGTACTGCAGGTGTTATGCTTTAGCAAAGCTTCGCCGGTGGTGCAAATACCAACTGCAGCGGGCTGAAAAACTTTGGGGCGCATAACTCAGCGGTAGAGTGCCACCTTCACACGGTGGAAGTCGTAGGTTCGAATCCTGCTGTGCCCACCATCTAAATCATTGAATCTGCACGGTTGCGAGCGGGACGTCTGGTTCCCAGATGGGCAACTCGTCACCATTCGTCACCAATTCGGAAAGCCGGTTTACGGCATCCCTCTGGTGCTGCGGAGTGGGCTGAGTGTAAATGTCCATCGTGGTCGAGATGTGTGCGTGCCCTAGTTGAGCCTGAGCGTCTTTTGGGGACGCTCCTGACTCCGAGAGCAGGGTTGCATGAGTCCGGCGTAGCGTGTGCCAACTGAGCCACGGGGCACCGATCTTGACCCCAGCCGGTCTGAGGACGCGGGCGAGGAGATTGGTGTCGCTGTACGGTTTGCCGGTACGGGTGGAGAAAACCAATTCCGACCGATTCTCTGACTGGTCGAAATGGCTCTGGAGTGCCCTTGCAAGGGGTTCGGGCATCGGAATGGTGCGTCTGCTGCCCTTGGTCTTCGGAGTCCCCAACACGCCGCGATAGACCGCGTGCTGGATACGTATCGTCCGCGACGCGAAATTCACGTCTTGCCATTGCAAGCCAAGTATCTCTCCGACCCGCAATCCGCCCATGATCCCGACGAGGGTGATGGTTCGAACTGGCTCCGGAAGGATTGCCAGAAGGTTCTGACTTTGCTGTGCTGTGAGAGCGTGTTTCTCGTGTACCGGAATCTTCTCCGGAAGATCGACGCCACCCGCCGGATTGTCCCCGGCGAAGTGTCCCCACTTCTTCGCAGTCGCAAAGATCTTCGACATCAGGTTTCGGAGGTGATTGCAAACCTCCCAGCCGGAGCCGGAGTCGCCTTTGCGGAGAACGAACGATTGGAGTTCCAGTGTAGAGATATCGCATAGACGCCGCTGACCAAAAGCGGGAATTAGGTGATGGTTGATGGTTGAGCGATAACGCCGCCTGGTGGATTGCTTCAGGGTTGGGAGTGCATTCGGGAAGAAGAAACGTTCGATGAAGGCTTCGAACGTAATCGTCGCCGCAGGCAACAGTTTTCCCTGATTGAGCGGACGTAGGTGTTCTTCGGCAAGCCGTTGGGCTTGTCTCCGCGTCACCTCGTGAGCGCGACCGAGAATCGTAGACTCTCGCTTGCGCCCGATACTGCCATCCGGTTTCAGAAAATCTGCCCACCATTGAAGCTCCCATACGGGACAACGTTTGCCACGTTTACGTATGTTGCCATTTTGATAACGTCGGCGAGCCAAGTCTTGCCAGCCTCCTAGCTGGGGAGACCCGCCATGCGTTTCCGTTGGCGCAAGTATATTCCGTATTGGGGAACCGGTTATTTGGCGAAGCTCCGGTCGCTCATTGATACGTATTTTTTCGGGGTTTGAACGCTTAGACGAACCGACCAATACGAATTCCGGTCGCTTCGCGGTACGTTTCACGACCGGCTTTGTACGTATCGAAACCGCTTCGAGAACCGCTTCCACGACCGGCTCCAAACGTATCATTCCGGTTTCGGTACGTATGTCCGGTTGCAGTGGCTTGCATGATCGCACGTTCACCGGTTCTCATCTCCGGGCGCGAACGTTAGATCGAATGCCGTTACGTTTCCCTCGGGGTCATACTGTACGTTGCTTGCCTGCTTCCAGTAGTGCTGGTGCAGTCGTCCAATCGGAACGCTGACAAGGTTCCATGACCATTCGGTTAGGGTTTTCGGGTTCAGCTTCAGGCCGCGAGATGTGGTCACCCTGCGCGAACGTTTCGGGGCGCTCAAAAGCATCTGCTTCGTAAGGTATTTCGATAGGTAATGGGATACCTTGTGCATCGTTACCCGGCGAATGTCGACGACTGTCCCGCCTCCCAGAGATGACCAAGCGTTCGAAATCCATGCCTGGGGAACGTATCCGTTGAGGAGAATGTGCAGGTGGGCATTCCCATTTTTCTGGTACTCAAGGATTCGGATGTAGACGGGGCGCGGCCGAGCTTACGTTTCAGATAGGTTCGAAAGTGCCGAAAGATTCGGTTGATATACCGAGTCGAATTCTCACCCTTCAGCTTATTCCCGTCTAAAGTCAGGGTGAGCATGATGTTCAGCCGGTTGGCTTCGGCAAGGGAACCGATTGCTTTCCGGTAGCGGTTTGCTTTGAAAGGACCGCACCGGGGACAATCCCAGCATTTGCAAGTCAGGCAGATGAACTTTGCGGACGCTGGAGTTCCCGGTGGTACGCCTCGTAAAGACAGTTTTCGGCAACGGCTGAGGCGGTATGGATCACGTGGGCTGTCGCCATTATTCTGTATTGTGTCAAGTAAAGGAGAAGGCACAGCGCCTTCGGCGCTGATGAGGGCTCTGCCCTCAAACTCCCGGCCACTTTTGGCTGAACGGAGAGAAGCCTCCGGCTTTAGACCGGCTGTATTTGGACTTGTTGGCTTCGTCAGCACCGGAGCGGAGTGGCTAACCGCTTTCCCGGATTTCGTGCCCACCGCATTCCGCTTCTCTCTGCTCATGTTTCTGAGGTTCAGGGGAAGGGAATACAAAGATCATCCGGCGTAGATTTGGCATCGTTGCGACAAATGTCTGTCCGACTTTTTGTCTGAAGCACTGTGGTAAAGGGGGAATCGAACTTGCAAGTTGCTACACGCGAACGATTGAAGGTGGCTGCAAACGGGATCGCAGCGGCTCTGAGCGGTGGAAAGCGTCTCCATGAGGTTGCCGCTGGGCTGGTACGGGGGCTTGACCTGCTTCGTTCGCATCTGGCTGCACTCGATTCGGAGGAGAAGATAACGGCGCTTCTGGACTCTCTGGATGAGCCGTCACCGATGGAGGTCGCACGTTACGAAATAATCGCGCGATTCGTCCCAATGGCTATCAATGCGTGGGTTCGTAAGTCTCTGGCTGCTGGGACGGCGCGGCTGCCTGGGGCGAAGATGGGCCGCAAGACTATACCGGACTCAGAGAAGGTGGCGATCTGCGATGAAGTCGCCGCGTTACTGCGGAAAGGGAACACGATGGCAGTCGCAAAACAGCGTATCGCTCTTCGGCATGACAGCACTGTGCGGACCATCGACCGGGTTTGGAGCAAGCGGAACGAGTACTCAATCGACATGGATGCGGAGAAGGTGCAAGGGATGATTGACGAGTTGTTTTGTTCGCAAGTTGACGGGGATATGCGACGTATCGAACCGAGTGGGGTCGATGTTGCACCATAGCAAGATCACAGATGTTTGACGTTGGACCGTTATTGTTCCCGGTCCGTGCATTTCTGGTCCTTCGAAAGGCAAACCCCAGAATGAACCAATATGATGCGTGCGGTGTTCCCATGGAGTTTTGGTATCTCCGGCGGTGGTCTGGTTCGCGTGAAACGCGGAGCAGACCACCGCTAGGGATGGCCTTACACTTTTAAGGAGCTAATATGGCAACATCGCAAGCTAGGGATGGCCGGGATTCACCGCTCAAGTACACTCGTCAGTCGCGTTGTAATCCTTAAGAAACTGCTAGGGATGGCCGGGATTCACCGCTCAAGTACACTAGCGGGGGTAGCACCCATGCCCCGCGAGGCGCTAGGGATGGCCGGGATTCACCGCTCAAGTACACTATTTGCCAAAGAGATCCGATTCATCAAAGGGCTAGGGATGGCCGGGATTCACCGCTCAAGTACACTTTTCCTTCACAGCGGGGTTGCTAAACGGCCGCTAGGGATGGCCGGGATTCACCGCTCAAGTACACTCAAAGACAAAATTGCCCAAGACGCATTGTCGCTAGGGATGGCCGGGATTCACCGCTCAAGTACACTAAACTCCCAGTCACCCTCTACACCCTGCTTGCTAGGGATGGCCGGGATTCACCGCTCAAGTACACTACCAAACGTCACAACCTTCCCGATGGCTATGCTAGGGATGGCCGGGATTCACCGCTCAAGTACACTACCCTTGGCCGCAAGCTCCTGTGCATCAGCGCTAGGGATGGCCGGGATTCACCGCTCAAGTACACTAGCGGATGCTGACTACATCTTCCGACCCGTGCTAGGGATGGCCGGGATTCACCGCTCAAGTACACTAACGAGAACCACCGGACGATTCACCTGTCTGCTAGGGATGGCCGGGATTCACCGCTCAAGTACACTATTGATTGTCGGATGGCATACTCCATCTAAGCTAGGGATGGCCGGGATTCACCGCTCAAGTACACTCATCTCACTCTCTGCCCAGACAGCAGAATCGCTAGGGATGGCCGGGATTCACCGCTCAAGTACACTAGTAGATCAAAGCAGCGGCGTACTCGGCGGCTAGGGATGGCCGGGATTCACCGCTCAAGTACACTGAAACCGAACGACGGACCGCCGCAGGTATCGG
>JANXYX010000013.1 GCA_025408425.1 Granulicella sp.
GCTCCGTCTAGGCCTTCGCTTCGCCCGGGGTCTTCGAGAGACCGCCGCCGTAGAGCTTGAGGCTGCAAGAACGCAACGGGCGTTTGCTTCCATCGAAGAACTTGCGCGTCGGGTGCCGTCACTTTCTCGCGCTGATCTCGCGACACTTGCCGAGGTTGGTGCGCTCAACGCGATTGCGGAAGGGTCGCATCGTCGAGATGCACTATGGCAGGTCCAGCGAGCAGGACGACAGGCAGGGCCGCTGCTCGAATCGTTGGATCAAGATGAAGAGCAGACTTCGCCTTTACAGGCCATGAATCCCGAGGAGCGTATGGTCGCCGACTATGCCGGGACGGGTGTCACAGTAGGCCGTCACCCAATGGCACATTGCCGCGACCAACTGTGGAGTATGAACGTCTTCCGCGCCGACGACCTCCGTATGCTTCGCCACGGAGTCAAAGCCCGCATTGCCGGCTGCGTGATTGCAAGACAGCGCCCCGGCACAGCCCATGGCTTCATCTTCCTTGCCATCGAAGATGAAACCGGCATCTCGAACGCAATCATCGATCCAGACCTATACGAGCGGAACCGTTCACTGGTAACGTATACCCGCTTCCTGCTGGTCGAAGGGACGTTGCAAAACGTCGGTAAGGTCATCCACATCCGAGCCAGGCACATCGAAGAGCTGAACATCACTGCGGCCCCAACACAGTCCCACGACTTTCACTAAATGAGCGAACACATGACATCACCGGGAGACTCCCAGCCGCCAAAGGATTGGTGGTTGGAGAACGCCTGTCGCATCGCAGCCTTCCGCTTGCGACAGGCGAAATATCTCAGTTCCAATACAGTTCCACTACGAGAGCAGGTGCGGGATAGCGTGGAGTTCGTCCGCATCGTCTGGGAGGAGATTGAGCATTCACTTCGGGATTAAACCGTGAATACAAAGCGCTCAACTTCACCTCCGACAGGGGCAACTTGAACGAAGCCGATCCGCCATCGGTGAGTGCATTGGAGATTTCGCACTCGGCGAGAATCGTCTCAGGCCTAACTTCCGGATAGCCGACAATCCGGGCAGAACTGACGACGGCGTTTCTCAGGATTTGAGTTCATGCTGGTGCGAGCGCTGCACACGCATTGAACCGAGAGTTTTCGAGTCTGGACGGGCTACTGAAGAAGAGCTTGAATCCTTACGCCTCATCTGTAAAACTAGCGACCATGAACGAGCACACACTATTCCGCCGGACATCACTGGCATTGCTGCTGTTCTCGGGAGCGCTTGCGGCCCAGACACCGAAGCTGGAGAGCTGTAAGCCCGTGAGTGAGCGGACAGGACCTGAAGGTTGCTGGATACTCGCCAGCAAGCCTCTGGGCAAGCTTCCAAATCAACCGGTGTTCTGGACTTTGGACGTCTTCCATGATCACAACAGCGCCCAGGCTGCTGAGACAAGCGGGAGCACCGTGCTGGACGCACTCGGTCGGATATGGCTACTCACCGTCGGCGAGAAGTCGGCAGCGCCGATCGGCGGTCTGCGCATTACACAAGTCGGACCTCTACCCATCAAGGCAGATGAGGACTACACGGCACAGTATCGAGAGTCGATCATGATTCCCGGTGCGGTCAGCAAAGTTCATGTGCACTCAGGGCCGGAAGCTTTTTACACGGACACAGGGGAGACTTGTTTGGAGACGACCTCGGGCAAACAAGTGGGCCGAAATGGGCATGACGTGGTTGTGCCAGAGGGTGAGCCGATGGAGCTTGTGGCGACGGGTTCGGAGACTCGTCGCGGGCTCGTCCTAGTGCTCCACTCCTCTGCAAAGCCCCACACAACAGTGGTGAATGATTGGCACTCCAGCGGGCTCTGCAAGACTGCGAAGTGAACCACCTGCTTTCTTACCCTGAATCTGATCGCGAACGAGAAGTCGCACAGCGTTGAGTTGCCAGCCCCGGACACGATGAGGCAGGCCGGGATCGCTCCTGACTGGCTACAACGGCATTTCGGAGAACTAATCCGAGCACTGTTGGCCTCGCTCACGTGGCTACGATTCGCAGTCCACACCACCCACCGAAACTGAAACGGCAATAAACTGCTCAATCATTGCAGCCAATACGTTTATATCGGTTGCATATGGCGTCTGCACATACGGATCAGATGACCAGCCCTTTAGACGACACCTCGGTTGTAAGTCGATGACATTAGGAGGCAACATGAAGCGACGTGATTTTGTAAAGATCGGAATGCTCGCTGCACCATCCCTGGTACTCGCGCAATCGGTTCAGGAACGACCGACAGCAAAAGCGGTTCCGGCCGGTGCAGATCGTTTAGGCGAGACCCACACACTTGGTTATAGCAAGATATCTTTCAAAGTTTCCCCTGCTGACACCGGAGGTAACCTCTTCACGATGGAACATTCCAACCTCGGGAAGGGTGGTCCGTACCGCCACCTCCATCCAGCTCAGGACGAATGGCTATATGCGATGGAAGGAGAGTTCCGGGTGGAGATCGGTGACCAGAGATTGACGCTAAAACCCGGCGATTCGGTGCTCATGCCACGAAAGGTTCCCCATGTCTGGGCTCAGGTAAGCGATACTCCGGGTAAGTTACTGATTGCCTTCACTCCGGCTGGACGGATGGAGGAGTTCTTCCGGGAATTTGGCAAAAGAGGCAAGCTGCCGTCGGATTTAGAAGTCGTGAAAGCCTACGGTCTCGAGCGAGTCGGGCCTCCGCTCAGCATTTGAGCATTGTCAATCCTGCTATGTCGCATTATAGGAAGTGATTTGGGTTTGCTGCCGGATGACGGTCAATCCGGAAGTTGAGTGTCAGTTGTCGATAACAGGCCAATGTACTCATCGTGCCATGGTTTAGGCCGGCGAGTCGGATTATTCCCGTAAGCGCACTTCTTGATCGGCTGCTGGAACTATCGAGAACATTGCGCGAAGGTGAGTCGCAGACCGTCTGCACATACTCCTGTTTGCCCGTTCACTCGGCCACCGCTTCGGTGCAGGAGCTGCGCCCTTCGGCTCTTCGTTCAGAAGTCGCGTACCGCGCCCTTCGGGTGTTGGACTCCTCCCCCCTCGCAGGCTCCGGGTCCCTTTCCAAAAACTTCTTCTCTTGGCAACGCGGTCATGCCGCGACTTGGGAGCAGCGCACCTTCGCGCCCTTTGGGATGTGTCCCGATTGACCGGGCAAAAGGAGAAACACCATGCAGACCCAAAAGACCATTACCTTCTTCGGCACCGTCAGCAATTCAGCCACCAGCCGCACTTCCAAGACCGGACGCAAGTATACCGCCTTCGGCGGTCTCCATCATCTCCGACCGCAACCTCCAGGCCTTCCACTACAACGTCGTTGCATTCGGTAAACAGGGCCACTTCGCCAAGCAGCTCCAGACAGGCACTCGCATCAAGCTAGTTGTCCAGGCGCAGTCCCAGCCAGACAACATCGCCAGTATCCCACTCCTGACCGCAACCTTCGTGCGACCGGTTTGTCCGGTTGCACGGGGGAGTTCAAAGTTCAACGGGAGTCAAATATGCCATGTAACGAAAACTAATTAGATGTGAATAACTATATTGATTTTGGTACAATCAGCTCATGGAGACGCAGATGCAGCGCCTACGCAGATTCGCCGATCAGCAGCCCGTCATCCGGTCTGCCGATCTGGAGCGTCTGGCCGTGCCACGCAACTACCTCGGTCGCCTGGTTCGAGAGGGGAAGCTGGAAAGAGTGGGACGCGGGCTCTATTCGTCTGCCGACCATCCACCCACCGAAAACCGGACGATCCTGGAGGTCTGCCGTAGGGTACCCCAAGCCGTGGTCTGCCTCTCGTCTGCGCTGCGCTTCCACGAACTCACAACGGAAAATCCCTTTGAGGTCTGGATAGCTCTGAAACCGGGAGCTTGGTCGCCTCGTATCGAGTATCCGCCCCTTCGCGTTATCCGTGTCTCGGGGGAAGCCCTTACGTTCGGCGTGATGGAACATCGTGTCGAAGGATTTGAGATCAAGGTGTACAGTCCAGCGAAGACCGTTGCCGATTGTTTCAAGTTCCGGTCGAAAATCGGAACCGAGCTGGCAATCCAAGCTCTTCGAGAGTGTTTTCGCGAGAAGAAGGCTACGATGGATGAACTCTGGGAGGCGGCGAAGGTCTGCCGTGTCTCCAATGTCATGCTTCCGTATATGGAGTCGCTCTCTTGAGCAAACTCGTCACCAATGTCGCAGCTTCCGTTCGGCAACGTCTTCTCAACTTAGCGCGTGAGCGCCAGGAAGATTTCGGGCTGTTGCTGACGAAGTATGCGCTGGAACGCCTGCTCTTTCGTATCAGCCAATCGGAGCACAAGACAGCCTTCATTTTGAAGGGAGCGCTGCTCTTTGAACTCTGGACAGAGCATACGCACCGGCCCACGCGGGACGCAGATTTCCTCTCTGTCGGAAACAGTGATCCCAGCCGCTTCGAGGCGATCTTCAAAGAGATTTGTGTGCTCCCCGTTGTTGACGACGGGCTGATCTTCGATCCGTCCAGCGTGAGCGCCCGACAGATTAAAGAAGGGGCAGACTACGAGGGGGTGAGGGTCACCTTCCTAGGCTATCTGGAGAAGGCACGAATCCCGATGCAACTCGACATCGGATTCGGCGACGCCGTGACCCCTCCGGCGATCGAGACGGCGTTCCCGACGATCTTGGATGGGCCAGCAGCCGTCCTTCTCACCTATCCCAGAGAGACAGTCGTCGCGGAGAAGTTCGAGGCGATGGTGAAGCTCGGCATCGCCAATACCCGGATGAAGGACTTCCACGACCTGTACTCCCTGTCCCATCTCTTCTCCTTCGAGGGACAAGTCCTATCCGAAGCGATCTTGCGAACATTCGAGCGACGCAGGACACGACTTCCGTCGTCACCGCCAATCGCGTTCACGGCGCAGTTTTTTGAAGACGAATCGAAACAGCGCCAGTGGACCGCCTTCATCGGGAAGAACAAGCTCTACATTGAGCCTATTCCACTCAAGGCGGTTGTAGACGACATCGAACAGTTCGTTATGCCGCTCGTTCTAGGAGTCGCAACTGGAGGGAAGTGGAGCCGTTCCTGGAGGGCTGGCGGACCTTGGCAAGATTGACCGCTGCCATCCAAACGGCAAAGGCTTTTCGCGTCCGGGCACAATCCGGGCACAACAGCCTTTGCCCTTGTTGCGCCCTCAAAAGTACGCGACCTCTGCCGCAGGTGGGCAAAAGTCTAGGTTGAGAAGATGCTCAAAATGAGCTTAAAACATGGACACATTAAGGACACACTAACGATGACCAAGGGTTACCCACAGGGTTAGAATGAGCCGTCCGCTCCCTCTGGTTACTTCAAGTTACGAGTTGTCTATTCACTGTCACGGCAGAGGTCGCGGGTTCGAGCCCCGTCGTCCCCGCCATACATTCCAAAGGATTAACGGGATGTTTGGGACCAAGTGACAAGAAAATATGGGTTCAATTATCGCCTGGCGCGAATTGACCGCAATCATCCAGAATAATATTAAGTCCACGCGCGTCTTAGTTGCGCCTGCGCTCTGTGCTGCTTCCCACACATGACTTGTCTTATCACGCGTCAGAGTCCATGTGAGATCAATTCGTTTGCGATCGCTACGACTTCGATATTCACGACGGAGAACCCGCGATCCTGGACTTCCGGCCGACGATCAAGGCCATCGTTAGGGATGTCTTGTACGCAAGGGCTGCCGGAGACATCGCACGCCGCTTCCACAACACGCGCAGTGGAGGACTTGCGACGAGTGGTTGAGTCGATGTGCTCGGCAGCGGCAGACTCGGGCGTAAAGGTTGTGACGGGTGATACCAAGGTGGTCAACCGAGGCAAGGGCGATCAGATATTCATCACGACCAGCGGCATCGGCGTGATCGAAGCCAACGTCTCCATCTCAGCCAACCAGGCGCAACCCGGTCACAGGTCAATCGTCAGCGGCTACATTGGCGACCATGGAATGGCGGTAATGTAGCAACGCGAAAACCTGGAGTTCGATGGCGTCATTGAAAGCGACTGTGCGTCTCTGGATACTTTATTGGCCGCCATTGACGTCACCCGTGCATAATTTCCCTTACATCACACACACTTCCTTTATGCGTCTGTTTGTCGGCATCGCGTTAGCTAATCCGGTTATCAAAGAACTCTCTTCAATCTCGCTACGGTTGAAATCTGTGGGAGGCGGAATCCGCTGGACAACGCCCGATACATGGCACATCACTCTTCAATTCCTTGGCAGCGCCAGCCCGGAACAGTACAACTGTGTCGTCTCGCAGCTCAACGAGCTTCGCTCATCATCGATTCTCATCGAACTCGGAAAAATTGAAATCCGCAGTAGGGCTGGAATCGTATTCGCAAGGGCCACGCCGACACCTGAGCTTCTTTCGCTCCAGCACCTCATCGCCGTGTCAACCAGTGTCTGCGGCTTCTTGCCTCAGTCTCGCGCTTACCATCCCCATATCACCCTCGGCCGCATCAAAGGAAAAGCGGGAGCGCAGCTCAAAACCTTATTGAGAAATGCAATCCAACAACGGACGGGTTCCACCGGATTCGTGGCCGAGGAATACCTCCTTTACGAAAGCTTCCCCGCAACCACTGGCTCTCATTACGAAATCCGCAAGCGTTTTCCCTTGATCCCACTCTGTGAACCCATACCGCCTGCAGATCCTGCAGCATAGGCTAGCGTCCCGCTTGCGCTCCTCAACGCAATCCTTCCAACAACTGGCTATTCAGAGGTCGTATTCGAGCCGGCCCAAATTGAGGAGTCGGGGCGGCCGCTTTGAGCATATGTAATCGTTCGCGAATATCGCTGCAGAGCAAGCTAACGGATATACCTCCAAACGCCTCTGGATAACGCTCCAGGCGTAGCAGAGAAGCTTCCAACAGCCTCGCCGTTCCCAGTGGGTTGTTGCGTTGCAGATGGTAGAAGGCGGCTGTCACCTGTATCAGCCCTTGCAAGAACATCTTCTCCGGCTGCTGGGTTCCCAGCCACACGCTCTCCCATGCCTCGTGTGCTGCAAAGAACTCGCCCGCCTCATAGAGAGCCAATCCTTCCGCAAGTGCGCCTTGTGACCAGTCGAATATCATCAGCTTAGATCCTATGTCACGAGCCAGCATCATACGGATCGATACTCCCATCTCTCTATCTGGTCCGTCCCCAACAGTGCTCAGCGAACGATAACGCGCAGAGATTTCAAACAGATTAGTGGCAAAGGCTGACGTGTTATAACTTTTTGCGAAGTGTAGCGCCGCCGAAAATCATTTTGGATAGCGACATTTGCGCCTTTCACAAAGTTCGCTTCGTGATCTCATTGAATTGCAGTTACAGTTATTATTCTCCCGCCACAGCGGAACAGGAATCTTGGAATGGTGCAGTCGCGTCTGGCAGGAAAGTGCGTCGTAGTTATTGGAGGAACCTCGGGAATCGGTCACGCCATTGCCATCGGATTAGCCCGCGCTGGAGCGAACGTTGTAGCCTCCTCTCGGCAAGCGGTCCAGGTCGACGCCGTTGCAGCAGAGATCGAGAAGGAAGGCCGCCAGACTCTGCGAGTCACCGTCGACGTAGCTCAGCGCAATTCCATCCAGCAGCTCTGCGAATCCGTGCTATCGACATTTGGAAAGGTTGACGTTCTCGTAAACTGTGCCGGGCGTACCAAAAGAGTGCCAACGATTGAATGTGACGAGGAAACGTGGAACAGCATCTTCGACACCAATCTCACCGGAACACTTCGAGCCTGTCAGATATTTGGCGAAGGTATGTTGGAGCGTCGTTCTGGCAGGATCATCAACATTGCATCTCTCTCAACGTTTGTCGCCTTTCATGAGGTGGCTGCTTACGGCGCAAGTAAAGCCGCGGTCGGGGCCCTTACACGATCCCTGGCGGTCGAATGGGCTCCCTATGGAGTCTGCGTCAATGCGATCGCTCCCGGACTCTTTCCAACCGAACTCAACCGCGCTCTATTGGACTCGCCACGCGGTCATGAACTCAAGATGCGCACGCCGATGGGGCGCTTCGGCAGGGCGGAAGAGCTCGTCTCAACCGCCGTCTATCTCGCAGATGACGCAAGTTCATTTACGTCGGGACAGATCATCGTGGTTGATGGTGGATTCATGGCAAGTGGCGTGAACCAGTAGAAGCTTGCCGTAACCTCGCGAAGTGCTTGACTGACCCTCCACCAGCGAGTCAGTGGGTTACATCGACGGTGAATTAAACAAGAATAGGGAGCAAGAATGAAGATAACGGGCGCAAAGCTGATCATCTGTTCACCGGACCGAAATTTCGTAACTCTCAAGATCCAGACCGATGAGGGCATCTATGGCTTAGGCGACGCCACACTCAATGGCCGAGAACTGGCCGTGGCGAGCTATCTTGAAGAACACGTCTTACCTTGCCTTATAGGCCGCGACCCCTTCGCCATCGAAGACATCTGGCAATATCTCTACCGGGGAGCCTACTGGCGCCGTGGGCCGGTCACTATGTCCGCCATCGCTGCAGTCGATGTAGCTCTTTGGGATATCAAGGGGAAGGCCCTTCAGACTCCCGTATATAACCTCCTCGGTGGAAAGAGCAGGGAAGGCGCCCTCGTCTACACCCATGCCAACGGTAAGGACATTCCCGAAACGCTTGACTCAGTCAGGAAGCATCTCGAGGAGGGGTATCTCGCTATCCGTGCCCAGAGCGGCGTTCCCGGCGTAGGTTCCAGTTACGGCGTGCCCAAAGCCGGTAAGCCCTACGAACCAGCCGAGCGCGGCCTCCCCTCAGAAAGTCTTTGGTCGACGGAGCGATATCTCAACTTCGCGCCAAAATTATTTGAAGCCTTACGTGCGGAGCTTGGTGAAGACCTCCACCTCCTTCACGACGTCCACCACCGCCTCACCCCCATTGAGGCGGCACGACTCGGCAAAGCGCTAGAGCCCTATCACCTCTTCTGGATGGAAGACCCAGTCCCCGCGGAACTGCAGGAAGGCTTCAAACTGATTCGAAGCCATACCGTAACCCCCATCGCCACCGGAGAGGTCTTCAACTCGTTCTGGGATGCTCACGACTTGATCCGCAACCAATGGATCGACTACCTCCGCATGACCATCGTGCACGGAGGAGGTATCACTGCCTTGAAGAAGGCAGCCGACTTTGCTGCCGTCTATCACGTCAAAACAGGCTTTCACGGCGCAACCGACTTGAGCCCGGTAACCATGGCCGCCGCCTTGCACTTTGGTGTCGCCATTCATAACTTCGGAATTCAAGAGCACATGCATCACACAGCGCTCACCGATGAGGTATTTCCTCATGCCTACACCTTTGCCGCTGGATATATGTATCCCGGGGACAAGCCCGGTTTAGGTGTCGATATCGACGAAGTACTCGCCGCAAAATATCCCTACCAGCGCGCCTACCTGCCAATCGCTCGAAAGATGGATGGAACGCTAACGGACTGGTAAAAGTTAAGCCGCAACTGTGTGGTTGCGCGAACCCCACCACACAGTTGCATATACCCCGCAGGATACAAGTTAAGCCTTCGTCTTAAGCCCAGGCTGCCCAGGCTTCAATCTCGTCTCTTGGGTCGAAGTAACTGCTCCCATAGCCTCAGATATCTCCAGACTTGCCGACCGCAAACTTTCGATCACTTGTGGGATGCCCACAGTGTCCGCAATCCGCTTAACATAAGGAACCGTCAGGC
Source organism: Granulicella sp. (assembly GCA_025408425.1). GTDB lineage: Bacteria > Acidobacteriota > Terriglobia > Terriglobales > Acidobacteriaceae > Edaphobacter. Next base: position 9,669 of record JANXYX010000013.1, read on the forward strand.
CTGCAATAGCACTTCCTTGGGCGTTCAACACCGGAAAGCTGATGTTGACCACGCCTGTCACTTCATAGCTCGCGCGCCGCTCATATCCCCGCGCGCGGATTTTTATCAAATGGTCTTCCAGGTCTGCCGGCTTCTGCTTCTTCGTCTCGGACTCCCACTCCTTGATCGCCCGCTCACAAGCCTCGTCGTTCAGATGGGCGAGTATGACGTGTCCGGTCGCGGCGTGCATGATGTCGACCTTCGCCCCCATCTTCACATAAAATCCCGTCGATTCAGGGGAGTCCACCTGGGCCAGAATCACCGCGTGTCCCCCATCCAGCACGCCCAAATGACACGACTGCCGAAGCTCAAAAGCTAGCGTATGCATAATCGGCAATGCCTCAATCACCAGGCGTTTTGTTGGTGGATGCTCATGCGCAAGCCGGAACAGGCGGAGCGTCAGATGGTACCGCTCCTTGTTGGCAGACTGCGCAAGATAGCCCCGCTGCTCAAGGCACAGCAGCATGCGGAATATCTCAGATACGGTGCGATTCAACTCTCTCGCAACTTCGCTTACTGTCAGGCCACCGGGGGTACTGGCAAAAAGCTCCAGGATATCCAGACCCTTCTCTAATGCAGGGGTGGAGTAATACCGTTTCGTAACAGGCTTCGTCATAGGGGTGCTATTTAAGTCTCACTCAAGGTAACAAATGTCGAAGAAGCTGTCCCCTCGCGGTGGTTCACTTCGCAAATATTTGGCTCATGTCTGCAAACGCTTTGAACTCCAGGGCATTCCCCGCGGGGTCAAGGAAAAACATCGTTGCCTGCTCTCCAACCTCACCCTTGAATCGGATATATGGCTCAATCACAAACTTAGTGTTCACAGCGCGCAGGCGGTCCGCCAACTCCGTCCACTTCTCCATCGGCAGAATCACGCCAAAGTGTGGCACCGGGACATCATGGCCATCCACAGGATTGTGGTGTGTAGCTTCATCCTTTGCCGCAGGTTTTAAGTGCGCCACAATCTGGTGGCCAAACAGATCGAAATCGATCCACTGCGAGGAACTCCGGCCTTCCGCACACCCAAGTGTCGTTCCGTAAAAGTTTCGCGCTGCTTCCAGATCATCGACAGGGAATGCAATGTGAAAAGGTGTCAGCAAAAGAAGCTCCTGCTCTAGATCATACCGAAGATCAACCGTGTTCCAGACCACTCAACCTAAGCTGCTTCTACCGGTAGCCGAACCACAAAAGTTGTTCCACCCGAGTCAGACGTAAACTGTATGCTTCCGCCAAACTGCTCCACGATGCGATGCACGATGCCCAGTCCAAGCCCGGTCCCTACACCCACCGCCTTTGTCGTATAAAAAGGGTCAAAGATGTGTTCCTGGACATCCAGCGGAATCCCGCTGCCGTTATCACCCACAGCGATACACAAGTCTGTATGAACGGCTTCTGCTCCCGTCTCCACCTTCTCCGCCCAGGTCCGAACCGTAATCCGTCCATGCTGCGGAACCGCATCAATCGCGTTATCCAGCAGGTTCGTCCATATCTGATTCAGCCCAGAGCATGAGGAGTTCAGCACCGGAAGGTTTGCAGCAAACGCTTTCTCAATGGCGATCTCTTTCTCGCGCATCTTGTGGGCCAGTATCACCAGCGTCGCATGAATACTGTCATTCACGTCAATCGTGTGCTGTTGACCTTTGCCCTCGTAGGCGTACGACTTCACAGCGTGCACCAGGTCTGAGACACGGCCAATGCTCTCCTCAATCGTCCCCACCAACTGCATGCTCGAGACCATCGCCTCCAGCCAGTTCAGCGCCGCAGACAGCAGTTCACCCTCAAACTCGCTCTTCGCGCACTCCAGCCGCTCCGCTGTTATCCCGATCGAGACTAGCGTCGGCGCAAGCTTCCACGCATCCTCTACGTCCGCCGCCTCCATCCACTCCGCCAGCGCCTCCTCCGCGTCGCTCTGCTCCAGTGAGTTCATCACCAGCGACCGCTTCGCCGTCAGAGCATCGGACTGCAACTCCCACATGCACTGCTTCTGGTCGCTATTCAACGCCAGTCTGCTAAACTTCGCACTGAGCTCATGCAGCCGAAGCAGGTTGGACCTCAGCTGCGAAGCTGCGCGGCTTGCAGCGGCTCCAGGATTATTCAGCTCGTGCATCAACCCAGCGGCCAGAGTTCCCAGCGACGCCATCTTCTCCTGCTGCGTCGACATACTCTGCATCTTCTGCAGACGGGCCGCCATATTGCCCAGAATCGCCTTTCGCACCTCGGGGCAACTTGTCATTAGCTCCCAGAACTCGTCTTCATTCAGCCGCAATAACTCGCAGTGCTCCGCGCAGCGCAAACTCGCAGCGTTCGGAATCCGCGCGAGCAGCGGCAACTCCCCAAAAGTATTCCCCGCGGGAACCGTCGCGACCGTTACCTCGTGGCCGTCGCTGAGAGTCTGATAGATCTTCAGCTCGCCCTTCAGCAGTATCCAGAAAGAGTTCGAGATCTCTCCCTGACGCGCAAGGTACTCGCCCGCCTCAAATTGCACCAACTCCGAAGATTGCAGGCAGTACAGCTGATCATCCCGCAGCGACGCAAGGTTCTTCACCGCACGCAACCGCTGCAATAGATCGGGACTCATCGTCTCCGGGCTGGCATGTTCAGCGAGATGTATCTCTTCACTCATGGTCTGTCGAATGCCTGTCTTTCAAATACTCGCAAGATATTGATGCACGAACTGGATCGCAATCGATCCCTCTCCCACAGCAGAAGCACACCGTTTTACTGAGTTGTAGCGAACATCTCCGGCAACAAATATACCGGGTACGCTCGTCTCCAGCAGATAGGGTTCGCGCGCTAGAGTCCACGATCCGGTACTCTTTCCTTTCAGATCCGGTCCCGCCAGCACAAAGCCTTTGCTGTCTCGCACGATCTCAGCGGGCAGCCACTCCGTCTTCGGTGCTGCGCCGATAAAGATAAACAGGGAACTCGCCGAACGAGCCTCCTGACCACGCGGCGTCTGCAGTGTCAGGCACTCCAGATGGCCTTGCCCCGCCATCGACACCACTTCAGTCCTCGTCTCCACCACGATATTCGGTGTCTTCGCAATCTGGTCGATCAGATACTTCGACATGCTCTTTGCCAGCGAGTCGCCCCGCACCAGCATATGTACCTTCGCGGCGTACCGGGCAAAATGCATCGCCGCCTGGCCAGCCGAGTTCGCCCCGCCCACCACATAGACCGTCTCGCCCGAGCAGGAAATAGCCTCAGTCTGTGCCGCGCCGTAGTAGATGCCCGCACCGCTCAACTCATCCGCCCCCGGAACATCCAGCTTGCAATACGACACGCCCGTTGCAATCAGGCAAACGCTGCATGTCACCTCTTGCCCATCCGCCATCTGGACGATGTGATACTGATTCTCCGTCTTGACGCAGGTCACACTCTGCGTCAAAAACTCCGCTCCCAATCGGTTCGCCTGCAGAAAAGCACGCTTCGCCAACTCCTCCCCGCTTAACCCATCAGGAAACCCCAAATAGTTTTCGATCTTTGAGCTGGACCCGGCTTGTCCACCCGGTGCCGACGCCTCCACAATCAGCGTCTTCAATCCCTCTGACGCCCCGTAAACCCCGGCAGCCAAACCGGCCGGCCCCGCCCCAACCACCACCACGTCATAAAATTCCTGCTGCGCCTGCGTCCGCAGTCCGACCTTCTCCGCCAGTTCCGTCGTCGAGGGCTGCACCAGCGCCGTCCCGTCTCCAAATATCACTACCGGTAGTTTGGCGTCGTCAATCCCTTTTTCCTTCAGCAGTGCCAACGCATCAGGGGTCAACTCCGGATTCAACCACTGATAAGGGATACGATTCTTGGAAAGAAAATCCCGCACCGCATGGTCTGCCGAAGACCACCGCAGGCCCACAATCCGAATCCCCTCAAAAGGCGCCTTGTACCCCTGCTTCCACGCTTCCAGCAGGTCATCCAGCACCGGATACAGCTTCTCTTCCGGAGGATCCCACGGCTTATTGAGGTAATAATGAATCTTCGCGGAGTTGATCGCACGGATCGCTGCCTCAGTATCCGCATAAGCAGTCAACAGTACCCGCTTCGCATCCGGATAGATCGCGATAGCCTGTTGCAGAAATTCCACACCAGTCATCCCCGGCATCCGCTGGTCGCACAGAAACAACGCGACCGCCTCCTTGCGTTCCTTCAACTGGCGGCAAATGTCCAGTGCCGCCAATCCTGACGCTGCTCGGACGATCCGGTAGTACTGGCCATAGTGGCGGCGCAGATCCTGCACCACCGCTTCCAGTACACTCGTGTCGTCATCGATCGCTAGTAGTATCGGTTTGGGCATAACTCTGTTCTATCACCAGCTGGCCGTATCACCTGGTCAACTTATATATGATTCCCCCAGACGCCTAAGGGTGCAGAAATCAAATAAAATGGACGTACCACTTTCGCGTCAAAGTCAGCTTCCGTCCTCCGCTTCAGGTTCTCGTCCGTTCAAATCGCAGCTTGTCCGAATAGTAGACACTTCTTCTTTCCCTCCGCTCACCGCCGATGAGGAGATTGCAGGGCAATCGATCCCGGCAGGAGACATACACTTATGAATCGACTTATTCTCGCCGACAATCAGGCTATCTTTCGCGCCGGAGCCGCACGCGTCCTCGCTCTGGAGGACGACATCCGAATCGTCGCCCAATGTGACGATATAGCCCGCCTCGTCACAGCCATGGAAGCCGCTCGCGGTGCCGTCATCCTTGTCTCCTCCAGCCTCCGCCCTAATATTCCCTCTCTCGTCCTCCAGGCCCACGCACTGGAATGCCGATTCATCCTTATCGCCGAAAATAATGAGCAAATCCCCGACGAAACTGCCGCTCTCCCGGACGGCATCATCTGCCGCAACATCGCAGGCCCTGAACTCGTCGACTGCGTCCGGCGAGTCGCTCGCGGCCAACGTTGCCTCCAGAAGCCCAACATCACCACCATGCAATCGTCCGACAGCGTCGGAACCCGCGTCCGCGATCGCCTCACCCCCAAGGAAATGCAGATCGTCGCACTCATCGTACAGGGATGCAAAAACAAGGACATAGCCAACCAGCTCGGAACCAAGGAGCAGGTCATCAAAAACTATCTCCGCAGCATCTATGACAAGATCGGAGTCTCCGACCGCCTTGAACTCGCCCTATTTACGATCCACCACCGCGTCCTGGCCGAGGCCGCAGCCAAGGCAGGCAACCTCCTCCAGATGAAGTCAGCCTGAACCCGCTCCCATCCCATCCAGCACCCACACCAAAGGGGTCCATCCTCATTATTCGGATGAACCCCTGACTGCCGTCCAGCCCTTCTGTCTGCCTAAATTCCCATCTTTTCTTCCTGCTTCTCGGCCTTCGCGCTCGCACGCCCTATCTTCTCGGCGATACTCTTCGCCTGCGTAAACAGCAGCAGATAATCCGGCCCTCCCGCCTTTGAATCCGTTCCACTCATATTGAACCCGCCAAACGGATGTGCCCCAACCATCGCACCCGTGCACTTCCGGTTCAGATACAGGTTCCCCACCTGGAACTCCTCGCTCGCCCGGTCCAGCTTCTCACGCGACTTGGAGTAGATCGCCCCCGTCAAACCGTACTCCGTGTTATTCGCAATAGCCAAAGCCTCGTCAAAGCTATGCGACTTGATCACAGCCAGCACTGGCCCAAAGATCTCCTCCTGTGCAATCCGTGCCGTTGGCGCGACATCCTTAAAAACCGTCGGCGCAATATAGTACCCACCCTCCGCCGTCTCGATTGCCGCTCCACCATTCAGCAGCACCCCCTCCTCCTTCCCGATAGCAATATAGCCAAGGACCTTCTCGTACGCCTTCTCGTTGATCACTGGTCCCGCCGCAAAGTTCGCCGCCGGATCTCCCACCTTGAGCTCCGCTATCCGCTCCTGTAGCCGTTCGCAGAACGCCTCATAGACGCTGGCATCCACGATCGCCCGCGAACATGCCGAACACTTCTGACCATTGAAACCAAAAGCACTGGCCGCTACTCCCTCCACCGCCGCATCCAGATCCCCATCCGCGTCCACGATGATCGAGTCCTTGCCGCCCATCTCCAGAATCGTTCGCTTGATAAAGATCTGTCCCACCTGCGTCTTGGCCGCCTGCTCGTGAATCTCCAGCCCAACTGCCTTCGATCCTGTAAAGGCTATGAACCGCGTCTGCGGGTGCGCCACAATGGCGCTGCCAAACTCCGGCCCCACGCCTGCGCACAGGTTCACCACGCCATCCGGCATTCCCGCCTCTTCCAGCACGTTCATAAACCGCGCTGCAATCGTCGTAGCATCCATAGACGGCTTCAGAATCACTGTATTTCCGCAAACTACCGCCGCCACAGTCATCCCCGCCATAATCGCAAAAGGGAAGTTCCACGGCGGAATCACTGCGCCCACGCCCAGCGGTATGTAACGCAACTGGTTACGCTCCCCGGGAAGCTGGATCGGCGTCGTCGCCTTGTCCAGCCGCATCGCCTCCCGCGCATAGAACTCCAGAAAGTCGATTGTCTCGCCAACATCCGCATCGGCCTCGGCCCAGTTCTTGCCTACCTCATACGTCAGCCACGCGCAGAACTCGAACCGTCGCTCGCGAATCATCGCCGAAGCTCGCAGCAGCAACTCCGCCCGCTCCACCACTGGCACCCTGCTCCAGCTTTGGAACGCCTTCTGTGCGGCCGCCATAGCCTCCGCGGCGTGCTCCGCCCCGGCCCTCTGGTGGATCCCCACCACCTGCCCAGGACGAGCCGGATTCGTCGAAATAATCTTGCCCGCTGTCTTCAGACGATTGCCGCCAATCACCAGATCGTACTCGCGGCCTAGTTCAGTTCCTACTTCGGCCAGAGCTTCCAGCATGGCGCGCTTATTGTCCGCAACGCTAAAGTCGATAAACGCCTCATTCACAAAAGGAGTCTGCAATATCTTCGCGAGGTCGAGAGAAGAAAGATACGTGGTCGCCATGTCGGGAGTCGTTTCTAGCGCCATCGGCGCTCGGTAGTCGTCAGGGTAGCGAAGCCGCCCAGACGTGATGTCGGTGCTTCATTCTTTGACGCTACGGCCTCGCTCCTCGGCCGGATATGCTACACACCTTCGGTCAGTTTATCGGTTTCCTCTGACATCTGTGCTGTTCGGTCCAGCTTGTCCCAATTGAACGGCTTGCCGTCAATCGCCCGTTTCAGGGTCTTGAACAGAACCAACGAAAACACCTGCCGGTACGAGAACCGCTGAATCCAGATATGCACCAGCAGCCACGCATCACCCTTACTGGCTGGGTGCTTCCGCTCCAGCGCAAATGCCAGCGCCGATGCCAGAAAATCGATCAGTAGGAAGGCAAAAAAGAACGTAATCAGCTTGTACAAGCTCGCCGTCGAAGCGCTCTCCGGGTGGAAGTGCTTGTCGATAAAGTAGTGGACGATCCCCGCCACAAACATCAGGTCGATCAGCGGCGATAGCAGAGGCAGAACTATCTGAAAAATCAGGATATTTGGCAGCGCAAATAGCCCCATCGCCCGGTGTTTCGAGATCGCTCCCCGGTGCTTGAAGATTGCCTGCAGTATTCCGAACGACCACCGGAAGCGCTGCCGCATCAATCCATCCGCATTCACCGGAGCTTCCGTAAACGCAAGCGCCCGGTCCTCGTAGATCACGGAGTATCCCTGCTCCAGCAGGTTCATCGTCAGGTCGGCATCCTCTGCCACTGTATTCGAGTGATACCCACCACCCGCCTTCACCGCCGACGTCCGCCACGCACCAATGGCGCCAGGAACCACCATCACCACATCGAACAAGTCCAGCGCGCGCCGTTCAAAGTTCTGGCTCGTGATGTACTCCAGCGCCTGCCACCGCGTCCACAGATTCACCCGGTTTCCAACCTTGGCGTTGCCCGCTACCGCACCAATCTTCGGATTCGCAAAGTGAGATACAAGGTTCGTTATCGCGTCATGCGCAATCACCCCATCCGCATCGATGCCAATGTAGATCTCCTCATCGGTCTGCTCCAGCGCATAGTTCAGAGCATCCGCCTTGCCGCCGTTCTCCTTCGTCAACACAGTAAGCCGTCCCGACGCAATCTCCGCCGGGTAAGCCTCACACGCCACGTCGTACGTCCTGTCCTTCGACCCATCGTCGATTACGATGATTCGGATGTTCTTGTAGTTCGACATCATCACGGACCGGATCGTCCGCACAATCACTTTTTCCTCGTTGTAAGCCGGAATCAGTACAGCCACTTTCGGAGCGTAGTCAGCCGTAGCGAAGTTCTTCCGTGTCCGCAGGCGATCGATCATCGCGCAAAGGCCGATGATAATTAGACGTGCACTCATCAACACGTCGCCGACAAAGAACAGAGCAACCACAAAATTACTGAAGAATCCGAAGAAAAAGAACGCGATCGAGTCAACTCGCGCCTGCCAGCGTTGCCGTGAAGTCAGCGCTGGCATCACCTCGACCCGCGTCTTCCCCATCAGTTCCGATACCGGAACAATCTGGAAGCCCCGTTCCCGCAGCGCATTAATCAGTACCGGCAAAGCCGCGATTGTCGCCGATCGGTCCCCACCGCCATCGTGCAACAGAATGATCGAGCCTCGTGCCCAAGGACGCGATTCCATATCAGCAATCTGTTGAAAAACGCTATCCGTAATCTCCTTCGGTGTCTTCCGAGGATGTTCGTCCCAGTCGTTCGTATCAATCTTGTTCCCGATAATCACATAACCCATCCCCTGGATTCGGGCTACCGGCGCAGCCTGGTCATTCGTGTCAGGCTCCTGGTCGATCGAATATGGAGGACGGAAGTACAACGGCTGCACTCCCAGCTTCGAAGCAAATAGACGCTCCGTTAAATTCAGTTGCAGGTCAGCCTGCGTGGTTGAGATTTCGCTGATGTCGGGATGAGTAAACGTGTGGTTCCCAATCTCATGACCTTCGCGGTACACCCGCTCCATCACTCCGACGTTGGCCTCTGCCATCTCGCCGATCATGAAGAACGTTCCTCGCACTCCATATCGTTTCAATATGTCCAGAATCCGCGGGGTCCACTGTGGATCCGGACCATCGTCAAAGCTCAGTGCCACCTTCTTCGGCTGATACCCGTACTGTTCCACCGTGTACGACAGCGGGTACGAATCCATCGACTCGTCCGTGATGCTCCGATACTCGTTCGGAACCATACCGTCGTCATCCATTGTCACGGTGCGATGCCCCGGCTGCGGCTTCCGCGACACACGCAGTATGTCGCCTTCGCCCTCGGTATCCACGTCATATCCAGGATCGACCTGCGCCAGGTCTTTCACAGGATCCGCCCTCAGCGGCGAATCCCACACCTTCCACAGCGAATCGTCCTCGGATCCCAGCCGCCAGAGCGCGTACGTCTGCAGTCCCAGTGCTCGTGCGGCCCGCATCTCATTCAGCATCGTCACGGCATCCAGAAACCACACCTGGTGACGAACATGCGCATCCTCATCGTCATACGCGAAGTGCGCATTCAGTGAGTCGCCATCCAACTCCACCTGAGAGTCCGAGTCAGCCGCTGCCTGCCACGCATCCTGGGTCGAAAGGTTATGCGAGTCCAGTACCTTCTCCGCAACCTTCTTCGTCTTCTTCCCCGGAACCGTAGGAGCGGGAAGGGAGGTCGTCCAGTCGTAGCCATAGCTCCCCAGAGAGCAGATCAGCTTCTCCTTCGGCACGGTCTTCAATATGTTCTTCAGGTTATCGATGAACCAGTCCTGCGCCGCGATCGGCCCCGGCCCGCTGTCGGTCTGGTGCTGGTCGTAGTTCATCAACAACAACCCGTCCGAGGAGTCCGCAATGCCCTTCAGGTCGAAGTCGTCATCGCCCACAGGCGTATTCACATACAACCGCAGGTTCCGCGAATGAAAGTCGTCATACAGAGCCTTGATCAGCGCCATGAAACCCGGTTGAGCGGCTCCGGGTATCTCCTCAAAATCCAGCGAGAGGCCCCGGTAGTTGGGGTTTGCCGCCAAAAATCTGTCAATTTGCTGCACGAAATTTGCTCGTGCCGTCGCATTTGTAAGAAAGACCCCGATCCCCGGCTGAAATGCCCCTTTCAAAGGATCGTAGTTATTCACCAGCGGAAAAATTTCCGTGTCGACTCTGGTCGTCGCGATCGTACGAGCGACTTTGCCCTCGCGGTCAACCTGGTGCACCCCGCCGCGGTCCACCACCGCGAACGGACGATTGTCGATGGTGTAAGACGTCAGCGTCCCATCCGGAGTCACGACATGCAGCCACTCCGGAAACAGCAGATCGATCTGCTTGATATGCTGTTTCAGCGAAGAATAGCTCGCTGGGTCGTCTTCAACGTAGAACGCCGCCCGCAGTCCTTCGCCCGAGTTCAACGGAACATCTGATGGCTTTACGTCGGTCTTGCGGTGGGCCGAGTGATGTAGCTTTTGACTAGCCTTCAACGTCGCGGCCGGCGGGTTCGCCAGCGAGCGGTAGTTCCGCTTCGGAGCCTGCAAAAGCAACTCCGGCAGTGGTTTCATCCGCAGCAGCCCCACCAGAAACACGCCACCCAGCAGCAGGCCCAGTAATGCAGCTACGTCGAATATGCGTCGCAGACGCTTCCAGCGCTTCCGTTGCGGATCGAAAAAGACTTGATTGTTCATGTGGTGATACAGCCCGCTCCGCGCATCTCGTAGTCCTCAGCTTATGCAGTCCACTAGCCAGAGTCAACGAACCCTCTGCTTCCAAATGCATCCCACGCAGTATGATGCACCTACATGAAAAGGAGACTAATTCCATTGTGGCTGGCTACGGCCGCCGCCCTGCTCCTTGGCCTCACTCTCCGGCTCTGGTTCATCGCGCATAACGCCAGCATCACCGGTGACACCCTCCTCTACGGAGATATCGCAAAGAACTGGCTCGAACATGGCATCTACGGATTCACCCAGGCCGCTGCTCCGCCCGCCCCAACTCTCATTCGGCTGCCCGGATACCCTCTCTTTCTCGCCATCTGCTTCCGCCTCTTCGGCTCCGAGCACTACACCGCCGTCATGCTCTTTCAGAGCGTCATAGATCTGTTCACCTGCCTTGTCCTCAGCAGACTTGCCGGTCGGCTCTTCGGCCCCCGCGCCGCTCTCGCCACCCTCTGGCTTGCAGCCCTCTGCCCCTTTACCGCAAACTACGTTGCCGCCCCACTCACGGAGTGCCTGAGCCTCGCCTGCATCACCCTCGCGTTCTATAGCCTCGAACGCTGGCGAACCACCCTCCCTCTGGCGGACATCGCCACAAACCCCCTCGCCGCACGCCTCAACCGGTGGCTATTACTCCTCGCCGCCTCTCTCGCCTACGCCATTCTTCTGCGGCCAGAGCAAGGCCTCCTCGCCGCGGCCATCCTCCCCGCAATGCTCTGGATCGCCCGATCCCTAGGCACCAGTCGGCAACCGAAGCTCCAGGCGCTTGTCCCAGTGCTTCTCACAGCCGTCTGTACCCTGCTTCCCCTCGTTCCGTGGACCGCCCGCAACTGGCGCACCTTTCACGTCATCCAGCCACTCGCCCCCCGTTACGCCACTGATCCCGGAGAGTTCGTCCCCCTCGGCTTTCAGCGTTGGTACCGAACATGGGCCATTGAGTTCGCCTCCACCGAGGACATCTACTGGAACTACGACGGTGCCAGCGTCCAAATCAGCGACCTGCCCACCCGCGCCTTCGACACCCAGGACCAGTACACCCGTACCGAAGCCATCCTCGCCGAGTACAACAAAACCAACCTCGCCACCCGAGCCGTCGACGCCCGCTTCGCCCAGTTAGCAGAAGAACGCATCAACGCCGATCCGATCCGCTACTACCTCGCACTCCCGGTAGCCCGGCTGCTTAACATGGCCTTCCGACCCCGCACCGAGATCCTGCCCATCTCGCTCGAATGGTGGAGGTGGAGCGAGGACCACGTCAAGACAGCCTTCGCCACCGCCTACGCCGCTCTCAATCTCGTCTACTTTGCACTTGGGGGAATTGGCTTCTGGCTCTGGCATCGCCGCATCCGCAACGAATCCAACTGGGGTGGAAACCCCGCACTGGCATGGGCCATGGCCGCTTCCATCGGCCTGCGTTGCGCCCTTCTACTCACGCTGGATAACTCCGAACCCCGCTATACCCTGGAGTTCTTCCCCATCCTGCTCGTCTGGGCCGGCGCTACCTTCCAGCCCCGAATCCCTTAGCCAGCCGCCACCTAGCGCGTGGTGTTCTTGTCCGTCTTGATCTCGTAAGCCTTCACGTTCACCGGCTTGTTATAGCGAATCCGTGTATACGTGGCCGTCTTCTCGTCTGCCGACGGCGTAAACGACTGCTGCTTCAAAGACACATCCCGCACCGGATCCACCCAGATCACAATGTGAGTGAAGCTGTTCCGCACCGACGGATCCTTCGAAACCAGGTCGAGCTTCACCGTGTTCACCATCCGCTCCCCGTCGTTCATCGGCTCTGTCCCCAGATACGTGATCGTCCAGGACTTCGCCAATTCGCTTCCACTCGCCCCAAACCCCAGCGCTAGAAACCCTTCTACCTGCGCCTTCTTATCTCCCGCCTTCATCTCCGTCAGGTGGTTTGATCCCGGTTCAAACATCCGAAAATTTCCGTTCTTGTACTCCAGAATCTTCGCGTTCGGAACAGCGATCTTCGCACCCATCTGTGTGGTCGATCCCGACTTCAAAAAGTAAATCGACCCGTTCTGCGTCGTCGTCTGTTTCACCACCCGCTCATAGAGGTCCCAGCGAAAATCCGCCTCCGCCGACTTGAACGACTTGCTTGCCTCATCCATCTGCCGCAGCGCTGCATCCAGTTGGCCCGGCTTGGCTTGTGCCAGTCCCGCCGTCGTCATCGACCCCAATACAGCCGCACAAAAAATCCCCGCAGCAACCCTGCCAAAAATCTTCATCAAATCCCTGCTCCCAATCCTGCTCGGTACGTTGGACTCCGTCGAGCTGTCTTCCGCTAAATTCTTACGTACTACCGCAGCACCCACGCATCGTACGCAATCACCTTGCCCTGAGCGTCCGTCACCGGTTCGTACCGCTCCAGTTTCACCTCACCCGAGATCGGCTCCACCGCCCGCAATATCGCCGCGCGCAGCTCAGCATCCGTCCTTGCCCCACCCATCTCGTCAGATCGAATCTGGTACATGAAACGGCTATACGACCCCACCGTCCCAGCTTCCTTCACCAGCACCTCGCTGGCATGCAGCGCCACCGTCTCTACCGGCCGGTCCTTATAGTCGATCAGCCGCGGCGATAGAAACATGAAGATCAGAATCAGCGTCACCATCACGTCGTAGTGCAGGCTCCCCCGCTCATACGTCCAGAAGAAGTAGCTCCGTATCAGTTGCCCAATTGACTTCCTATCTGTCTCGCTCGCCATCGCTAGCCTCTACCCATCTGCTTCTGTTTGCCGATCACCGTATCGCAGTTCATATAAGGCACCAGCACCTCAGGAATCTCAACTGTCCCGTCAATCCGCTGATAGTTCTCCAGAATCGCGAGATAAGTCCGCCCCACTGCCAGCCCGCTGCCATTCAGCGTATGCAGGTACTCACTCTTCTTAGCGCCAGCTGGCCTGTAACGAATATTCGCCCGTCGCGCCTGGAATGCCTCAAAGTTCGAGCACGATGATATCTCCCGATACAGCCCCTGTCCTGGCAGCCACACTTCCAGGTCATACGTCTTCGAAGAAGAGAAACCCATATCCCCCGTACACAGCAGCATCCGCCGGTAAGGCAGACCCAGCAACTCCAGAATCTTCTCCGCATCCCGCGTCAGCTTCTCATGCTCAGCACCAGACTCCTCCGGCTTCACAAACTTTACCAGCTCCACCTTCTGGAACTGATGCTGCCGAATCATCCCCCGCACATCCTTGCCATAGCTCCCCGCCTCGCTCCGATAACAAGGCGTATACGCACAGAATGAAATCGGCAGCTGCGCCTCATCCAGCGTCTCATCGCGAAACAGGTTCGTCACCGGAACCTCAGCCGTAGGAATCAGCCAGTGGTCCCCATCCTGCAGCACTCCCGGTGTATAGCTGCCCTTGTCATCGCAATGGAACAGGTCTTCTGCAAACTTCGGCAACTGCCCCGTCCCAAACAGCGACTTCGAGTTCACCATATTCGGCGGCATCACCTCGGTGTACCCATGCTGCCCGGTGTGCACATCCAGCATGAAGTTCGCCAGCGCTCGCTCCAGCCGTGCACCCTGCCCGTAATGCACCACAAACCGCGACCCCGAGATCTTCGCCGCGCGCTCAAAGTCCAGAATTCCCAACGCCTCGCCAATCTCCCAGTGCGGCTTGGCAGGGAAGTCGAACGTAGTCCGCTCCCCCCACGTCTTCACTTCGACGTTGTCCTGTTCACTCTTGCCCAACGGAACATCGTCCTGCGGCAGATTTGGCAGCGTCTGCATCATCTCCCGTAGCCGTTCATCCGCCGTTGCAGCAGTAGCCTCCAGAGATTCGAGCGTCGTCTTCAAACCACGCGTCTCTTCCGTCTGCGCTGCCGCATCCTCACCCGCACGTCGTAGCTTCGCAATCTCTTCCGTCAGCTTGTTCCGCTGCGCCTTCAGCGTCTCTAACTGTGTAATCGCCTCGCGCCGTTCCCGGTCGATCACTGCAAAATCACCCAGCACCACAGCAGGATCCATGCCCCGCGAACGCAGCTTATCCTCAACCAAAGGCAGATTCGCCCGAACAAATCCAAGATCAATCATTACTTCACATTCTAGCGTCTAACCCACCCAACCTCGACCATTGTTTGTCACCCACAAGCAATACCCAACAGTCTTATCGTGAGGACTGCAGTCAATGACCTGAACCATGGGGCCTGAAGCTCCACGGTCCTCCATGAAATCGCTGCCTTGAAACTTTCTTTCTCCATTTTCCTCAGCAAAAACACATGTCAAGCCCCAAAACCACCTAAACCCATCAAAACAAACCGAATAGAGACTGCCGACTAGTTCCCTCCCGTCCTGTAAAATAGAACTAGAAGCAGAGATAAAGTAGGCCCGGCTATCCAGTCGGGCCTAACTCGTTTGCAATCTAATATTTACCAATAAGCCCAATGGATTCTATGTCTTAGCGAACGCAATTTTGCCAAGCTGTTGAATCCAGAGATTTTAGCCACAAGTACCCCCGGGGGGACCCCTCATAATGGAGCAGAATGTGCGTCTAACCGGCTCTCATCAACTTAAGCAACGCCACAGCAACAATTACCGTTTACCCTAAGCCCATGCGAAAGAGCGTCTTTGCCCTCCTGTGCTTCCTGCTGTTGCTGCCTGTCACCCCGGTCGCCCACGCCGACGCATACAACGCGAAGCCCAAACTTGTCGTCATCCTGGTCATCGACCAGTTCCGCGGAGACTACCTCGATCGCTACCGCGACGCTCTCACCACTCCCAACGGCTTCAATCTCTTCCTCAAAAAAGGTGCCTACTTCAACTCCTGCTACTACGACTATGCCAACACCAAAACCGCTCCGGGCCACGCCACCATCGGCACCGGCGCCTACACCAACGGACACGGCATAGGCTCCAATGAGTGGTGGGACCTAAGCCGCAACACCGATCATGTCATCAGTGCCGTCGAGGACGAGCGCTACCGACTCGTCGGCACCTTCGACGACCTATCCGCTCTCCAGCCACCCCCCGCACCCAGGCCAACCGATCCCCGTATCGGTTCCTCTCCCCGCAACCTCCTCGCAACGACCCTTGGAGATGAAGTCCGTCTCGCCACCCAGGGCAAAGCCAGGCTCTACGGTGTCTCCCTCAAAGACCGCGCCGCGATCCTTCCCTCAGGCCAGACCGCCAACGGAGCATTCTGGATCGATAACGCCACCGGCCGATTCGTCACCTCCACCTACTACATGCCACAACTCCCTGACTGGGCCACCCGGTTCAACAAGGGTCCTCGCATCGCCCAGGCCGTCAAGGAAGCCGGCCTCGAAGAGACCACCCAGTTCTACGCCCTCGTCGGTCGTACCCCCGCCGCCAACAGCTACGAACTCGACTTCACCCGCGCTCTCATCGATAACGAAAAACTTGGCCAGAACGACGTCGCCGACGTCCTCACCGTCTCCCTCTCCGCAAACGACATCCTCGGCCATCAGTTGGGCCCAGACTCCGACAATGAGCGTGAGATGGTCATCGGCCTCGACCACGATCTCGACAGCTTCTTCACCTACCTCGACCATAAGATCGGTCTGGCCAACGTCATGGTCGCCTTCACCGCCGACCACGGCATCGCCCCTATCCCATCCCACTCCGCCAGACTTGGCATCGCCTCCGCCCGCCTCGACCTCGATGACTTCACCAGCGCCATCAACAAAACACTCAACGACCGCTTTAGCCCTGGCAAGAACGTAAAGTTCTTCCTCCCCACTCAGGAACTGCCAAACATCGCACTCGATCCCCGTGCCTTTGCCGAGCTCAAAGTATCCGAGCAGGACGCCGAGCAGGCCGTCGTCGATGCAGTTCCGGCCGCCATCGAGAAGCTCGGCACCCCTCCTTCACCCCCACTCAAGCTCACCACCATTGAAGCCAACCTCAAGTACAACGAGAGCCGTGTAGACGCTGATCCGGCCATCGCCTTCCTGCGCTCCCGCCTCGATCTAGCCGCCGGTAAGATCCCCAACACTGAGTTCGGCCGCCGCATCGCCAATAGCTACACCGATCACGGCGGTTGGTACGTCATGGTCATCCCCACTGCCTACCAGATGGAGTCTCTCGCCAACATCCAGACCACCCACTTCTCTCCCTGGAGCTATGACCGCCACGTCCCCCTCGGTTTCTTCGGGAAAGACTTTTTCCCCGGCTACTATCGCCAGCAGGTCGCGCCAGTCGATATCGCCGCGACCTTCGCCTCCATCCTCGGCGTCAACGCACCCTCCGCCAGCGTAGGCCACGTACTCACTCAAGTGCTCCGTCCAGTTACCGAGACGACACCAAAATAAATCAGCCGCTACACTTAACTTCATGTCCGCTCCCACAACTCGTGCCAAAGGCCCCGACATGCGCGTCAACGTCGCTGGCGTCGAACTCCGCTCGCCCGTTATCGCAGCCAGTGGAACCTTCGGCTACGGCGTCGAGTTCGAGGACATCATCTCCATCGACCGCATCGGCGCCTTCGTGACCAAGGGCCTCTCGCGCGAACCCATGGCAGGAAATCCCACACCGCGCATCATTGAAACCCCCGCCGGCATGATCAACGCCATCGGTCTCCAGAACATGGGTGTCAAAGCCTTCATTGCAGAAAAACTCCCAAAAATCCTCAAAATCAAAGGTGCCGTCATCATCGCCAACGTCTTTGGTTTCACCATCGAAGACTGCATCGAAGTCATCCACGCCCTCAATGACGCTCCCGGCATCGCCATGTACGAGCTAAACGCCAGTTGCCCCAATACCAGCCACGGAGGAATGGTCTTCGGCACCAACCACGAGCTCCTCTTCGATCTCGCCTCCCGTTGCCGCGCCGTCTCGAAGCGCCCTCTCATGGTCAAACTCTCCCCCAACGTCACCAGCATCGGCCTCATGGCCCGCGTCGCCGCAGACGCCGGTGCCGACGCCGTCTCGCTCGTCAACACCTTCCTCGCCCTCGCCATCGACGTCGAAACGCGACGTCCCCGCATCGCGAACGTCACCGGTGGCCTCTCCGGCCCCGCCATCAAGCCAATCGCCGTCCGTATGGTCAATGAGGTCTCCCGAGCCGTTCGCATCCCCATTGTTGGCATGGGTGGGATAGTCCGCGCCGAGGACGCAGTCGAGTTCATGCTCGCCGGAGCCACTGCCGTTCAGGTAGGCACCGCCAGCTACGCCGACCCCCGCGCCGTAGAGAATATTGCCACTGACCTCAGGAAATGGTGCGCCAGCCACGACATCGCCCACGTCTCCGAACTCACTGGAGCCGCGATCCTCTAGTCGAGCTTTTACCGTTCCCGAACGAAAAGCGACGTTAGAATAGCTAGTGATGATCGATCACAGCTCCACCTCTACCCCCGTCACCGACCTCAAGCCTGTCCGCCGCGCTCTACTCTCCGTCACCGACAAGACTGGCCTCATCGAATTTGCCCGCGCCCTCGCCGCCCACAACGTAGAGCTCGTCTCCACCGGAGGCACCTCCAAGGCCCTCCGCGACGCTGGTCTCACCGTCCGCGACATCAGCGATCTAACCGGTTTCCCCGAGATGCTTGACGGCCGCGTCAAGACCCTCCACCCCAAGGTCCACGGCGGAATCCTCCACATCCGCAGTAACCCCGAGCACGTCGCAGCCGTCACCGAACACGCCATCCAGCCCATCGACATGGTCGTCGTCAACCTCTACGCCTTCGAGAAGACCTCCCAGAAGCCCGGCGTAGCCTTCGCCGAAGTCATCGAGAACATCGACATCGGCGGCCCTTCCATGGTCCGTTCCGCCGCCAAGAACTTTGAAGACGTAGCCATCGTCACCTCCGTTGCTGACTACCCAGCGCTCGCAGAAGAGCTCATCGCCAACTCAGGCTCCCTTACCCGCGCCACACGTTGGCGTCTCGCCAAGCAGGCCTTCGCCGTCACCGCCGCTTATGACGCCGGCATCGCCACTGCGCTGGGGTCTATCGTCGAACCCAGCGGTCCTGCCGTCTTCGCAAACGATCAACTCCCCACCACTATCCGCGTCATCGAGCCCCTCGCCAAGACCCTTCGCTACGGGGAAAACCCCCACCAGAAAGCCGCCCTCTACACCGACGGCAGCGGCAAGGGCGTAGCCGCCGCCCTCCAACTTCAGGGCAAAGAACTCAGCTACAACAACATCGTTGACCTGGACGCATGCTGGGAACTCGTCAGCGAGTTTGATGAGACAGCGGTTGTGATCATCAAACACACCAACCCCTGTGGCGCTGCCACCGGCTCCACGGTCCTGGAAGCCTATAAGCGCGCCCTCGAAGCCGACCCCGTCTCCGCCTTCGGAGGCGTCCTCGGCATCAACCGTGAGGTAGACGCCGACGCCGCCGAAGAGATCGCCAAGCTCTTCGTCGAGGCCATCGTTGCCCCTTCCTATACGCCCGAAGCAATAGCTCGTTTTGCCGCCAAGAAGAACCTGCGCCTCCTTCAGATCACTCCAGCCGACACCCCTCGTGTCCTCAAGCAGGTCTCAGGCGGTCTCCTCGTCCAGGACTCTGACCGCCTTCGCGTCAAGCAATCTGATCTCACTATCCCGACCGACCGCAAACCCACCCAGGAGGAGATGCGCGCGCTCCTCTTCGCTTGGACCATCTGCAAACACGTCAAATCCAACGCCATCGTCTACGCCCGCTTCTCCGAAGGCCATGGTCAAACCGTAGGCATTGGTGCTGGCCAGATGAGTCGCGTCGATGCCGCCCGTTTCGGCGCCATGAAGGCTGTCCTGCCCCTCGCTGGCTCAGTAGCTGCCTCAGACGCCTTCTTCCCCTTCCCCGACGGCCTCGAAACCGTAGCCAAAGCCGGAGCCACAGCCGTCATCCAGCCAGGTGGCTCCGTCCGTGATGTGGAGGTCATTGAGGCTGCCAATAAGCTCGGTGTTGCCATGGTCTTCACTGGAATCCGTCATTTCCGCCACGGCTAATCGCTGCTATCCAGCTATAATCACCGCCAAGCCGCCCAATCGGCTCCTTTATCGCGGCTGCATCCAATCGTCGGTCGGCGCCGTCTAACTGTTGTCTTGAGTCACAGCTGTACCCTTTGTAAAGGTCTCTACGAGGCCCAGGAAACTACACTTCATGACTCTGTTCTCGCGAGCATCCCGTCTTCGCCATCTCCGTCTCCTTCCGGCGTCGGCACTACTCTTTGCTGCACACACAATCCTCGCGTCCGACACTCCTGCGGCTGTCAAGGCGAAGACCCCTGTCGGTCCAGATCGCGCTGCTTCCTACTATCACTATGGTTTGGCTCACTTGTATGAGGATCTCGCGGTCAATGCAGGTCGCTCCGACTACGCCACCCAAGCGGTCGAAGAGTACAAGCTTGCGTTGGGCGCGGACCCGAACTCGACCTTGTTGCAGAATGGCCTTGCCGACTTGTATTTCAAGATAGGTAGAATTCGCGAAGCCGTCGCCGCAGCCCAGGAGCAGGTCAACCGCGATCCCAACGATTTCGATGCGCACGCTCTGCTCGGCAAAGTCTATCTGCGTTCCCTTGGCGACATGCAGAGTCCGCAATCGGGCCAAATGTTGCAGATGGCTATCACCGAATACGAGAAGCTCGCGCAACTCAAGCCGAATGACGTCGAAACCCATCTCCTTCTCGGCCAGCTCTACGGATTCAATCACGACTCCGCCAAGGCCGAAGCCCAGTTCAAGGCCGCCCAGAAGATCGATTCCAACTCCGAAGAAGTTATTTTAAATATGGCCCGCCTCTACACGGAGCAGGGCGACATCCAGCGTGCAGCGGATACCCTCAACTCTGTCCCTGTCCCCGACCGGACGGCCCGCACCGAGTACGCCCTCGGTACCAGCTACGACCAGCTTCATAAGCCCAAGGACGCGATCGCAGCCTACCGACGTTCTGTCGATCTCGATCCAGACAATCTGGACACGCAACGGGCCTTGGCCAACGCCCTGCTTGCCGACGGCCAACTCGAGGATGCCCTCAAGATCCTCAACGTAATAGTCACCACAGAGCCGCAGGACGCACAGTCGCAGATTCACATTGCTGAGATTCAGCGTCGTCAGGGCCATTACGATCAGGCTCTCGAAACTATCAAGAAGGCTAAACCTCTTGCGCAGGACTCACTCGAGCTTACTTATAACGAGGCTCTGATCTACGATTCGCTTGGTCGTTACGATGACGCTTCTGCAGTTCTTATCAAGCTGGTTGCCGACTCCGCCCATGCTGACGGAAAATACACCGACGCCGAAAAGGCCAACCGTGCCATCTTCCTCGACCGCCTTGCCATCATTCGCCGGGAGCAGAATAAGACCGCCGAAGCAGTTGCTGCGTATAAACAGTTGATCGACCTCGGGGAGGGCTATCTCAAGAGTGGTTACCAGGGTCAAATCGACGCCTATCGCGATGCTCACCAGTGGAAGGAGGCAACCAGCGTTGCAGCGGAAGCCTCTAAAGCTCTACCCAAAGACCGCAACGTCCAACTGATGTACGCAGGTCAGCTAGCGGACGTGGGTCAGGTCGAGCAGGGAATTGCCTTGGCAAAAGCTCAGCTTTCGACCGCTCCATCCAAGCTCGATGACCGCGATGTTTACCTCGCTCTTGCTCAGATATACACCCGCATAAAGCGTTTCAAGGATGCCTCGGAGCAGATCGACAAGGCAGCAGCCCTTACCAGCCGGCCAGACGAAAAACTCTATGTCGCTTTCCTTCGCGGCACTCTCTACGATCGGCAGAAGCTCTACGATCAGGCCGAGGTCGAGTTTCGAAACGCCCTCGCCATCGACCCACAGAACGCCACCGTTCTCAACTACCTTGGCTACATGTTTGCCGATCGTGGCACTCACCTGCCTGAAGCCTTGACCCTAATCCGCAAGGCAGTTGAACTCGACCCGCAGAATGGTGCGTATCTCGACTCGCTCGGCTGGGTCTACTTCAAATCCGGTCAATACGCTCTCGCCGAAGAGAACCTCCGCAAAGCGAATGAACGAATCAACACTGATCCCACCGTCCACGATCACCTCGGCGAGGTCTACGAGAAGACCGGCAAGCTAAAACAAGCGGTAGCCCAGTGGGAGCGTTCCATGACGGAATATGCGCATTCGCTTCCAGCAGACGCTGATCCCGCTGATGTAGCCAAAGTTCAGCGCAAGTTGGAAAATGCCCGCGTCAAACTCGCCAAGGCCAGCACCGTATCCGACAAAGCCGTAAAGTAACCCGCTGTCTTTGTTGGCCGGCATCCCGCAGCATCTGAGAAATGCACTATTCTTCGCCGTCCCATTGCTTTAGGTGATTACTGTATCGCGACGGCCATCAACTCCAACGGTCTCAATTTCGTTACACTCGTACGTGAACATGCCAGCCGATTTGCATCAGTGCGCCGTCGTTGGAGACGCGGAGGATCCTCTCCTGTCTCGCGTCTATCCCGCTCCTTCCCGCGCCTCGCGCACCTCTTTTCAGCGGGACAGGGAACGAATTGTTCAGTCGCGTGCCTTTCGCCGCCTCGCCGGCAAGACCCAGGTTTTCACCAGTCGAGCCTCTGACCACTTTCGCAGTCGTCTCACTCATACCATCGAGGTTGCGCAGATCGCCCGCGCTACTGCCGCGGCCCTCGGTCTGCACGAGGATCTTGCCGAAGCGTTGGCTCTCGTCCACGACATCGGTCACCCACCCTTCGGTCACGCCGGCGAACGCGCACTGGATGAGTGCCTCAAGCGTCACGGCCGCCGCTTCGACCATAACCTCCACGCCCTCCGCATCGTTGAGTACTTTGAGCAACGCTATGCCGCCCACCGCGGTCTAAACCTCACTCTGGGTGTCCGTGAAGGCATCATCAAGCACTCCCGCGACTACACCGCCAAAGACCATCCCGAACTCAAGCCCTACTTCCTCAACAAGCGTCCTCCGCTCGAGGCCCAGATCATCGACCTCGCCGACGAAATTGCATATCTGACCGCAGACCTTGACGACGGTGTCGAGTCCGGTCTTCTGGATATACGTCACATCTGCGACAACGTCGACATCGTCGCTCGTTGCTATCGTCTCGTTAAAAAGCAGCACCCCGGCGTTGAAGAGAAATATCTTTTTAACGAAGCACTGCAACTCATGCAGAACATCCTCACCGACGACCTCATAGCGACGACTCTCCGGAACACACAAGCCATCGGTGCCGCCAGCTTGTTCGAGGTTCGCAATCACCCCGCGCGTCTCGCTGTCTTTTCCCCTCAAGCTGAGGCAGAGCGTCTTCAGGAAAAGCGCTATCTCTACGACACTCTTTACACCTGCCGCGAACTCGAAAACGAGCACGACAAGGCTGAAGAAGTAGTCACCGCACTTTTTAATCACTGGATAGAGGATCCCGAAGAACTTCCTCCCTCGTACTTTGAAGAGGTCCAGGCCGAAGGCCTGGCCCGTACCGTCGCCGACTACATCGCCGGCATGACC
The DNA here is from genome assembly GCA_025408425.1 of Granulicella sp. Taxonomy (GTDB): domain Bacteria; phylum Acidobacteriota; class Terriglobia; order Terriglobales; family Acidobacteriaceae; genus Edaphobacter. Next base: position 32,729 of record JANXYX010000013.1, read on the forward strand.
GACAGCTTCATCCTCTTGCAATACGCCCGGATCAAACGCTCCCTGCGACGCTAGCCGGCATACCGTTCACGTACTAACCCACACTGAAATGAGCACCACGAAGTGTGGACCAGGAGTCGTATGCCCGGAAGGACATGCTGTGGATCCATGCTAATCCTGACAGTTGTGCTGAGGATCGATCCTACTGAGCGGGTCAGGTTTATCGTACAGATGTTTGCCAGCAAATCACTTCTTAGTGTGATTCATATCACTTCCCTGAACTTCGCATGACGATAATGTTGTCTCAAGATAAACAGTTGTTAATGGCACATTTGAGAAGGTGCTCTCGTGACTCCTGCCTTACAAACTACTGAAAGTATTTTTTGCGATGCTGCCAGAGACGACCGAAATACCCTCTCCGTGCTGCGTATGAATCCGCATCCTCCTGATCATCAGCAGAGAACGTTCCCTGCTTCGCCGCGGTACGCCAGAAATACTGCGCTCTACTACTCCCCGACTGATGTAAGTAGCAGATTCGGTGTCCGCCTCCGCGAACTTCGTCGCGAGCGTAAGCTCACACAACTTCAGATGGCCGTAAATTGTGGTATCGACCGAAGCTTTATAAGCGACGTTGAGCGCGGCCGAAAGTCGATTTCGTTGCCGTTTCTTGAGATCATCGCGCTTGGGCTTAACGTCAGCATGTCAGATCTTTTCAAAAACCTCTAGATTGCATAATACTCAGTGCGAGTCTGACTCTAGCGCAAGCGCGATGGCCAGCCAGACTGGCCAGGTCTCCTTGCTCCTGCTAGTTGCATGCCAAGCTTCGTTGACCCTGTGGGGACCAGCAAACGGCTGAAAATATATCGCTGTACTAGCCCGCGAAATGTGCTGTCCGGCGGCAATCCCGCCCGCGTTCAGGCAATCGTTGCAAAGCACCGCTCACGCCCGCACTCTCACATCAGTCCCTTCCGATAAGTGTTTGATATTACTCGTCTTTGTGCCAGTTCGCCCCGAATCGACAAGCAGGTATTCCAACTAGAGCAGTGTCAATTGTCGCGAATGTAACCCGTCCAATCGTGGCCGCACCCCTATGCGGAGGAGTCTCAAGGCTGGGCCAAACAGCAGGGGAATCGAACACCGGTAAAACTTGTCTTGACAGTCTTGGTACGTGATGGATAGCATCCTCACAAATTGAGACGTCTCAAAAAACTCATCTGAGTCTTCGCCTGCGCCAGGGAGACTTAAGCAAAACAGAATCACAACCCCGAGCTTTCTGTGGCTCGGGCTACTTTGGAGGCTTCACCCCAATGAATAACGCAACTACCCGGGATAGGCTCGTGCGGAAGGATGCACGCACCGTCAACCCCGCGCAAACTCCCAAGCAGAAGACGACCGCAGGTTCAGCGCTGGATATTCTGCGTCACACGTCTTTCGCGCTCCTGATGGCAGCCACGCCTATTGTGGCACTCAATGTAGTCGTGCCGGCAGCATACGGCCAGGCCAGTTCCAGCTCCGACGCTGTGGGTAAGGTCACGGACACCAGCGGCGCCACCATTCCCGGCGCAGTTGTGCACCTGATAAACAACGCGACGGGTGCAGAGCGTACCGCGATCACCAACGACAGCGGTGACTGGTCCATTCCAAACCTTCCGCCTGCGAGCTATCGTGTGCGCATTGAGAAGCAGGGGTTCAAGACCAGCGAGATCAAGTCGCTGGAAGTGGAGATCGGTAAGGCGGCAAATAGCTCTGTGGCGCTAAGCATCGGCGAAACGAATGAGACTGTGGAAGTGACCACATTGCCCGCCCAGTTGCAGACCCAGGAGGCGACGGTCGGTCAGGTGATCAATCAACAGCAGATTAACGACTTGCCTCTGAATGGTCGTAACGTGCTCCAGCTCGCAGCGCTTGCACCGGGCGTCTCGCCTCCGCAGACCGGACAGACTGGCAGCCCAGGCCGTTTCGGCACCCGCAGTCTGTTCATCACCGTCGATGGCGGCCGCGGCAGCTCCACCAACTATGTCTTGGACGGAACCTACGTCCGTTCGGTTCGCTTCAATAACATGTCGCTGCAACCGAACGTCGACACGTTGCAGGAATTCAACCTGCTGCGCAACTCTTTCTCGACCGAATATGGCCAAGGCCAGGCGGTTGTCTCCATGGTCACAAAGTCAGGATCGAACTCGATCCACGGCACCGCCTATGATTTTGCTCGTAACAGCATGTTCGACGCCCGCAACTACTTTGCAACGACGATCACGAACCCGGTGAAGCCACACTTCTCCCGTCAGCAGTATGGCGGTACGATCGGCTTCCCCATCATGAAGGACAAGCTGTTCTTCTTTGCTGGCTTCGAGGGGCTCCGTACCAATCGTGACACGCCGGTATTTGGTTTCTATCCAACAACAGCACAGCTCGGAACGCCGGCTGCGACGAACAAGATCGCGCAGACCGTTAATCCCACGATTCCGGTCCCGACCACTCTCAACGGAGCCGCAACGATCCTTGGCCAATATAACTACAGCGCGACGCCGACCACGACCGACAACTACGACGAGTACACGGCGCGTGCCGACCAGACGCTGTCCCCGCGCAACACGCTCTTTGAGCGGTACGTTGACTTCAACTCCCTGCAGTTTCTGCCAGCGGTTCAGGGTGGAATCAATAACGTACTCATTGGCCGCAACGGCGTCATTGGGCACACCTTCCTCATCACATCGAACATCGTGAATGAGGTGCGCGTCGGCTACAACCAGTACTACAACTGGGAGGTTGGAGTTGGATATAAGCCGGGCACGAACTTTGCTTTGCAGGAAGGGCTGAAGTTTGTTACGGGTCTCACCGACCCAAATCAGTATGGCCGCGCGAGCGTCGCAATCACCGGGTTCACCACCGTCTCTGATCCCGTCACCAACCAGGGCGGCAACGAGAACATTATTAGCATCGGCGATTCACTGAGCATGGTCAAAGGCAAACACACGGTAAAAGTAGGCTTTCAGTTCCAGAATCGCCGTGTGATCTTGCTTGCCGATAACAATGCTACTGGCGCCTTCACCTTCGGTTCGTGCAGCTCAAATCCCACGGGCGCATGCGATCCTGCGAATAAGATCAACCCCGTGACAGGCGTGCTCTACACCGCGTTGGAGAACTACCAGCGTGGGTATTGCACCTCAGGCTGCAACGGCAACTTCGGCACAACGCGCGGTCACTACCGCGACAATACCTACGGCGCGTTCTTCAGCGACGTGTGGCAGGCTGGTCACGGCGTGACGATCAACGCCGGACTGCGCTGGGAGTACAACGCACCCTTCGTAGAGCAGAACGGTCTGGAAGGTACACTGGATCCCACGACGGGGAAGATCAAGTACAGCAAGATTCCCGCGTTCATCCCGACCGCCTTCCTCCCCAATGTTGTCACAGACTCCACGTATGGCCCGGGAATTATCAAGCCGAACAAAAAAGGGTTCGGTCCGCGCCTCGGTATTGCGTATGAGGCACGCCCTGGAACGGTCTTACGTGCCGGCGGTGGCGTCTATTTCGACAATATCAATACCAACGAACTGCAGTTCACCCGTTATGCCGCCCCCCTCTACTACCAGCAGTCGCTGAGCAATCAGTTTGTTCAGAACCTGTGGCCCGACCCAACCCTTGGATTGGCTGGCTTGCCCGCGCCATTCTCTGTCAAGCCCAACAACTCCACGCCTTACACCATGGAGTGGACCGCCAGCCTGCAGCAGGATCTTGGCCATGGCGTCATCATGGAAATGGCATACACAGCAAGTGGAACCCGCAAGCTCTGGAAGCGGTTTGACCAGAATATGGACTTGCTTAGCCCGGGTCTCAACTCGTCCGGCGGGAGCAACACAACCAATGTGGGCGTTCGTCCGTTCTCTGCCTACCAGCACGGAATCCTGACCAGCGCTACAGCAGCCTCTGCAAACTTCAACGGCGGCTCCATCAAGGTGGAGAAGCGTTCCAAGAACGACGGTCTCTTCGTGTTGGGCAGCTACCAATGGTCGAAGAACCTGGACAACAACTCGGGCGAGGTGGAAGCGAACGATACGGCGTACTCCACAGACTTCTCGTTCGATCACTCCTATGCTCGCTTTGACGTTCGTCACCGCGCTGTCATCAGCGGCGGCTACCAGCTTCCGTTCGGCAAGGGCCACAGCATGCTGCAACACGGAATCGGTAACGTTGTGGCGGGAGGATGGTCGTTGCAGCCTGCCATTCAGCTCCGTACGGGGATTCCGTTCTCGCCCTCCCGTTCGGGTGTCAGCTTTGGTACCTACACCCCTGGTCGTGTCAATCTGGCGCCGGGACGAACACTGCAGAGCGCATTCAGGAAAAATCTCACCCCGCTCAGCTGGTTTGATCCGACGGCATTTGTAGATCCAGGCGGCAGCGTGCAGGGCAACGTTCGGCGCAACACACTCCGTGGACCGGGTACGGTCCAGGCGGATATCTCCGCGATCAAGGTTTTCCCGATTACGGAGCGGCTGCGCCTGCAGTTCCGTGGGGAGGCCTACAACTTCATCAACCGCGGTATCTTCTCGCAGCCGGCGGCGAATATCTCGACCCCCAGCTCGGTGGGCAAGGTCTCGTCTACTTCAGCTGACAACCGCAGCATCCAGCTCGCGATCAAGTTGCTGTTCTAACCCAAACCCAGACGGACCGTAATGGTCAGCCTGAAACGAGCCCTGCGGACTCCCCTCAAGGAGTCCGCAGGGCTTTTAACCTAAAGTCCTGCAAGCCTGTTGGCCATGGCGACCACTATTACGTTCTCAGCAAAGTCCCGCTCCTTCCGGAAGGCAGCGCCGTGCGAGATACGCCCGAAGAGGGATATTTCAATAAGTCTTGCAAAATTCGCGTGCGGGTGAGAGAACTCTGGCTATGAGCTTCCATGCCTTACGCTCTCCGGTGCAGTTTCTGCAGCAGGTCGGGATCTCAGCAGATCAAAACTGGCTGCGAGAATACGAGGCGTGGTTCGAATGCGAAGGGCAGGGGATATCAGACGCGGTGGATCGGGCCGGCACTCCGTGGCTACGCATGTTCGATCAGTTGGGCGAGCGGGTGGATGAAGTGCTTTACCCGCCCGAATACTGGCGCATGCTGAAACATGGATATCGGTCGGGCGTGCTCTGGCGAGTCTTTGAGCAGAATTCGCTGATACCCTCCTACCTTCTTCTCTACACCACCGCTTTCTACGACCCGGGCTTGGCATGTCCGTACACGGTCTCTCTGTCCACGGTTTCCTCGCTCTCCAAGTATGGAGGGACAGAGTTGAAGGCGCGGTTCCTGCCCAGCATGTTGCAGCGCGATGACAGTGTCTGGCAGGGAGCAACCTGGATGACGGAGATCAGGGGCGGGTCAGACCTGGGCAGGACTGTGGAGACCGTAGCGCAACGGGATGGGAGCAAATGGCGGCTAACCGGTGACAAATACTTCGCGAGTAATGCCGGTGCCGAATTGGCCGTGGTCGCGGCTCGACCCGAGGGCGCCCCGCAGAACGTGCGTGGGCTGAATCTGTACCTGGTACCGCGTCGAGCTGCGGACGGGCAGCTGAACTACCTGATACGCCGGATCAAGGACAAGATCGCCACGCGCTCGGTACCAACCGGTGAGATCGAATTTCGTAACAGCGAGGCTTGGCTCCTGGGGCAGGAGGAACAGGGAATCTATTTGATTCTCGAAGTGCTGAACCTCTCGCGCGTCGCGAATAGCGTGGCCAGCGTAGCTCTCGCACAAAGGGCCATTGCAGATGCCTGTTCCTTCGCTGAGCAGCGTACAGCCTTCGGTAAGCCGATCATCGAGCACCCGTTATTGCGGCGACAGTTCGAAGAGCGTCTGCAGGGGCTACGCGCGGCTTCCAGGCTGGCCTGGGAAGCGGTTAGCCTGCTTGACAAAGTATGGCAGGAGAAGCCGCCGTACTCGGAGAGCTATCATCTGTTTCGGTTGATAGCTCACCTGGCGAAATACTGGACAGCGGAGTTTGCTGTACAGACGGCCAAATGGGCGATGGAAGTGCACGGCGGGGTGGGAACACTGCAGGAATATCGCGCCGAGCGCTGGCTACGCGAGGCCATGATTCTGGCGATCTGGGAAGGGACGTCGCATCGCCAGATGCTGGATGGGCTGGAGGTCATGCAGCACAAGAGTGCGCACAGGTTGTTGTTCCAGCATCTTGCGGGGAAAGCCCCGGAGGCACAGCTGCGCGAGATGGAAGCGCGAGTGGAGCGACAACTTAGGTTACCCGAGGTTGATAGGGAAGGGACTTTGGAGCAGCTTTTTAGCGATCTGGCTTCGTTTACCGCAGACTCGCTACTGAGGGGCCGAGTTGAAAGCAAATGATTTCGGCTCACGTTCCTGGTCGCCGACTGGCTTGGCCCACTTCCTCCAGTCGAAACACGAAGTCATCGGCCACGAAGAACTCTTCCTCGCTCTCCACGACCACCTCCCTCCAGAGATGATCTACGAAAGAGAACTCCTCATCTGCAGACTGTGAAAATAAATCAGCTCTGTTTCAGACGATGATAATAATTCTCGGATTTTTAAGGTTTCTCCGTTTCTTCACTGGCAAATCCCTACAGGATGCGAGTACAGTATTCTCCACAGAGCGTTCCGGTGCATATAGATCTTCCCATCAAAACTATAAGAATCAGCGGAAGATGCGACCGGCAACCCTCATTGTTCGACAAATGGAAGAGCCGCAGACAACGCCGTAATCGTAAGTTGATGCAAGTTTGTGCTTGATTTGCGGTTTCCTGATCTTCACTCACGCCCTCCTTCCCTCGCGGGCGTGGACAGGTCAGTTAATTGCAGTGGAAGCGCAGGGCTAGGTATCTCTTGTGAGGTGTCCAGCGATGAAGTCTTCTCTTCGTCTATTTGCTTTTTTTGCGGCAGCGTTCCTTTGCGGCTGCCTATTGATCTACCCCGTTCAGGCCGTTCAGGCAGCCTCTGCGCTAGCCCCGCCCGATGTCAATTCGGCCGCCGCCAGCCCGGCTGCTACAACAGTCGATACCGTCATCATTCCTGGCCCTCTACGGTCCTTCCTGCGCATGGCCGGCATCAGCCAAAAGGCCTCGCCAGAAGACGTGCTTCCCTTGTTCGCGCACAGTGTCTTCGTTCACGGCTACCAGGTCGGAACTCCAACCGAGTTCCTCATCCTGGTAGACCGTTACGTCCATCAGGCCCGGGAGTTGCAGATTCTGGCTGGCTCAACCAACACCATTCGGGTCAACGGCTGCGACGACGTCGGCACCCTGATTCAAATCCTCGGATACCGCTTGCGACAAGGCTGTGGCCAGAAGTCCTTCTCCCTGGAGACAGCAAATCCCGGGCGAGCTTTTCTCACCATCGACTCAGGCTTCCCGCTCAACGAACTGGAAGAGGCGCTCCAGAACGGAACTCCGTTCACCTACTCCTATCCCTCCACTCGGGTTCCGGTACTGTTCCACGAAAATGATTGGACCGGACTAAGCACTGCCCAAAGGCGAAGATCCGGAAGTTTGATCGACGTACTCGTCAGCGATCCATCGGTAGCCCGGCTCTACTGGGCACTCGCCAAAGACGACACTGAAACTAGGCTCGCGCTGCAGCGGTCACCCGGCCTCAAGGCGCTCCTTCCCTATGCCAGTGCTCTGGACTTTTATGGCGGTCAACTGTCCATTCGTTCCGGTCACCTCACGCTACCCGGAGGAGCAGGCGCCCAGCAGGCATGGAAGGAACTCGTGGGTGCCAGTCCAGACTCCCCCGGAGATTTCGTCATCCGCCTGCTCGCGAAGGATAAGGGCTGGCTGGCGCTATATTTCGATGCCCTGTCACGCGTCAATCAAGCTCAGCAGAAACATCTCACCGAAGCCCCGCGCCTGAGACGGCTCTACGAGGCCCTTCTATCAGGTGACCCTGAATCCGGTGCCACCAAAAGCGTCTTTCGACGAGCCCCCGAACTCACCGTCCTCTTCACCCGCGTCGAATGGGATGCCTCTGGCTACCCTCATCTCCCCGGAAATCTAGAAGTCTGGAAGGAGATATTCCACCAGAAAAGCGATTACAAAATTGCACGAGACTGGGGCAGGCGCGCCCAGGCCTGGGACCGTCCTGAGCAGGTACTCGAAGGCTTGGTCGCCTTGTCCCGCCTCGACTCCGACATCGGGCCGCTCCAGATCTACCTCATGCTCAGTGAAATCGATCGCGGACGCCAACCAGCAAATCGCCTCTCCGTGGAAACCGTCCGGCTGCTGGCCAACAGGTTCACCAAGTTCAATAGCTGGTACTTCGTCTTCACCGAGTTTCCGCAACTGGACGATCAATCCATCACCCGCTTTGTCACCGTGGCAGAGTCGATCGACAAGACTTCCGATCAGCCTCTCCACGGAAATGCTCTAGGGTCGTTTCAAGCCATCACAGGACTCTGGCAGATACTTGCCCGTCAGGGACAGATCCCCAACGCCGAACTCAACCCCTCGTGGCAGAAGATGATTGAGCCCTTTGCGAATATCTCGTCCGCGACCCAACTCTTCGATGCTGCCCACAACTCGTTTAGCGAACTCATCGTCGCAGCGGGAGGCAAGGCCAATAGCTCGCAGGATGAGGTCGTCGATCTGCTCGCCGGTCCCCATCAGGACAGCCCGGACGGTCAACGAGTGCATCTGGAGTTGGCCACGAGAATCAGCTCCGTTCTGGAGGACCAGCGTCTCGTCTCTCTCAATACACTGTTCGCCCTCAGCGACGGCATGAAGCAGATGACGCAAGGAGGAACCCAGCGCGACAGGTTGCTCTCTCTCGCAATGGAACTCCGCGAATTCGACATGCCCCGCCCCATCTTCACCAACAGTGAAAAGATCAGCTGGTCGCCAACGGTCTACACCAACCATCACACCGAACTCCAGGTCAAGACAGACCTCACCCGGGTCATCAAGACACCTGGCTCCCCGGCCCAGTTGGAAGCGGCCCGCGGCCGGCTCGCACCGTTTCTCAGAGATACCCTCGTCGGTTTGAACTACGCCTACTACGAGCCGCCCGGCGCTCAGATGCTCCACCACAATCCCCTCTTCGTTCGCTCGCATGACTTCCTGGGATTATCCATGCTGGACTCCGAGCGCATATGGGGCACCCCGCAGTTGTTAGGCGCAGGAAACCCGGCCGGCGGCGGCGGATACCTCATGGGCTCGCTGTCCGATCTCTCCTACGCTCTGTCAACCACAGAGCAGGACTTCATCGCGCCGGAGAACGTACAGGCTCTCATCTGGAGAGAGCTGGTCCCCGATCTTCTCGTCAGCGCAACCCTTCCGCGCTGGTGGACCGTCACCCCGAACGAACTCCACGCCGCCACACTCTATCAGCGATCCGGAGAAGAGCTTCTAACGGCCTCCGCAAAGAACCCCGAGATCCGGGAGAACGTCATCGCTATTCTCTCGGAACGTATGGTGCCGCAACGAGTGGAGCAGGTGCGGAAGTCCTTGCAGCGGACCGAAGACGCTGCCGCTCTAATTCCACGCATGATGCCGGCCGAGACATCCAGCCTGGCTGCCGAGTATCGGCACAGATTTCCGGATGTGTCCCCCTCCTGGGGACCCGCAAATCAGGAATTGGAGGCTCTCCGCATTCGCGTTCCGGCGGAGGTGAGCTGGGAGCGAATATCGACAGACTTCGGTGTGCCCCACCCGACCTTGGCCCGCACCAACGCTCGCGAACTGCTCAACGTAAAGCCGCTCCCCTTCTACGGAGCCTATTCCAGCCGCCTGTTTGGCGAGTCATGGGAGTCCAGCAACCTTTACTGGGCGCGCCTCGCAGACGAGTCCGGCTACTCGCCGGCAGCCCTCAACAGCCTTGTCCCTGAGCTCACTCGACACATGATCGCCAAAATCTTTGCGACAGAGCTTGAGGATTGGCCGGCCCTGCTCCGCGCCATGCAGGAGACCGGCAAGGAATTTCGGCAGGGCAAGATCGCCTCCCTGCCACCACTGGCAAACACTACTTCCACTGTCCTGCAACGGACAGAGAGAGATGCGACTGCGCAATAGGAGAATCATTGTGAAGAAATACGTTCTACTCCTTTGGTTGATCTCGTTTCCCGTTGGCGGCAATGGCTTCGGGGCTGCAGCTCAGAATGATGATTCGCGCATCCGTGTAAGCGTTGTCCTGGTCCAGCTCAATGTAGCCGTAACCGACAGCAAGGGAAATTACATTAGCGGCCTCCGTCCTGAAGACTTCTCCATCGTCGAGGACAAGATCCCCGAGAAGACCGCCACCTTCGAAGAAGGCAACGAAGGCCCCCGCAGAGTGCTCGACGTAGGCCCAAAGGGGGCAGTGCCGAACGACGTCAAAGCAATCTCGCCGATGGAGTCTGAGGCCGCAGCTCGGGCACCCGGATCCAACGTCTTCATCCTCTTTGACACCAGCAACTACATGTACCGCGGATTCGTCTTCGCGCAGGACTCCATCGCCGACTTCATCCGCTCGCTTGAGGGCGTCAGCAAGGTGGCCCTCTACTCCTACAGCCGCGACCTCTCGCGCGTCGCCACCCTCACGCCTGACCGTTCGCAGGTCCTCCGTGGCGTTCGCAGCACCGTCGCCGGAGCTGACGCTGCACTCTACAACTGCCTCCTGTTGACCGTGAAGGATGCCGCGCAACTAACCGGAAAGAAGGCCATCGTCGTCTTCTCCAACGGTCCAGACAACTCCAGCCTCGTACCCCCCGAAGACGTAGCCGAGTTGGCCCAGTCAACCGGCACCATCATCTACATGATCAGCACCCAGCAAGCCGAGGCAGAGCCCCTCTCCAGCGCCGTCTTCGAACGCATGAGCAAAGCGACCGGAGGCCGAGCCTACTTCTCCAGAAGCTGGAGAGACGAGCGTCAGGCCTTCGCCTCCATCCGCGATGACCTCGCGCACCTCTACACCCTCAGCTACTACCCGCAGCCAAACCCCAACCGTGGTTGGCGATCAATCACAGTCAAGCTCGTCGGCAAGAACCTGCAGAAGTATCACGTCCGCACCCGCGACGGATACCGCCTCCTCCAGCAACCCCAGCCCATCGGAGGAACCCTGTCGCCCGTCGTAGCCGAGTCAGGTTCGAAATAAAGAGTAGGAATTCATCGCAATAGACCACTAAACCCGCAAATGATCGAACCCCACAAGACTCGGCGGTCTATTCAGCTTGCAATCGGGTCTCTGCCATTACACTGTCCGCGAGCATCCAGGAACGCGATCATCTGCTAACTGCTCGTGTTTTCTGTCTTAATAACGCTAGGGTCGGGAGAACTCGATAAGCCGTAAATGGCCCCGAGGGTACCAACGCGGGCGGGTGCTGAGCGGCGCCTGCTGGAACAGGCTATTGTTGGCATAGAGCAGTGTCCACAATCTGGAGACGTCAATGATTCTCAATGTTGAGCGATGCATACTTGCATCCACTCTCGTGGCGGGGTTTGTCGTGGCTGGCGCTCATCAGCCGGTTTACCAGTATCACGCGCTGCCTGGCGTGCCGGTTCTCCGTATATTTGCGCAAAGCCAGGCTCCCACTTCACCAACACGGCCGCTCTACGAGACCCGGGCGAACCATGACCCAAACGGTACGGGGAAGTTCTATCTGGGACGGGAAATCGCTCAGGTAATGGGTCCGGGTGGCATAGAGTGGCTCGACCGGCGTGAGCGCGAAGAAGAGGAGCACCCAGCCAAGGTTCTTGAATCGCTGGATCTTCGTCCTGGAGAGGTCGTTGCGGACCTGGGCGCAGGCTCGGGATACTTCACATTCCGGATTGCGCCAAAGGTTGGCAATATAGGCAAGGTGTTGGCCGTCGAAATTCAGGAGGCGATGCTAAATGCCCTCCGAGCGCGTGCCTCCTCATTGAAAGCGACGAACGTCGAAGTAGTGCAAGGCAGTGAGATTGATCCTCACTTGCCCGCAAGCAGCGTAGACCTTGTGCTTATTGTGGACGTTTATCACGAGCTGGCTTATCCATTTGAGGTGATGACGAAAGTTCGTGAAGGGCTGAAGCCACGAGGTCGAGTGGTCTTTGTCGAGTATCGCAAGGAAGATCCCGCGATCCCCATTAAGGAAGTGCACAAGATGTCAGTGAAGCAGCTGGAGAAAGAAATGAATGCAGTCGGGTTAGTACGCGTGCGCACCGTGGAGACATTACCCGTGCAGCATATCGTGATCTTCGAAAGACGCAATTAGGCTCTCAAACTGCACGAAGACGTAAGCTCACCGTTGGAGATGCATATACTGTTGATATTATTGGCGTCCCCGATGGGATTCGAACCCATGTTATCGCCGTGAAAGGGCGGTGTCCTGGGCCGGGCTAGACGACAGGGACGCGTTGCAATGACGGCTCAAACGACGACCCTCACCGACTCCAACGCTATCATATCCAAATCCCATGTCAAAGGCTGGCGCTACCCCTACGTCGAAAACAAAAGTAAGATGGTGATTGCACTCCAACTTCATTTCATGCCAGCTACTGCGCCACGTTATCGATATCTCGACGCTCTCACGACGGCATTCGTCGTCATACTGCTCGTCTCCAATCTCATAGCGCAAAAGGTCTGTTCCATCGGTCCATTCGCCGTCAGCGGAGCCGTCCTCCTTTTTCCCATTACCTATATATTCGGGGACATCTTCACCGAGGTCTACGGCTTCGCGGCGTCTCGCAGAGCCATCTGGCTTGGCTTCTTCGGCACCGCCCTTCTGTACCTCATGGGAACAATCATCATCGCGCTGCCACCCGCGCCAGGCTGGCCCAATCAGCAGGCCTTCTCCACTGTGTTTGGCTTCATCCCCCGCATCCTTGCTGCCTCACTCGGGGCCTTTTGGGCTGGGGAGTTCGCCAACTCCTACACCATGGCTCGACTCAAGCTCCTCACCAATGGTCGCAAACTCTGGACCCGCACCATTGGCTCCACCATCGTCGGTCAAGCTGTAGACACCACCCTCGTCATCTTCCTTACCTTCGTCGGCGTTATCCCCTTCCGCATCCTGGTCGGTATGATCGCTACCAGCTATGCCCTCAAGGTTGCCTACGAAGTCCTCGCCACCCCACTCACCTACCTCGTCATCAACCGCCTCAAGGACGCCGAGCAGGCAGACGCCTTCGACCACCACGAAAACTTCAATCCTTTCTCCTTTGCATCCAAAAACACCCTCGACGCCTGAAATCCTCCCCATCTCCCGTAGTTGGAACGCTTACGGCCAGTTTTTCGTATTGAAGCAGATGTATTTCCGCACCCTTCCTTCGCCAGCATCATCCAATCGTCAATCTGTAAAATTGTTGATGACAGTATCCGGTTTCACTGCGGGCCATCGAGTAGGCCCGTCAAATCGCTGAAACTAGCATTTTTGTACGGTGACTGATATCCCGATACATGTCCCACAAGGAGTAGCACTGTGTCCCTGATCTTCAATATTCGCCGCTTCCTGCCGCTCGTCGGCACTGCGGTTGCACTTTTCTCTATTGGTTGCAAGAGTGATCCTCCTCCTACTCCGGCTCCTTTCCAGGCACTGCCCGTTCAGGTCGCGACAGTCTCGCTCTCCCCCGTGCCCACGTCTGAAACCTACGTCGCCACCATCAAGAGTCGCCGTTCCGCCACCATGCAGCCTCAGGTCAATGGCAATCTCACCCGAATCTTCGTCCAGTCTGGTGACGTCGTCAAAGCTGGTCAGATCCTCATGCAGATTGACCCGCTCAAACAGGTCGCAACCGTCCAATCCCAGCAGGGAACTGAGTCCCAGAAGCGCGCCGTCTATCAGTACAACCAGACCGAGCTCGAGCGCCAGCGCAAGCTCTACGAGGCCGGCGTCACCTCAAAACAGGCTTACGATCAGTCCATTCAGGCCTATGAAAACTCCAAGGGCGACCTCGACGCCAACGCTGCGCTCACCAGCACACAAAGGCAGCAGCTCGCCTACTACCAGATCCGTGCCCCCTTCGCTGGTGTCGTCGGTGACATCCCCGTCCACCTCGGTGACTACGTCTCATCCACTACGGTTCTCACTACCGTTGACGAGAACGCCGATCTCGAGGCCTACATCTACGTCCCGACAGAACGGGCCACACAGATCCGCACCGGTCTGCCAGTTGAGATTCTGGACACAGACGGCAACGTCCTCACCAAATCGACGGTCAGCTTTCTCTCGCCCGAAGTAGACAACGGCCTGCAAAGCATTCTCGCCAAGGCCGAAATTCCGCGCACCGCCGAGCGCCTCCGCAACCAGCAGCTTGTCAAAGCACGCATCACCTGGAGCACCAGCCCAGAACCCACTATCCCGGTTCTCGCTGTCACGCTCATCGGCGGCCAGAGTTTTGTCTTCGTCGCCACGCCAAAAGGTGACGGCTACGTCGCCCATCAGGTCGCGGTCAACCTTGGGGAAACAATCGGCAATAGCTACCCTGTCCTCTCCGGGCTCAAGCCTGGCGACAAAGTCATCATCTCTGGCCTGCAGTTTCTGCAGGAGGGTGCTCCAGTCAAGCCCCTCGGCTAGGCACCCGGTCAGCCATTTTGCGGAGTCACCGTCTTGGCTCCGCGCGGCATTTCGCTCACCGCCAGCTCAAACCCGCTGGCTAGAGGTTCATATTGGTAGACTTCTTCATCCGCCGCCCGATCTTCGCTACGGTCTGCGCCTTGCTTATCGTGCTGGCCGGCGCCGTCTGTATCCCCACTCTGCCAATCTCCCTCTATCCGGAGCTGGCGCCTCCACAGGTCATCGTCACCGCCAACTACATCGGTGCGAACTCTAAAGACGTTGAATCCGCCGTCACCACCATCCTCGAACAGTCCATCAACGGCGTCGAGGGCATGCGCTATATAAGCTCCGCCAGCTCCAACGACGGCACCTGCGCCATCACCGTCACCTTTAATACCGGCTACGATCTGGACATAGCCGCAGTCGACGTCCAGAACCGCGTCGCCTCTGCCCAGGGCCGCCTGCCCGCTATCGTCAACAACACTGGCATCAGCATCATCAAAGCCAGTTCAAACTTCGTTCTCGCTGCTGGCTTCATCTCGCCGGACCACTCGCTCTCCCAAGCCTTCATATCCAATTATCTCGATGTCTACGTCAAGGACGCCCTCAAGCGTGTCCCCGGTGTCGGCGATGTACGGGTCTTTGGTGAGCGCAAGTACGCCATGCGCATCTGGCTCGACCCCAACCGCCTCGCCGCCCGCAGCCTTACTGCCCTCGATGTCACCAACGCCCTTGCTGAACAAAACGTCGAAGTCGCCGCCGGCCAACTAGGACAGCAACCCGCCGATGTGCATCAGGACTTTCAGATGGCTGTTCGCGTCGTTGGCCGGCTCAGTGACCCCAGGCAATTCGAGAACGTCATCATCAAGAGCAGCAGCGCCTCCGGCGGAATTGTGCTCCTCAAAGACGTGGGCCGTGCCGAAGTTGGTGCCGAAAACTACGGAACACAGCTCAAGTTCTCTGGCGGAGACGCCGTGGGTATCGGCATCCAGCAACTCTCCAACGCTAACGCTCTCGAAGTCGACAAGCGTTGCCGAGCCGTTCTAGCAGAGTTACAGAAATCTTTCCCCCCTGGCATGAAGGGCATCATCGCGGTCGACACTACCTCAGTCGTCAGCGACTCCATTCGTGAAGTCATCCAGACCATTGGCGAAGCCGTCATTATCGTCATCATTGTCATCTTCCTCTTCCTGCAGGACTGGCGCGCCACCGTCATCCCTGCCGTCACAATCCCCGTCTCGCTCATAGGCACCTTTGCCTTTATCAAGATCTTCGGCTTCTCCATCAACTCGTTGACTCTCTTCGGCATCACGCTGGCCACCGGCCTCGTCGTCGACGACGCCATCGTCGTCATCGAAAACGTCCAGCGTCACATTGAAAAGGAACATTGCGATAGCCACCAAGCCACCTCCGAGGCCATGTCCGAGGTCACCAGCGCCGTAATCGCAACCTCCCTCGTTCTCATCTCGGTCTTCATCCCGGTCAGCTTCTTCCCCGGCACCACCGGAATTCTCTACAAACAGTTCTCCCTCACCATCGCCTTCTCCATCGCCATCTCCGCCTTCAACGCGCTCACCCTTTCACCTGCGCTCGCAGCCATCCTGCTGCGTTCTGAGCAGGTTCACACCGGACTCATGGGGCTCATCCTCAACCCGGTGGAGCGGCTTATCCAATGGATCACCCGCGTCTACGCCAAGGCCGTCACCTTCGTCGTTCGTATCCGTTACGCCATGCTGGCCGTCTTCTTCGCTGCACTTGCATCGACGGTCTACATGTACAACCACGTCCCTACCGCCTTCATCCCCCAGGAAGACCAGTCCTACTTCCTCATCCTCGTCCAGACACCCCCAGGAGCCTCCCTCAGCTACACCTCGGAGTTTGCCGACCGAGCCGCCGCACTCGTCCGTCAAAATCAGGGCGTCTTCGGAACCTTCTCCGTCATGGGCTTCTCACTCTCTGGCGGCAGTTCCCCGAACGCCGGACTCATCTTCGCCCCGCTCAAACCCATCGACGACCGTTCCAAAATGGGGCCTCAATACACAGCCAAGGCCATCGTCGCGGATGTAGCTCCAAAGCTCCTGGGCGTACCCGGAGGCACTGCTTTCGCCGCTGAGCCGCCCGCCATTCAGGGCGTTGGTACCGTGGGTGGATTCCAGTTCATCCTTCAGGATGGAGGCCGCAACACCTTCGCAGATATTGATCGCGTCGCTCACACCATCGTCGGCCAATCACGTGCCCCCGACTCTGGACTTACTCGTATGAACACCACCTTCACCTCCAACGATCCTCAGGTCCTCGTCACCATCGATCGTGAGAAGGTCAAGAGCCTCGGCGTCCCTTTCAACCAGATCACGGCAGCCCTCGGTACCTTCATGGGCTCTACCTACGTCAACGACTTCGACTTCAACAACCGCTCCTACCGCGTCTATGTCCAGGCCGACCAGCAGTTTCGTCGCACCTCGCAGGACCTCCGTCAGTACTATGTCCGCAGCGACTCAGGACGGATGATCCCGCTGGACAACCTCGCCACGGTACAGGAGTCCTCCGGCCCCCAGGTTATCAGCCACTACAACCTCTTCCGCTCTGCCGAAATCGACGGCTCACCCGCAGCCGGTCTTAGCTCTGGCCAGGGTCTCCAAGCCATGCAGCGTCTCTTCGAGAAGAACAAGATACAGGGCATGACCTTCTCCTGGACCGGACTTGCCCTCGAAGAAGTCGAGTCCTCCGGCAAAGCCATCATCATCTTCGGACTCGGGCTCCTCGTCGTGTACCTCACGCTCTCAGCCCAGTACGAAAGCTTCGCTCTCCCGTTCATCATCCTGCTCGCCGTCCCCATGGCCGTACTCGGCGCTCTTGCTCTCGTAGCCGCCCTTGGTCTCGTCGACGACGTCTACGTCCAGATCGGCCTCGTCATGCTCATCGGTCTCTCGGCCAAGAACTCAATCCTCATCGTCGAGTTCGCAGAGCAACTCCTTGAACAAGGAAAGTCCATCACCGATGCAGCCATCGAGGCCGCGGAACTTCGCCTCCGTCCCATCCTCATGACCTCCATCGCCTTCATCCTCGGCGTCGGCCCGCTCTACTTCGCCACCGGAGCCGGAGCCTACGGTCGCCACTCAGTAGGCACAGCCGTCATCGGAGGCATGGTTCTATCCACCATCCTCAACCTCTTCTTTATCCCCGTCCTCTACGTCATCCTCAAGACCCTCCTGGTCCGTTTCAAGGGCAAACCTAAGACACGCCCCGAAGGCTGCGAAGAACCAGCCACTGTGTAATCCTCGCTCACCTGTTCTGCTGCCTCACCAATGAAGAAATGAAGACCCATCCCTACCCTTCACAGATTCATCGTGTAGGGTAGGGAACCCACCTCCCATTCCTTCCTCTATCCAGCTATCATCACCCGATGGATCAGCCACCTCAGCCCTCGGTCTCTCCCACTACCCAGTCATGGGTCTTTGGAGCCAACGACCCCTCCCTCGGCCTTCCCCTCCAGCACCTTCCTTACTGCGCCTTCACCCACCCCGATACCGGCCAATCCCACCTCGGCGCCGTCATCGGAGCCTGCGTCCTCGACCTCCACGCTTGCAGCACCTCTGGCCTCTTCTCTAACCTGCCCGCCATAGCCGTCGCCACTCAGGCTCCCATCCTTAATCCCCTCATGGCTCTCGGCACCCAGGCCTGGTCCGCCCTACGCACAGAACTCCAGACCCTCCTCCGCACCGGCAATCACCTCCCGCCAGACTCCCGCAAGAAAGCCGAAGCCGCCCTCCTCCCCACGCGCGATCTGATCTTTCTAAAACCCGTCGATATCCCCAACTACACCGACTTCTACGCTTCCATCCACCACGCCACCCGCGTCGGCCGCCTCTTTCGTCCTGACCAGCCCCTCCTCCCCAACTACAAGCACCTCCCCATCGGTTACCACGGCCGCGCCTCCTCCATCATCCCCAGCGGCACTCCTATCCGCCGTCCCTGGGGACAATCCCGGCCCACCACTCCTCAGTCTCCACCCAACTTCTCCCCTACCACCGCCCTCGACTACGAGCTTGAGTTAGCCCTCTACATCGGCCAATCCAACCCCCTCGGCACACCCATCCCCATCGACCAGGCAGCCAGCCACCTCTTCGGAGCCAGCCTCCTCAACGACTGGTCCGCCCGCGACCTTCAGTTCTGGGAGTCCCAGCCTCTGGGCCCCTTCCTCTCCAAGAGCTTCGCCACCTCCATCTCCCCTTGGATCACCCCCATGTCAGCCCTTGCTCCATTCAGCACATCAATCGCCAAACGATCAAATGCTGATCCGGAACTCCTTGACTATCTATGTTCCAACGAAGATCAAATAAGCGGTACGGTAAATGTATTACTTGAAGTATTCCTCCTAACTCCAACCATGCGTACTTCCGGAATGCCCCCGCATCGCCTTAGTACCAGCAACCCGGCAGACCTCTATTGGACCCCGGCCCAGCTCATCGCTCACCACACCAGCAACGGTTGCAACCTCCAGATCGGCGACATCCTCGCAACCGGAACCATCTCCGGCCCCACGGAATCCTCCGCCGGATGCCTCCTGGAGCTAACCCGCGGCGGAGCCCTCCCTTTCACTCTGCCCAACGGTGAAACCCGCACCTACCTCGCCGACGGCGACGAAATCCTCCTGCGTGGCTCCTGCGAACGCCCCGGCCACCCCCGCATCGCCCTCGGCGAGTGCCGTGCCGCAATTCTCCCCGCCCGTGCCAGAGCACTCTAGCCAACTCACACTGCGTCGGCATATTCTCACCCTGCATCCAACTACTGGAGGCTCCCCATGGCCATGCCCACCCAAAACCTCTCTCCGCAAACCAATGCCACGGACTTTCTCCCTCTCAAAGGCACAGACCACGTCGAGTTCTATGTAGGCAACGCCCGCCAGGCCGCTTACTTCTACCGCGCCGCCTTTGGAATGTCCCTCGTAGCCTACTCCGGCCCCGAGACTGGCCAGCGCGATCACGCCTCTTACGTCCTTCAGCAAGGGAAGGTCCGCTTCGTCCTCACCACCGCTCTCCGCCCTGACTCGGACATCGCCCGCCACGTCCAACTCCACGGCGACGGAGTTCGAGCCATAGCCCTCTGGGTCGACGATGCTCACCAGGCTTGGCTGGAGACCACCCGCCGCGGCGCCCAAAGCGTACAGGAGCCAACCGAATACTCCGACGAATATGGCCGAGTCACCATTGCCAGCATCGCCACTTACGGTGACACCATCCACACCTTCATTGACCGCGGCCACTACACCGGCACCTTCTTCCCCGGCTACCAAACCATCACCCACGACCCCATCGCCCGCCCGGTCGGTCTCCTCCACATCGACCACATGGTCGGCAACGTCGGCTGGAACGCCATGAACCAGTGGGTCGACTTCTACGCCAACGTCATGGGCTTCTCCCTTTACCAGCACTTCGACGACAAGGACATCTCCACCGAATACTCCGCACTCATGTCCAAGGTCATGGCCAACGGCAACGGCTACGTCAAGTTCCCCATCAACGAGCCCGCCGAAGGCCGCCGCAAGTCCCAGATTGAGGAGTACCTCGACTTCTACCAGGGCCCTGGCGTCCAGCACATCGCCCTCGCTACCTCTGACATCCTCGCAACCGTCTCAGCCCTGCAACGCCAGGGCATCGACTTCCTTACCATCCCCCACTCCTACTACACCGAACTCCAGAGCCGCGTCGGCAAGATCGATGAACCCGTCGAAGAACTAGAGCGCCTCGGCATCCTCGTCGATCGCGACGACGAGGGCTACATGCTCCAGATCTTCACCCGCCCCGTAGAAGACCGTCCCACCCTCTTCTACGAGATCATCCAGCGCAAAGGCTCCCGCAGCTTCGGCAAGGGCAACTTCAAAGCCCTCTTCGAAGCCATCGAACGGGAACAGGCCCTCCGCGGTAACCTCTAGCGATCCAACCTGGAATCTGGGTGCCCACGTCCAGAACCTCAGACGTGAGTCTTAAGCGCCCCAAAATAACGGCCCCCGTATCTGCACACAACCCATGGAACTCGTCACGCACTCTCCCCGCACCCACGCTTCGCACCCACCCACCCGCCCCACCTTCCTCATGTGCCCGCCGAAGTTCTATGACGTCAACTACGTCATCAACCCCTGGATGTCCGACAACATCCACGCCGTCTCCCGCGAGCGCGCCGCCGCCCAGTGGCATCAACTCCACCATGCCCTCAGCCAGATCGCCGAAGTCGTCCTCGTCGAACCTCAGCCCGGCTCGCCCGACATGGTCTTCACCGCCAACGCCGGCCTCGAATGCGACGGAATCGTCGTCCTCTCCAGCTTCTTCCACCCCGAGCGTCAGGCCGAAGAGCCCCACTTCCGCAACTGGTTCCAGTCCGCCGGCTACACCGTCATCGACCTCCCCCGCGCCACCCCGTTCGAAGGCGAAGGCGACGCCCTCTTCGCCAAAACCCCCACCGGCACCTGCCTCTTCGCCGGATACGGCCTCCGCACCCTGCTCTCCAGCCACGACGCGCTAAGTCACGCCTGGAACGTCCCCGTCATCTCCCTCGAACTCATCGACCCCCGCTTCTACCACCTCGACACCGCCTTCGCCCCCCTCGAAGGCGGTGTCGTCATGTACTACCCACCGGCCTTCAGCCCAGCCGCCGTCGCAGCCATCCAGGCCGCCTACCCCGCTGACAAACGCATCGAAGTCCAGGAGTCCGACGCCCTTCGCTTCGCCTGCAACGCCATCAGCGTAGGTAGGCACATCCTCCTCAACCAGATCAGCAGAGAACTCACCACCCGTCTGGAATCCCTCGGCTTCATCACCACCCAGGTCGACCTCAGCGAGTTCCTCAAAGCTGGCGGCGCAGCCAAATGCCTCGTCATGAGACTCGAGCCGCCTCAGCCGTGAGCAGTAAGACCCTCAGTAGCCAGCACCCGCGCATAAGCCGGCACTGTCAGAAAATCCTGAAAATGTGGGGCCTTCACCAACTCCCGCATCAGAAAGCCTGCACGCTGGTATGCCTCGAAACGCTTTGCATCCACACGAACCTCAGCCAGCGCCAACTCGCGATCGATCTCACTCTCTACAAGCTCAGCCGTTACCGGACGTCCGTCTGTCAGCACCGCTCCATGGTGTACCCACTGCCACAACTGAGCGCGGCTGATCTCGGCCGTAGCAGCATCTTCCATAAGGTTGAACAGTGGCACACACCCAATCCCTCGCAACCAGGCTTCCACATATCCCAGCCCGACCGCCACGTTCTGTCGCAGCCCAGCCTCGGTAATTGATCCCTCCGGAACCTGCAGCAAATCCTCCGCCGTAGCCGTGTACTCTGGCAACTGCTTGTCGATCTGATTAGCCTGTGGCATCACCCGGTTGAACACTTCCAGCGCCACTGGCACCAGCCCCGGATGTGCAACCCAGGTCCCATCATGTCCGTCCGTAGCCTCGCGCTCCTTGTCCGCACGAACCTGCGCCAACGCAGTCTCATTCGCCACAGGATCACTCTTGATTGGGATAAAGGCACTCATCCCGCCCATTGCACTCACGCCGCGCCGGTGGCAGGTCTTGATCGCCAGCTTCGAGTAGCTCCGCATGAAGTGCGTCGTCATCGTCACCTGCCCGCGGTCCGGCAACAGCACAGACTTATCCCCGGCAAATTTCTTGATGAAGCTGAAGATATAGTCCCACCGCCCGCAGTTCAGTCCGGCCGAGTGGTCCTTCAACTCCCAGAGAATCTCATCCATTTCAAACGCAGCCAGAATCGTCTCGATCAACACTGTTCCCTTGATCGATCCGGCAGGTACTCCCAGCTCAGCCTCTGCTTTCACAAAGACGTCATTCCAAAGCCGGGCTTCGAGATGGCTCTCCATCTTCGGCAGGTAGAAGTACGGGCCAGATCCCCGTGCCAGCAACTCTTTAGCGTTATGGAACGCATACAGTCCAAAGTCGAAGAGCGACCCCGACATCGGCTCTCCATCTACATATAAATGAGCCTCATCCAGATGCCATCCCCGCGCACGCACAAACAGAACCGCAGGATTCTCGTTCAGCTTGTAGCTCTTGCCGGTCTTCTCATCCTCGAAAGTAATCGTCTGGCGAATCGCGTCTTTCAAGTTAATCTGACCGTCCACCACGTTGTCCCATGTCGGTGTCGTCGAGTCCTCAAAGTCCGCCATGAACACCTTCGCGCCGCTGTTGAGTGCATTGATAATCATCTTGCGCTCCACAGGACCCGTAATCTCCACGCGCCGGTCCAGCAGATCCTTCGGCAACGGAGCCACCTGCCACTCGCTCTCTCGAATGTGCTTCGTCTCGGGCAGAAAGTCTGGTCGCTCGCCCGCATCAAGTCTTGCCTGCCGCTCCACACGAGCCGCCAGCAACTCTTTTCTCCGTCCGTTGAACTCTCGCTGTAAACCCACCACAAACGCCACAGCCTCTGGAGTCAAAATCGCAGCATAACGTTCCGTCACCGGTGCTCGAAACTCCACACCCTCACCGTAAATTCTCATCCAATTATCCTCGTCTCAATCGGTAAACTTACTCGTCTAAAAGTCCGAAACCGGTGCCAGCGATTGCCCGGTCGCCAAAATCCAACCATCATCCAAACCGCAAACCAACTCGCCCAGCCGTAGCAAACCGAACATCCACGTCCGCTCCTGCGGTCGCCAAAGTGTTTCCCGTCCAACTACCTGTTGTTACCCACTGACCAGCCTTCAAACCGCCGGTCCGGGCAGCTCCTTCGTTTGCCAGCCATGGCAGAAGCTTCAGAAAGTCGCCGGATGTATTCGATCCAACCCGCTCCACACGCACCACACCATCCACCGCCAGCGTCACGCGCTCTTTGGTGAAGTCGATCGCTTTCCAGTCCGAGTATGCTGGCCCCCAGACAAATCCGCCATGCATCTGCATATCTCCGATCATTGAAAACCGCGTCGCAGCAGCCGGATCGACCAGTCCCGACTCCAGCACTTCAATCACTGGATGGCAACTCGCCAGCGCAGCAATTACTTCATCTCGGCTGTAAGGGGTCGCACGCACCGGCAAATCCTCCCCGATCAGGAACGCAATCTCCGCCTCCAGTCCGCGATACCGCCACGTTGGCCCCTCCAATACGCTGTCGTTCGGAGTGATCCACGCCAGTGGCATAGGCGCAAAGATCGGCGTAGCGTCCGGCGTGGGAGCTCCCACCTTCCAGCCACCGATAGCCCCGTATGCCGCTGCCATCGTATCTTGCACGAAATATGCTTCATCCAGCGACTTGGGCTGCAACTCCTCCGGCAGGTCCGTAATCGGCGTTGCAGTTCGTCGAGCGTCCAGCAGCAAGTTCGCTGCGCCTATAAGTTCCTGTTCACGAGCACCAGTTATCATCTTTCCAGTCTGCCACCTTCCCCTTCAAGTTG
The DNA here is from genome assembly GCA_025408425.1 of Granulicella sp. Taxonomy (GTDB): domain Bacteria; phylum Acidobacteriota; class Terriglobia; order Terriglobales; family Acidobacteriaceae; genus Edaphobacter. Next base: position 56,563 of record JANXYX010000013.1, read on the forward strand.
TCTTCTCATCCCGCCAATGCTGGGAATAATTTCAGATCTGGCCTTCGATTGATCCCCCCTAAGTCTCGTTAATTCTGCTTGTTCTGGCCCCACGCCAGACTGCGCCTGAAATCCGTAAGCTCAATCAAAACGTACTGTAACCTGAAAGCACTTCGTTGCGTCTCATACTTGAAACACAGCGAGAAGGGAACTACTATGCTCCTCCGCAAATCCGGAAGCTTCAAATCCATCATTCGCTCTTCCGAGATCACTCCGCAGCAGACAGTCAAAGACTTCCAGCAGGACCGCCGCCGATTCCTGACGCAGACCGCAGCGCTCGGTGCAGGCTTAGTCGCCGCCGCCCATGTGCCTTCCATCTTCGATCCAGCGCAAGTCGAGGCCGCGCAGGCCGCTTCGTCTAGGTACACCGTCAACGAGACCCAGACGCCCATCCTCAAGGCAGCTACTTACAACAACTTCTACGAGTTCGGCACCGACAAGTCCGAGCCTGCCCGCAATGCTCACACCCTCAAGACCCGTCCTTGGACCGTGCAGGTAGACGGCCTGGTCAAAAAGCCCCTCACTCTCGACGTAGACACCATCATTAAGTATCGTCCGATGGAGAACCGAGTCTACCGGCACCGTTGCGTCGAAGCCTGGTCCATGGTCATCCCATGGGATGGTTACTCACTGTCCGAGTTCATCAACCTCTGCGAGCCACTCCCCAGCGCAAAGTACGTCCAGTTCATCACCCTCCTCGATAAGAAGCAGATGCCTGATCTTCCCGGCGGTTACGACTGGCCTTACTCGGAAGGACTCCGCCTCGACGAAGCCATGAATCCCCTCGCACTGCTCACCTTCGGCTTCTACGGCACTTTTCTGCCCAACCAGAACGGCGCTCCCATTCGCGTGGTCCTCCCGTGGAAGTACGGTTTCAAATCAGCTAAGTCCATCGTCAAATTCCAGTTCACTGACAAGCAGCCTCGCACTCTTTGGAACGAGATAGCCCCCCGCGAATATGGCTTCTACTCCAACGTCAACCCCACTGTCGATCATCCCCGCTGGTCCCAGGCTAAAGAGCGTCGCATCGACACGGGCGCATTTCCACACTCAATCCCCACCCTGCCCTTCAATGGCTACGCGGACCAGGTGGCCGGACTCTACGCCGGGATGGATCTCAAGAAGAACTTTTGATCCTTCTTTTTGCGGATTTTCTCTCGCTACTCCGCGATCGCAAGCACCCATCGTAAGAGGCGCGAGGCGCATTGATCGTCGTAACCGTAATAACCCCGGCAGCAATCACTTACGCCTCGTCCAAACTCATGTCAAAACGCGCCATACTCGCACTCAAACTCGCTCTCCATCTCCTCTGCCTCACCCCCTTCGGTGTGCTGCTCTATCGCTTTCAGCATGACAACCTCGGCGCCGATCCCGTCAACACCATCACCCACTTCACCGGCGACTGGGCTCTCTACATCCTCCTCACCTCACTTGCCATCACCCCGCTCCGTCGCCTCAACTCCTCCATTGCATTCCTCGTCCGCTTCCGCAGACTCATCGGCCTCTATGCCTTCTTCTACGTCTCGCTCCATCTGGCAACCTACGTCTTCCTCTTCTCCGGTTATGACCTCTTCACAGCCCTCACCTCGCTCAAGGCCGGTCATCCTGCGGTACTCATCGACCAGTGGAAGCAGGTCTGGCCTACCATCTGGGACGACCTTCGTAAACGCCGCTTCATCCAGGTTGGCTTCTGCTCCTGGCTCATCCTCCTCGCCCTGGCCTGTACCTCACCCGCAGTCATCATGCGTGCTATGGGGGGAAAGAACTGGCAGCGCCTCCACCGCCTCGTCTACGTCGCCGCTATTGCCGCAGTCATCCATTTCTGGTGGCTCGTCAAAGCCGGCGTTCGCACACCCTGGAAAGACACAGCCGTCCTGACCGTCCTGCTTTTGGCACGTATCATCTACACCGGACTGAAAAGCCGCAAGAAGCTTCTACCTGCTCCAACGCAAGTGAAACTAGCCTCACAATAACCGTTGCCCAGCACCTCGGCTTGCCTCCCATTGAGCCGCAGGAATCTCTTTGAATTCAATGCCGGTAATGCCTCCGGTCTGACCTCCCAACCCTGATTTTTAACCTCCGGCGTACAATTCCACCTGAAACGCTCGCCCTTGGACTTTTGGCATCGTGCAGGTTTGCGCGCACCATCCTGCTGTCACGGATCATGGCGAGGCAATCCGCCGGTTTGTAGCCAGAACGGTCACAATATTTCGCTCGATCGCAATCGAGCCACAAATACGAAAGAAGAAGGACAAGTATGGCAATGGTTTCGGGCACCGTATCGACAGCAACTCCCACCCAGAATCTCAATCAAGCCACCGACAAGCGTGCCATGAGCATCGCAACCATGCTGTTCTTCATGTGGGGCTTTCTCACCTGCCTCAATGACATCCTTATTCCTCACCTCAAAGGAATCTTCGAACTCAACTACGCGCAGGTCATGCTGGTGCAGTTCGCCTTCTTCTCGTCGTACTTCATCTTCGCCTTCCCCGCTGGCAAGCTCGTCGAGTGGCGTGGCTACAAGCAGACAATGGTCATCGGCCTCCTCGTCATGGCCACCGGAGCGCTTCTCTTCCTGCCCGCCGCTGCCGTCGCATCTTTCGGACTCTTCCTCACCGCGCTCGTCATCCTCGCCGCCGGAATCACCTGCCTTCAGGTCTCAGCCAATCCGTACGTCAATAACCTCGGGCCAGAGCACACAGCCTCCAGCCGACTCAATCTTGCTCAGGCTTTCAATTCGCTCGGCACCACCATCGCGCCGTTCTTTGGCAGTGTTCTTATCCTGTCTGCTGCCCCACTCGCCGAATCCAAGCTTCATTCACTCTCAGCCGCTCTTCTCCAGATCTACCGTCAGGAGCAGGCGTCCTCCGTTCGCCTTCCTTACCTCGGCATCGCTCTCGCACTCGTTGCCCTCGCCGTCGCGATAGCACTCGTCAAGCTCCCCACCGAATCCTCCTACACGCGCGACTTCCGTCCCGGCGAACTCTCGACCGATACCCGCAGCGTCTGGTCCGAAAAATACCTCGTCATGGGGGCCATCGGCATCTTCGTCTACGTCGGAGCCGAAGTCTCCATCGGCAGCTTCCTCGTCAACTACCTCGGCCTCCCGCAGATCGGCGGCCTCTCCGAAAAAACCGCCGCACTCTTTGTCTCCCTTTACTGGGGCGGAGCCATGACTGGACGCTTCATCGGTTCGGCCATCCTCACCCGCGTTCGCACCGGAACCCTGCTCACCTTCGTCGCCGCGACTGCCTCTCTCCTCGTAATCCTCTCCATGCTCTCCCACGGATATCTCGCCATGGGCAGCATCATCCTTGTCGGTCTTTTCAACTCCGTCATGTTCCCCAATATCTTCTCGCTCGGTCTCAGCGGTCTCGGCGAACTCACCAGCCGCGGCTCCTCGCTGATGGTCGCAGCCATCGTTGGCGGAGCGCTTATCCCTCTCGCGGAAGGTCATCTCGCCGACAAGATCGGCATCCAGCACGCTTTCATCATCCCCACCGTCTGCTACCTCTACATCGCTTTCTACGGCACTCTTGCTAATCGTCGCACTGACGTCAAGGCTCCGGTTTAGCCGATACGCTCCACGAACCTGCCGTCGACGGCATCGCAAATCGTTGTAAGCGAGGCTCTTCCAGCAGCATCAATATCTCTCTCGATCGCACAGTTTAGGAGGGTGGTAATCTCTGCGCCTCTAGGCGTATCGTGTCTGCGCGGGATGGAGCAGCCTCCCGCGCACGCCAAACGAAGGAGCACCCTCCCATGTCGACGATGACACCTCCCGTCTCCGCCTCTACTAAAGTCGAACCCGGCAGTTACGGCTTTCCGGTTACCTTCCGAAAGCGGTACGGAAACTTCATAGGCGGCCAGTGGGTCGAGCCTCAGTCCGGCCTCTACTTTGAGAATGTAACTCCCATCACAGGTAAGGTTCTCTGTGAAATTCCCCGTTCAAATGCTGTAGATATCAACCTCGCACTCAAAGCCGCGCACGCTGCCAAAGCCGCATGGGGAAAGACCTCCGTCGCCCACCGCGCCTACATCTTGGAGCAGATCGCTCAGCGCATGGAAGACAACCTCGAAATGCTCGCCACCGTAGAAACATGGGACAACGGCAAGCCTATTCGTGAGACTCGCGCTGCAGACCTCCCCCTCTGCATCGACCACTTCCGCTACTTCAGCGGCTGTATCCGTGCGCAGGAAGGCGGCATCTCACAACTCGACAACGACACCGTCGCGTATCACTACCACGAGCCACTAGGCGTCATCGGACTCATCATCCCCTGGAACTTCCCCCTCCTCATGGCCACATGGAAGCTTGCGCCGGCCCTCGCTGCAGGCAACACAGTAGTCCTCAAGCCCGCCGAGCAGACGCCCGTCTCCATCCTCGTCCTCATGGAACTTATCGGCGACCTCCTGCCTCCCGGCGTGCTCAACGTCGTCAACGGATTTGGTGTTGAAGCAGGGAAGCCCCTCGCCTCCAGCCCCCGCGTAAATAAGGTAGCCTTCACCGGCGAGACCACCACTGGCCGCCTCATCATGCAATATGCTTCGCAAAACATCATCCCCGTCACCCTCGAACTCGGCGGAAAATCCCCCAACATCTTCTTCGCCGACGTCATGCGCGAGGATGACGCCTACTTCGACAAGTGCCTTGAAGGCTTCACCATGTTTGCCCTCAATCAGGGCGAAGTCTGCACCTGCCCCTCCCGCGCTCTCATTCAGGAGTCCATCTACGATCGCTTCATGGAGCGTGCCCTCGCCCGCGTCAAAGCGATCAAGCGCGGCAACCCGCTCGACAGGGCCACCATGATCGGTGCCCAGGCTTCCTCGGAGCAGCTCGAAAAAATCCTCTCCTACTTCGACATCGGCAAACAGGAAGGCGCCAAGGTGCTCATCGGTGGCCAGAGATCCGACATCGGCCCCGAATTTGCCAACGGCTTCTATATCGAACCAACCATCTTTCAAGGACACAACAAGATGCGTGTCTTCCAGGAAGAGATCTTCGGCCCAGTCGTCTCCGTCACCACCTTCAAGGACGACGACGAAGCCCTGGCCATTGCCAACGACACCCTCTACGGCCTCGGCGCCGGTGTCTGGACCCGAGACATAAACCGCGCCTACCACTTCGGACGTGGCATTCAGGCCGGCCGTGTCTGGACCAACTGCTACCATCTCTACCCCGCCGGCGCGGCCTTTGGTGGCTACAAGCAATCTGGCATCGGCCGCGAAAACCACAAGATGATGCTCGACCATTACCAGCAGACCAAGAACCAGCTCATCAGCTACAGTCCCAACGCCATGGGCTTCTTCTAAACCGCTGCCGTTGTCGATATTCAGTGCTACCCCTGAACGTTGGGTGCCGCATCCATCGCAGCCTCATTGCGATGGGTGGGAATGCATAAGGTCAACGTTAGTGTTATTGCCCGAACCGCTCCACTAGGCCCACGCCATGCCCCAACTCCCCAATCAAGTCCTCGCCACTGACGCCGCCATCGAGCTCATTGCCACCCTGCATGGCAAACACGGCGACCTCATGTTCCACCAGTCCGGCGGATGCTGCGACGGCAGCTCCCCCATGTGCTACCCCCGCGGAGACTTCATGGTCGGAGACGAAGACGTCCTCATCGGCACGCTCGGCGACACACCCTTCTACATCAGCCGCCCTCAGTTCGAGTACTGGAAGCACACTCAGCTCATCCTCGACGTCGTTCCCGGCCGCGGTGGCATGTTCTCTCTGGAAGGCCCCGAAGGCGTACGTTTCCTCATCCGCTCTCGTGTCTTTACCGATGAAGAGATCGCCTGCCTCCGCGCAGCAAACCGTATCTAGAATCCCTTTGGATTCTCGCCAGCCACCCCAAAGCTTCGCTCCATCGCCACTCCCACGCGCCCCATCCTACCTTCATCAAACAGCCGCCCAATCAGCGTCACCCCATGCGGCACCCGCCGTGGTGGCGAAAACTTCGGTAAAGGCTTCTTCGCATCCGGAGCCCAGTCGCTCCGCGCCTCTGAGACCTCAACAAACCCCGCACGCAGCGTCAGCGACGGATGGCCAGTGAAATTCGTAATCGTCAGCATCTCGTCCCTCAACGACGGCACCAGCAGCAGATCCACCTCCCCCATAATCCGCTGCATCTCCAGCGCCACCTTCCTCCGCAGCCGGTCAGCCTGAACGAAATCCACCGCCGAAAGAAACCGAGACTGTCGAAACGTGTTGGGCCACGCATCTGGCGTCTGCATCTTTAGCTGATCCACCTGTCCGCTCAACGTCAGCTCTTCAAACGCCGCACCAGCCTCCGCGAACAGAATCACCTCCAGCGAGTCATAAGGCCAGTCCGGCAACGAGACCTCTACCGGCACCATCCCAATCTTCTTCGCCGTCTCCAACGCTGACCGATCAACTGCCGTCGCCCCCTCCATCCACTTGGGGAAGTACCCTACCCGCAGCCCCGACAAAGATCCCGCCGCATCGAAGTCCAGATGGCTCGGCACACTCGCGACATCCCCCGCATCAGGCCCGGAAATTACTCGCAGCACCAGCAACGTATCCTCGACGCTCCGCGCCATCGGCCCCAGCTTGTCCAGCGACCAGCACAGCGTCATCGCTCCCCCACGCGGAACTCGCCCATACGTGGGCCGCAGCCCCGTGATGCCGCATCGCATGCTGGGACTCACAATGCTCCCACCTGTCTCGCTGCCAATCGCAAACCCCACCAGCCCCGCCGCTGTAGCCGCACCCGGCCCCGCGCTTGAGCCAGACGACCCCTCTTCCAGTAGCCACGGATTCATCGTCTGGCCACCAAACCACACGTCGTTCAGCGCCAGCGCTCCAAGGCTCAGCTTTGCCACCAGCACCGCGCCCGCCTCATGCAGTCGCTGTACCACCGTAGCGTCAGTCGCCGGCACACGGTTTCTGTAAGGCTCCGCACCATAGGTCGTCGCGATTCCAGCCGTATCCAGCAAATCCTTCGCCCCCCATGGAATCCCGTGCAGTGGTCCCCGGTAATGTCCGGCTGCAATCTCCTGGTCCGCCCGTCTCGATTGTTCCAGCGCCAACTCGCGGGTCAGAGTAATTACGCACCGCAGTTGCGGATCGAATCGCTGCAACCGCTCCAGATAGATTCCAGTCAACCGCTGCGAGGTAAGCATCTTCTTTTCGATCCACCGCGACAGCTTCGTTACCGAAGCAAATGCAATCTCGCTGTCACTCCCCGGCAGTGGCCCGGGATCCCCCGCGCTCCGCACAAAACGGTCTTCGCTTTTTATCTCTACATGAGGCAAAGCAGGATTCCATCGAGTCGCCGGAGGCATCGTCGCTTCCAACGCCACCTTGCGCGGGCCTGTTCGCCGTTCGTACAGTCCCGCCATGGCCACCCGCCAGCTCTCTGCCGCCTGCGCCTGCTGAGCAGCCGTCAACTCCACTTGAACCAGCTTCTCCGCTGCCGCGAACGTGCTCGCCGACACCTGCGGCCCCACTGCCGGACCAGTAGCAAAGGCAGAAGGTGTGCCCGGTGGCGGTTCCGTCGGCTTCTCTGCACCCTTGTGACACCCAACCGCTGCACCCAACACCCCAAGCGTAGTCTGGGTCAGAAACTTCCGACGTGATCTTCCCATGAGCCCTCCAGTCCAGATTCTAGAGGGTTACGGCGTCAGTAACGAAAGATAAGACAAGAACATTTTCGCCGCTAGGGATAAAGCCTGGTCTTCGTCCAGCCATCCCCATCCCGCGTAAACAGCATCCGGTCATGGAGCCGGTCCTGTCCTTCCTGCCAGAACTCGATCCGCTCCGGGCGCAGCACATACCCTCGCCAATAATCAGGCCGCGGAATCTTATTGGGATAGGCCAACTCATACTCCCGAACCATCACCTCCAACAGCCCACGGCTCTTAAGTGGCCGGCTCTGACGAGAAGCCAGTGCCGCCCTCTGACTCCCTTTCGACCGGCTGTGAAAGTACTCGTCCGCATCAGCCGCTGAGAGCTCCGACACCGTACCTTGCACCCGTACCTGCCGCCGCAGCGACTTCCAGTGGAAGCACATCGCCGCCAGGGGATTCTCTTTAAGTTCCAACCCCTTCTGACTCTCGGCATTCGTAAAAAAGGAAAACCCGCGATCATCCAGCCCCTTCATCAGAACCATGCGCACCGAAGGCACACCATCCTTCGTAGCCGTCGCCAGAGCCACAGCATTCGGATCGTTTAGTTCGCTGGCCTCGGCTGCAGCCATCCACTCACGAAAAGTCGACATCGGATCAATCACGTCAGGGTCCCCAAATCCATGTGCATTCCATCACCAGCAATTCACCACGATTAAGCAGCACCGTACCGCAAAAAAACCACACGAAATTACTCCGATAATCCCTCAAAAAGATCATCCGACAGCCGTGCTGGCTTCGTTCCAGCCTCCGCCATTAATGCATAAAACTCTTCATTACCGTACTGTTCAAACAGTTTTCGCGTCGTTTCCATCACCGGACCCTGCGAAACATGCATCCGGAAAGCCTTCGCTTTTCGCTCCTGTACCGCACGAATATCCAACTTAACAGTCCAAGGCAAAGGCAAAGGCACAGGCCTCCCCGGAATAAAAAAGTTCGTCGTCGCATGAAATAGCCGCTTCGGCTGAAATACAGGCCCCATCGTCGGATAGCGTTTTACCCGTCCAGCCCAATGAAACGCAGCTGTTGTCAGCGCCGAAACCATCGTGTGATCGTTGTGGGTATTCAGGCCGCCATCCGCGCCAAAAGTAATCACCACATCCGGTTTGAATCGTCGCATCCTTTTTACCAATCTCCCCGCTATTACGGAAAAATCGGCAAACTCCAACTCGGCGTCGGGATGATCGAGCAACTCATGGTGCGCCACCCCCAGCACACTGCACGACGCGGCAAACTCTTTACGCCGGATGCTCCCAAGTTCCTCGCCGGAGACGGCATCGCCCCGATGCGTAGCAGCCTGACCGTCGGTCAAACACACCACATAGGTTTCTACGCCGAGGTCGGCTGCAAGTCCCAACGCACCACCAAATGCAAAGCACTCATCGTCTGGGTGCGCAATGACACACATCATTCTTAGACTCAACTCTTTGGATCCTCCAAATCGCAATCGTCGAATAGCAACAAATCCTCTGAGGCCTCATCCACGGATTCCGCTGCCGCTACGTGTAAGAACGTGCGCCGGTGCAGCGGGCAAGGCCCATGCTCCGCCAGCGCACGCCGGTGCTGAGGAGTCCCATAACCCTTGTGAGCCGCTAGACCATACGCCGGATGAACCGCATCCAACTCACGCATCAGGCCATCTCGATGCACTTTTGCCAGTACGGAAGCTGCAGCAATGGAGAGACTTAGAGAATCGCCATAGTACAAACTGGTCTGTGCACAAGGATGGTCCACCAGCATTGCATCAATCAGCAGATGGTCCGGTGAAATTGACAAGCCTTCGACGGCGGCTCGCATCGCCAGCCGCGTGGCTTGGTAGATATTTACTTGGTCGATTGTTTCGGCAGCCACCTCTGCAATGCTTAACGCGATTGCCATCTTTCGGATGCGCTTGTCTAAAGTCTCGCGTTCTTTGCGCGTCAACTGCTTCGAATCTTTCAAGCCAGCTCGTGATAGTCCGCTCAGGCGTTCCGGCAAAATCACGGCAGCCGCCACTACCGGTCCAAATAAAGCTCCGCGCCCAACTTCATCCACTCCAGCGATGCATCGAAAGCCTCGGTAACGCAACGCCTGTTCTGGTCCATCACTACAAATCAACTGCCTCAACATCCGTTGTTTCGCTGCCGCGGCGCCTACGGTCTTACCGATTTCATTTGGGGAGGGAGCTGTCATATCTGCATCTCCGAGTCTATATCCGCCATTCATATAAAGGGTTGCTTAGCAGGGAAGTGGCCAGGGGTCTGTGCCGCAAAAATCAAAAAGCCACGAACCCGAGGGTCGTGGCTTTTTGATTACGCGAATTCTTTAAACTACTTAGCGCGCTCAACTTCGCGAAGCCGAGCGGCCTTACCGCGCAGACCGCGCAGGTAGAACAGCTTCGAGCGGCGAACTTCATAAGAACGAACTTTCTCGATCTTATCTACAACTTTGGAATTGTAAGGAAAGATGCGCTCAACGCCCTGACCAAAACTCATCTTGCGAACGGTAAAAGTACCTTGCGCTCCCTTGCGGCAGGAGATAACCATTCCTTCGAAGGCCTGAAGACGCTCTTTCTCGCCCTCTTTGATCTTCACTTGAACCCGGATGGTGTCGCCAGGAGCGAACTGCGGTAGATCGGTCCGCTCTAACTTGGCGGCCAGCTTTTGCATGATTGGATGAATTGACATGACTACTTTCCTATGTTGGACTCGAAATTCTAGTGTACACGAAATCTTCGCTTGAAATCGCATATGGGTGCGATTCCTCTCACTTGTCAATTAAGTCATGCCGCCTTTTATCGCTGGCCCGAAGTTCTCGCAGAACCCTTTTATCGGCTTCGCTCAATAGTGTTCCCTCTAACAGATCAGGTCGGTTCTGCATGGTCTTCTGCAGTGACATCCGTCGTCTCCAGAGACGAATCTCTTCATGATTGCCGCTCGTCAGCGCCTCAGGAATTGTCGTCCCCCGAAAATCTGCCGGCCGTGTGTAGTGAGGATAGTCGAGCAACCCGCCCGAACCATGCGTGGTTCGGGGCGGCCCCGTCACCCCATCCTTCGGTTCTGCAACATCATCTGCACCGAAGCTCTCAAACCTTGCCGAATCGGGATTCCCCAGCACTCCCGGTAGAAGCCTAACCACTGCATCCACAATTACCGCTGCCGCCAACTCTCCGCCGGAAAGAACATAGTCGCCGATGGAAATTTCCTGATCGCACAACATTTCATTGACGCGCTCATCTACCCCTTCATATCGTCCGCAGATAATCACAACGCGCTCCATGCGAGCCAACTCATGCGCAAGTGCCTGCGTAAATGGACGCCCCTGAGCGGACAGTAGAATCACTGTCTCTCGACTGCAATCCCGTTCCGCTTTCGGAGAAATTCCTAAGGAGCTTACCGCATCGAAAATAGGCTCCGGTTTCAGAACCATCCCTTCGCCGCCACCGAAAGGCCGGTCATCCACCGTCCGATGCCGATCATGTGTAAACCCTCGCAGATCGTGTGCTGCTACTTCCACCTGGCCTGTCCCGATCGCGCGGCTGAGAATGCCGTACTCCAATGTACTGCTGAAAAACCCAGGGAAGATCGTGATGATGTCAAAGCGCATATATAACCATTTCGTTGCAGAAAGTCATTGATCTCCAGTCTATGCGATCTGGTAGCTTGAAACCTGTAGCGAATTGTTCGATAGATCTCGAACCCGCACCAATACTGACCAAAGCAAGACAAGTGGACCGGTGCAAAGCAAAGAGGGCCAGCATCATGTTCCAGGCAAAACCCGCCATAGTCTTTATGGCGTTAGCAATTTTCTGTAGCCGCGTATCAGCACAAAGCCTGCACGAAAATGGCTTGGACACCTCTGCTTCAGTGACAGTGCCTGAACTGTACGAACCCATCGACAACACTGTGTTTAGTTCAAGTTCAGCACGGGATACAGCTTCGTTGGCCAACCACTCGGTGCGATCCACGTCGGGGATGATTCCGCCATCCACCTATCCGGACAAGTTGCACGTACACCCGTTTTCAAAATTGGCACTCGGATTCAAAGCCGATACCTTGGGAGCAGGAGTCGAACTCGCAGCACCGATCTCGCGTAGGCTCAATCTTCGTGCTGCTGCTAATACCTTCAACTTTAGATATCTCTTTAATATCGATGGAATTGACTACGATGCCCAGTTGCACTTTCACTCCGGTCAGTTAGCGGTGGATTGGTTCCCATTTCACGGAGAGTTTCATATCAGCCCTGGCGTCCTGTACTTTCAGAACACTCTGACTGCAAAGGCTTCCGTTTCGGCAGGGCAGCCCTTTCAGCTTGCTAACACTTCCTACACCAATAGTGTGGATGATCCGATCTACGGTACGGCCGATATTACTTACTCGAGAAAGATTGCTCCCACAATAACGGTCGGGGTTGGAAATCTCATTCCCCGCACCGGACGTCATATTTCCGTTCCATTTGAAGTGGGTATCGCCTATCTGGGGGCGGCAAAGATGAACATCAAACTTGCCGGCACTACCTGCACCACAACTGGCTGTTTCAACGCAGCTACCGATCCCGAAACGCAATCCAGCCTACAGCAGGAAGTGCAAGACCTGAACGGAGAGCTTGTGAAATACAAGCTCTATCCCATCGTCTCCCTTGGCTTCGGCTATCGCTTCTAGTGTTCCGGTTTAGGTAAGCGTCAGCGATTGACGTCCAGCAGCCCTGAAGGCAAAACCATGTTCACGCGCTTCGCGTTAGCATCGATGTCAACCAGAAAGTCCTTAGCAAAAGGGATAAGCAACTCATCTCCTGCTTGCGATGACACTACCAAAATCGGAGCCATCTCTTCAAGCCGACGACTCCCATCCGGCGTAGTTGCGAATTGGATATCATCGATCACGCCAACAGCCACCTGTCTGTCATATACCGTGCAGCCGATCAAGTCACTGATGTAGTTCGCGTCCTCATCCAGTGTCAAGCGTTCCTCCGCGGGAATCATGACCTCCTGTCCCGCAACACTCTCCGCAACAGATATGTTGTCAATGCCCTGCAGCTTCAAGACGATCCGTCCTTGATTTTTGCCTAGCGGCAACCAGAAGGAAGTAACTTCCGCTTGTCTGGCTTCAGACACTTCGCCGTCAAAATCAGGAGGTGCAAGATACACGCGGCTATGATCGTCAAACCGCTGAGGAAAGTCAGTGTACAGTTCTGCCAGTAACTCTCCTTTTCGACCCTGCGGTCGCAAAAGATGCGCCAGCACAACCCACGTAGAACGTTTTTCCATTAAGAGATCATCACGTTACAGCTGTCTATCGTTGCGTTTCGCCTGATTCGATAGCTCAGGAATTGGTTTTTTTTCATCTTCTTCGACGATATCCAGGGAATAACGATGCTTCACCTTCATGCTCGCAGCGCTCAGAATCGTACGCATTGAGCGTGCGGTCCGTCCCTGCTTCCCAATTACTTTGCCAACATCCACCGGTGCCACGCGAAGCCGAAGCAGCGTCCCATCGCGGTCAGATATTGCTTCCACCACGACGCTTTCCGGATGGTCTACAAGTGCGGTGGCGATCTCTTTTACGAGGTCGATTATGTCCTGAGAAAAGTCGTCAGGAACAGCTGGCACAGTGGCCTCATTCATTGCCTAATACCTCCTGGGAGTCACGATGCTGCACTCATACTCAGTCCTTTCGTCTCGTCTGTTGCGAGATCTTCCAGGAAGAGTTGGTACGAGGTGCGACAACGGTTCGCGAATATCTCACGGACAAATTCTCCATGAATCGATACCGCTTTGCGAAGAGTGGCAGATAGGTAATATCTCTTCGCAATACCAAGAGTCTACTTGAGTAACCTTGCAACTAGTGATCATTAGAATCAATAACATAACCAAACTTTGGGAACCAAAACTGAGTTCCCAAAGAATGGATGCAGGTGACTTTAGGCTGCTGCAGTTACCGCTTCAACTGTGGGAGCGGCTGCCAAAAGCTTGCCAACCCGCTCAGACAACTGAGCGCCATTGCTGGTCCAGTAGGCAATACGTTCGCGCTTCAAATCAACGGTCGCAGGATTCGTGCGCGGATTATAGGTGCCAACGACTTCAACCGAACGGCCGTTACGGGCGCGATCTTTTTCAATAACGACAATACGGTAGTGGGGCTGCTTCCGCGCTCCAACGCGCGCCAAACGGATCATTAACACTGGGAATGCCTTTCAGAACATTTTATTTTGGGCGAAACTATGATTTTCAGCTCATTCCCGGACGTGCCGCGGAACTGAATCACCAACACCTAAGTATGGCGGATATTGCTGTTTTCTGCAATTCAGAAGCGAAAATCACCCTACTTTTTCAGAAAGAGAGAAAGGGCAGTACGTCTCTGAAGCGCTTAGCATGCGAATTCTTTCGTGGACCGCTCTCACATAGAAAACGTCCCTCCCTCCTCTCCTTAATAGCAGTCAATACAAAACGTCCGCTTCCTGCAGGTTATGAGTTCCTTTGGCCGTCCTATGTCACGCAAACCCGCTTGATCTGCATTACATACTGTCGCCCAAGGAAGAACGATCCTAAGCTAAAGGTCCAATGATCGTGATACGACTCACTGCGTTACGATTGCATCAGACTTCGCAAAGGGGAAGTGCTTGAAACGCGAATATAGCAAGTGGTTCTCGCCATCTCTTGGACGCGAAATGGAATTGCTCACTTTCGGGCACGCCGGTCTGCCCGCAATCGTGTTTCCCACATCCTGTGGCAGATTCTTCGAGTTTGAAGATAGAGGTATGGTCGATGCCGTTCTCCATAAGCTTGAGCACGGGCATCTCCAACTATTTTGTGTAGATTCCGTCGATGCCGAGAGCTGGTACAACCGCGCCGCTCCCCCCCGCTTTAGAATCGCGCGCCAAGTTCAATATCAGCAATACCTCATTCAAGAGGTGTTGCCCTTCATAAAAGCGTGCAATTCAGGTCCGGGGCTGGCAACCGTCGGCTGTAGCTTCGGTGGATTCCACGCGATGAATCTGGCTCTCCGTCATCCCGATATCTTTCACGCGGTACTTTCGCTGGGCGGAGCATTCAATCCTATCAATTTCCTGAATGGCTACTACGACGATGACTGCTACTTCAACCTGCCCATGCACTATATGCCCAACATGAGCGACCCATGGTACCTCGCTCATTACAGAAGAAATAACTATGTGTTGGCGACCGGTGTGGACGACATGTGCCGGAATGACAATGAGCGGATGGCACAAGTGCTCAGGGCGAAGGACATTCCGTGCCGTCTCGATATATGGGGAGACGGCGCAGGCCACGATTGGTCCTGGTGGCAAAAGATGTTGCAAAGTTATCTGTAAAGTTCAATTCCGTCCGTGGAGGCAGCAATTTGAAGAAAATCGGTGTTCTGTTCGGCGTGGAGAATACCTTTCCGGGTGCATTGGTAGACAAAATCAACTCGATGGACATCGAGGGCGTCAGCGCAGAGTTTGTACACCTCGGCGGAGTACAAATGGCGGTCCCATCTGGCTACGCTGTTATTGTTGATCGCATCTCCCACGACATTCCGTTCTACCGGGCATTCCTTAAGAATGCGGTCCTCACCGGCACCCAGGTCATCAATAATCCATTCTGGTGGTCTGCCGATGATAAGTTCTTCAACTACGCTCTCGCATCGCAGCTTGGCGTCGCGGTTCCGCGCACAGTTCTATTGCCCCACAAGCAATATCCGGCTCAGATTAACAGTCGCTCACTACGAAATCTCGAATACCCCCTCGACTGGGACGCAATCTTCGACTACGTGAGATTTCCTGCTTTTCTCAAACCGCATGACGGCGGAGGATGGCGCGATGTCTTCTATGTCCAAAATCGAGAGGAGTTCTTCGCCGCCTACGACCAGACCCGCGACCTTTGTATGATCCTCCAGGCCGCGGTGCACTTCAAGGAGTACTTCCGTTGCTACGTTGTGGGCCAATCTGAGATCAGAATCATGTCTTACGATCCGCACCGTCCGCACGAGCAGCGCTACGTTCTGGATCCTCCTCCCTATGATAAAAAACTCCTGAAGAGAGTAGAAAAAGACGGATTGACCTTGTGTCGGGCTCTCGGCTATGACCTAAATACCGTAGAATTTGCCGTCAAAGACGGGACGCCCTATGCAATTGACTTTATGAACCCGGTTCCTGACGCCGACCTCCACTCAGTTGGTGAAAAAAGCTTCCGCTGGATCGTTGACGCTGTTGCTCGCCTCGCCGTTAAAAAGGCTCAAACAACGAATAAACTTCGATCACCGTTGAACTGGGCTGGGTTTTTGAATGGACCTTTGGCAAAGAAAGATCGTCCAGCTCGGTAGCCAAATCTATGCCTAAGAAAACGAAACTCTATCGATAACGCCAGAAGATCCATTGGTACGCTGGGCCTCACCTAGGCTCGGTAGTCCATGCCATCACACCGCCGCCACCCCAAGTGGCAAAGAGAGATAAGCGGTTTTGCTCAATACAGAATGAGTCGGTAGCATCAAAGGAATCATGAAGACAAAACAACTTGGCAATTCTGATATGCACCTGACTCCAATTGGATTCGGTGCTTGGGCAATTGGAGGTGGTGACTGGGCTTACGCATGGGGTCCACAGGACGATGCTGACTCTATCGCTGCAATACATCGAGCACTGGATCTCGGCATTAATTGGATCGATACGGCCGCGGTGTACGGTCTGGGACACTCAGAAGAGATCGTTGGCAAAGCGCTTAAGGGTACCTCCTCGAAGCCTTACATCTTTACTAAGTGCGGGATGGTGTGGAACGAGAAGCGTGAGATTTCACAATCACTTAGGACCATTCGTCAGGAAGTTGAGAAGAGCCTCATGAGGCTTCAGGTGGATGTAATCGATCTCTACCAGATTCATTGGCCCGTTCCCGATGTAGAGGTTGAAGAGGGTTGGTCGACCCTTGCAGACTTGAAGCGCGAGGGTAAAGTGCGCTGGATAGGCGCATCGAATTTTACCGTCGCGCAGATGGAACGCGCACTAAAGATTGCTCCTATTACGTCGTTGCAGCCGCCATATTCCATGATCAACTCAGCGGTCGAGGCCGAGATTTTGCCGTTCTGTCTGAACAATGGAATCGGAGTAATTAACTATGCACCAATGCATTCGGGCATGCTGACTGGGGCGATGAGCAAAGAGCGGGTCGCAGCATTTCCGAAGGACGACTTTCGCCGTAATGCGAAGCAATATCAGGAGCCCCACCTGTCTTGGAATCTGTCGCTTGCAGAGTTGCTTGGACAGATCGGCGCGCGACACGGCGTCGTTGCTGGAGTCATAGCAATTGCATGGACTCTGCACCATCCCGCGATTACCGCCGCAATTGTGGGTGGACGCAGCGCCAAGCAAGTTGAGGGCATAATTTCAGCGGGAGAATTCCGTCTGCCCGAGTCAGAGTTTGCCGAGATCGGACATTTTTTGGCCACGCGAGCGTAGGTCGGTCTAACAAGGCTGCCAGAAATTAGACCTGCAGCCATCCTCCAGCCATATCGCATGGATTCAACTGTATGAGTTAGCTTACTAGCCGTTTCTCGATCGCCGATCGATTCCTCAGGGAGTGTTCCTTTATAAGTCGTTTACCGGCAACGGGAAAGCGGAACGACCTGAAGGGCATCAGATCCAGGTTCAGCTGGTCTGCTGGTAATGCCCCTATATCCGCAGTTGGCGCAAACTTATATAGGAGCCAGCAACGGTTAGGTTGTTTGCGGCGCTATTTGCCATCTCCTAATCCTGACTTTGCCCAAATTCTGGGGACGGAGGCTGTATATTGCGGTAGACTGCTCTGACTAACTCAGAATGCTCAGAGAGTAGCCTAAGTGAATGCGGTCGGAAGGAGGACGTGTGGCTCAGCGGCAAAAGCCAGTGGTGGATAATCCTGTCCGCACGGCAGTACGTTTTCCGATGAAGCTCGCCTTGCATGTCCAAAGCGAGGCGGGATCGCTGGACGCGATGACGGAAAACATATCGGCCAACGGCTTGCTATTTGTAAGTGATATTCTGCCGGCAATTGACAGCAGAATTGAGTTCACTATATCGATGCCCTCAGCCGTAATGGGATCGGCAACTGACGTTACCATCCATTGCATTGGCAGAGTGGTGCGTCATCAGCAGCATGGAGATGTGAAAAAAGCTGCTGCCGTTATCGACGAATATTTCTTAAGGGCTTGACTATGACCGTTGTGAATTTTGATCAGACTCGGAATAACGAGGATATTTTCGAAGATGATGTAGTCGCACCGGGAATTAGAGTCATCCTGGCGGACTCTCAGGCTATCTATCGTGTGGGCATGAAGAAGATCTTTGCGATCGAAGATGATATTCGCGTTGTTGCACAAGTTGAGACGCTTCCCAATCTTTATGCTGCTCTCCAGCGATATCCCACCGATGTAGTGATCCTGGAAGGACAGTTGATTGCCGGAACGATTGATGCCATTCCTGAGCTTGTGCGTCAGGCTCCGGATGCAAAATTAATCGTGCAAGTGACCGAGACAGACGAAGCTAATACGGTGGAACTTTATCGGCGCGGCGTTCGAGGTGTAGTGCCACGGGCGATTTCACCGGACCTGCTTGTAAAGTGCGTACGCAAGATTGCGGATGGAGAGACTTGGATAGATAACCAATCCATTAGCTGGGTGATTGAGGCTTATCGTGCGCAGGCGACGACGCTTACCGACCCTAGAGTCCAGCCAAAACTGTCGAAAAAAGAGCTTGCGATTATTAGCTGTATTACGCGAGGCATGAGGAATAAGGAAATTGCCTACCAGATCGGCACCACAGAACAGGTAATCAAGAACTATTTGCGCAAGGTCTATGACAAACTGGGCGTGTCTGATCGATTGGAACTCGCCCTTTATTGCCTTCATCATGAACTGCTGAAGAAATATCTACAGGAACCGGAGATTTCCGTTCATGCCGCGGAACCTTCCCAGCCGCTTCGGGCCAAGATGTAGCTAGCAACCGCCGGTCACTGGCTGGATGCCAGCATGTCACATATGGGATTTAGGGAAGAACTTCGCTCACTTACTGCGGCTCAGAAAAACACTTTTCTAGCCTGTTTCCTCGGCTGGAGCCTTGACGCGTTTGATTTTTTCCTCCTGACCCTTTGCCTAAAAGCGATTGCGGCTGACTTCCATGTCGGCATCAAGCAAATTGCTGAGGCAATTTTCTGGACACTTGTAATGCGTCCGGTGGGGGCCCTGCTATTTGGATTGATGGCAGAGCGTTTTGGAAGGCGTCCGACGCTTATGCTCAACGTGATTGCCTTCTCTGTGTTCGAGCTTGCGTCAGCTTTCGCGCCTTCTCTTGGGAGCTTTCTAGTCTGCAGGGCGTTGTTTGGTATTGCGATGGGCGGGGAGTGGGGAGTGGGTGCAGCACTGGCCTTGGAGACATTGCCAGCATCCGGCCGTGGGTTCTTCTCAGGAGTATTGCAGGAGGGCTACGTCGTAGGAAATCTCATGGTAGCGGCGGTATATGGTCTAGTATTTCCGCATCTTCATGGCCAAGGTATGTTTACACCCTGGCGAGTGATGTTCATGATTGGCGCACTGCCAGCTGTTTTGGCACTTTACTTACGGTTCAAAGTTCAGGAATCCCCGGCTTGGGAAGCCGCGAGGGATGCGCGAGTTGTCCAACGGGTCACTCGGTCAGGCTTAGCCAAGCTAAAGGAAGTCTTGAGCTATCTACCATCTTTTCTTTTTCTTATTGCTTTGATGACGATGTTTACTTCTTTCAGCCATGGGACGCAAGATCTCTACCCGACGTTCTTGGAGAAGGATCACGCGTTGGCACCTGGTACCGTTGGATTTGTTGTCGTTATTGCAAATATTGGGGCACTCCTTGGGGGTATATGTTGCGGGACGTTGTCGGAGCGATGGGGACGAAAGCGGACGATCGTAATCGCTGCGCTGTTGGCGCTTCCGATGATACCGCTCTGGGCTTGGTCGCACTCTGTAGCTTCACTGGCTGTAGGAGGGTTTCTAATGCAGTTTATGGTCCAGGGAGCTTGGGGCGTTATTCCGGCTCACTTGAATGAGCTGTCGCCTGGGCCGGTGCGAGCAGTATTTCCGGGTTTTGCTT
Organism: Granulicella sp.; assembly: GCA_025408425.1. GTDB lineage: Bacteria > Acidobacteriota > Terriglobia > Terriglobales > Acidobacteriaceae > Edaphobacter. Next base: position 76,318 of record JANXYX010000013.1, read on the forward strand.
ATCAGTTGGGAAATTTGTTCTCCTCACGCAATAGTGTGTTTCAGACAGTGTTTGCGGGGCGTTTTTATGGCGGGATGATGAATGTTGTGTTGTCGTGGACGGTGGTTTTGGGCGGTTTGTTGGTTGCAGCGGTGACGGCTTGGGGGCCGGAAGCGAAAGGGGCTGACCTGACCGTGGACGGGGAGTAGGGTGTTTTTCCTTGGGATTGCAGTGATCGGAAGTTGGCGAATACAAGAGACAAGTCAGCTTAGCAAGGGTTCTCTCGATGCTGCGAGGCCATAGTGCGAGTCTAAGATGTATCCTTTCCATGGCGAAAGGGGGGCTTATGGGGATTATTGGCGTAAGTCGTCTTGAGCTAGAGCAACATAAGTTGAATGTGGCCTCCCCATACTTGATCGAGCAAGTCTGGGCAGACTATACGCCGGAACAGCATGCAGTCTGGGCGGAGCTTGTGACGCGACGGATGTCGCAACTTAGGGAGTCTGCCTGTCGTGAGTACGTAGATGGATTTGAGTTGATTGGCCTTCGGGCGGATCGACTTCCTGATCTCAGGGCGGTGAGTGCGAGACTTGAGCCGCGGACAGGTTGGCAGTCGACACCCGTCAGTGGATTTCTACCAGCTGATGCTTTCTTTGAAATGCTAGCTGCGCGGATGTTTCCGACGACGACTTGGATACGGGCGCGGGAAAGCATGGAATACACACCAGAGCCTGACATCTTTCATGACGTGTTCGGGCATGTTCCTATGCATGCGCATCCTGTGTTTGCAGATTTTCTGCAGCATTATGGGATGATTTGCGCGCGTTTGATACACGATCCAGTGGAACTTGAGCGGATGGGACGGCTGTTTTGGTTCACGGTGGAATTTGGCCTGATCCGTCAGGCAGGGGAGATTAAGGTCTATGGGAGCGGCTTGATCTCGTCCCATGGAGAGTGTTCGCGGGTGTTAGCGGGTGGGTGTGAGGTTCGGGAGTTTGATTTGGAGGCGATCATGGATCAGGAGATCGACACGGGGGCGATGCAGCCGGTGCTGTACGCGGTGGAGTCTTTTGAACAGATATATGAGGCGATGAAGCTAGCTGAGGAGCGACTGGATTAGGCGCGCGCGGCTACTTCAGGGGGTGGGGGAGCAGTGCCTTGATCCTGGCTTCGAGCTGAGTGAGGTCTGGTTCTCCCTGGTAACGGACTACTATGCGGCCCTCGGGATCGATGAGGTAGGAGATTGGCAGACCGAGGACACCACCGTACAGGTTCCCGAGGTGTTCGTCACCCATGACGACCGGATAAGCGAGACTGTACTTCCGGTAGACGCGTTGGACCGGGGCAGAGTCGTCGTCCATTGATACACCCAGGACCTGCAACCCTTCGGCGCCATATTTCTTCTGCCAGGCTGAGAAGCGTGGGATCTCGGCGAGGCAAGGCTCGCACCATGTTGCCCAGAAGTTGAGCAGAACGACTTTTCCCCGATAGCTGCTGAGGTGTATGGGCTTGCCCGTCAGGTCGGAACGGGTGAAGTCGGGTGCGGTTTTGGCTTTTGAGTGGGCGGGGATTGAAGGCTGGGTTTGTGCGCGAAGGTGCGGGGCAGCCGTGGCTAGACTGAGTGCGACGAGTACGGCCAGGAAAGAGCAGTTAGCGCTGTGAGGCCTCTGCATCATTGTTCAGCGACCTTTGGCGACTGGGTAGCCCTTGTCGACCCAGTTGGCGCCGAAGTTATCGGCAAGGTAGAGGACTTTGAGATGGGTGAAGCCCAGGGCTTGGAGCTGTTCATATGCCGGGGCGATGTTGGGGCATCGTCCCCAAGGGCAGCACCCGCAATACAGGACGATCGAGGTGTCTTTTGGCAATTTGGCGACTCGGTCGCGGAGAACCTGAAGGCCGCTCTCCTGGCCAGTGGGGCCGGCGTATTCGGAGGCGGGGATATGGGCTTCAGCGAAGAGAACATGGGAGCCTACCTGAAGGATCAGCGGTTTCGATGTGGTTGTGGTCTGGAGGCTCGCGGCGAGTTCAGCGGGCTGGATGAAGTCCGCAGTGGGGATGGATGACGCGGGCTTGTGCTGGGCCGAGGTGTAGGTTGGCTGGGCCAGAAAGGTGACGAGGAAGGCTAGAGCAAAGAAGAGTTTGGCTGCAGTGGCTTTCATAAGGAGAACTCCGGAAACAGTATCGCTAGTCCAAGTGGATTGGATGTTGATTGAGTTGAAGATCGGGTTGGATGGCATTGCCGATCAGGAGTATGACCGGGGCTGGGCCGACGTGGGCGGTGCCGAGTTTTTCGAGGGTGGTTGCTGTAACTTGCTGGTCGCGGGTCGTGGCTTTGCTGACCGCGACGCAGGGGGTGCCGGGGGCGATGCCGGAGTGCATCAGGTCTTCGGCGAGGGCGGCGAAGTTACGGCCTGGCATGTAGATGACGAGGGTGGAGTGCTCGGGGAAGGCACCTGACCAGCTAGGGGTGAGATCGACCTTGCCCTCGGCATGGTGGGCGGTGGCGAGGATGAGCTTGGAGGCGGCGGTGCGGTCGGTGAGGGGGGTGAGGAGGGAGGCGGCTGCGGCGAAGGCTGTGGTGATGCCGGGGACAATCTCGAACGGGATGCTGGCTTCGCGGAGGGCAGCGATCTCTTCTCCAGCGCGACCGAAGATGAGGGGGTCTCCGGACTTGAGGCGGAGTACGGAACTGCCGGGCTGACCGTTTTTGGGGCGGGCGTGGTGGATCATGAGGGCGTGGATCTCGGCCTGGGTGATACGGGGCTGGCCGCAGCGCTTTCCGACGGGGATGATGGTAGCGGTGGGGCTGGCGAGATCAAGGACTTCGTCGGAGACGAGATCGTCGGGGAGGATGACATCGCAGGTGCGGAGGAGGTGCGCTGCGCGCAGGGTGAGGAGATCGGGGTCCCCTGGGCCTGCGCCTACGAGGTAGACGGTGCCGGGCTGAGATTCAGAGTTCACTGCTGGGCCTTGTCGTTGGATTGTGGAAGGGGGTTGGTGCGGGCGTGTTCACGGGCAAGGGTGCGGGAGGGGCACTGATCGAATCCGCAGACTTCGCGCTGGGCGAGTTGGTGGAGGATCAGTTTGCGCTCTTCGTTGAGGGGTTCGGCGGCGACCACTTCGCGGCGGAGGTTGCCGAGGTCGGTAAGCCAGTCTCCGGTGTCCAGGGGGAGCTGGGCATTGATCTCCTTACGGAGGCGCTGGGCGAGGGCTGGGCTGGCTCCTGCGGTGGAGATGGCAATCTGGAGGTCGCCTCGGCGAACAACGGAAGGGAAGTAGAAGTCGCAGAAGGGTGGATCATCGACGGCGTTGCAGATGATGTTTTTTGAGGTTGCTTCCAGATAGACTGCGCGGTTGACGGCGGGGACGTTGGTGGCGGTGACGACGAGGAAGTAGTCCTGGACGTCGCCTTCAGCGTAGGGGCGCTGGAGGTATTCGATCTCACCAGAGGCGGCCATGTCGAGGATGCGCAGGCTGGCCTGTGGGGCGATGACGGTGACCTTGCCGTTGGCGGCCCGCATGGACTCAATTTTGGACTCGGCGAGGTTGCCAGCTCCGATGACGAGGCAGGGGCGACCGGTCAGTTTGAGGAAGATGGGGAAGAGGTCCATGATCGGTGCTCCGCGGCTCCTATGCCTGGTTTTTCTATCTGGCTCAGGGGGTACCCACCCCCAGGGTTAATTGCGCAAAATCTTGACAACATTGGACTTAGGTCTGGACCAAGCCCGCCCTTATCCGGCAAAGTATTGATTATAAAGGCACAGAATTGTAAAGTCTTCATTCTATGGGACTTGATTCCGTAGCGGGATCCTACGTGACTCTGGCTGGTCTTGAATAAGCTCCTGTATCTATTGTACGAGTTTGAGTGGGGCGATTCGGCAACTTTCTTTGCGGCGGAAAGGCGCGTCTTTGCTGGGGATTTGAGTGATGCGGGTGATTTGGGGGCTTGACAGCTTATTGGTGGAGGCTGGTCTCATCGGTGCGGAGGATTTTATTACGGCGACAAGGGTAAGGGCACAAGCAGGTCACCTTTCCCGGCACTCACGATGGAAGCGTGAGCGCCGAGATAAGGTGATACTTCTATTTGGCATGGGCTACGGTGGGTTATTCGCCTGGGGCGTGGAAGCCTACGAGGACGGGCGGGGTATCTCGTTCGACGGGTTCGAGGCGAGCGCCAGCCAGTTGGGCTCGGAGTGTCTCGTCGTCGGTGCGGGCGAAGTAGGAGCGGAGATCTTCACCGGGGGTGCGTGCTTCGAGGTAGCCGTTGAGGAGGCGCTCGATGGCGTCGGGGCAGTCCTCTGCGGCGGCACGGAAGCCGATCTGGCGAGCGATGCCGGCGTACTTGCCGACCGCACCTCCGACGCAGAAGTAGAAGGCGTCGACCATCTTGCCATTCTTCTTGATTTTTTTGCCTTCAAGTCCGATGTCTGCGATCCAGCTCTGTCCGCAGGAGTTGGTGCAGCCGGTGACGTTGATGCGGACCTGCTGGTCGAATCCGGGGAGACGCTCTTCGAGTTCTGAGACGAGCCACTTGTTGAAGCCCTTGGTTTCGGCGATGGCGAGTTTGCAGAACTCGGTGCCGGTGCAGGCGATGGCTCCGCGCCAGAAGGCGGAGGTGTCGACGTAGAGACCGAGGCTGTTGAGTTCGATGACGAGTGCGGCCGTTTCGCGGTCGGGGACGTTGGTGATGAGGATGTTCTGCCCGATGGTGGCGCGGAGCTGTCCGTTGCCATACTTGTCGGCAAGGTCGGCGAGCTTGCCGAGCTGTTCGCCGGAGAGACGACCGTTGAGCACGGAGGCTCCGACGGTGCTGAGGCCGGGCTGCTTCTGGGAGGTGATGCCGACGTGGTCGCGGTAGACGTCGTCGGGGACGGTGTCTGCGGTGACGGGGCTGGGATCGAGCTTGTAGCCTAGCTTGGCTTCGATGGCTTCGAGCATGGACTCTGCGGTCCAGCCGTGGCGCATGAAGAGGTACTTGATGCGGGCGCGGGTGCGGTTCTCGCGAAGGGCGGTCTGCTCCTTGAAGATGCGGACGATGGCGGTGACGACATCGAGGGCCTTGTCCTGGGGGATGAAGGCGGGGATGCGGACGGCGATGTGAGGCTCGGTGGAGAGGCCGCCGCCGACGCGGAGGGTGTAGCCGATTTCTTCGACGCCGTTGACGGTGCGCTTGATGGCGGTGAGGGCTACGTCGTTGATCTCTGGATAGGAGCACCAGATGGGGCAGCCGGTGACGGAGATTTTGAACTTGCGGGGGAGGTTGTAGAACTCCGGGTTGGCGGTGAGGAGGTGAGCGATCTCTACGGCGAGGGGGCTGGCGTCGATGAGTTCATGACTGTCGATGCCGGCGAGGGGGCAGCCGGTGACGTTGCGGACGACGTCGCCGCAGGCTCCCTTGGGGGAGAGATTGATTTCAGTGAGGGCGTCGACGGTTTCGACGAGGGAGTCGATGGTGAGCCAGTGAAGCTGGATGTTCTGGCGGGTGGTGATGTCGGCGAGGTTGCGGGCGTGCTTTTTGGTTAGATCGGCGATGACGCGGGTCTGGTGGGAGGTGAGCAGGCCGTTGGGCATGCCGATGCGCATCATGAAGTACTCCGAGGTTTTTCCTTCGCCGCCGGAGCCGCCGGTGACTCCGAGGCCGTCGCCCTGGGTGTAGACGCCCCACCACTTGAAGTAGAGGCCAGTCCACTCTGGGAGGACGGTGTCACGGCCTCGCTTGGCAAACTCGCGGACTTCGTCCCAGGCATCCCAAGGGTTCTTGGCGAGCTTGAGGCGCTCGGACTTCTGGGCTTTGGTTTCTTTGACGGCGGGGGCCGCGGGCTTGGGTGCGAGGTCAGTCATGATGGGTGTAGATCCTTGTTTGGGGTGGTTCAGATAATAGAAAGGCCCACGAGGTTCGTGGGCGCTGTGTGCATTTGCTGGTGGGTCTCGACTTTAGATAATCGTCGATTTCAGGCAAAGGCAGCGGCGCACGACATCGCAACAACAGATGCGACAGATCAGGGTGCGCTGCATGAGCATGGTAGCCATTACCTTCAAGGGTATCTGCGGTAGAGGGTTGCGTCAAGAGCCGAGTGGCGTTAGTCGGCCTCGGCGAGGGAGAACTTGTGGCGGACATCGGAGCCGCGGACCCAGAAGATGACATCTTCCGCGATGTTGGTGGCGTGATCTGCGGCGCGCTCGAGATTGCGGGAGACGATGATGGCGTTGAGTGCCTGGCTGCTGACGGCGGGTTGCCGCTGCATGACTTCGACGAGCTCGGACTGGACCGCGCGGTTCATCTGATCGATTTCGTCGTCCATGGCAAGGACGGATTCGGCGAGCTTGGCGTCGGCCTCGAGGAGAGACTGGATGGCGCGACGAATCATAATGCCGACTTTTTCTCCCATTTCGGAGATATCGACGGGGAGAGAGATTTTGGGAAGGTCGTTGAGTATCTGAGCCCGCTGAGCGATGTTTGTGGCCTGGTCGCCGATGCGCTCGAGGTCTCCGTTGATCTTGATGACGGAGAGGATGAAGCGGAGGTCGATGGCCATGGGCTGCTCCTTGGCAAGGAGGTCGTATGCCATCTCATCGACGCTGGTCTCTGCGGCGTTGATGCCGGCTTCAATCTCGATGACGTGATCGCAGAGGCCCATATCGCTGGTGATGTAGGCCTCGACAGAGAGGTGGAGGGCCTGCTGCGAGAGGGCGGCCATAGCGAGGAGCTTGTCCTTGAGGGCTACGAGTTGCTGCTGGAAGTGAATACGGGGCATTGGGGAGACCCTCTCGAAATAACCTAATTTTTCTATTGTGACGTAGGGAAGGCGAAGGGATGATGAATTTATGTGGGTAGGGAACGATCTAGATACATATTTTAAGTATGGGAGAGGACGCAGGGATCAGGGATAGAGAAGGTAGGGCTGGCGGCGTTGCAGGAATTCGGCGAGATCGGCGGACCAGGCGGCGGCGATTTTGCGAGGATCCTCGTTGTCGGCGAGGGATTGCATGGTGTTGACGTTGGCGATGAGACGTGAGGTCTTGGCGAAGTCGAAGCGGGTTGGGTAGAGGTGGTGCAGGGCGCTGATGAGCTCGATGCCTAGCTCGGGGGAGTCAAGGAGATTGCGGTCGGTGAGTGAGATGGCGACGCCCTGGACAGTGAGGCCGTGGAGTGGGTAGTGGTTGGAGTCTTCGTCGACGGTGAAGTGGGTGGGGGTAAAAGCTACTCCGGGGATGTGGCGGGCGTTGAGGTAGGCGGCGAGGGCGGGACCGTCGAGTTGGTCCTCGGGGGCGCAGGTGGCAGGTGGGGCTTTTTTGCTGGGGGACTTGATGGGGGGCCAGCAGGCTCCGATGTGTTCGAAGGGAGTGTCTGTGCCGCGGCCTACGGAGACGTTGGAAAATTGGAGCAGCTCTACGCCGGGGTAAAGGATGGAGGCGGCGGGAGAGCGGAGGTTGGGGCTGGGGTTCGTCCAAGGCAGGCCAGTCTCGTCGAAGTACATGCTGCGGTGCCAGTACTGCATGGGAACGACGGTGAGCTGGGCGCTGAGAGGGATGAACACGTTGGGGGAGATTGGGCTGGGGCGGCGGTTCTCGTGGTTGATGTAGCGGGCGAGTTCTCCGATGGTGAGGCCGTGGCGGATAGGGAGGGGCATGTAGGCGGTATAGGAGGAGAGGTTGGCGTCGGAGACGGGACCCTGGACTTTTTCGCCGCCGAGGAGGTTGGGGCGGTCGAGGACGATGACTTCGATGTGGGCATCGGCGGCGGCTTCGAGGAAGTAGCCGACGAGGGTGTCGTAGGTGTAGAAGCGGACACCGGCGTCCTGGAGGTCGATGACGATGGCGTCCAGATTGCGGAGGTCTTCGGGTTTAGGGCGTTTGTCTGCGTCGTGGGGGCCGTAGATGGAGATGACAGGGAGGTGGGTGGTAGGGTCGGTTTCGTTGCCAATGTGTTCGGTGTCTGCTGCGCCGAAGATGCCATGCTCTGGCGAGAAGAGGGTGGTGAGGGAGAGGCCGGGGACGACTTTGGGGGCGTCGGAGAAGAGGATGTCGATGGTGCGGCGGTGCATGGCGTCGAGGCCAGTCTGGTTGGTGAGGAGACCGAGGCGGAGATTGCCGCGGTGACGAGCAGTGGCGGCGGCTAGGGCGGCGTAGCGGGTGGCTTCCAGGGTGTCGATGCCGGTGAGGGTGGCGGGGGTGGAGTTGGGGAGAGCATACCCCAGGGGCTGAAGCCCCTTTTCCTGATCCGGGCTGGAGAGACCCAAGGCTGAAGCCTTGGGGTACCTAGAAGCTGGAGACTCCGACGGGGGACGGGTAGCTGCACGCGGGATCTTTGTAGGATCGCAGAAGGTGTTTGGTTGAGCGCACTCGATTGCGTGGGCGGCGGCGGTGGCGACTTCGCCGCGGAGGACGGAGATGGGAGCCGCTCCGCGAGGGTGGATGGCGTTGCTGAGGAGGATGACGTAGGTGTTGGAGGTGGGGTCGATCCAGAGGGAGGTGCCGGTGAAGCCGGTGTGGCCGAAGGAGCCGGGTTTATTGGCTTCGGCGATTGGAAAGACTTCTCCTCTCGGGCGAGAGAAGGGGGAGTTGATATCCCAGCCGAAGCCTCGGGTGGCGATGCCTTTGGTGGTCTGGCCGTCGGGGGTGAAGATGGTGGCGCCGGGTTGGGCGGTGGCGGGCTGCTCGGGCTTGGTCATCAACTGCAGAGTGGATTGTTTGAGGGGGAAGGGACCGGTGTTGTGGAGGAGCTTGTCGAGGAGGGCCTGGGCGAAGAGGCTGATGTCGTGTGCGGTGGAGAAGACACCGGCGTCTCCGGCTACTCCTCCCATGCGGCGGGTGGCGGGGTCGTGGACGGTGCCGCGGAGGAGATGGTCGAAGTCGGGGTTGGTGGCGGGGGTGCCTTCGTCGTCGTGGGCTGTGGGGGCAGTGTTGGCGGTGGCGCTGACATTCCAGCTATCTTGCTCGCAGAGTCGGCTTGGTCCCGAAAAGACAGTGCGGGTGGATGTTTGCGAGGGCAAAAAATAAAGGTAGGAGGTTGCGCCGAGATGACGCATGAGGCCGCAGGCTGTGGCGAAGGGGTGGAAGCGGGTGGAGGACATGCCGAGGGGAGAGAAGATGTGCTGTTGGGCGTATTGGTCGAGCGTTTCGCCGCTGAGTTTTTCTACGAGGGCACCGAGGGTGATGAAGTTGATGTCGGAGTACTCGAAGTGGGTGCCGGGTGTTGCGACCAGCGATGAGGCGAGTGCGCGGCGGATTCCTTCTGCTTTGTCGGGTGCGGTGAGGCCCCATGGGTCTTTGAGGGGGATGTCTTCGGGCAGGCCGGAGTAGTGGGTGAGGAGTTCGCGGATGGTGACTTTCTCTTTGCCGTTGACGGAGAAGTCGGGGAGGTATTTGGCGACGGGGTCGTCGACGTCGAGTTTATGTAACTCGTAGAGTTGCATGATTGCGGTGGAGGTGACGAGGACTTTGGTGAGGGAGGCTATGTCGAAGATGGTGTCTTCGGTCATGGGTTCGACTGCGGTTCCAAAGGGGCCGGGTTCTCCGGCTAGTTTGCGGGCGCCGTAGGCTTGCTCGAAGTCGATCTTTCCGTTGTGGCCGATGACGACTACTGCTCCGGGGATTTTGTGGGCGGCGATGGCGTTGTTGATGAGGGTGGAGATGGGGGTGAAGTCGGGGGTGGCTGCTTTGGCTTCGGAGGCGGTTTGGGCGAGAGCATACCCCAGGGGCTGAAGCCCGGATTTGAGGGCGGGGTTATAGAGACCCAAGGCTGAAGCCTTGGGGTACCTAGAAGCAAGTGCCGGGCGGCTGGACTGATCCTGGGGGGAGGCGAAGGGGGTGAGGCTCAGGCAGAGGATGAGAGCCACGGCGACTGCGGCTTTGCGGGTGGATTGCTTGCGGAAGATGAGGCTGGCGAGGGAGCCGATGGCGAAGGTGACGATGGCTCCGATGAGGACGTACCAGGTGAAGGCGATGTGGGGAATGGTGATTGTTGGCACGGCGCAATGTCCGAGATACAAAGTTCCGGGTGCAACTTCCTTCGCATCCGGACAATTCATGAGGTCACCTTGATAAAGAACCTTACCAGGCCATTGCCATAGAACAAGGTTGAGGGCGAAGCCGGTGATCATGCCGATGATGGTGCCGGTTTGGGTGGCGTATTTGGTTAGGGTTCCGAGGAGGAAGACTCCGAGGAGGCAGCCGTAGGCCACGGAAGCGATTGAGAGGCCGGTCTCGACGACGTGGCCTTTGCCTCCGGCGTGGATGCTGTAGACGGCGATGGCGAAGAGGACGAAGGCCCACAGGACAGTGGAGCTGCGAGAGATGAGCATGCGTTCGCGGTCGTCGGCTTTGGGGCGCCAGTGCATGTAGAAGTCTACGACGGTGGTGGAACTTAGGGAGTTGAGAGCGGCGGAGAGGTTGGACATGGCTGCGGCGAGGATGGCGGCTACGAGGAGGCCTGCGATCCCGATGGGCATTTGTTGGACGATGAAGGTGGGGAAGATGCGGTCTGCGCTGAAGAAGGTTTGGGGGTGAAGGCCGTAGAAGACGTAGAGGCCTGCTCCGATAAGGAGGAAGAGAGTGAACTGGAAGAAGATGACGACGCCGGAGGAGAGCAGGGCGAGGCGGGACTCGGCGAGGCTCCTGGCAGCGAGCATGCGCTGGACCATGAGCTGGTCGGTGCCGTGGGAGGCCATGGTGAGGAAGGTTCCACCGAGGACTCCAGCCCAGAAGGTGTAGGACTGGGTGAGGTTGAAGGCGAAGTGCAGCATGTGGAACTTGCCTGCGGCGGAGGCGACCTGGTGAATATGAGACCAGCCTCCAGGGACGTGGGTGCCGAGAGTGGAGATGGCAACGATAGTTCCGCCGATGTAGATGGCCATTTGGACGACATCGGTCCAGATGACGGCGGCCATGCCTCCCTCAAAGGTGTAGAGGAGGGTGAGGAACGAGATGATGGCGATGGAGAGGGTGTCGTTGGTGCCGATGGCGATGCCGACGACGATGGAGACGGCGAAGACGCGAACGCCTTCGGCTGCGGCTCGGGTGAGGAGGAAGAGGCCGGCGGTGACTTTGTGGAGGGTGCGGCCGAAACGCCGGTCGATAAGCTGGTAGGCGGTGAGCATCTCGCCGTGGAAGTATTTGGGCAGGAAGATGAGTGCTACGACGATGCGGCCTAGCATGTAGCCGATGACGATCTGAAGGAAGCCGAAGTCTCCGGCGAAGGCTACGCCGGGGATGGAGATGATGGTGAGGGTAGAGGTTTCGGCGGAGACGATGGAGAGGGCGATAGCCCACCAGGGGATGGTGTTGCTGGCAAGAAAGTAGTTTTTGAGAGACTTGTCGAGCTTGCCGTCCGGTCCGCGTTTACCGGAGTTGCGAAAGCGGAGGCCGAAGAGGGTGATGCCAATGAGGTAGACGATGATGAGGGCGAGATCGAAGGGATGGAGGCGCGTGGGCAGCGAGGGGAGAGACGAGGCGAGACTGTGAAAGCTGGTGCTGATCAATACTTCTCTCCGGATGTTACCTGCTGTTGACTGACACTCTTGATGATGAGGGTTATGATAACGGGCTTGGTGGTGTGTGAGTTGGCTGAGATGATTTGGAGACGATAGGAGACCTGGACTTGGCATATTTTCTGGCGGTGGATGGTGGTGGGACGAAGACGACGGCTGTGCTGGCGGATGAGACGCGGGTGTTGGCGCGGGCGACGTGCGGGAGCGTGAAGCTGATGCGGGTGGGCGAAGCTGAGGCGACGACTCGTATGCTGGGGCTGCTGAATGAGTTGTCGATGGAGTCTGGCGTCGCGCTGAAGGATGTTGTGAGGAGTTGTGTGGGGCTGGGTGGAACTGCGGTTGAAGCCGTGCGGGAGTGGGTGGGGAAGACGTTTCGAGGTGCCGTGGGTGGGGAGATGGAGCTTTGCGGGGATGAGGAGATTGCGCTGGATGCGGCGTTTCGAGGTGGACCGGGGATTCTGGTGGTGGCAGGAACGGGAGCTATTGTGGTGGGGCGGGTGGTGGTAGAGGAGTCTGGCGATGAGGTGACGGAGGCGAAGTTCTGGGCCGGGGGCTGGGGGCCGGCGTTGGGGGATGAGGGGTCAGGCTACTGGATTGGGCAGGAGGCGGTGAAGGCGGGGCTGTGGGGGAGAGACCGGGGTGTGCCGACGCGGTTGTTGGAGGAGATTCAGTCGTTCTGGGGGCTGGGGTCTCTGGGAGAGCTGGTGGAGAAGGGGAATGCGCAGCCGGGGCCGGACTTCGCGGCGCTGGCTCCGGTCGTGGCGAAGTGTGCGGAGGAAGGGGATGAACTGGCGGTGGCGCTGCTGGGGCGGGCTGGGCAGGAGTTGGCCGAGCAGGTGGCGCTGGTGTATTTGAAGATGATGGAGGCAGGAGATATCGGGGAGGTGGGGGTGGCCTACACGGGTAGCGTACTGGAGCGGATTGGGATGGTGCGGGAGGCGATGGTGGAGGCCTTGCGCGAGAGCGCTCCGGGGGCGAAGGTGATGGATAGGGCGGTGGACTCAGTTGATGGGGCGTTGTGGCGGGCGAGGGGTGGGGCTTAGTTCGCAGCGAGTGCGCGCAGGGCGAGGCCCTGGGCGACGGATGTGAACTCGTTGCCGGTGACGACGCGGGTGGGGAAGCGGGACTCGAAGATACGGCGGACGGCGGGGACGAAGCTGGTGCCGCCGGTGAGGAAGACGCGGTCTACTTTTTCGGGAGCGATGCCCGTGGTTTGGAGGAGTGAGTCGACGCAGGTTTCGATGCTGGTGAGTTCTTCGGCGATCCAGGACTCGAAGTCGGCGCGGGTGACGGTGCGCTCGATCTCCATGCTGCCTGAGATACGGAGCTGGGGAAAAGTGAATCGGGCGGAGTCGTTGTGGGAGAGGTCGATCTTGAGGCGCTGGACGGCCTGGTGGAGTTGATAGCCGAGGTCGTCTTCGATGAGGGAGATGAGGGCGGCGATCTGGTCGGGGTCTTCGGCGCGGGCGCGTGCGGATTTGAGGATTTCGGCGACGTTGCGGGTTTTGAGGAATGAGAGGTAGTGCCAGCGCTCGAGATTGCGGTAGATCCAGGCGGGTGCGGCGGGGATAAGGTTGGCGGGTCGGTCCGGTGCCTGGCTGTAGGATCGCTCGAAGGACTCTGAGCCGAGGGCGGGTGAGACGAGTTTGCGGACGATGCGGGCGTCAAAGGCGTCGCCAGCGAGGCCGAGGCCGGAGTTGCCGAGGATGCGTTCGGTTGGGCGGCTGTTGGGGCCTACGTGGAGGAGAGAGAAGTCGCTGGTGCCACCACCGAAGTCGCCGATGAGGATGAGTTCGTCGTGGGTGAGGGTGGACTCGTAGGCGTAGGCGTAGGCGGCGGCGATGGGCTCCATCTCGAATTTGACTTCAGTAAAGCCGGCGTGGGTGAGAGCGGCGTGGAGACGGGTGACGGCGAAGGCGTCGTCCTCGGGGGAGTCGGAGCCGACGAAGCGGACGGGGCGGCCTACGGTGGCGTGGTGGATGGGCTGCTGGAGTTGAAGCTCGGCGTGGGCGCGGAGGTCGGAGAGGATGCGGGAGATGAGGTCTTCGATGGTGTAGCGGCGGCCGAAGACTTCAGTTCCGGTGAGGGTGCGGCTGGGGAGGTAGGACTTAAGGGACTGGATGAGACGGCCCTTGGGGTCGGCGTCGAGGTAGTGCTGGATGGCGCTGGGGCCGGTGAAGGACTTGGTGGAGGTGCGCCCGGCTTGTTTGAGCTGCTCGAGGTAGAGGACGGAGCGGAAGGAGTGGGTGGTGGCAGAGGCGGTGGGGAATGCGACGAGCTCTACACGGCCGTTGGGGTGAGCGAGGGCGACGGAGCTGTTGGTGGTGCCGAAGTCGATGCCGATAGCGGGGTGGTGGTGGGCCGAAGAAGACATGAACTTCTAGGGTGCCATATGTCCGCGGAGGATGGTGGACTGGAGGGTGCCGTCGGAGGAGAAGCGGTTGAAGCTGGCGGGTCGACCGGGGGTGATGGTGGTGTCGAGATCGAGCAGGGTGGCGGGGTTGTGGGAGGCGAGGCGGACGGCGGTGGCAAGGCTGGCGCCAGTGAAGTGCTGGAGGTTGGTTACGGCGCGGTCCATGGTGAGGACGGATCCGGAGAGGGAGCCGTTCGCGGTGGCGCGGCCATTGGCAACCTGGACCTCGAAAGTCCCGAGGGTGTATGTGCCGTCGGGCATGCCGGTGGCGGACATGCTGTCAGTAACTAGGATGGCTTTGTCGGGGCCCTTCGCTTTGAGCCAGAGGCGGATGAGTTCGGGGGCGACGTGGATGCCGTCACAGATGAGTTCGGCGAAGAGGGAATCAGTGTCGAGGACGGTGGCGAGGATGCCGGGGTCGCGATGGTCGAGGGGGCGCATGGCGTTGAAGGTGTGAGTGGCGGAAGTGGCTCCGGCGGCGATGGCGGCCTCGGTTTCGGGGGCCGTGGCGTTGGAGTGGCCGAGGGAGACTTTGATGCCGAGGGCGACGCAGTGGGTGATGAGGTCGAGGGCGCCGGGTGTTTCTGGAGCGATGGTGATGAGGCGGATGTGGCCGCGGGAGGCCTGGTGGAAGCGGTCGAAGAGGGCAATGCTGGGGGCCAGGATGTCGGCCGGGGGGTGGACTCCGCGTTTGGCGTGGGAGATGAATGGGCCTTCGAGGTGGATGCCGATGGGTGAGGCCTGTCCGGGCTGCGCGGGGGATTCGATGGCGTTGGCGATTCCTTCGAGGGAGCGGAGGGTCTGGTCGATGGGTGCGGTGACGGTGGTGGCGAGGTAGCGGCCTACGCCTTTGGTGGCGAGGAAGTGATTGATGGCGGCGAAGGCCGCGGGGGTCGCCTCCATGACGTCGTGGTTGGCGCAGCCGTGGGTGTGGATGTCGAGGAAGGTGGGGGTGAGGGTGTCTTCGCTGGTGATGGAGGGATCGGAGGAGATGTCGGCGATGAGGCCGTCGGGGGTGAGGGTGATGACGGGGTAGTCGATGGTGTCGGTGGGGGTGAGGAGGCGGCGGGCTGTGAGGATTTGAGGCATGGCGTACCTGAGTGTACGAGATTCGAGAGTAATTACGTCCGGCCGTGCTTTGCATCATGCCCATCTTTGGCGGGATGAAGCTGCGCCAAAGATGGGACACCCGGATTTGTGGCTGGGCGGTTCGTTATTTTGAACTGCGGGCGTTAGGGCAGGGGCCGGCGTTGTTCATCATCGGGCAGCCTGCTGGCGGGTTTGGGATGCCGAGGTCGGTGGCGGGCGGTAGGGATTGGGAGTTGGACCATTGGCGTTGGGCGGTTCGGACCTTGTCGATGCGCTGGAGCCAGAGCTGGATGGTGAGGTCGAAGCGCTCGAGATTGTTGCGGAGGAAGTAGGGGCGGTTGGATTTGAGCCAGGCTGTCTCGTAGAGGTCGCGGATGAGGGAGTAGTTATTGCGGAGATCCTGGAGCTTGCCGTTGGCGGAGTTGATGTCACTGAGCTCGCGGGAGAGTTCTTCGCGGTCTTCCTTCTTGTGGGAGGTTTGGAGGGAGAAGGCGTGGGCGTAGCTGGTGGCGATCTCGTCGGTGAGCTGGTACTTGAGGCCGATTAGATCGACGCGGCGGGCACCAAGTTCAAGGGCGTCGATGGCGTCGGTCTCGCGCAGGTTTGGGTTGGAGGTGCGGACCTGGGCGAGAAGGGTGATGGCGCGCTCGGCGTGGAGACGGAGGTCGGAGAGGATGGGGCGGAGCCTGGTGGCCTGGTGCTGGCCGTCAGTGGACCAGGGATCGACCCAGAAGACTAAATCGGACGCGTCGGTCTTGAGGGGGGTGTCGTGGAGGATCTGGTGGGCAGCCATGATCTCTTTTTGAGCTTCGTCGATTTTTCCAGTGGAATCTCCGTGGAAGACGGAGCCGTAGGAGGACTGGAAGGCGGGGATAGAGGCTTCGCCTTTGTGCCATGCGGCTTCGGCCCCGAAGAGGACGCCGTACCAGTTGTTGTCAGCGAGGGTTTCGCCGTCGTCGTCCCAGATGGTGTTGAGCTGGCCGGTGGCTCCGAGTTGCTGGCCCTGCAGGGTGAACTGCTGGATGTTGGGGAGAGCATTATTCCAGTTGGGGTAGACACGGGACCAGTTGTTGATGCCGGGGGCGACCCAGGTTTCCATGTGCGCGTCGGTGAAGGGGGTGATGAACTTGGCGAAGCCGCGAGGCTGGGGGTTGTACTCCCAGGCTACGGCGATGGTGGCTTGTTTGAAGTCGGGGGGAAGCTGTTTGACCAGATCGGGGTCGTGCATGGCGATGTCGCCCCAGAAGAGGAGCTTGCGGTTGAGCGGCTTGAGGTCGGCAACGATCTTCTGGAGGTAGCCGAGATAGACGGGGCCGAGTCCCTGGGCGTCGACGTCGGCTTTAGTTTGACCTTTGCCGAGGTCGACGGTTTCGTCGGCCCCAAGGTGGAGGAAGGGGCCGGGATAGACGGCAGCCAGCTCAGAGAACATATTGTGGGTTAGTTTCTGGGCTTCGGACTGGGAGGGGGCGAAGACGTGGCCGTGCGGGGTTTCTGCGATGGGGGAGTACTGCTCCCAGTTGAGGAGATAGTGAAGGTGGCCGAAGGCTTCCTGCTCGGGAATGATGGTGACGTGGTATTTGGCGGCGTAGGCGACGAGTTCGCGGGCCTGGGCCTGGGTGAAGGTTCCACCGGGAGGCGCCATGAGAGGGAGGCTGGTGTACTGCATGGTGTGTTCGAAGTAGGGGGAGTAGATGTTGATCTTGAATGCGGCGATGGTGCGGATCTGCTTCTTCTGGAAGTCGAAGGTGGGCACGGGGCCGCGGGAGAGATCGTCGCTGAGGCCGCGGTACTTCATCGCGGGCCAGTCGCGGATGGTGGCGGTGTGGAGGACGGCCTGGGATCCGTCACCCTCGATGAGCTGCTTGATGGTCTGGAGTCCGTAGAAGACGCCGGCGGAGGTTACGGCGGTGAGGGCGATGCCCTTGCTGTCAGGGATGATGGCGTAGCCTTCGGGCTGGAAGGCTGCTGTCGGCTGTGCGGGGGTGGCGGGCGCTGGAGAGACAGATTCAGCGTAGATGGAGCGCGAGAGGGGGGAACCGTAGCGGGTGACGAGAATGTGGACCGGGGCTGAGGCGCTGACGGAGATGTTGCGGGTGGCGAGCGCGGTCTTCAGATCGTCGATGGCAAAGGCATCTTCGGGGTCGCAGGGGGTGGCGCAGGTGATCTCGATGCCGTTGGCGAGAGACTGGTCGGCGGCATCGTGGATCTCGCGCGGGACGGGGATGATCTTGAGGCTTTGGGCCGGGGCGAAGGCGGAAGCAGAGAAGGACGAGAGGAGAACCAGGCCGATGCGAGAGAGGAACATGGTGATAACGGTAAATGAATTGATTGCAAACGTGGAGATGCCGGGCGAGCCGAGTGGGGCACAGGGGCAGAAGTGGGGGGACTGCGCCATCTTGAATTGACCGATATTTGAGGAAATTAACCTTTGGTTAATCTGAATCGCGGTGAATATTCACACAATACTGCGAGGATTCAAGAACAAAGAGCAAAGGGAAGATTATGAATACAGGCGGTGTCTGCCTGGTCCATCTTCTTGTGTTCCCTTCGTCTTTCTTAATTCTTGTGAGGTTCCATGACTAAGCAACTACAGGCGACTCTGGCAGCGATATTGGTAATTTCGACAATGTCGGTGCCGGCGCAAACGAGTTCGACGGCGACGCCGGCGAAGGCCAGGAAGACTGCTAAGAAGGCTCCAGTTGAATCCACGACCGAGCGGCAGATTCGGGAACTGCGTGAAGAGATGCAGAGCCAGCAGGCCGAGATTGATGCGTTGAAGCGGCAGAACGCGGACAAGGATGCGAAGCTTGCTACTGCGTCTCAGGATGCTCAGGCGGCGAATGCGGCAGCAGCGGCGGCGACCGCGCAGACGCAGAGTGTGAGCTCGAGCGTGCAGGAGAACAAGGAAGCTGTCACGACACTGAACAGCACCTTGACAGACCTAAAGAACTTGAACGTCGGGATTGCGCAGACGATCAGCGATACGAAGAAAGACCTGAGCGAGAAGATTGATTCGCCAACGACCCTTCACTATAAGGGCGTGACGATTACGCCGGTTGCGTACTTTGCGTTTGAAAATGTGTACCGTTCGCGTTCGATGAACTCGGACATCAACACTCCATTCAATGCAACGCCTTATCCTGGCGCGGCGCAGGCCCACACGAGCGAGCTGAATTTTTCTGGCCGGCAGAGCCGTCTTGGCGGTCTGTTCGAAGGAAATACCGGGCCGTTCAAGCTGTCTGGCTACTTTGAATCGGACTTTTTGGGAACGGGCATCACGAGCAACAGCAACCAGAGCAACAGCTATGTGCTGCGTCAGCGGCAGATCTGGGGCCAGGCAGCGACGACAAGTGGTTTCGCGGTGACGGGCGGCCAGATGTGGTCGCTGGTGACGGAGACGAAGGTATCGACGAACAACCGCACCGAGAACACCCCGATGAACATCGACGCGCAGTACAACGTTGGCTTCAGCTGGGCTCGTCAGGCTGCGATCCGGTTTCAACAGAAGACAGGGAAGCTGACGGTTGCGATGGCGCTTGAGAATGCGCAGATTCTGTATTCGGCCACGAATGCGAATGCGAATTTCTTTATAGGCAATGCTGGTGCGGGCGGCGGTCAGTATAACTTGTCGGCGAACTTCTCGAATAACGTCGCGCCTGACGTAATCGTGAAGGCGACCTACGACCCGAAGCTTGGCCACTACGAGATTGGCGGTCTGGCCCGGTTCTTCCGCGATCGTTATTATCCTGGGCAGACGAACGCAACTCCGACGGCTGCAGGTGGTGTGAATGACACGAAGATTGGCGGCGGATTCTTTGCGAATGCCCGTTTCCCCGTAACCAAGTTTGTGGACTTCGGGCTGCATGCACTGGTGGGAACTGGTGTAGGCCGGTATGGGACATCCTCACTGCCTGATGTGACGGTTCATCCGGATGGGACGCTGGCACCGATCAAGTCGTACCAGGGTCTTTACTCGATGGAGTTCCATCCGAACAAGAAGTTGGATCTCTTCGGATACGCTGGCGCCGAGTACGCACAGCGCACCGTGTATCTCAGCACGCTGGGCACATCTGCCGGCAAGCTGGTTGGGTATGCTCCGCCGACGAGCTCGAATGCGGGTTGCAATACGGAGACTCTGCCGACCAGCGCTGGTAATGGCCTGGCTGGAGCAGCGCCTTACGATCCGGGTACTCCTGGAAGCTGCCTGGGCGCGACTCGTGTGGTGATTGAAGGCACGGCGGGCATTACCTATCGTGTCTACACCAGCCCGAAGTTTGGGCGACTCCAGTACCAGCTGCAGTACAGCTATCTGGATCGCGCCGCCTGGACCGGGGTTGGTGGTGCACCGAAGGCGACGAACAACATGGTGTTCACGGGAATGCGTTACTACATTCCGTAGACTGCCTGCAGTGCAAAAAAGGGCACCCTCGTGGTGCCCTTTTTCTTTTGTGTTGGGCTAGGGATTTTGTTCGTGGTCCGTCCAATTGTCGATATTTTTTGATAGGCTGTTAGCGCTGGGCTTCGGCCACGATCAAAGTAACTGAAAGAAAAATAATGACGATATTGGATGCAAACAGGCTGTTTCCTGCGGATGTGGCAGCGCGAAGAGTAGCTGCGAAGTTGTATGAGATGGTGAAGGATCTGCCGATCATCTCGCCGCACGGACACACGGATCCGCGCTGGTTTGCAGAGAACGGGGCGTTTCCAAACCCTGCGGCGTTGTTGATCCAGCCAGATCACTATGTGTTTCGGATGCTGTATTCGCAGGGGGTTTCGCTGGAGTCGCTGGGGATTCCGCAGTTGGATGGGAAGGAGCATGCCGATCCGCGTGAGGTTTGGCGCATCTTCGCGAAGCACTATTACCTGTTCCGCGGAACGCCGACGCGGCTGTGGCTGGACTATACGTTTGAGAACCAGTTTGGGCTGAAGAAGCGGCTGGGACCTGACAATGCGGATGAGTACTACGAAGTGGTCGCGAAGGCTCTGGAAACACCAGAGTTTCGTCCTCGCGTATTGTTCGAGAAGTTCAATATTGAGGTGTTAGCGACGACCGATACTCCGCTGGATACGCTGGAGTTCCACCAAGCGATTCGAGCGTCGGGGTGGAAGGGCCGGGTGGTGCCGACGTTTCGGCCGGACTCGGTGATTGATGCGGAGTATGCAGGATTTGTTGAGAACATCGAGAAGCTGGGGGAGATTGCCGGCGAGGATGTTGGGACCTACAAGGGATATCTGAACGCGCTGCGGAACCGGCGTGCGTTCTTCAAGACGATGGGGGCGACGGCGACCGACCATGGGCATCTGACGGCGTTGACGGCGGATCTGGATGCGGGGGCAGCGGAAGCGCTGTATCAGCGGATTGTTTCAGGACATTCGTCGCCGGAGGAGCAACAGCTCTTCCAGGCGCAGATGCTGACGGAGATGGCCGGGATGAGCGTGGAGGACGGACTGACGATGCAGCTGCATCCGGGGTCAGTACGGAACCACAACAAACTGGTGTATGAGAAGTTTGGCCGGGACAAGGGCGCGGACATGCCCTCGCCGACTGAGTATGTCCGGGCGATGCGTCCGTTGCTGAGCAAGTACGGGAATGATTCGCGGCTGACGTTCATCGTGTTTACGCTGGATGAGACGGCGTTTTCGCGTGAGTTGGCTCCGCTGGCGGGCCACTATCCTGCGTTGAAGCTGGGGCCGCCGTGGTGGTTCCACGACTCTGCTGAGGGGATGATGCGGTTTCGGGAGACGGCGACCGAGACGGCTGGTTTTTACAACACGGTTGGGTTCAACGACGATACTCGTGCGTTGCTGTCGATACCGGCGCGACATGATGTTGCCCGACGGATTGATTGCGCGTTTCTGGGACGGCTGGTGTCGGAACATCGGCTGGATGAGGATGAGGCTGTCGAGTTGGCGATGGATTTGACGGTGAACCTGGTGAAGAAGGCCTACAAGCTGTAGGCGACAGGACTCAGGAAGGCGTTGGACTATGAGTTTATTTTTTGGAGCGGGATCGCCGACTACTGAGATGTCGCCGGTAGAGGTGCGGGCGGGCCTGTTTGCTGCGCTGGAACTGATTGGGAAGCGTGAGCGAGTGTTGGTGGTGCCGCCGGACTTCACTCGGATGCACTCGCAAAGCGGTTTGGTGACGGAGCTGGCGTGGGAGTTCTACGGCGAGCGGCTAAAGGACGTACTGCCGGCGCTGGGGACGCACAAGCCGATGTCGGACCACGAGATTGCCACGATGTATGGGGCGACGCCGCGAGCGCTTTTCCGGAACCATGACTGGCGGAACGATGTGGTGACGCTGGGTGAGGTTCCTGGGGAGTTCATGTACGAGGTGAGCGAGGGGAAGCTGGACTACACGTGGCCGGCCCAGGTGAACAAGCTGCTGCGGGATGGTGGTCACGACCTGATTCTGTCGATTGGGCAGGTGGTTCCGCATGAAGTGGTGGGGATGGCGAACTACAACAAGAATATTTTTGTGGGAACGGGTGGCTCGATCGGGATTCATCGCTCGCATTTTCTGGGGGCGGTGTATGGGATGGAGCGGATGATGGGGCGCGCCGATACCCCGGTGCGGCGGGTGCTGAACTATGCCAGTGACCACTTCGCGAAGGACATGCCGATTGTGTATGTGCAGACGGTGGTGGGGAAGAATGCGGTGGGCAAGCTGGTGATTCGCGGAATGTATATCGGCGATGACGTGGAGTGCTTTGAGAAGGCCGCGGCGCTGAGCCTGAAGGTGAACTTCCTGATGATGGATCGGGAGATCAAGAAGGCGGTGGTGTTTTTGGATCCGCATGAGTTCAAGAGTACCTGGCTGGGGAACAAGGCGGTATATCGGACGCGCATGGCGTTGGCGGATGATGCTGAGTTGATCGTGCTTGCTCCGGGGGTGCATGAGTTTGGCGAGGATGGGGCGATTGACACGCTGATTCGTAAGTATGGATATTGCGGGACTCCGGCAACGCTGGAGGCGGTGAAGGAAGATGCGCAGCTGGCAGGGAATTTGAGCGCGGCGGCGCATTTGATCCATGGCTCGAGCGAGGGGCGGTTCACGATCCGGTACTGTCCGGGGCATCTGACTCGGCAGGAGATTGAGGCTGCCCATTTTGAGTATGGAGACCTGGCGGAGATGATGGCGAAGTACAAGCCGGAGAGTCTGAAGGATGGCTGGAACGTGGTTGATGGCGAGGAGATCTTCTATATTTCGAACCCTGGGCTAGGGCTTTGGGCGTATGAGGGGCGGTTCAAGGATTAGGAGTTGCCGAGTGAGTGGGTGAATCGGTATGCTTGGACGGCTGGCAAGTGGTTAGACCAATATGGTTCGAAAGTTGAGAGTGGATTGCAATGAGTGAAGGATTGAAGCTTCCGAGGTTTTCGGTTGGAGTAGGCGATCGTTTTGCGCATCAGGCCAAGGCGCAGTTGGCAGCATGTGTATTGGCAGGTGAAGCGGGTGTAGAGGTTGTGCCGGTATGGAACAAGTCCAACCGTGAGCACATGATTATTGGTTCTGAGCCAAGCAATACTCGGATTGCAGCGGATGCTGCGGTGAAGGCCCTGGGTTGGACGAAACCTTACTTCCTGGATGCGGACCACATCAACCTGAAGACTGTAGGACGGTTTCTCGAGCCTTGTGATTTCTTTACGCTGGACGTGGCGGACCTGATTGGACAGCCGGCGAAGGCGGAGGATGTGGATGCGTTTGTGACGCGGCATCCAGAGCTGGTGGGGACGGTGACGATTCCGCATATCGCTGAGCCGTTCAAGACGGATGAGGCGTTTGTGAAGGGTGTTGCGAACAAGTTTCTAGCTGCAGTGCAGCATGCGGGAGAGATCTATCGGTTGCTGGTGGACAAGAATGGTGCAGGGAAGTTTGTGTCTGAGGTTTCGATGGACGAGACGGACTATCCGCAGACGCCGGTGGAGTTGTTGATTATTCTGGCGATGATTGCGGATGAGAAGATTCCGATCCAGACGATTGCGCCGAAGTTTACGGGCCGGTTCAACAAGGGCGTTGATTATGTGGGCGACGTAGCGCAGTTCACCAAGGAGTTCAACGAGGATCTGGCGGCGATTGCATTTGCGATCAAGACTTATGGGCTGCCAGAGAATCTGAAGCTTAGCGTGCACTCGGGCTCGGACAAGTTTTCGATCTACAAGGCGATTCATGATGCGGTTATCAGCTTTGGTGCTGGCGTGCACTTGAAGACAGCCGGGACGACGTGGCTGGAAGAGTTGATTGGTCTGGCGGAAGCGGGCGGAACTGGACTGGAGATTGCGAAAGAGGTCTACTCCGAGGCCTATGCGCACAGCGAGGAGCTTTGCGCCCCGTATGCAACTGTGATCGATATCGACCCGGCGAAGCTACCGACACCAGAAGAGGTGAACGGCTGGACGAGTGAGCAGTACACTTCGGCGCTGCGGCATGTGCAGAGCAATGCGGCGTACAACCAGAGCTTCCGGCAGTTGCTGCATGTGGGCTTCAAGGTGGCAGCGAAGATGGGCGACCGGTATTTGAATGCGCTTGAGGCGAATGAAGAGATCGTCGCGAAGAATGTGACGACGAACCTGTTTGAGCGGCACATCAAGCCGGTATTTCTTGGACTGTAGCGAAGGGTTTTGATCAGGAAGAGAGCGGATGATAGTTGTTTTGATGGGTGTAACCGGATCCGGCAAGAGCACGATCGGGACGCTGCTGGCTGAGCGTGCCGGTACGGTGTTTGCGGACGCGGACGACTATCATCCGCTGGCGAACAAAGAGAAGATGGCTGCGGGACACCCGTTGAATGATGACGACCGTCAGCCGTGGCTGGAGGAGCTGAATCGGCTGCTGCGTGGTTGGTTCGCGTCTGGCGAGGGCGGTGTGCTGGCTTGCTCTGCGCTGAAGCAGAGGTATCGGGATACGCTGGAGGCGGGAATGCCTGCGGGTACGGTCCATTTCGTACTGCTGGATGGTTCACCGGAGTTGATTGCTGAACGGTTGGCTGCGCGGGTGCATGAGTATATGAATCCGAATCTGCTGGCCAGTCAATTGGCGACGCTGGAGCGTCCAGCGGATGCTTTACGGGTGTTGAACGATCGGGCGCCTGAGTTGGTTGTGGATGAGATTCTGAAGCAGATCGATGTAGCATCCAAGATATAATTCAAAGAGCGAACAAAATAAGAGAGAGGTACTTTGATGGGGCATCCGTTGTTTGACTTGAGCGGCAAATCGGCAGTAGTGGTGGGTGGGACATCGGGCATTGGGTTGGCGATGGCGATTGGACTGGCGGAGGCTGGTGCCGATGTGGTGGCGAGCTCGCGGCGTGCCGAGCAGGTGGATGAAGCGGCGAAGGCGATTGAAGCCAAGGGCCGCAAGTCACTGCGGTTGACCTCGGATGTGGGGGACAGGGCTTCACTCGTAGCGCTGCTGGAAGGAACGGTGGAGGCGTTCGGCAAGGTCGATATTCTGATCAACTGCGCGGGCAAGATAAAGCGGGCGCCGACGGTCGATTTTCCTGAGGATGTCTGGAACGACATTATGGATACAAACGTGACGGGTACACTGCGGGCCTGCCAGATCTTTGGTAAGCATATGCTGGAGCGCGGTTCTGGGCGGATTATCAATATCGCTTCGCTGAACACGTTTGTTAGCCTGAAAGAAGTGACGGCTTATGCGGCGAGCAAGGCGGCAGTAGGTTCGCTGACGAAGTCGCTGGCAGTGGAGTGGAGTTCGAAGGGCGTGACCGTAAATGCGATTGCGCCGGGGGTGTTCCGGACGGCGTTGAATCAGAAGCTGCTGGATGAGAGCGAACGCGGCAAGGAGCTGTTGATGCGGACGCCGATGGGGCGGTTCGGCAAGACGGAGGAGCTGGTAGGATCGGCGATCTTTCTGGCGAGTGACGCTTCAGCGTTTGTCACCGGAGAGATTCTGGTGGTGGACGGCGGATTCCTGGCCAGTGGCGTGAATCAGTAGGTTGGTTTGAATGCAGTAAAGAGCGGACGTGAGAGGATCTCACGTCCGCTTTGCCGTTCTTAGCGGTTGTGCGGGCGGGTGCCGACGGTGGGGTGAGCAGCTTAGCCGAGCCACTTTGGGTTGGCGGCGGTGCCGTCGTAGTGCTGCGTGGTTTTGAAGAGCTCGAACTTGCCTTCGCTGGCGGCCTCGCGGGTGCGATCGAGGATGTTGGCGAGTTGAGCTTCGGTGAGCGGCTTGAAGGTGCGGGCGGCTTCGAGGGCCTGGTCGAGGATGGGCATGGAGTCGATGCCAGTGATGAGCACGGAGACTGGCTGGGAGAGGACGTAGTGGAGGGCCTCGATGGGTTTCACGGTATTGCTCTGGAGGATATAAGGATCGCCGAAGGCCTTCATGGCGAGGATGCCGATGCCTTGTTTGATTGCGACGGGCATGACGTCCTTGCTGAAGGAACGGAAGTGGGCGTCCATGACGTTGATGGGCATCTGGACGGCGTCGAAGTGGAAGCCGTGCTTTTGGGCTACTTCGAGCATGCGGAGATGGACGATGGGGTCTTTGTGGCCGGTGAAGCCGATGTAGCGGATCTTGCCCGCTTTTTTGGCGGCGACAGCTGCTTCGATGGCGCCACCCGGGGCGAAGATGCGGTCGGGGTCTTCCATGCGGATGATCTCGTGGAACTGGACGAGGTCGATCATGTCGGTCTGGAGGCGGCCGAGGGATTGTTCGAGCTGCTTGTTGAAGGATTCGGCGGTGCGGCCGTCCATCTTGGTCATGAGGAAGACTTTTCCGCGGTTGCCGTTGCGGAGAGCCTGCCCCATGCGGACTTCGCTGATGCCGTCGTTGTAGTCCCAGCAGTTGTCCATGAAGCTCATGCCGTGGTCGATGGCTTTGTGCATGATGGCGATGCTTTCGGCGGGGTCGCTCTGTTTGCCGATGTGGAAGCCGCCGAGGCCGATGGCAGAGACTCTCTCGCCGGTGGTGCCGAGTTCGCGATAGATCATATCGGGGGACTCGGGACGATTGCGGCTGCTGGATTTTGCCGGAGAGGAGGATTGAGCTTCAGCCCGTGGGAGGGCGGTTGCAGCAGCTACGGTGGCGGCGGTGGCTGATTTGATGAAGTCTCTGCGTTCCATGTGGCTTTCCGCTTTCTGGTTCTGCAGTTGGGATGTGGGAATCTTTGGTTCAGTTAGCGGCTGGCCGCGCGTGCAATGAGAGTCGCAGTATAGGCTGCGCCGAAGCCGTTATCAATATTGACGACGGTAACGTTTGGGGAACAGGAGTTGAGCATGCCGAGGAGTGCGGCGGCCCCGGCGAAGGAGGCTCCGTAGCCTACCGAGGTTGGGACAGCGATGACGGGAACGGCGACCAGACCGCCGACAACGCTAGGGAGAGCGCCTTCCATTCCGGCGCAGACGATGATGGCATCGGCGGTGTTGAGGACTTCGCGGTGGGCGAGGAGACGGTGCAGGCCAGCGACGCCTACGTCGTAGATGCGGGTGACATTTGTGTTGAAGAGCTCTGCGGTGATGGCGGCTTCTTCTGCGATGGGGATGTCGCTGGTGCCGGCGCAGAGGATGGCGATGTGGCCCTTGAACTCCGGCGCAGTGGATTGGCGGAGAGTGAGGGCACGAGCGTGGGGGTGGTATTGGGCTGTGGGGGTAGCGGCGATTACGGCGTCAGCGGTGGTGGTATCGGCGCGGGTGGCTAGTACGTCGGCACCGGTAGCGGCCATTCTGGCGAATATTTCAGATGTCTGGGAGGGAGTTTTTCCGGCTGCGTAGATGACTTCGGGTAAGCCGTTGCGAAGGTTTCGATGGTGGTCGATCTTGGCGTGGCCCAGGTCTTCAAAGGGGAGAGAGGCGAGGCGCACGGACGCATCTTCGGGGGAGAGGTTGCCGCGTTGAACTTCGGCCAGAAGAGTGAGGAGAGAGGTCTTGTTCATATTGCTTTGGTTGCGAGGTACGCTGCGGTGGCTGCCTGGATGACTTGTTTGACGGGGACGGAGTTTTTTGCAGCGGCGGCTCGGCAGTCTTCGAACTCGGGTGCGGCGTTGAGTTCTTCGCCTCGGAGGGATCCGATCTTGATGCGGATGTCGCCGTAGGAGGTGGCGACGGTGGCGAATGTACGGTGGAGGCAGGAGCGGTGCTCGCGGTGTATGCGGATGCCGAGGGTGCTGGTTTCGGTGAGGAGCAGGCGCTCAAGGGCGTGGGCGTGGGCGTCGTCTGTGAGGACGGTGAGTAGAGTGCCGAGGCGACCCTTCTTCATCTGGACGGAGGTGCACATGACGTCGAGCGCGCCCTGGGTCAGGGCAGCTTCGGTGACGTGGGCGAGGATCTGGGGGCTGAGGTCGTCGATGGCGGTTTCGAGGATGGTGACGGTGTCTTTGTCGCTGCCGTGTCGGGAGGTGGCATCGGATCGGGTGTCGTCGGTGTCGCCGATGGAGAGGCGCAGGACGTTAGGGAAGTCTTTCGGGTTGCGGGAGCCAGCACCGTAGCCGATGTGTTGAACGCGCATGGCGGGCTGGGGGCTAAAGGTGGGAGCGAGGGCGCGGATGATGGCGGCTCCGGTAGGCGTGACGAGTTCCTTTTCGATGTGGGCGGAGTAGGTGGGGAGACCGCGGAGGAGGTCCGCAGTGGCGGGAGCTGGGACGGGGAATCGTCCGTGGGCGCAGTCGACCATGCCGCCGCCGACGTTGAGGGGGGAGGCATACCACTTGTCAATTTTGAGGGCGTGGATGCCGGCGCTAGCGGCTACGATGTCGACGATTGCATCGACTGCGCCAACTTCGTGGAAGTGAATTTTTTCGATGTCGACGTTGTGGATTTTAGCTTCGGAGGCACCGAGGAGTTCGAAGGCGTGTATGGCGGTTTGCTTGACCGGGGCAGCTAGATGAGCGGATTGGATGAGGTTGCGGATGACGTTGAGGGAACGGCCGTGTGAGTGATCGTGCGGATGGTCGTGTGAGTGATCGTGGGAGTGGCCGATTTTGTGCTCGTGCTGCGTTTTGGGCTGGTGCTGGTGTGTATGCGAGAGCTGGTGGGCCTGCTCGATTGTGCTGTCGATGCCGGCTTGTTTGGGTGGCGTGGGGGAGTCAGCGGGAGTTGTGCCGACCATGACGTTGACCTTGGCGCTGGAGATGCCGCTGCGATCGACTTTCTCGATATGGAGGGATGCGCCGAGATGGAGTGAGGCAGTGGCTGCGTGGAGGATTTGAGGGTCGACTCCGGCGTCGATGAGTGCGCCGAGGAACATGTCTCCGCTGATACCGGCGAAGCAGTCGAGATAGGCGATTCGCATGGAGGACATTGTTTCACGGAGCAGATGGGGATGGGTAGGCACAGCAACTTCAAGAAAAGAAGATGATTAGCCGTGCAGGAATTGGGGATTGGGTATAGACTTCGTGCCATTCTCATTTTTATCGAAGTTTGGGCCCGCAATTTCTCAAGGTTTATCCGCGTTTATTTCCGGATTTCGTTGGCGGAGATCCGAATAATTCAACTGATTCTCAAAGCTCGAGGAGGCGTACCGCTATGAAAAAGTTAGCAGGATTTTGTACGGGGTTGTGTGTGCTTTTCAGTGGTGTTGGTGCAATGGCGGCACAGGAGATGTCTGGCGGAAGCATGGCTCCTCCTAAGGTGCTGGTGATCCAGCGTGAGTTTCTGAAGCCGGGTAAGGCCGGCAGTGTGCATGAGAAGAGCGAGAGTGCTTTTGTTCAGGCGTTTTCTGCAGCTAAGTGGCCGACGCACTATTTGGGAATGAATTCGCTGTCCGGCCGTCCGCGGGCGTTGTTCTTTTTAGGGTATCCGTCGTTTGAAGCCTGGGAGAAGGACAACCAGGCCACTGAGAAGAATGCAACCTTGTCTGCAGCACTCGACCGTCTTTCAGTGGCGGATGGAGACTTGCTGACTGAGTTCGGTCAGAGCGTCCTCGTCTACGACGAGGATCACAGCCTGCGTGCTGGTAGCATCGTCCACTCGCGCTACTTTGAGATATCCCAGTACAAGATCAAGCCGGGCCACAGGAAAGAGTGGGTCGAACTGATGAAGCTGTATCGCGATGGGTATGAGAAGGCCACAACCAATGCGAACTGGGCTGTGTACGAGAGCTACTATGGGCAAGACAATGGCGGGTACTATCTTGCCATTTCCAGGATGACGTCGCTGGCCGAAGATGACCAGAGCATGGGAGATGACAAGAAGTTTGCGGACGTCATGGGCGAAGACGGAATGAAAAGGGTCAGGGAACTGACTGCCAGCTGCATCGAGTCGCAGCAGACCAACCTGTTTCAGTTCAACCCCAAGATGAGCTATCCGGCGGATGAATGGATCAAGGCCGATCCGTTCTGGAAGCCGAAGGTGGCAATGGCGGTGAAGAAGGCCGCAGCACCAGCGACTCCTTAGGCTTATTGGGAAGATTGAATGCAGGTCTCTCCCCGCCTTGTCGCTTTGCGATGGGGTGGGGATTTGTTTTGCGTGTCGTTTGCGGTGGAGTAAGGATCAGCGGGTGGCGGGCTGGATGGCGGAGGCGGGGAGCACGTCATTCATAGAGCCGGACCGATAGCCCTGGGTGTCGAGGGTGATGTAAAGGAAGCCGAGAGGCTTGAGTGCGGCGGTGATTCGGTCGAGGGTTTCGAGCGAGAGGGCGCGTGGCAGGTCGGTGCGTGCGATTTCGATGCGAGCGAGGTCGCCGTGGTGGCGGACGCGGACCTGGAGGAAGCCCAGTGCGTGGAGGGCTTCTTCGGCTTGTTCTACCTGGCTTAGGTTTTCGCGGGTGACATCGCGGCCGTATTCGATGCGGGAGGAGAGGCAGGCTGAGGCTGGCTTGTCTGCAAGGGAGAGTCCGGCTTCGCGGGCGAGGGTGCGGATCTCGGATTTGGTGAGCTGCGCGGTGACGAGAGGGGCGACGGCGTGGTGCTGGGTGGCGGCCTGCTGGCCGGGGCGGAAGTCGCCGCGGTCGTCGAGGTTCATGCCGTAGGCGATGTGATGGAAGTTTCGGGCGATGCGGGTCTGCTCCATCTGGGTGAAGAGCTCGTCTTTGCAGTAGAAGCAGCGATGGCTGTCGTTGCGCTGGTAGTCGGGGTTCTCTAGCTCGTCGGTGTGGAGGATGTGGGTGGGGATGTTGTGCTGTGTGGTGAAGGCGAGGGCTGCGGCGAGCTCGGCGCGGGGGAGGGAGGGGGAGTCGGCGATGACAGCGAGCATGTTATCGCCGAGTACCTGGTAGGCGGCGTAGGCGAGGTAGGCCGAGTCGGTGCCGCCGGAGTAGGCGACGAGGACGGAGCCCAGGTCGCGGAGGGTGGTGGAGAGGAGTTCGGATTTTGCGGCGAGAGACATGCTGCAACGATTGTAGGACAGGAGGATGGGGTTGGTCAGATTTGTGAGATGATGCGGCGAGTGGCGACGATGGCAGGCAGGCGAAGGAAGATTGAGTAAATTATGCAGGTCTGGCTGATCCTTCAATTACTGGTTTTGCTGGCGCTGGCCAATGGGACGCCAGTTGCGGTCAATAAGCTGCTGGGGCAGCGGTGGGCGTATCCGATTGATGGCGGCGTGACGTTTTTTGACGGGCGGCCTTTGTTTGGGGCGTCGAAGACTGTGCGGGGGCTTGTGCTTTCGGTGCTGGTGACGTCGGCTGGGGCGCTGCTGATGGGGTTGGGGTGGAAGACTGGAGCTGCGATAGGTGCCGTGTCGATGGCGGGGGATATTTGCTCCAGCTTTTTGAAGCGTAGGATGAGGCTGGTTGCGAGCAGCAGGGCGACGGGGCTGGATCAGATACCTGAGTCTCTACTTCCGCTGCTGGCGTGCCGCCAGGCGCTATCTTTGACGGTGCTGGATATTGCGGTGGTGGTAGGGGTGTTTTTTGTGGGAGAGGTGCTGCTGTCGATTTTGTTTTACAGGCTTCACCTGCGAGAGCGGCCTTATTAGATTAGGCAGATGCGCAGTGCAGGTGGTGGAGGGTGATTTCGGGCAGGCAGTTGAAGCGTACGGGGACGATGGACGAGCCGACGCCGACTGAGGTGTAGCCGGCCATTTTGCCGTATTTCCAGGGGCCGGCTCCCATGTGCCGGGGGAGGACGGAGTCGAGCGTGATGGGGATGGAGCCGGGCAGGCAGATCTGGCCGCCGTGGGTGTGGCCGCTGAGCATCACCTGAAAGCCTGCGTGGGCCGCTTGCCGGTAGATCTCCGGGGTGTGCGACAGGAGGATGGAGATTTCGTCATGCGGGATGCCGGAGGCTGCTTTCTGGATATTGTCGGCGCGGTAGTAATGGGCATCGTCAATACCAACCAGATGAATCTGTTGATTGCCGCGAACGATTGTTTCGGACTCATTGAGCAGCATCCGGATATCCATGGCCTCGATCTCAGGGAGCATTTGAATGGTGTCGTGATTGCCGAGCACTCCATAGACGGGGCGATGGAGATGGCTCCGCACCAGAGCGAGGCCACGCAGAGCAGCTTCGAAGGGGCCGAAGGTTTGGCCGCGGAAGTCTCCGGTGAGGACGCAGATATCGTATTGCAGACCCTGAAGAATCTCCGTCAGGCGTTGCATCGGCCCGGGATTCAGGTCGACATGCATATCGCTGATGTGAAGGATGGTGAAATTGTCGAATGAGGCAGGCAGGCCGGGAATTTCGATATTGTTGTGCCGTACCTGGATCTTTTTTGTGTTCTTGTGGCCTATGCGATAGAGACCTGTGACCTTGAGGGCGAATCGAAGGCCGGCGTGTGCTGAGTACCAGTTCTCTGGATGAAAGAAGTTGATGCCGTGACCGAAGATGGCCTCGTGATCTTTCTCGATCCCGAGGCGCTGCTGGGCATGCACTCGACCAAGCCGCTGCTCCAACCGTTCCACTCGATCCAGCTGCATGGCGGGTCTTGACCTCTGTAGCCGATGATATGACCACTCTGCAGGATACGTTCTGCTATTTTCTCATCAGAGGCCAGCGCGGGATTCACCTGGGGCGCAAGGTGCGAGGAGATATTTGCTTCGTGTCCTTGGGGGTGAGATCTGAGGAATAGTGTGGGGAGGATGAGATGGGGCGGAGGAAGATGATCTTTAACGGAATTGTGCAAGAGAAGCAGACGCGTTTGCCGTATCGCCGGGGACGTTCGATTGGTGGGCTCAAGCTGAGTGTGATTGTCCTGATGGCTGTTGCGGGTGGTATGGGCATGACAGCAGTGGCGCAGATGGCTGGGCACGACATGGGCATGCAGATGAAGGAGATTCCCGCTCCGGATAAGCTGCCATTGCCAGTGAAGATGGTGGGGATCGGGAATAGTCATCTTGCGATTACCGGGACGGCCGAGGCGCAGATGTGGTTCGATCAGGGGCTGAACCTGTTGCACGATTTTTGGGACTATGAGTCTGAGCGGGCGTTTGAGCAGGCTGTGCGGGTGGATCCGCAGTGTGCGATGTGCTACTGGGGGTTGCATGAGGCGCTTGGGTTCCGGAACAGCCAGAGTAAGGCCTATGCGGAGCAGGCACTGGCGAGTGCGGTGAAGCTGAAGGCGCATGCTGGGGCGGCGGAGCAGTTGTATATCGAAGCGACCGTTGCAGAAGACGAGGCAGTGAAGGCCGCCGGGCCAAGGGGCGAACCAGACAGCGAAAAGGCGACGGCGATATGGCGGCGGTTAGTGAAGGAACATCCGGAGGACTTGCAGGCGCAGATTTTTCTGTCCAATAGTTTGAGTGATGGCTATGAGACGTCCGGGGAGCCGAAGCAAGGCACGAAGGATTCGATTGCTGTCTTGCAGGGGATTTTGAAGGTGGCGCCGAACGATTCTGCTGCGAATCACTACTGGATTCATGCGTTGGAGCCGGGCAAGCAGCCGGAGCAGGCTCTGGACAGTGCGAAAAAACTGGCGAGCCTGGCACCGGCTTCGGGGCATATGGTGCATATGCCGGGGCATATCTTCTATCGGGTGGGTGACTATGCACAGGCGGAGCACTGGTTTGCAGCGTCGACGGCGGTGGATGAGAAGTACATGCGCGATCAGAACGTGGACGTGGACAACGACTGGAACTATGTCCATAACCTGATGTACGGAATTGCGAATCTGATGGAAGAGGGCAAGTTGCGCGAGGCGACAGAGCTCTCGGGCAAGTTGACGGGAGCGCGTGGTCAATTGGCGGAGACGCTGTATACAGCTTCGCCACGCGATGGGATGGAGCGGATCAGTCAGTTGCTTCCGATTGCTTTAAGGAAGGGCGATTGGGTGGGTGTACTGACGATGCTGGAGGGAAGTAAACCCGAGGCGAAGCTGGAGAATCTGGCGTTTCTCGCGGGACAGTTGAAGGAGTTTGCGCTTGGGATGCAAGCAGTGGAAAAGGGGGATTTGGCGGGGGCGAAGGCGCTGTCTGTGGAGCTGGATGCCGGGTTGTGGCAGGAGTCGCAGAAGGTGAAGGATGCTCCGAAGAAGAAGGAGGAACCGGGGATTCCTGCGATGGCACCGGTGATGCCAGATGCGAAGCCAGGGCCGCTGCTATCGAACCTTTCGATTATGTCACTGGAACTTCGCGCATCGATTCTTGCGGCGCAGAAGAGGTTGGATGAGTCAAAGGCTTTGTTTGCGCAGGCGGCGCATGAGGAGAAGGAGTTGGGTTATCGCGAGCCTCCTTCGTATATTCGTCCGGTTGGAGAAGCAGAGGGAGCGGCGCTGATGAGGGCTGGAGACTTTGCCGGAGCCCATGCGGCTTTTGCCAAGGCTCTGGAGGAGCGGCCAAGGTCGGGGTTTGGGTTGTATGGGGTTGCTCGGGCGAGCGAAGAGGCGGGCGATGTGGCTGCGGCGCGGAAGGAGTATTCG
This sequence comes from Granulicella sp., assembly GCA_025408425.1. Taxonomy (GTDB): domain Bacteria; phylum Acidobacteriota; class Terriglobia; order Terriglobales; family Acidobacteriaceae; genus Edaphobacter. The sequence goes on from JANXYX010000013.1 coordinate 110,044, forward strand.
ACGTTTCGAGAGGCCTGGAAGGATGCGGATGCAGGGCTGCCGGAGGTGGTGCATGCGCAGGCCTATTCGACTGCACATATGGGGGTGGCGAGCGGAGGCGGACGATAGGCTTTCTGGATGCGGACTGACTAAGGAACTATTTTGAGTTTTTGCCAGATTTCTGGGTCTACGGGGACTCCTAGTCGGAGGTTTTCTTCGCGGAGGTGGAGGGTTTGTTCGCCGGGGTAGCGGATTGGTTTGGCTGGATCGACTGGGGTGGCGTGGCGGAGGGATTCGATGACACCGTCGGCGATATGGTTGAGTTCGGCAGCGGGCGCGAGGGAGGATGGGTCGATAGCGATGAAGAGCTGGGACTGGCCGGCTTCGCGAAGGGGATCGAGCGGAAGTTGATGGGTGGCTAGGCCTCCGGAGAGCATGGAGGCGAGCAGATCGAGGACGATGGTGAGTCCGGAGCCCTTCCAGTAGCCGATGGGGAGGGAGCGCTGTGAGGCTTCGATTGCTGCGGCGTCGCGGGTTAGATTTCCTTCGGAGTCGAAGCCACCGTCTACTGGCAGGGGCTGGCCGCGTTTTGCGTAGCCGGCGAGTGCTCCGTAGGAGAACTGGGAGCTGGCCATGTCGAGGACGACGTGACCGGCGGCGCGTGGGACGGCGATGATAAAGGGATTGTTGCCGATGGAGGGGGTGGTGGCTCCCCAGGCGGGAACGTTGGCGAGGGTGTTGGACCAGCACATGGCGAAGAGGCCGGACCCTGCGGCGAGCCAGCCGTAGGTGCCGCCCCGCATCCAGTGATTGGTGTTGGCGAGGGCGACGGCGCCGATGCCGTTTTGCTGAGCGAGGGTGATGGCGCGTTGCATGGCGGCGTAGGCGTTGAGGTTGCCGGGGCCGCGGTGGCCGTCCCAGCGTTCGATTGCGCCGATGCCGACGGAGCGCGTGGGTTTGGCGTTGACGTCGATACTACCGTTGCGGACCATGGCGGCGAAGCGTGGGAAGCGATTGAGCCCGTGGGTGTAGACGCCGTCGCGGGTGGTCTCGGCGAAGAGGCGGGCGCAGAGTTCTGCTCGGGCTTCTTTATCGTCTTTGAGGCCGAGTTGGAGCATGGCGCGATGGAGGGCTTTGTAGAGATCGTCGTACGGGACTCTGAGCATAGGTTTCCATGGTATCGCGAGGGAGATTCGAACTGAGCATGAATGAGGTGCCAGGGAAGAGAAACAGAAGCGCCGTCAATAGCCTCATAACGAGTGAAAGCTTAATTTTGTCCGTTATTTACAATGAGGCAGGATTGCCGGCTTCACCCTTTTTGGGAGCTGCCCGATAAGGAGCGATATTGAAATCTCTGACAATGTCATCTGTTGGTGCAGTACTAATTGCGTCACTTACCTGCTCTGTTGTGGCTCAGACGGCGCCTGCTCTGCTCGCCAGTAAGTATCGGGTGGACGCGGGCCGGTTGATTCAGGCAGCTCTGGCGGATACGGATGGATACGGCGATCTGACTTATCTTTGCGATCACATCGGCAAGCGAGTCAGCGGTAGTCCTCAGTTAAATACCGCGGTGGAGTGGAGCGCAGATCTGATGCGCCAGGCTGGTCTGCAAAATGTCATGATTCAGCCTGTGATGGTGCCGCATTGGGTGCGTGGGCATGAAGAAGGGGCGATTCTTGCGCCGATCAGCAAGCCTCTCCACCTACTGGGCCTGGGGATGAGCGTGGGTACGCCGAAGGAAGGTATTACGGCTGAGGTTGTCTTCGCTCCGGACTTTGCGACGCTGGATGCCATGCCGGACGAGAAGATCAAAGGCAAGATTGTGGTGTTCAACCCGGGCTGGAAGGGTTACGGCGTAGGTTCGTTGTACCGCGTTGCTGGCCCGTCGCATGCTGCGGCGAAAGGGGCGGTGGCGGTGCTGGTGCGTTCGGCCACGGGGCTGGTGCTGCAGACACCGCACACCGGTACGTTGCGCTATGACGAGAAGCAGCCAAAGATTCCTGCGGCTGCCATTTCAGTGGAAGATGCGCTGTTGATCGAGCGTCTGGCGAAAGAAGGTCCGGTAAAGGTTCACCTGCAAATGGATGCGCATCTTGAGCCGGAGGTGCAGGCTGGGAATGTGATGGGGGAGATTGTCGGTAGCGAGCATCCGGAAGAGGTGGTGGTGCTGGGCGGGCATATCGACTCGTGGGATGTGGGTCAGGGTGCGCAGGATGATGGGTCGGGCATCATGGCCACGTTTGAGGCAGTGTCGTTGATCCATAAACTGGGGCTCAAGCCGAAGCGGACGATTCGTCTGGTCTTCTGGGTGAATGAAGAGAATGGTGGCGCGGGTGGGCGTGCTTATAAGGAGTTGATTGGGAGCAAAGTTGAAAAGCATGTGGCGGCCATTGAGATGGACGAGGGTGCGGAGAAGCCGCTGGGGATCGGCTACGGTGGGTTTGGGACTCAGCGTAGAACCAATGCGCCGGGACCGGGGAATGCCGCGACTGCGGTGGCTCCAGCAGTCTTCGATGAGAGCACGCTGACGGCGCAGGAGCAGGAGTCGTTTGCGACTTTACGTGATCTTACGAGGTTGCTTGAGCCAGTCGGAGCCAATAGTGTTGCCCCCGGGGGCGGCGGCTCGGACATTGGGCCGATTGTGGCTGAAGGTGTGCCGAGCCTAAGCCCGCGTACCGAGGCACTGCACTATTTCGATTGGCACCACACTGAGGCGGATACGCTGGACAAGGTCGATCTGGAAGATTTCCGCAAGAACATCGCGGTACTTTCTGTGACGACCTACGTTCTTGCGGATATGGATGGAAGGCTGGCAGGGAGCAAATCGACGGTGCATGAGTAGCGCTTGCCACCCGTAGTTGGATGTCTTATGAGGTGAGGACGAGGTAGAGTTGCGCGAGACGGATCGCTAATTGCGCTCGTGCTCGTGACCTCCTCCTCCCATCCGGCCTAGCTGCGTTGCTGTATCGATGATGACGGTTGTTGCCGAGGGTACTGACGGATGTGGGTTAGCGCTTGATCCGCCCTGCTTCCATGTGGCGTCGCCGGTTTGCGATTCATCGCTGGCGACCGGGTTCGACATGGGTTCGTCTGCATTCTGGATCTGGTAATGCGGCAGGTTGGAGGCTGAGTGCGAGATGATTGCCGCGGGCACGGTATCTGGTGCGGAGAGCGATGGCGCGTTGGATCGAACCGTCGAGCGTAGTGACGCGTGGTGAGGGATGGAGCCTGCCGTGGTTGGCGTGAAGGTGTTGACTATGGCTGCCTGTTGCAGCGGAGCGAGGCGAAACGCTATCCAGAGTGCTGGAGTGGCAGCGAGGAAGAGAAACAAGATACCTACGCTCACTACCGCGCGGCCTTTACGGGACCAGGCCGAGTAGATGTCCTCTCCGGTGAGAATCCAGCGGACTCGGGCGTTGAGAACGGCGGCTGCCGAGGAGAAGCCAATGCCGATGTAGTCGGGTTGTTCGGCGACAGCAGTCTTCCATCCGAAGCGGACCAGGGTTTCAGCATATAGATCGCGCTTCTCGGGGCAGCTTCGGACAACGGCCATATCGCAAGCTACTTCTCGCTCGAAGCGTGCCGCTGCGAAGGCCTGATGAACGAGGGGATGGAAGAAGAGCAGAAAACGGGACGTCCGGCAGACGGTCTCCCAGAGGCTATCCATTCGCTTGACGTGCTTTAACTCATGGCGCAGGATGTTGCGGAGTTCAGTTGGGTCCTGGTCCTGGCAGTCCGCTGGAAGGTAGACGGCTGCCTGCACAGAGCCCAGTGTGGCCGGGGAGGTTAGGCCGGGGAGTACCCAGAGATCGCAGGGCGCGATGTGCATATCGTACGCAACAGCCTGGAAGACCTGCGCGACTGGAGGTGGTGGAGCGAGGCGAAGGTTCAAGGCACGGTGCAGTTGAAGTCGTCGCCAGAGGCCGAGACAGGCCGTGACTGCCAGGACGAGACCGTAGAGGATGATGAGTGTTGTGGTAAGCCGTACGACGTTGAAGGCAAGTTGCGAGGGGACTACATAGGTAAGTCGTGCCGAAGAGGCTGCGGTAGAACTGGCTGCGGAGCGCGATATATTCGCGGGGAAGAAGTGACTGGCGAGGCTGTAAATCCAGAAGGTTCCGGTTCCAACAAGATAGAGAAACCAGATGGTAAAGCGTCGGCTTGCGGAGGTGGCGCACCGTGCGAGCAGCCAGCAGCAGGCGTAGGCGGCTATGGTTTTGAGCAAGAAGGCGCAGAGTGCAGACAGGATGGAGATTGCGGTATCGGGCGTGATGGAGGGATTCACTGCGCCATCTCCTCTGACGACCTCGTAAGTCGGTACTTGCGGATGAGATCTTCCATTTTTTCAAGGTCGCTTGACTTCAGGGCTTGTGTCTCGAGGAGATTGACCAGCAGACCGCTGGCAGAGCCGCCGAAGCTTTGTTTGAGGAGCGATTGTACGGAGGCTTGCGCTACATCCTGCTGGGCGACGATCGGATTAAAGACGAAGACCTTGCCGCGGTTGGTGTGGCGAATGAAGTTCTTGCCTTCCATGATGCGCAGAAGAGTGTGGGTGGTCTTGTAGTTTGGGCGCTCCTCGGGAGGGAATGAGGAGACGATCTCTTCGACCGTAGCTTCACGCAGCGCCCAAAGTGCCTGGAGCAGGCGCATCTCAGCAGGTGTCGGGATAAGTGGTTTGTTTGACTTGAGTAGCTTCACGTTATGTCCTGACTCAATGTTTCGCTAAGGGTTAGCAATGCTTAATACTACGAAAGTGTGACGCCGTTTGCTTGACACATATATCTTAATACCTTAAGACTGGAATAGTCGAGTGCCCGCAGATTGATTTACGGCGTCTAACAAGAGAGATCGAGAAAGTTTTTTGAGGGTTCAATTTTGAGTTTACTGAATCCCGATGTTTTTATTGTCGGCGCAGGCCCTGCAGGACTATCGGCAGGCATCGCAGCAGCAGATGCTGGGTTTTCGGTAGAGATTGCGGATTGTTCTGCGCCACCGATCGATAAGGCCTGTGGCGAAGGGTTGATGCCGGATTCGCTGATGGCTTTGCGTGAGCTTGGAGTTGGTCTGGACGGGGTGGAGACTGCTCCGTTTTTCGGAGTGCGCTTTATTGGACGCGGGCAGACTGCAGAGGCGAGATTTCCGGAGGGAACGGGTTTAGGCGTTCGTCGGACGGTTCTGCATCCGTTGCTGATGGAGCGTGCTGAGAAGCTTGGCGTCCAGTTTCGGTGGAAGACTGTGGTTCGCGGGCTGGAGAACGGCACGGTAAAGATGGATGAAGATACGGTGCGCCCGCGGTGGGTGGTGGGTGCGGATGGCCATCAGTCTCGCGTACGGCATTGGGCGGGTCTGAACACCGGCAAGCTGAGTAGCAGGAGGATTGGACTGCGTCAGCACTATGCGGTTGCGCCCTGGTCGAAGTTCGTCGAAGTCTATTGGGGTGAACAAGGACAGGCCTACGTGACACCAGTTGCGAAGGATGAAGTGTGTGTCGCATTCATGTCGCAACAGAAATTTACTTGCGTTGAGGACGCCCTGTCCCACTTCCCAGAGTTGAGCGATCGACTTGATGCTGCCCATCCAAGTGATGCGCCTCGGGGGGCGGTGTCTTTGGTGAAGCGATTGCATTATGTGCAGAGCGGCAACGTTGCGCTGATCGGCGATGCATCGGGATCGATTGATGCCATTACAGGCGAGGGAATGGCGGTGGGGTTCCGGCAGGCGGTTGCGTTGGTGGCGGCGCTGAAGGCTAACGACCTAACCCAATATGAGGCGTCGCACAAAGTGATAGGGAAGCTGCCGCACTTCATGTCGGACGGCATGCTGATGATGGACCGCAGTGGACTGGTTCGAAGGCATGTCTTGAAGGCGCTTACGGCCAAGCCTCAACTATTCGACCGGATGATGAGGATTCATGTTGGTCATACACCGCTCCGGATGCTGGGCCGGGACGGAGTGCTGAATCTTGGTTTAGGGCTTTTGACCGCATAGGTCTGAGAGGTATTCCGTGAAGAAAGTTTTGATGAAAGTCTTTAAATCGGGCGCTGCCGCACTGCTGGTCGTAGCTGGAAGTAGCAATGCGAGGGCGCAGCAGGTTTATCGGATCGATCCGGCCCAAAGTGAGGTCCACTTTACGCTGGGTGACGTTCTGCATGTGGTGCATGGTACGTTCCGCGTGCAGCAGGGCAATGTCATATTTAATCCAGCATCCGGAACGATGGATGGAACCGTTGCCGTGGATGCGCGGAGCGGGGAGAGCGGCAACAAGATTCGTGACCGGCGGATGAGCGATGAGGAGTTGAAGGCCCCATCGTTCAGCATGGTGACGTTTGCGCCGAAACGATTCAGGGGAGTGATCCCGGCGTCGGGCGATTCGAAGATTGAGGTTGAAGGGGTGTTCACGATTCTGGGATCGGCGCATGAGATCAAGGTTCCGATGCAGGTGCACTTTGAAGCGAATCATTGGAAGGCGACTGGTTCATTTGCAGTTCCGTATGTGGATTGGGGACTGAAGGATCCGAGTACGTTCGTTCTGCGGGTTGAGAAGGCAGTTGCAATTGATCTTGTGCTGGTTGGGGATCTGGCTTCATAGCGGGTTGGCCGTGTGATGGTGACATGGGCTTCGCGGTTCAGCGGTTGATTTGTGATTGTGTTTAGATGAGATGCGACTGAGGAATCGATTCGGTCATGCACTTGTTGGAGACTCAGCCCCTTGAACCGCCGCCACTTTATCGCACAATCACTTGCTTTGCCCTTTGCTGATGTATTTGGCTCGTCGGACATATCGTTGGCGGCGACAAAGCCTGTGTTGATTGATTCCCACGTTCATGTCTGGAAGCACGATCCTGTCTTTCCTTTCGCGCCTGGTGCCCGACCGGCAGAGGACGCTTCTGCTGAGACGCTGCTTGATCTGATGAAGGCCAATGGGGTTGCGCGGACTGTGCTTATCCAGGTGATCCACTATCGCTGGGATAATAGCTATCTTGCTGCGGTGCTGAAGCGATATCCGGGAAGTTTTGCAGGGGTGTGTCGTGTTGATCCGACAGACGCCGGTGCGCCGGATCATTTGAGCCGATTGACTGAGGAGCAGGGATTTCGGGGAGTGCGGCTGAGCCCTGCTGCGACCGCTGATGGGGACTGGATACGCGGGCCGTTGATGTCGCCGCTGTGGCAGCGCTGTAGTCAGCTAAAAGTGCCGATGACGTTGTTGACGCCAGTCACGCGGCTGCCTGATATCGTGCCGCTGCTGGAGCGGAATTCAGAGCTGACGGTAGTGATTGACCACATGGCAGACTCACCACTGGATGAGCCGAACAAGCTGGAACTGCTCTTGGCGCTGGCACGTTACCCGAAGGTGTTTGTGAAGATATCCCATATGTGGTCGCTGTCCAGACAGACATATCCGTATCCGGATGCTGAGGTCCAGGTGCGACGGCTCTATGACAGTTTTGGTGCAGGTCGATTGATGTGGGGGACTGACTGGCCGGTTTCTTTGAAGGAGCTTTCCTATGAGAAAGCTGTGGCGTTGTTTCGCGATCATCTTGGATTTCTAGCCTGGGAAGAGCGGAAGCAGATTCTGTCAAAGACAGTACAGAAGGTTTGGCCGTTCGGTTTGTAGCTGAACGTGCAACGTTTTATGTGACTGGTGATGGGTTGAAGAGTGCGAACTCGTTGTGGAGCCCCCAGTGATCCGCCCAGGTCTGCTTGTTTCCGCTGGCTACTTCGAGGATCATGTCGAAGATCTTTTTGCCCACTTCTTCGATGGTTTCGTGGCCGGACGCGATGGTCCCTGCGTCGATGTCGATGAGATCTGACCAGCGCTGAGCCAGCGATGTGCGAGAAGCAACCTTGATGACCGGTACCATCGCAAGTCCATAGGGGGTACCGCGGCCGGTGGTGAAGACGTGCATGTTCATTGCGGCGGCGAGTTGGAGAGTGCCGCAGATGAAATCGCTGGCTGGGGTGGCGGCAAAGATGAGCCCTTTGGTCTTGACCTGTTCGCCGGGTCCGTAGACCGCGGTGATGGGGCTGGTACCAGCCTTGGCGATGGAGCCCATTGCCTTCTCGACGATGTTGGCCAAGCCGCCGCGCTTGTTTCCGGGGGAAGGGTTGGCACTGCGATCGACGGAGCCGCGGCCGAGGTAGTCGTCGTACCACGCCATCTCGCGGATGAGGTCGCGAGCGACGGTTGGGTCTGCTGCGCGGGCGGTGAGCAGGTCGATAGCATCGCGGACTTCGGTGACTTCAGAGAACATAACCGTGGCACCGGCGCGGACGAGCAAGTCAGCGGCGTAGCCTACGGCTGGATTTGCGGTGACACCAGAGAAGGCGTCGCTGCCCCCGCACTGGAGGCCTACGACGAGGTCAGAGGCTGGCCGTGTGGTTCGTTTTCTGGCGTTGAGTTGAGCCAGGCGTTTCTCGGCCATCTCCATGATGGCGGCTACCATGTCACCGAAGCTGCGGTGCTGCTCGTCCTGCAGGCGAACAAGGTAGGGTTCACGGGAGAGGATGGGGAGAGTGCTGACGGGAAGAAGCTGGCCGGGTTGCAACTTTTCGCAACCGAGACTGACGACGAGAGGCGCGCCACCGAGATTGGGATTGAGGCTGAGGTTGCGTAGCGTGCGAATCGGGATTTCGGCACCGGGGGCGCCAATTGCGATGCCGCAACCGTAGTTATGGGTTATGGCAATGACGTCATCGACGTTGGGGTAGCTGGGGAGCAACTCAGCTTTGATTCTCTTTACGGCGAAGTCAACTGTGGCAGCAACACATTGAACAGTGGTTGTGATGCCGAGAATGTTCTTCGTGCCTACGGAGCCATCTTCGTTGAGATAGCCCTGAAAGGTGAAGCCTTCGAGGGGAGGCTGGGCAGGTGGCACGGTGGTTGCGAGAGGAAGGTTATCGAGGTCGGGAGCAAGCGGATGGGTGATCAGTTCCTCATGTACCCAGCTTCCTTTGGCGATGGGACGTTCCGCGCAGCCTATGGTGACGCCATAGCGGATGACTGGCGATCCTTGCGGGATATCGATCAGCGCCACTTTATGTGCTTCGGGCACTGCTTCAGTAAGCACCAGGCCTGATTCAAACTGCGCGCCAGCAGGTAAGCCACCTTCATTCACGATGATGGCAACGTTATCCGACGGATTGACTTTGACATAAAGCGGGCGAGGTAGACGGTCGCTCATAGATTGATCCTACGATTCTCTCGGTTTGGAGCGGGGACTGCAATGGCCTCTAGGTGGTTGCTACGCTCTTGACGAGGTCGCTGGGCTCCAGGCGTCTGATGGTACCAACGATGGGAAGATAGGCGACGATTGCTAGAAGAGCGGTCGCTGCGACGAAGATTAGCGCGCCACGAAACGAGCCAGTCTTCTGGACGATATAGCCAATGGCAATCGGGGTGGTGATGCCGGCGATGTTGCCGATGAGATTGAATACGCTGCCGTTAAGGCCAATCATGCCTTTGGGGGAGGTGTCGGAGATGACACTCCAGCCGAGTGCGCCGAATCCCTTGCCGAAAAATGCGAAGGACATCAAGAGGATGATGATCCACTCTGTATTGATGTAGTTGCAGAGCAGCATGGTCATCGAGAGCGACATACCAATGATGATGGGGGTCTTTCTCGCGAAGGTAAGCGAGCGGCCAGCGCGGAGTAGTTTGTCCGATACGAATCCGCCGGATATGCCACCGATGGAGCCGCAGAGTGCGGGCAGGGTCGCAACGAAGCCGACCTTCATGATCGACATGTGGCGCGCCTGACTGAGGTAGAGAGGGAACCAGGTGAGAAAGAACCACGTTAGCGTCACGATGCAGTATTGGCCGAGGTAGATGCCGAGAAGCATGCGGTTGCTCAGGAGCTTTCCAACGGCGCTCCAGGTAAGGCCAACTGCTCCGGAGACGGTAGTCGCGGGGCCGATGTTGCCGAGGCCACCACCCTCTTCAATGGTGCTGATTTCAGTTGCAGTGATGCTGGGGTGAGTTTTTACGTCGTAGATGACTCGGAACCATAGGATCGTCAGAATGACGCCGAGGATGCCAAGGAACCAGAAGCACTCTTTCCATCCTCGGGTGTGGGCGATCCAGGCCATGATGGGGGCAAACAGGACGACGGCGAAGTACTGTGAGGAGTTGAAGATTGCCGAAGCGAGACCACGCTCCGCAGTTGGGAACCACGCTGCGACGATGCGGCCGTTACCGGGGAAGACTGGTGCCTGTGCCAGGCCGGAGAGTAGACGCAACGCAAAGATGACGGTAAAGGCCAGAGCCGGGGCAAGGAATCCGGCAAAGCCCGCCAGAACGGCACAAAGAGACCAGCAGAAGATGCTGATGCCGTATACCCGTTTGGCTCCGTATCGATCGAGCATGCCGCCTGAGGGCAACTGCTCTGCAACGTACGCCCAACTGAAGCCGGAGAAGAGATATCCCATGTGGAGGGGATCGAGGTGCAGATCCTTGGTGAACGAGATACCGGCGATGGACAGGACAACCCGGTCCCCATAGCTGAAGGTGCTGACGATAAACAGCATGGCGAGAATCAGATAACGCACATGCGTTGATTTTCTGGGGGCGCTCATCTCGTCAGACAATCAGGCACGTCCTGCGATCAACCGGCTTAGTAGCTGGAACTCTTCGTCGTTGAGATCGGTAAGTGGCGAACGTACCGGGCCAGCCGACCGACCAACCGCGCGCATGCCTGCCTTGACGATGGAGACGGCGTATCCCTTGCGACGGTTGCGGATGTCGATATATGGCAGCACGAATTCGCGCAGGTCTCGATAGACGGCGTCATGGTTACGCTGCCGAACCGCGGTGTAGAAGTCCTGCGCGAACTGGGGCAGGAAGTTGAAGATGGCTGAGGAGTATGTGGTTACTCCCATTTCGAGGTAGGGAAGCGCAAAGGTCTCCGCTGTGGGGAGTCCGCCGATGTAGGTGAGGCGATTTCCGAGCCGGGCGTAGATGCGGGTCATCAGTTCGATGTCGCCGTAGCCGTCCTTAAAGCCGATGAGGTTTGGGCAGAGGTCGCAGAGGCGGGCGAGCGTGATGTCGTTGATGATCGCGTTATCACGGTTATAGAAGATGACTCCCTTACTGGTGGTGGCGCAAACCGCTTGCACGTGGGCGATGAGGCCATCGGGCTCAGAGTTCAGGAGGTAAGGCGGCAACAGAAGAATGCCATCGGCACCGGCGTCATCCGCGGCTGCGACAAATTCTTTTGCCATTGCGGTTCCGTAGCCGCATCCTGCCAGCACGGGGACCTTGCCTGCGGTTTCGTCGACCGCGGCGCGTACTACCTGAGAGAACTCAGAGAGCGTGAGGGAGAAGAACTCACCCGTGCCACCGGCGGCAAAGAGACCCGCAGGCTTATATTCCAGGAGCCATGCGATGTGTCGCCGGTAGGCGGTTGCATCAAATTGGTGATCCGGAGTGAAGTGGGTGACAGGAAACGAGAGCAGCCCTGCACCGATTTTTTGCGCAAGTTCCGTGGGGTTCAATTGGTCTCCGCGTACGGTGAATCAGTCTTTTATGAAACACAGAAACTATAGTGCAAGCATTGATGCATTTACATGCTAAAGATGCTATTGATTCATGCTTATATTGGATCAATCGTCTGAGCGAGCAACTTGGCGGAAAGCTGATCTCTTGAGGGATCAGGCGGATCGTTTGCCCTGGGATTTCTCTGTGATTGCGAACTGGCGGCGAACGAGACTTGTAAAGATCGGCAGGGCTGGGTTGTCATTATCCGTCCGCCACACCAGATGAAGGTCCGCATAGACTGCGTCCGACTTTAGCTGACGCAGGACGATGCCGCCGAAGTGCAGTGCGCGAGCGCTCTCTGGCACCAAGGCGATACCCATGCCCGCACTAACGAGGGCGAGGATGGAATGGATCTGGCTGACTTGCTGGACGTATCTCGGAGTTATGGATGCGCGGGCGAAGAGACTGTCAATGAGTGCGTAGAAGTAATGGCCGTCGATGGGAGAGAAGGTGATGAAGGGCTCCCCTGCGAGGTCGGCGAGTTTGGGCAGCCTGCCGCGAGCAAGAGCGTGGTTACGGGGGATGGCCAGAACCATCTTCTCCCGCGCTACGCAGAGGCGATCCAGACCCTGCATCGCCTGGGGTGAGCGCTGCAGGCCGATGTCGATTACGCTGGAGTGCAACGCTTCGACCTGCTGTCTCGATACCATTTCAGTCAGAACGACTTGAATGTCGTGCAGCGATTCGCTGGCCTGAGTTAATAGTTTGGGCAAGAAGCTGTAACTTGAACCTGCCGTGAATGCCAGCCGGATGAGTCCTGCGTCGCCTCTGGCGATTCGCTGTGTGCTGAGGGTCGCACTCTGGACGAGAGCGAGGACGCGGACTGCTTCCTGAAGAAACGATTTGCCAGCAGGTGTCAGGCGCACAACTCGACTGGTTCGTTCGAGCAGCTTTGCCTGCAGCTCAAATTCGAGCAGCTGGATGTGGCGGCTGAGCGGGGGCTGCGTCATATGCAACCGTTTTGCGGCGCGTCCGAAGTGCAATTCTTCGCCAACCGCCACAAAGCATTGAAGCTGCTTTAGATCAAACATAGATGCCCATACTCTATATCTTCATCTTCACGATAGATGCGGGCGGTACTGACCGGCGAGTGACCCGGTAGCCGGCTGGGGGCAGATCGGGGTTTGGGCCGTTCGGCAGTGGAGATTGGCTGATTCAGGTTGATTTTGGCGCCACCTGTAATGAGATCGCAGACATTTCAGTAAAAATCTGCTAAGTTTTCATTCCGCCATAGCTTCGGCTGGCTGGCCATTGGAGATCCGGTCCGATGACAGGATATGCTTGTCTATCGTCGGTTTCAGCCTTTCTGCTTTGTCGGGGGGAGCCGGGTTTTGCGTAAGAAATATGTTGGAAGGTGGGAGGATTTCATATCTCACATTCAGTTTGATAATGACTATCAGGGGCATGACAAACGGAAGTAGAACCCGCGGCACGTTCATACGAGGCGTCAAGAATGGAATTTCATGTTTCGCGAGATGTTCGGAGAAAGTACGACGTAGACGAGGTGCTGTTCAACTACGCCGGAAACCTCGTGTTTGGCAACATCGCTGCGAGCCGCAAGCTGGCCAAGAACATCAATGAGGCTCGCGCGAGAGAGGGTGGGTCTGCCGCGACGGTTCATGCGGGAGCTCTGTTTGCAATGGGCCTGATCGACGAACTGAACCACGCAATGGTTGCCCGCTATCGCCAGACATTGGATCCAGCCGTTTTGCCGGAGGCGCTCCGTTGGCTGGAGTCAAAAGGGAACGCGATTGAGGTTGATAAGCTGCTGCGCAAATTTACCGAGCAGTTTCCGAATGTTTCGATCTACCGGGGAGAGAAGACCATTACCGAGTGGCTTCGTGAGAGCACCCAGGATATGCCGAATCGTGAGGCGGCCCTGGAAGAGCTTTTGATGCTATGGCTGGCAAATATCAATCCTGCGTTCACACCGTTCAAGGAGTTCTTTGACGACCAGAGTCTGCAGCAGCAGACGATCTACAAGAATGTCACCACGGAGTTCAAGGATTACTTTGCGACCCGGCCACAGATAGCGCCTGAGATCGGGAGTCTGCTGGATGCACTGAAGGCACCAATGCTGGCTTCGCCCGACTCGCTTGGTGGACAGCTCGACTATATCAGGGAGAACTGGGCCGAGCACTTGGGGCCGGACCTACGGAAGATTTTGCTGGCGATCGACATTCTGAGGGAAGAAGACATCGCGATCTGGATGCGCTTCCATCCGCCGTCCACCCACTCGCGCCACGGTCACGATCTGGGCGGGTGGGGCGCGGAAGGGTTTCTTGGAGATCAGTTTGTAGGGTTTGGCATCGGCGCGGGGGGGCGGCAGCTGGGACAGCCGCTGCATGAGTATGAGGCGTTCAGCCCAGACCAGGCGTGGATGCCGACCGTTGTGCTGATCGCGAAGAGCACCTATGTCTGGCTGGAACAGCTTTCGAAGAAATATCAGAGACATATCCACCGTCTGGATCAGATTCCGGACGAGGAAATGGGCCTGCTGGCCAGCCGAGGGCTGAATGGTCTTTGGTTGATTGGCCTTTGGGAGCGCAGCACGGCCTCACAGACAATTAAGCGGCTGCGAGGGCAGGCGGACGCTGTTGCTTCAGCCTACTCCTTGAAGGACTATCGGATCGCAGAGGACCTGGGAGGCCCGGCCGCCTATGAACACCTGCGCAACCGGGCTGCCGCGGCTGGAATTCGGCTGGCGAGCGATATGGTTCCGAATCACATGGGCATTGATTCGACCTGGGTGATGGAACATCCAGAGTGGTTTCTTTCCCGGCACGACAGTCCGTTCCCGGCTTATCAGTTTCAAGGGCCGGACCTGTCCACCGACAGCCGGTTTGAGATCAGGATCGAAGACCACTACTACGAAGAGACGGACGCCGCGGTCGTATTTCAACTGCGCGATCGACGGAACGGTAGAACAGAGTACGTTTACCACGGCAACGACGGTACGACGTTTGCCTGGAACGATACAGCGCAGTTGAACTACTCTCGGGCGGATGTACGAGAGCATGTGATTCAGACGATTCTGAACGTGGCCAGGCAGTTTCCGATCATCCGTTTCGACGCAGCGATGACGCTGGCCAAGAAACATGTCCAACGGCTTTGGTTCCCGCTGCCGGGAGTGGGCGGTTCGATTCCTTCACGATCTGAGTCTGCTATGTCGCAGGAAGAGTTCGACGCGCTGATGCCGAATGAGTTCTGGCGGGAGGTAGTAGATCGGGTTGCGGTGGAAGTCCCGGGCACGCTGTTGCTGGCGGAGGCCTTCTGGCTGCTGGAGGGCTATTTCGTTCGGACGCTTGGGATGCATCGCGTCTATAACAGCGCCTTCATGAATATGCTGCGCGATGAAGAGAACGCCAAGTATCGCTCCTATTTGAAGAAGACGATCGAGTTCGACCCCGACATTCTGAAGCGCTACGTTAACTTTATGAGCAATCCGGATGAGCGCACGGCGATCGACCAGTTTGGCACGGGTGATAAGTACTTTGGCACTTGTACGTTGCTGGCGACGCTTCCGGGCCTGCCAATGTTTGGTCACGGCCAGATTGAAGCGTTTGCCGAGAAGTATGGGATGGAGTACAAGCGGGCGCGATTCGATGAGTATCCGGACGAAGACCTGGTGCGTCGGCATCAGCGCGAGATTGCGCCTCTGTTGAAGCGGAGATATCTCTTCGCCGAGAGCAGTAATTTTGTGATGTACGATTTTTGGGGCGAAGACGGCAAGGTGAACGAAAACGTCTTTGCCTATTCGAATCGCTGCGGTGACGAGCGCGCCCTGGTGCTCTACAACAACTCTTACAGCAGCACGCGGGGCACGATCCATGCCTCTGCGGAGTCCATGGACAAGGGTAGCGGCCAGTTGAGACAGCGGAGCCTGACCGAGGCACTGCACCTGCCCTCGACGGACTCGATCATCCTCGCGTACAAGGACACCGCGACGAATCTGATCTATCTGCGCCGCTCCAAGGCGTTTGATCATAGTGGCTTTTCCATTGATCTTCGCGGGTATCAATATGTTGTTTTGCAGTACTGGATTGAGCTTCAGTCGAGCGCGGAGTACCCCTGGGACAGGCTGTGCGACGCACTGCATGGCGAAGGTGTGTACAACCTTGAAGAGGCGTTGACGAAGCTGCGTCTGCGTCCGCTGCATGAGGCGCTGTGGGCAGTGCTTAGCCCGAGCATGATCAGGGGTTATGTTGATTTTGCGGAGGAACATCTGACGCCAGCCAAGTCCGGAGTCAAGGATATTACTGCGATTCCGCAGGATACTTCGGCGGGTGAGAAGGTCGCTGGGAAGAACGCGAAATTGGAGCAAGCCAAGAAGCCGAGCGCGCAAGGGAAGACGCAGGATGCGACCCCGTCAAAGGATGGCGCTCCTGCTACGAAGGACATCGTCGATCCAAGGATTGATGCACTGACTGAACGAGCGGTTGCTTTCTTTGAAGCAGTCTGGAAGAGCGACGAGCAGGTGATTGTGCCTCATCGGCGCGAATCTGCCGCAGGTCAGAAGCCTGGCGCTCAAGAAGTTGAGTTTGAGTCTAGATTCAAATCGGCAGCAATCGCTGCAGCGAGCGTGTCTCGCCTGAAGCAGGAATTCGGCTACCAATGGCCGGAATCGGTTAGACCGTTGCTTCCGGGGGGACACACGGAGAATCGACAGAAGACTGTTTTGGGGCCCATCCTTGCATGGATACTGCTGAGCCGGTTCTTACCAGAGATCGAGGGAATCGATGCGTTGTTCGATCCGTTACAACTGCGGTCTGCGCTAGCACAGAGCTTTGCCCAGATCGGGATTGTTGGGGAA
Organism: Granulicella sp.; assembly: GCA_025408425.1. GTDB lineage: Bacteria > Acidobacteriota > Terriglobia > Terriglobales > Acidobacteriaceae > Edaphobacter. The sequence continues at coordinate 126,369 of JANXYX010000013.1, forward strand.
GACCTGTGGCGGGCTGCGGCACGTGTTCAAGCTTTGCTGTCGTTGCAGTCGCATCAGTCCGCGATGGCTGCGCTTCAATCGCCGGATTTCTGGAGGAATCCCGATGTTCGATGGCTGGCCGGAGTCAGTGAAGCCTTTGGGACGACCTACATTAATAAAGAGCTATTTGAAGAACTGCTGTGGTGGCTTGAACTGCCGGGGCTGATTGAGAAGGTAGAGAAGGGGACGACCCATCCCGAGATGTTCCTCGAGATCGAGGGCCGCGTCATTTCTGCAAGTGACGCAGCGCAGGAAGCTGGCTACGAGTTGGATAAATTGCTCGTGCTGCTTCCGGTCGCGCTACGACAGCATGTGCACTTCACTACCCGGCAGAAGCGCGACTCGATGCTCCGTTCCGTACCCACTCGGGATGCTGATGGCAAAGCATCTGAAGTGCAGGTCGAATCTTCCGAGGCGTCAAACAGGAATAGATGATTGTCTGGATGAGATTGTAGCCTCTGCCGTTGTGTGGTTGGAGCGGGCAGGGGCCACAGTCGTCGTTTATGTTTCGAAGACGGCTTTAGCCGCGTTGGCATGCGAATTTTCACTTCAAAAAATACTGTGGAATACTAAGCGCTCAACGTCGAGACCGCGAAACTGTCGGACAGTTGATATCGGGTTCACGATAGGGAGGCAGGTTGGCTTCACAGACCATCTTTGAGGAGCACCCTGAGATAGCGAAGCTATTTCCAGATCTTCATCCGCCTTTGACCAGGCAGGCGGCAGTGATTGAATCGGACCGCTGTCTGAACTGTTTTGATGCGCCCTGTACGAGCGCGTGTCCAACACACATCGATGTGCCCAGGTTTATCAAGAAGATAGCCAGCGGAAATCTGCAAGGGTCGGCTCTGAGCATTCTGGATGCGAACGTACTTGCAGCCAGTTGCTCGCGAGTTTGCCCGGTCGAGGTACTGTGTGAGGGTGCCTGTGTGATGCATCGCTATAACAAGCAGCCGATTGAAATAGCACGGTTGCAGCGCCACGCGATGGATACGTTTCATGCCAAAGGTGGAAGTCTCCCGATGAAGTCCGATATTGAGAGGCCGGGGAAGATTGCGTGCCTCGGGGCGGGCCCGGCTTCTCTCGCGGCTGCTGCAGAGTTGAGGCAGCAGGGATATCAGGTGACAGTATTCGATAAGCGCCCGCTGCCTGGGGGATTGAACACGTATGGGGTGGCCGAATACAAGCTGCCTACCTCCAGTAGCTTGCGCGAGATTCAACTGATCGCAGACCTGGGCGTTGAGTTTCGTTTCGGGATCGAGATCGCTGATGAGGCAGCTCTGGCTGAGTTGGAGCGAGAGTTTGACGTTATTTTTCTTGGTGTGGGGCTGGGTGCCATGCAGAAGTTGGTGGTGCCGGGCGGTGACCATCCTGCGGTGGTAGATGCCTTGAAGTTTATTGAAGAGTACAAGTTGGGATTGAAGACCAAGGTCGTGGGAGACGTGGTTGTGGTGGGGGCTGGAAATACAGCGATCGACGCTGCTTGTGCCGCGAAGAGACTGGGCGCCAACAGCGTTCGGATTCTGTACCGAAGGACGGAAGAACATATCTCCGCGTTCGACTTTGAGTATGAGCACGCCCGGCATGAGGGAGTGTCGTTTGACTGGCTGACCCAGCCGGTTGCGGTACATAGCTTCGACGATGGGCTTAGTTCAATTGAGTGTGTCGCGATGGAGATTGGTGCCGACGGGAGTGTTAAACAGGTGACGGGATCGAGCTTTCATATCAAATGCGATCTTGTGATTCCTGCCATAGGCCAGTCTCCGTTGTTGGAGTTTTTGTCTAAGTTCCGCGATCTCAAGATGGATAAGGGCTGCATTGTGGTGGATCGTGCGACTGGGCAGACGACGGATCCCAAGTACTTTGCCGGTGGGGACTGCGTGAACGGTGGCCGCGAAGTGGTAGACGCGGTGGCGGATGGAAAGCGGTCTGGGGTTGCAATTGCGGAATTACTGGAGGGTGCGCATGTCTAGCGGGATAGTGAAGCGTCCGGACACCTCAGTCGATTTTGCGGGCATCAAGTCGCCTAACCCGTTCTGGTTGGCATCTGCGCCTCCAACGAACTGTGGTGAGCAGATCATGCGCGCGTTTGACGCAGGCTGGGGTGGCGCGGTTTGGAAGACGATTGGGGCACAGGTGACGAATGTGTCGTCGCGCTACTCCTCGATTGACTGGAACGGCCAGCGGATGATGGGACTGAACAACATCGAACTGATCAGCGACCGCCCGATCGAGGTAAACCTGCGTGAGATTACCGAGGTGAAGAAGCGGTATCCGAAGCACGCGGTGATTGCGTCGTTAATGGTGGAATCAACGCGTGAGGCGTGGCACACGGTGGTTCAGCAGGCGGAGGACGCCGGTGCGGATGGACTGGAACTGAACTTCGGGTGCCCGCATGGAATGAGCGAGCGCGGCATGGGCGCGGCAGTAGGCCAGGTGCCCGAGTACGCGGAGATGATCACGGCCTGGGTGAAGGAGCGCGCGCGAACGCCGGTGATCGTGAAGCTGACGCCAAACATCTCGGACATCCGCGTTGTAGCCCGGGCGGCGAAGCACGGCGGGGCGGATGCGCTCTCCGCGATCAATACCATCAATTCGATTACTGGCATCGATCTGGATACTTTTACTCCGCGGCCTTATGTTGGTGGTAAATCCTCGCACGGAGGATATTGCGGGCCTGTGGTGAAGCCGATTGCGCTGAACATGGTCCAGCAGGTGATGAGCGATCCGGATGCTGTGCTGCCGATGTCGGGTATTGGCGGGATTGCAAACTGGAAGGATGCAGTGGAGTTCATCCTTTTGGGGTCAGGCACGGTGCAGGTGTGTACGGCTGCGATGCATTATGGGTATCGCATCGTTGAGGACATGATCGATGGCCTTCAGAACTGGATGACGGAGAAGAAATTCAACACGATTGAAGACTTCCGCGGCTTGAGCCTGGAGAAGGTAACGGACTGGAAGCATCTGGATCTGAACTACAAGGTTGTTGCAAGAATCGACGAATCGAAGTGCATCGGTTGCGATCTTTGCTATACAGCGTGTTGGGATGGGGCGCACCAGTGCATTCATCTGGATCGGGTGAGCGGGCCGGTCGATGGCCATGTGGAAGTGCATCGGAAACCTGCGGAGGTGGAGGCAATGAGCCGGGAACGGATCACGGTGACGCCCATCCCCAAGCTGGATCCTCCGCCAGAGGCAGGTGGGCCGTATGTGACCCCGCTGGCTCGCATACCTCGTGTGGATGAGACGGAGTGCGTGGGGTGTAATCTGTGTTCGCTTGTCTGCCCAGTAGAGGATTGCATCACGATGGTGGAAGTGAATACCGGATTGCCACCGCAGTCCTGGGAGCAGCGGACGAGTTCGAGCCCGGAGAGCGTGGCGGAGAAGAGCTGATATGAGTCTTGTGATTCGAAATGGCGAGATCGTAACCAGCGAAGATCGTTATTTTGCCGATCTCTACATCGAGAACGAAGTGATAACGGCTATTGGGAAGAACCTGGAAGTGCCGCTGGGAACTGAGGTAGTGGATGCCTCAGGGAAGCTGATTTTTCCGGGATTTATCGATCCTCATGTCCATATTTATCTGCCCTTTATGGGGACCTTCGCAAAGGACACTTACGCGACGGCTAGTGTTGCCGCGCTGGTTGGTGGGACGACGAGCATGATTGAGATGTGTTGTCCGTCGCGGCAGGAGGATGCGCTTGAGGGCTATCGGCTATGGAAGAGCAAGGCCGAGGGACAGAGTGCCTGTGACTACGCGTTCCATATGGCGGTGACACGGTTCGATGAGCAGACGGAGGGTCAACTGCGGGAGATCGTCGCAGATGGCACCACGTCGTTCAAGATATTTCTCTCGTATAAGAACTTCTTCGGTGTGGATGATGGTGAGATGTATCAGACGCTGAAGCTGGCGCGGGAGTTGGGTGTTACGGTAACGGCGCACTGCGAGAACGCGGAACTGGTGAGCCGGTTGCAACAGGAGTTGCTGGCCCAGGGCAAGACCGGGCCGGAGTGGCATGAGCCAAGCCGACCGGAGACGGTCGAAGCTGAGGGTACCACCCGTTTTGCCACGTTTCTGGAGACGACGGGTGCTACAGGATATGTCGTGCACCTTTCGTGCGCCCCCGCGTTGAAGGCGGCACTCGACGCAAAGAAGCGCGGGGTGAAGCTGTCGGTCGAGTCGGTTCTGCCCCACTTTCTGCTGGATAGAACGTACGCCGAACGCGATGGAGTCGAGGGGCTGAAGTACGTAATGTCTCCACCGCTGCGGGAGAAGGCGAATCAGCAGGTACTGTGGGATGCTTTGCAGGCGGGCGAGATCGATACAGTGGGGACGGATCACTGTCCCTTCGATGTCAAACAGAAGTTGATGGGGAAGGATGCGTTTACGCAGATTCCTAACGGCATTCCGGGGCTCGAAGATCGTGTGAATTTGATGTATACCTACGGGGTTAAACGCGGTTCGCTGGACATCCACCGGTTTGTGGACGCGTTGAGTACACGTGTCAGCAAACTGTTTGGGCTCTATCCGCGTAAAGGCTCGATTGCGGTTGGCAGCGATGCGGACCTGGTTGTTTACGATCCGGAGTATCGCGGGGTCATCTCGGCAAAGACCCAGCATATGAACAATGACTACAGTGGGTTTGAAGGTGTTTCGATCGAGGGGCGGCCCTCAGTTGTGACGGTGCGGGGGAAGATTCAAGTCCGCGATGGAGCTTTCGTTGGTGAGCGTACAAGAGGTTATTTGTTGCGTCGCGCGGTACAGAAGGCCGTGACGGAGGCGAGCGATGCCGGCTGATGCGAAGAACGTAATCGCAAACCTGAACGAGTTGCGAGTGTTGACTGGCAACTCCGATGGTGCACAGCGGGTGGCATGGACGCCGGGGTGGCAGAAGGCGCGAGATTGGTTTGAATCGAAGCTGCAAGGTCTCCCGGTCGAGCATCATCTGGACGCGGCAGGGAACCGCTGGGTGACGATGAAGGGTGCTTCGGAGCGGGTGCTGGTAGTGGGTAGTCATCTGGACTCTGTGCCGAATGGTGGCTGGCTGGACGGGTGCCTGGGAGTGTTGACTGCGTTGGAAGTGCTGCGAGGACTCGCTGAGGACTTCGATGGTCGACCACCTGTGACCGTCCGGTTGGTGGACTGGGCCGATGAGGAAGGAGCGCGGTTTGGGCGCAGTCTATTTGGGTCGTCTGCGTTTGCAGGAACGCACACAATTTCAGCGGATAGGGTTCGGACGGATCGGAACGGCGTGGCGCTTGAAGAGGCGCTACGGGAGTGTGGCATCGATGTCAGCCGGATTGGTGATGCCGCGATCGAGCGGGAGGGAGCTGCCGCCTACCTTGAGTTGCATATTGAGCAGGGACCTGTGCTGGAAGAGCTTGGTCTGCCGCTGGCGGTAGTGCTGGGGACAAAGGGCGTGGAGCGTCATACGATTACGTTTCATGGGCAGGAAGCCCACTCGGGCTCCACGCCGATGGCGGTGCGTCGAGACGCACTGGCTGCTGCTGCGCGACTGGCGCTGGAGATTCGGAGTATTGCTGGTCGCCACAAAGATGCTGTCTGCACGATGGGTAGCGTGAAGACTTTTCCGGGGATTGTGACGGCGGTGGTTGGACGATGCGAGGTGACGCTCGATCAGCGCGATCTTGATGCAGATGTACTGGCATCGATGCTGCTCGAGGCGCAGGAGGCGAGCCAGCGCTTTGCCGCGGAGGAGCGCTGCACGGTGGACTGGTCGAGGATATGGAGTATTGAGCCGATTCCATTTAATGCGGAGTTGATCGGGCTTTGCGATGCAGCGATCAAGGAGACGGTCGGCGTCTCGCACCGGATGCCCTCCGGTCCGTTGCATGATGCGGCTGAGGTCGCAAGGGCTGGAATTCCAACGGCGATGATGTTTGTACAGTCGCTGGCTGGGATTAGTCACAACAAGATCGAAGATACGAAGCTGGAACATCTTGCACTGGCAGTGACCGCATTCGATCGGTTGGCGGCCAAGACCATGCAATGGATAAGACAGGATTGATGCGGCCTCAGCTTTTTGAGAGGGCTTCGAATTTCACGTGCGACATTGGCGTTGGACGCCGGAGGTATTGATATGGGTACGACTTCGCTGGCAGAAGCATTGCAGATCAACAACTGGATTGGTGGTGCATCCTCTGAGACGACCTCCGGTAGGTCAGGCGTGGCGTGGAATCCTGCCACTGGCAAGCAGATCGCTCAGGTGAATTTCGCAACAGTGGAGGATGTCGACCACGCGGTTGCAGTTGCGAAGGCTGCTTTTACTGGGTGGCGTACGACGTCGCTCTCGCGCAGGTCGGAGATATTATTCAAGCTTCGCAATCTCATCGAGATGAATCGCGACAGGCTGGCTGAGATCATCTCGACAGAGAATGGCAAGACGATTGCCGACGCTCGTGGTGAGGTGGCGCGCGGCCTGGAGAATATCGAGTTTGCGTGTGGGATACCCACCCTATTGAAGGGTGGGTATTCCGAGCAGGCGAGCGGTGGCGTTGATGTGTACCAGATACGGCAGCCGTTGGGCGTCGTGGCCGGCATCACCCCGTTCAATTTTCCTGCGATGGTGCCAATGTGGATGTTTGCCAATGCGATTGCCTGCGGCAACGCTTTTATTCTGAAGCCCTCGGAAAAGGTGCCATCTGCAAGCCTGTTGCTCGCCGAACTGGCCCAGCAGGCGGGGCTCCCTGATGGTGTCTTCAACGTGGTACAAGGTGACAAGGTCGCGGTTGATCGAATCCTTGCACATCCTGATGTAAGGGCGGTCAGCTTTGTTGGGTCAACCCCTGTTGCGAAGTCAATCTATGAGACGGGGACGCGCAACGGCAAGCGCGTGCAAGCACTGGGCGGCGCAAAGAATCATATGCTGGTTCTGCCCGATGCAGACGTGGATGCCGCTGCGGATGCCGCTGTTTCAGCCGCGTATGGCGCAGCTGGACAACGCTGCATGGCGATATCTGTGGTGGTCGCGGTGGGGACTGTCGCTGATCCGCTGGTGGCAGCAATCCGTCAGCGCATCGGACGCATCAAGGTTGGTCCGGGCATGGAACCGGGGAGCGAGATGGGCCCGCTGGTCACGCGGGAGCATCGGGACCGAGTTGCCTCCTACCTTGATAAGGCGAAGGAAGAGGGCGCGTCGATTGAAGTCGATGGACGGGACGATGCGGCAACGCAACGGGAAGGGTTCTTCCTGGGGGCGACGCTGCTGGATCATGTCCAGCCGGGCACCCGTTGCTATCAGGATGAGATATTTGGCCCGGTGCTGAGCGTCGTTCGAACGCAGACGTATGCCGATGCTCTGAAGATCATCAACGAAAATCCTTACGGGAACGGCACGGCAATCTTCACTCAGAATGGAGGTGCCGCAAGGCAGTTTCAGTTCGATGTAGAGGTTGGCATGGTTGGGATCAATGTGCCGATACCGGTGCCTGTCGCGTATTACAGCTTCGGGGGATGGAAGTCGTCGCTGTTTGGGGATCTGCACATGTATGGCCCGGAAGGAGTCCAGTTCTACACGCGCAGCAAGGTGGTGACGAGTCGCTGGCCGGACCCAGGAACGAGTGCGGTTGATCTAGGCTTCCCGCAGGTGCGATGAACCATCTGTCGCGCTGTTGGAAAGATGCGTGGGGTTGGGATTGGTTTACTTCGGGTTGATAGGTGCGTGTGTCTGCCGCTTGCAAACCTTAAAGTAATCGTTTACGTTGCGTATTGGCGATCTGCCGAGACGGCGCATCGTTGTCAAATCAAGCAACGGACTGGTGGCGGTTATATGGGTTTTGCAACTACGCGGCGTCGATTTATCGCTTTGATTGGATCAACATTTATTTCTCCGAGAATGAAAGGTGCGCTGATTTCGCCTAAGGGTGAGACGGGCGTTGCTGGGCAAGGTACAAACCACTTGCTTTGGTTCGATCAACCCGCGGCACAGTGGGCCGATGCGCTGCCACTGGGTAATGGCCGAATTGGAGCAATGGTTTTTGGCGACGCTCGCCGAGAGCGCATTGCGTTGAATGAAGACACGCTCTGGTCTGGCTTCCCGCGCGACTGGAACAATCCTGACGCCAAATCGCACCTGCCGACCGTGCGTAAGTTGGTTCTGGAACAGCAGGACTATACCGGCGCTGACCAGGAGATTCGTAAGATGCAGGGTCCGTTCAATCAGTCATTCGAACCGTTGGGCGACCTGATCATCGAACTAACGCACAGTGGTCAGGTGACGGACTACAAGCGAGAGCTGGATCTGGATACCGCGATTTCGAAGGTTAGCTATGTCGTGGATGGCGATCGCTACACGAGGGAGACATTTGTCTCGACACCTGCTCAAGTGATTGTGGTGAAGCTGACCAGCAGCAGTAAGAGTGGGCTGACAGGAATTGTCAGGTTGAAGAGCGACCTGCATGCCAGCTCGGAGGCGCCGGATGATCGCACGATTCACCTCATGGGTAAGGCTCCGAGCGACTCTTCACCGAACTATCTGAAGGCTGACGATCCTGTCCGTTACAGTACGAAGACGGGCGAGGGGATGCACTTCGCTGCGGCTCTTCGAGCGCATGTCGAAGGCGGCACTGTTCGTAGGATGGCGGGTGGCAGCTTGTCGATTGAGGGGGGGAAGAGTGCGGTATTGCTGGTTGGAATGTCGACCGGCTACAAGGGCTACGCGGTGGCTCCTGACAAGACCCCATCGGAGGTTTTGTTGGCGGCGAAGCGGCCGCTGGAGGATTCCGAGTCGCTGAGCTATGAGCAGTTGTATGCGGATCATGTTGTTGATCACCGCAAACTCTACCGCCGCGTAGGTCTGGACCTTGGGAGTGAGAACGAGAGTATCCATCAGCCGACCGACAAGCGGGTAGCAGACTTTGCCAACAACCCTGATCCTGCACTTCTGGCTCTTTACTTCCACCTGGGCCGGTATCTATTGGTGACGAGTTCGAGGCCGGGGACGCAGCCAGCAAACCTGCAGGGCATCTGGAATGCGGAGGTTCGTCCGCCTTGGAGTTCCAACTGGACTGCCAATATTAATGTGCAGATGAATTACTGGCATGCAGAGACGTGCAATCTCTCTGAGTGCCATCTGCCGCTGTTTGATATGGTCACCGACCTTAGCCATAATGGAGCAGCGACTGCGCAGGTCAACTACGGGGCCAAGGGGTGGGTCTCGCATCACAATATTGATCTTTGGCGGCAATCGGCACCTGTGGGTATGGGGATGGATTTTGCCGATCCCACCTGGGCCAACTTCTGTATGAGCGGTCCATGGCTCTGCTCGCATCTCTGGGAGCACTATCTCTTCAGCGGCGATAAGGAGTTTTTGCGAACGAGTTATCCGGTGATGAAAGGATCGGCGGAGTTCTGTCTCAATTGGCTCGTTGAGGACGGCAAGGGAGAGCTAACGACCTGCCCGTCTGTCTCGACGGAAAACAGCTTTCTGGCACCGAATGGCAAATCGGCGAGTGTTAGCGCCGGGTGCACGATGGATATTGCTCTGATCCGCGAACTGTTTGGCAACGTCATTCAAGCTGCGAAAGTACTTGGGACTGATGCGGAGTTTTCCGCACAGTTGGCGACTGCGGTCCAGCGCCTGCCCGAGTACCAGATTGGGCGGTACGGTCAACTCCAGGAGTGGTCGGTCGACTTCGACGAGAATCAGCCTGGTCAGAGACACATGTCTCATCTCTATCCCGTTTACCCTGGTGCCGAGATCACGCTGCGCAGTCAGCCGAAGATTGCTGCGGCAGCGCGCAAGTCGCTTGAGCGCCGCCTGGCAAATGGTGGAGCCTACACGGGCTGGAGCCGTGCCTGGGCTATCGGGCTTTGGGCGCGTTTGCTGGATGGTGACATGGCGTGGGATTCACTGAAGATGTTGATTCAGCACAGTACTGGGGCAAACCTCTTCGACACCCATCCTGCTTCGGGGGGCAGCATCTTTCAGATTGATGGCAATTTCGGTACGACGGCTGCCATTGCGGAGTTGTTGCTCCAGAGCCACGACGGTGAGATCAGCCTATTGCCCGCGCTTCCCAAGGCATGGCAAGACGGTTCGATCCGAGGGCTCCGAGCACGCGGTGGCGCCGAGATCAACTTGCATTGGTCAGGCGGCCGATTGGTTGACGCAGAGATCTATGCACTGCGCACTGGGACGCACAGTCTGCGTGTTCCGCAAAGTGTGAAGGTGGTCCGAGTGACCAATGGTTCACGCACTATTTCCGGTGTGCAGGATGGTGCGGATGTTCATGTCTTGTCACTTAGCGTGGAAGCCGGGAAACGATACAAGCTGAAGCTCGCCTCGGCTTAGAGACAAGTCGAGGCGAGCTAGTTACGGAGGCCGAGCCTTTAGAGGCTAAAGGGTTCTGAGGGTGATGACGCTGACGTTTGCGTCGGGCGCATGAGGAGGCAGGTCAATCTGTAAGCCGCCTTCTGTCTGGCGGAACTTCAATGGCTGCCCGTTGGCGAGCAGGTTAGCGGAGAGGACCTTGGGCCCGATTCCGGTAACCTGCAGGGGTGAATTGGGCCAGTCGAAGACGTGGACGAAGACTTTATTTTCCTTCGCGGTGGTCCTGAGACTCTTGATTCCTTGCACTGGGCCGTAGGTGGTGCCGTAGATGGAGTCCCCATTGACGGCAAGCCAGTCACCGATTGCGCGCAGGCGTTCTTGAAACTCTGGTTGGATAAGGCCGTCGGGCTGTGGGCCTACGTTGAGAAGGAAGTTGCCGCCACGGCTCGCCACTTCTACCAGGCTGCGAACGAGAAACTCTGCGGACTTGTAGTTGACGTCGTTCTTGTTGTACGCCCAGGTGTCATTGATGGTCATGCATGTCTCCCAAAGCTGGAAGTCCTCGGGCTTGGGAATGGTGGGCTTCAACTGCTTTTGTACGCTGGTATCGACGGCGTTGAAGACTACGCCCTTGGTGGGAATCGCGTTGGGGATGAACTGCTCGGGGGTCTGGTAGTCTCCCTGCACTCCAATGCGATCGTTGACCAGCGTCCGGTGCTGCAGTCTGTGAATGAGATCGAGGAAGCGAGCGCCGTTATACTTGCCCTGGTTATTCAGGCCATCGAACCAAACCAGGGCTGCAGGACCGTAGTTGGTTAGTAACTCGGTCAGTTGCAATTCCATGTAGTCGAGGTAGAGCGCCCATTCTGCGCGCGTCGGTTCCCCATGCCAGTTGTCTTTTGCGAGCTTTGAGGTGTCACGAAATCCGGGATGGTAGAGGTCGGGCGGAGAGTAATAAAAGCCAAGGGGCATGTCGGAGTGCTTTGCTGCCGCAGCGAGTTGCGCCACGATGTCTTTACCGTACGGGGTGTTGGTGATCTTGTGCTCGGTATACGAAGAGTCGAACATGCAGAAGCCGTCGTGGTGTTTGGTGGTAAAGACCATGTACTGCTGGCCTGCACTGCGGGCCAGATCGACGAAGGACTGCGGATCGAATTTAGTTGGATTGAAGCGCTGGGGGAGGGAGCGATACTCGGCTTCAGTAATGCCACCGGGCTTGGGCGTCATGATGGGCCAGGAGGCCTCAACGCTGGCCAGCGAGTAGGGTCCCCAGTGAATGAACATGCCGAACTTGGCGTTGCGATACCAGGCGGTATGGTCGTCGCCCGATGTGGTGGCCGCAAAGGCTGAACCGGGCAGGAGGGGGGCGGCGGAGGCTGCCAGGGCGAGTTGAATGAACTTCCGTCGGTGATAAGAATAAGCACTCATATTGGCGGAACCATATGGCACGCGAAATAGAGGTGTCAAGCTTAATGTCGGATATACATCCACATTTATTGGGAATAAATCTTGATTGACAGTTTGAAAGCCAGAAGGCTATTGTGATGACGAACTAATTTAAGTGCTCAAAATATGCCGACTCCCTCATCTTCGTCAACGAATGGTCTGCTAAAGACCGACCTGGCCGAACGGCTACGACGAGAGATCGTGAGAGGCTCACTGGCTCCCGGGGAGCGCATTGTGGAGGGTAAGTGGGCGGCGAAGTTCGGCGTCGCACAGGGCTCGATACGGGAGGCAATCAACATCCTGACGCAGGATGGATTTATTACCAAAGCGTCTGGGCGGAGTGCGCGGGTCATCCACCTGAGCGAAGGGGATGTGGCTCACCTCTACGATCTTCGAGGTGCGATCGAGGGTCTGGCCGCGCGGCTAGCTGCGACGGCACAGTCAGACTTCGGAAGCCTTCAAGCGACGGTGCATGCGATGCGGAAGGCGGCTAAGTCGGGGGACCGTGAACTGCTGCTGGACTGCGATCTGCAATTTCATCTGGAACTCTGCCGGCTCTCTCAGAACCCCTATGTGATTGAGCAGGCGCGCCGTATTCTGCTGCCATTCTTCGCCTTTGTGCGCATGCGGGTTACCACCAGCGGTCAGGAGACGACAGTGTGGGATAAAGACCTGGAAGCGCACCAGCGAATTGTCGACTTACTGCGCGACGGTGACGGTGAGGTTGCCGAGCAGTATGTGAAGAGGGCGATGGCGCGCTTTGGCAAGACGGCCTACGACCACTGGGAGAAGCGGTCTTGATCGGATGGATCAGCGAAGGTGGTCATGCAATCTGACCGGTCGCATGCTGCCGAGGTGCACCAAAGCTGAGTTAGGAAATTGATGAAAACTGAACGGGAGAAGCGATGCCAAGTTACATGATCAATAAGATCTCAACCCACGATGCAAGATACAAGCTGCCTGCCGGGGCGGGTACCGATGCGGTGCATACGAATCCTGAGTACTGCATGGCGGTGACGCTGCTGGAGAGCGATCATGGGTTGTACGGGACGGGGATCGCGCTGACTCTGGGGGAGGGGAACCGGCTGGTGTGCGAGGCGATCGAGTTGCTGGCGCGGCCGCTTGCCGGCCTGGAGATCGAAGAATTGATGTCCGACTTTGGGAGTATGGCGCAGCGGCTGGCTAACGATCCATGTCTTCGCTGGCTTGGACCGCACAAGGGCGTAGTGCATCTGGCGCTGGCCTCGATTACGAACGCCTGTTTTGATCTATGGGCGAAGAGCCGCGGCGTACCGCTGTGGAAGCTGCTGCTTGATTTGAAGCCGGAGGAGGTCGTTCGGCTGTTGGATCTGAGCTATCTCGAAGACGAGATGACCGAGCAGGACGCGCTGCAGCTATTGCGCGACAAGATGGGCAGTCGTGCAGAGCGGGCACGTATTCTTGAGACCGGCTATCCGGGGTACGACACGTCTGTTGGGTGGATGGCCTATGACGACAATAAGGTTCGTGAGTTGACGATGCGAGCGATCGACGAGGGATTCACTGCCTTCAAGTTGAAGGTGGGTTCCTCCGACCCAACTCGTGACCTGCGTCGTGCCGTGATGCTACGAGAGTGTGTTGGCGATGCGGGGACGTTGATGCTCGATGCCAATCAGCGCTGGAATGTGCCGGTGGCACTGCGGCGCTGCCGTGAACTTGCGAAGGTTCGGCCGCTCTGGATTGAGGAGCCTACCCATCCTGACGACATACAGGGTCATGCAACGCTGGCGCATGCGATTGCACCCGTGAAGGTAGCAACGGGAGAGCACATACCGAATCGCGTTGTATTCAAGAACTTCATGCAGTCTTCGGCGGTTCATTACGTTCAGGCCGACTGCACGCGATTGGCGGGCGTGAGTGAGTTTCTCGCAGTGAGTCTGATGGCGAAGGAGTTTGGTCTGCCGGTCGCACCGCACGTGGGCGACATGGGACAACTGCATCAGCACCTGGTGCTGTTCAACCACATTGCGATGGGGCACGAGGCGTTGCTGCTGGAGCATATCCCACACCTGCGCTCTCACTTCGTGCAACCTGCGCAGGTGAGCGGTGGGGTTTACAAGACACCGCAGGAGCCGGGCGCTTCCTGTGATCTCAAATTGGTTTCCAGGGGTGGATCGAAGTGACGCAAAATCTCTTGAACGGCATTACCTTGACCATGATTGCAGGGCTGATGTCGGGCAACTGCATGTTGCCCATGAAGTTCACGCGGTCGTGGAAGTGGGAGAACGTCTGGCTGATCTTTAGCGTGGTCTCGCTGGTGATTCTGCCGTGGTCGCTTGCCGTGGTTCTGGTGGGTCATCTGCTGGAGATCTATCGCGGGCTAGGGCTGGGGCAGCTAGCCGTGCCATTGCTGCTGGGAGCAGGCTGGGGCGTTGCGCAGATTCTGTTCGGCATCTCTGTGAAGCGTCTGGGACTAGGTGTGGCGTATGGCATTATCGTCGGTTTGGGAGCGGTACTGGGGACGCTGGTTCCGCTGCTGATCCAGCAGAACGCGGCAACGATCGGACACGCGGCGTACTTCATCTTCAGTGGCGTGATCATCATGGTGGCTGGGGTGTTCTTTACAGCGTGGGGCGGGCAGGTAAGAGAGCGCGGCGTAACGGCCGTAGCGGATACGACCTTGCGACAAGGTTACACCGCTGCGATTCTGCTGGCAGTCGTCTGCGGGGTGATGGCGCCGATGCTGAATTACTCTTTTGCCTTTGGGCAGGACATTGCGAAGGAGGCTGTACGGCTAGGAGCGCCTGCGGTGCACGCGAGCTATGCGGTGTGGCCGATCGCGCTGGCTGGCGGGTTTATTCCGAATATCGCCTACTGCCTCTATCTACTATCGAAGAACAAGACGTGGGGGCTCTTCCGTGTGCCGGGACAAGACTTCTTCTGGTCATCGCTGATGGGGGTGCTGTGGATGGGAGCCTTTGCGCTCTACGGTATGAGTGCGAGCTACCTGGGAACCTTCGGAACGTCCATTGGCTGGGGACTCTTCCAAATTTTCATGATTATGACGGCGACATTGTCTGGAGTTCTAACGGGCGAATGGAAGCGTGCGTCACAGTTGTCCAAGAGCTTGCTGGGTGTAGGACTAACCTGTTTGACTGGTGCGACAATTCTGCTGGCGCTCGGCAACCGGTAAGTGAGGTGAGGAGCGGTGGACGGCTTCCCGGTGGCGACTTCACCGTGGATTGCACATCCACCTTTGTCAGAGCCTGGTCTGCAGAGCCATGGGCGGAGGCAGATATCCAAAGTCCTGATCCAGCAATTCAGCGATGGCAAGTACGGCTTCATCCTGGTGGGGATAGCTGGCGACCTGAACGCCAATGGGAAGCCCATCGCTTGATCTGCCGACCGGCACGACCGCGGCGGGTGCACCCAGCAGATTGAACCACTGGGTAAATCGCATGGCGCTGAAATACTCTACTTTCTGGCCTTCGACCTGCCACTCTCGTTCACCATGTTTGAACGCGGGGACACTACATACGGGGGAGAGGATTGCAGAGTAGGACGCCAACTCCTCATTGAGGGCAGCGCGAACCTGATCGGATTGCGTCCATGCAGAGAGCAGCTCCTGGCCCATGAGGATCGGTTCTCTGCGGGCCACATCGAGAAAGTAGCGAAAGGTAGGACTCAACTCGCTTTCGCGGCCTTCGATCGCGGGCTCCAGCAGCATGCGGCCGCAGCGCATGAAGAACGTCCACCACAACTGTCTTGCCGTTTCAAGAAGTTCGGAACGGAACGGTTTGATCTGGAAGCCTCGCTGTTCGAGAGCGGCGGCAGCGGAGCGGACAGCAAGTCGCGTCTCTGGGGTGACCGGGACGAGTCCGTCATCTTCGAGCACGCCAATGGGCCGTGAGCGCAGATCGAATGGGTGGGCCGAAGGGGAGGGAACTGTGATGCCAGTCGCGATAGATGGGTACGGGGCCGAGAGTTGGTTGAAGAACAGCGAGACGTCGCGCATCGTCCGGGCCATAGGGCCTACGGCGCCGAGAATCGAGAAGGGGCCGATGCAGGGGAGCATGTGTCCCTGGCTGGGGATGCGGCCGGGTGTGGGCTTTAGAGAGCAGATGCCGGTGAAGTGCGCAGGCTCCCGAACTGATCCGCCGCTATCGCTGCCGATGCCTCCCGCTGAGAGACCGGCGGCGATGGCGGATGCCTCGCCTCCGCTTGATCCGCCGGCAGAGTGCTGAAGACTCCATGGATTGGCAGTGGCACCATAGAGCAGGTTGTCGGTTTCGTAGGCCATCAAGAACTCGGGACAGTTGGTGGTGCCAAGAATAATTGCTCCAGCCTGTCGCATCCGAGCAACGACCACAGCGTCGTCATTCGCGACAAGTCCTCGATTGAGAACGGTACCTGTTTCGCATCGATACCCAGCGGTCGCGATGGAGGACTTGATACTGATGGGCAGACCCAATAGTGGGGCGTCTTCGACGGATCTGCGTGATGTCGTGCGTAATGCGTCCGCTTCACGTGCAGCGCGGCGGAGCCGATCTGGATCGAAGTCGACGAAGGCGCGCAAGCTGGGGTTGAGCCGTTCGATTTCGCGAATGTGCTCTTCTGCGAGCTCAAAGGAAGAGATAGTGCGCTGCTGCAACATGGAGAGAAGTTCGCTGGCAGGCTTGACGGTTAGTTCGCTCATAGATAGCTCTCTGGTTCTGTAAGAAGCTGCAGGTTCGAGCGTGCTGCTTCCGGCTGTTTAGCGGGTACGGGGACGCGCATTTAATCCAAGATACAGCTGGAGTATGGCGCGTCCGGTTGAGGACGTTTAAGTGCGGTCCAAATTTCAAGTTTATTGTTTTGCAAGCGTAGCGCGATTTGAGTGCGCCTGCATTGCCGAGATCGTGGGTGCGGTGGGCGAGGCAGTTGACTTCCACGACTGCAACTTGCCCTGCACCCACTCCGCTGTCTTTTCGGTGTGGCAGAGAATGCAGGCGTTAGGGCTATCAGCCTGGCCGAAGCGCATGGTCATCTCTGCATTAGGGATGTCGTCGATCTGGTGCGAGCGGGCACGGAAGAGCAATGCGTCCATGATGCGAGGCATGTGGCAAGAGACGCAGCGGCTGGCCTCGGAGTCGCTGGTGTGGTGGGTATGCGCTGCTGCTGCGGTCTTGTCTGCCAACTGAGTATGGCAATTGACGCACATGCGATCGGGGTCATCCTTGAACTTCAGCGAAGTGTTATTGGAGGGTCCGTTGTGACTATGTGGATCGTGGCAGCTTCCGCAGCTGGCGTTGCCTTTGCGAAAGCACTGTGAGCGTTCGAGAGCCTCGACAATAAATGTTGTCTGGCTGAAGCGTCCGTCTTTGTAGAATCCTTTGCGGGAGAACTCGTCGAAGGGCACGGAAGCATTGCGCAGGAAGAACGTAGCGGTGCTCGAATAGTTCAGTTCTCCGGCGGAATTTGCTGCATGGACGTTGGACTGCAGATGACACTGCGCGCAGATGCTGACAAAGTCACGGTTGTTGAGGCGATTGAACTGAACCGGTGGGTCAAGCGGGCCCTTACGATAGGTCTCACCCGTAGATATGGCCGCGATGTGAGTCGCTGAGGGGCCGTGGCACATCTCGCAGCCAATACCTGGCTCGCGGAAGACAAGATTATCGGCGTCGAGACTGCCACCTTTAACGTTACGAAGCTGACTGGTATGACAGATGGCGCAGTTCGCTTTGTAATTTGTAGCGATGCTGAATTGCTCCCAGTTGTAAGGGTTGGAGCGAGTGGTGCCCGCGCTGTCGATGACCTTCCAGTAGTTCAACCAGCGCTTCTCGATAGTGTTGTATTGAATAGGGAAGACGTGAATCTGTTTGTTGGGCAAGGTGGTAGCGTAGGCCTGCTGCCATTTAGAGCCGATGATGTAATCAACCGGATAGGAGTGCCAGTGACCATCTGACTGCTTGATGTCGAAGAAGTGGCGGCCGTTGCGGAGGACCATGCGCGCGAAGAGTGCGCGATCAGGAGCGGGAGTTATCTGAAGATTGCCGTTCCGGTAGGCTATGTCGTCGCCGGCATAGAATTCGTTGTTGCTTGTGAAGTCGCCGATGACGTTCTCAGGCTGATAGGACCGCAGCATCTTCGACATGCCGCTCTGGTCCCACTGGCGATAGATACCGCCGTGACAGGTTTTGCAGGCGGCTGATCCAGCGTAGTCGTGATGCTGGGACGCAGATTCGGTGGATGGGGCCGCAGTTGATGGAGCAGAAGGCGCGTGCCTGGCCGCCTCGTCTACAAATGCTTCAAAATTACCTTTGACCGAAGGTTTGCCAGCGTTATAGATGAGCTGGAGTTGCTCCTTTGCCTGGGGAGCGAATTGTCCGGGCTGGCGATAGACAAACGCAAATTCGGCAGCTGCGTGGGTGAGGTCATCGGAGAACAAGTAGTCTTCGCCGAGTAGATACGCGATCTCAGTGTCCGCAGGGTTTAGCGCGCGGGCCTGAGAGAGGGATTCGCCGGCTTGATCGAAAAGAGATGAGCGCAGTGCACCGGTGGGCTGCTGAATCGCCTTCTGGATGAGAGCCCTGCCAAGGGCGAAGTGGGCGATCGCCTGCTGGCTCCGCTTGATCTCAGGCCAGTCAGCCTCGGTGATAGCGACAGGCCTGGTAAAGCGATCAAGATAGTCGAGAGCGTCCCGAGCGTTAGATATTGCTATGTCGTTCAAATGCTCGCGGGCCTGAACATCGGCGACGGCGACTAAAAATAGCGGGTTCTCAGGTAACAGGGCCAACGATTGTCGGGCGTACTCCAATCCAGATTTGGATTCGTTGAGGTCGAAGCTGCTGCGAGCGGCAATCTCATAGGTGGTGGCGAGAAAAGCAGACTGGCTATAGCTTCGAAGAAATTCCTGTGCGAGTAGGAGCTTCTTGCTGGGGGAGTTTTTTTGAAAGAGCGCGAGGAATGCTGCTCTTTCCGCGGGATCATGGATCTCATCAGCGATCGTGGCGGGCTTGCGGTTTTCAGAGGTAATGATGGCGTCTACATCCTGTGCTGCCAGAGGCAGCACCAGGGTCAGGATTGCAATCAAGAAGGTACATCCGCAGATACACCTGCGTATACTACGGTCTCCCAAGTCGAAGCTGCGTGAGAAATCTAGCCGCATAAGCGAAAGAATGATTCAAGGCATCTTAGCCGAAATTTCTACTTTTGCAATGAGTCGAGTATCTGAAGCGCTCTGGTTACATCTGGGTCGGTTGGAGAAAGTTTTTGCGCGGCGAGCAATTCGGCTCGTCCACTCTTCAATTCGCCGGAGCGGCAATAAATAAGCCCTAGATCTTTATGGAGCAACGGCAGAGCACTGCAGTCTTTGCAGAGTTCAATACCCTCCTTTAGCTGGGCGATAGCTTGCGGCCAATCATGAGCATCCGCCGAAGCCAGAGCAAAGTTTCCCAGAGTCTGTGCGCGGTCCATGACGTGCTTCTGTGTTTGCAGGTTGTCGAAGCGAGTCTGCAGACGCTTTGCATCTTCGGGATCGGATTTGGCGAGCAGGCGCGCTAGGTTGTAGAGTGCTTCGCCATAGTCGGGCTGGATCTCAATGGCCTTGCGCCACTGCTCGATTGCACCGGCATTGTCCCCCTTGTGCAGTAATTCGCGTCCGAGCATGTAGCGCGCGTCGGCATAGTCAGGCTTCAACGCAACTGCCCGCGAAAACTGCTGGATGGCCGCATCGGTATCTCCTGATTGGTGTGCAATGAGCCCGAGGAGATACCAGGACTCAGTTGACCCCGAGTCAAGACTGGTTGCTGCTTCCAACTCCGGTTTTGCTTCCTGGTTGCGCTGAAGATCCAGCAGCACTCTGCCACGGTTGTAATGGGCGACCGCTGTATTTGGTGCGAGTCTCACCGCTTCAGAGAACGCGGCCAAAGCATCGTTGAGGTTGAACTGATCTGCCAGCGCAATTCCAAGATTCAGGTGAGCTTCCGCCGACTGGGGATTAAGTTCGATCACCTTACGGAAAGACGCGATGGCGTCGGTGGGACGGCTTAGACGAGTCAACACCATCGCATCGGCGGTGAGAGCTGAGATGTTGCCGGGCTCAAGCTGTACGGCGTGGTGCAAGACTTCTTCCGCGTCTGCAAATCGTGTCTGTGCCGCTAGAACCAGTCCAAGATTTACGAACGCCTGAGTGTATTTGGGATTGTTCTCGGTCGCTTGCCGTAACAGTACTTCTGCTTCGTGATTGTGTCCCTGCTGACCATAGAGGACACCCAGATTGCCTTGTGCCTCGGCGTATTGCGGGTCCAGTGAAATGGCGAGCTTTAGCTGCTGCTCGGCGTCCGCCAACTGGCCTGCCTGCAGGCTGAGCAGTCCAATTTGGTTGTGGGAGGGAGCGAATGCAGCGTCCAGTGCGATTGACTTGACCAGAGCATCTCGCTCGGACGCGATGTCTCCGGCTTGATCCAGAGCCAACGCGTAATCGTAATAGGTGCGCGCATTGTTTGGGTCGCCGACGAGAGCTTCGCGGTATAGTTCAAGGGCCTTCTTGACGTCACCAGTAAGCAGATATTGGTTGGCCTGGTTGACCGTTACGCCTGCGACGTCCTGCTTGACTGTCTCAGCTTTTTTTTGCTGGAAGACCTTCAACTCCTGGTTTGCCTGATCTTTTTGGCCGAGGGCGCGCAGGACTGAGGCGAGTTGGAATCGGGCTTCGTTGGACGAGGGATTGAGTTGTAGCGCCTTTTCAAGCTGCACTCGCGCTTCCGCCGGCCTGCCAAGCTTGGCTAGAACAAAGCCAAGATCGTAGCGGGAATCATAGTTATCCGCGCGTTTCGCAACGGCTTTGGACAGCACTTTTTCCGCTTCGGAATATCTTCCGAGTTCGCGATCTACAGATCCCATCAAGTAGAGCGCTTCAAAGTCGTTGGGTTTGCGGCGTAGATATTCTTCCGTCAGCGGCAAAGCGGTATCTGCCTGGGCCAGAATGATCAACGCCTTGATGTAAGAGACACGCGCAACGTCATCTGTTGGATCAAGCCGCAGAGCTTGCTGAAATTCGTCTGCCGCATCGCGGTAGCGACTCTGCTGGGTATAGATAATGGCTAGGTTTACGTGGGCCTGCGCGTAGTCCGGATGTTCCTTGACGATTGCAGTTAGGGTTTGCAGCGCCTCGTCGAGATTTCCGTTCTTTGAGTAGGCGATCGCGAGATTCAATTGCAGCACTTCGTCGACTGGCGCATCCTTCAGATAGGTGATGGCCGCCGAGTACCTCTTCTGGGCAATCAGCGCCTTGGTCAGACCGTCGAGTGCGGGTATTGATCCTGGATCGTTCTGCAGGACAGCTTTGAATGCATCGATAGCTGCTTCTGACTGGTTCGCCTGATTGAGTGCGACCCCAAGTGCAAGCTGAATTTGTGGTGTTCCCGGCTTTAGTCCTAACGCGGTCCGCAGCTCTCGTGCAGCTTGTTCTGCATCACCGTGCTGCAGAAGTGCGATGGCAAGATCGTAATGTGCCTCCCATGATCCCGGGGCAAGTCGAAGCGCGGAGCGGAAGGCAGGGATCGCACAGGAGAGCTGATTGTGCTGCCCAAAGTAGGCGCCGAGTGCGTCAAAGGCGGCTGCAGTAGGATGCGCCGCAATGGCGCGTTCCAGTTCCGCCGGCCCTTTGCAATGGGAAGCCTGTGGTTGAGAGATGGCGCAGCCGCAGCAGCAGAGAACCGTTAGAGCCGAGCGAAATAAACCGGAAGATGTTAGGCGAGCCATCATTGCTGCAAGCATTCGTGTCCCACTTCAGTGATGCCCGCATCCTTAAAATCCTGGCGATTAGCGTCGGCCATCTCGGAGCCCGTAACGCATCTCGCGAGAAAATCTTGTGTATGACGGGGAGCCGTAACGCTTGCTCTGCATTGTTTTGCAGGTGCGGAGCGTCGCTCGATGAGAAGTCTAGCACAAACAAAAGTTGCTTCTGGAACCGGAGTTCCGATGGAATGACTGCGGCGTTATGACTCTGCAGCACGAACGGTTGAGGATGCTAAAATCCGCGAGGTGATCAGGAATAGCTCTTTTACTCGCCATGCCAGTCTTCTTCTTGTCTTGTTATGTTCCGCCTTGCTGGGTTGGTGCGGCACTACTATCGCCTGTGCGCAAGGCATGGGAGTCGCGACCGGGAGCGGTAAATCTGCTCCTGCGAAGCCTTTGCCTCCAGGGATGAAGGCTCCGGTTGTCCGATACGAAGATATTGCGGCCCAGGCTGGATTGAAGGGCGTCACCATCTCCGGTTCGGAGAAGGGAAAGCAATACATCATTGAGACCACGGGCACCGGTGTCGCGATCATCGACTATGACAATGATGGGCTCCCCGATATCTTTGTGGTGAACGGCGGGCGGCTTGACGCAGAGCAGGCTCCAACTCACTATCTTTACCACAACCTTGGTGGTTTGAAGTTCGAAGACGTGACGGCGAAGTCCGGGCTCGCACACACTGGTTGGGGACAAGGGGTATGCGCGGGCGATGTCGATAACGCTGGGAACGTCGACCTGTTTGTCACACAGTGGGGTCAGAATGCGCTTTACCATAATCTCGGAGACGGCAAGTTTCGTGATGAGGCCAAAGAGCGCGGATTGACGACCGAACAACGGCGGTGGAGCACAGGCTGCGCCTTCGTCGACTTCAACAGGGATGGCTTTCTCGATCTGGTAGTGGTGCACTATATCGAATTTGATCCGGCCAAGACACCGCGGCCGGGAGATAAGTCGCAGTGCCGATGGAAGGGGTTGCCCGTGTTGTGTGGTCCTCGGGGACTGCCGGCGGAGACAGTCTCGCTCTATGAGAACGATGGCCACGGCCATTTCAAAGACGTCTCCGATCAACTCCATGTGACGACGCCAAAGAACTACTATGGCTTCACCGCGCTGACGGGCGACTTCGATAATGACGGCTGGCCCGATATTTATGTGGCCTGTGACTCCACAGCAAGCCTCTACTACCACAATCTGGCAGGCAAGGGCTTTGAAGAGATTGCAGCGAAGTCCGGTGTTGCCTACAACGAAGATGGCCGCGAGCAGGCTGGGATGGGAGGGAGTGCAGGCGACTTTAATCACGATGGTCGCTTGGATATCTTCAAGACCAACTTCGCGGATGACACGCACACGCTCTATCAAAACGAGGGTGACAACAACTTTGTCGATGCAACGATTGATAGTGGTCTGGCAGTGAATACGCGTTATCTGGGATGGGGGACCTCGTTTCTCGACTTCGACAACGACGGTTGGCCGGACCTGATCGTCGCGAATGGGCACGTCTATCCAGAGGTGGAAGACGGACACACTGGGGAGCGTTTCAAGCAGCAGCGGCTGCTCTACTGGAACCGCGGAGACAGCCAGTTCTTCGATCTCTCCGCTGCCGGCGGGCAAGGGATATCCGACGTGCATTCGTCGCGAGGTCTGGCGGTGGGCGACCTGGACAACGACGGGCAGCAGGAGATCGTCATTGTAAATATGGGAGAGGCGCCGACGCTGCTAAAAAACCTTGCTCCTGTGGCTGGTAGTTCGCTGACCGTGAGGGCTCTGACTGCTAGCGGACGAGATGCGATTGGCGCACGGCTGACGTTGACCGTCGGGGGGCATCAGCAGATCGACGAGGTCCGCAGTGGCGGATCGTTTCTGTCGCAGAGCGACCTGCGCCTGCACTTTGGTTTAGGCAAGGCCACGACTGCGGAACTCACGGTCCGGTGGCTCAGCGGTAAGACGGAGAGCTTTGCAAAGGTTGAAGCCGGACAGATCGTGACGATTCAAGAGGGCAAGGGTATCGTTCGGAAGCAGCCTTACTCGCTCGCTAAAAAGTAGTGAGTCGTCGATCTATTGCGGTGGCGCCTGCTCGTATCCCTTGCGCACAGGAGGAGGCGTCTCCCGAGTCAGGGCTGCATACTTTTCGGCGAGTTCCGTTTCACCCAGTCGCCGATAGATCTGCTCCAGCAGAGCATAGATCTGGAGATCGATGATGCCGCCGGTTTGGCCGGTGAGGCTGGCGGCCTTTTCAGCGTCCGTTCGCGCCTCTGGGTAGTTGCCCATCCGCAGGTTCACCTTCGCGCGGTCATACCATGTGGCGCGGAAATCGGGCACCAGTTCTACCGCCCGGTCGAGGTGTCGCTTACTCTCGAGGAGTTGGTCACGCTTAGCCAGGAAGCGACCGTAGTTGTAGTCGAGAAATGCGTCGAAGTGTGGCCCATCCTGGTTTACTGCAAGCGCCTTCTTGTAGGCTGCGTCAGCACGCTCGACCTCGCCGAGTGGTTCAAGGTTCAGAGCGAGGTAATCCCAAGCAGGAGGGTAACCGGGATCGAGGTCTACGACTTTCTGGAAATGCTTTACAGCATCGGCGGGACGTTTGGCCCGGTCGTAGAGAGCTCCGAGTTGAAACTGCGCGTCGGCATTGTCCGGATCAAGCTCGCAGGATCTTTTGAGCAATTCCAGTCCGAGTTGGGACTGCCGCTTCATATCCAGAATCTGACCACGAACAGCCAGGGCTGCTGGGTCTCCGGGCCCGCGATCCAGAGCGCTGGCGGAGAGATCGTCCGCCCGCTGATACTCAGCTTGATCGATGAGGAAACGGGCGAAGTAGGCCATGCCGGTTGAATCGTCTGGTGCTTGTTCCTGGTAACGTAAAAACAGTTCTTGCGCTTCTGCAACAGATCCCTGCGCGGCTTTGATCCGGGCATGTACAAGTAGCAGTTGTGCGCAATCGGGATGGGCGGCCTCGAGCGGTGCCAACAAGTTCTCAGCAGCGGTCGTCGCATTGCGTCCTAGATCTTTTGAAATGGTTTTGAGTTGTGGCTCTATCGCTGTGCAGCTATCCGCGAAGGCAGCTGGAGAAGCTACTGTGATCCATACAAGTGAGAGCCAAATTGCTTTCATGACGCAGCCTCGGTCACCTTCAGGATTTGATCCGCCTTGACGTTGTGCAGTATCTGGATCGCTCCGCTTGGCCAGCGGAGTTCGATCTCCTTCACCAGCTTGTCATGACCGAGTCCGAAATGGACTCGCTTATCCGAAGAGCTTGCGTAGCTGCCGGCGGTCGTCACCTGGTTGTACTGTACGACGCCCGAGGCTGAGGTCAGTTTGATCTGCGTGCCAATACCATCGCGATTACTCTTGACCCCAATGGCCTGAATCAGTAGCCAATGATTGGCGCTCTCGGAGGTGTTATAGAGCAGTTCCGCAGGACCCCCAATAGACGAGACGACGATATCGATCTTGCCATCGTTATTCAAGTCGCCGAAAGCACAACCGCGATGGGCTGCACGCAGGGACAGGGCAGTGCCCGCCTGCGCGCTGACGTCCTGAAACGTACCGTTCTGCAAGTTCAGGAAGACTGCATTGGGCTGCAGGTAGTGCTGCTGCGGGTCAAGGTCCGCGTTCTCGCTTACATGGGAGTTCGCGCTGAACAAATCCTTGAATCCATCATTGTTCAAGTCGTAGATACCTGCTCCCCAACCGCTCATCTTGTAGGTGGAGAAGCCGATCTTGGCGGGATAGGTGTCCATGCTGAAGAGGTCGTTACCCTCGTTCCGGTATAGCGGGAAGGTCTCTCCTCCGAGCGCTGTGATGAAGAGACCAGGCTTGCCGTCGTTGCGATAGTCGCGAAAATCGACGCCCATGCTTGAGACCGGAATGCCATCCTCCGTATAAGCAACGCCCGCCTCAACACCGACTTCATCGAAGCCCTTGCCCTTGCGGTTCCTGAACAGGAAGTTCCTCTGGTTATCGTTCGCGACGAAGATATCCATCCATCCATCGGAGTTGTAGTCTGCAATGGCTACGCCCATGCCCTTGCCGATATGACTGGCGATACCCATTGCCACGGAGACGTCGGTGAAGGTGCCATCCCCATTGTTGTGATACAGAATGTTCGGTTGACCGGGGTAGAGCGAGGGCGGGCAGGATAGCCGCTTACCTGGTTCTCCACAGACTTTGGATGTTTCAGGCGTCCAGTCCAGATAATTCGTCACAAAAAGGTCGAGCCGGCCATCGTTGTCGTAGTCGATCCAGGCAGCGGAGACAGCCAACAACTTCTTGCCTTCGGACGTAGCTCCGGAGACACCGGCGTGGTCGGTGACATCCGTAAACGTGCCGTCGTGATTATTGCGGTACAGAATATTTCGATTGATCCCGGTGACATAGAGATCGGTCCATCCATCATTGTCAAAGTCTGCTGCAGCCGCACCCATGCTGTAGCCTGCACCGCGCAAGCCAGCACGGTCGGTTACGTCGGTAAACGTGCCGTCGTGATTGTTGTGGTACAGCCGGTTGTGAAAGACCGGGCTGTCCTTGGTGAGAGTTGGAATCTGGGCGCCGTTGGCGAAAAAAATATCCAGGAAGCCATCGTTGTCATAGTCCAGCAGCGCGACTCCGCCTGGAATACTGTCAACAATTGGTTTGTCGCTGGTGGTTCCGTTGTTCAAGACGAAATCGACGCCTGAATGCAGTTGGTGATTTTCAAATCGAATCTCGGCGGCGTTCTGGGCAAGCAGGACTGGGGTACATAATGCGAACAGCAATCCGGCTGTGATAGCGAATGTGGATGGGGTATGGCAACGGCCTCGTTGCAGGCTGGGGTCGATCATTTCTGTGCAGGTTCTCCTTTGGCCAGACCCAGCATCTTCCGCATGTAGGAATCCTGCGGGAATATCTCCAGGTAGTGCTCCATTGCGACCAGTGCGTTCGCGTATTGCTTCAAACTGATGAGGCGCACAACCAGTGTCTTTTGCAGCACTGGATTGAAGGGATCGAGCGCCGTTGCTTTCTGCAGCAGGACGATGCCTTCCTCAGGCCGTCCCAGCTTTGTGGTGACCTCGGCTAGATCGCCATAAACCGTGGCTTGTGGCGGTCCGATCTGTAGCGCGCGCTGCAGATGGTCGGCGGCTTCCTGCAGCTTGCCACTCTTGAGATCTCTGCGGCCCAGAGCAGCCTGCACGATTGCCTTGCCGGGATCGGTCTGCTCCAGTTGCGCGAGAACCTTGAGATAGGGAGCGACATACTCGGGTTTATTCGCTGCAAGCTCGCCGTAGGCCTGCAAAAGCGTTAGCGGGGGGATCACATCGTCCTTGGTCCCGGGTACAGGATTTAGATGGATCAGGTCGGGCAAGGCCGGAGTCGTCTGGTGAAAGGCGGTCTCCGGAAAGCTTTCGTCGGGTCGGGCGAGAATCCGGTGGCTGGTGACGCTGGAGTGCGAAATCACCTGCACATCACGTTTCGGCATGTGGCACCCAATGCAGTTATCCGCGGGCTTGCTTTGCTCACGGGAGGCAAGGGGAAGTTTGCAACTCTGTTTCGTATGGCAGGTCATGCAGCGCGCATTGAAGTATGCCGGGGCCTCTTCCCGCGAGGGTTCGACGTGCGGATTGTGGCAGGTGATGCATCCCATCCGGCCTGGGCTGGCCCGATAGCACTTGCTCAACGTCATCGAGTAGAAGTGCTCCAGATGATCGGCCTGTGGGGGGGCTTGTGGGTCTGGAGGAACCATCAGGATCGAAAGGACATCGTCGAGGGGTTTCCCAGGCCTGAAGTCCTGATATGTCTTGCCCTCTTTGAAAATTCGCTCATTGCCGGTCTGATGGCAGGACATGCAGATGTTATTTGCCAGATCCATGCTGAGGCCGGCAGGATTTACGATGCCGTTCCCCTTTTCGGGCGAGTCGTCTGAATCCATGGCGCGAATATGGGCTGCGCCTGGTCCGTGACAGTTTTCGCAGCCGATCGCCATTTCACGAAACGGGGGTGTCTCAAAACGACCAACGGTTGCGGCTATCGGCTGCGGACGTCCGCTATGGCAGGAGATGCAACCAGCCAGAATGGGACGGTTAAATCCGTAGTCACCAAACTCGTACCCAGGAGACGGCCCCCAGGTGCCTGGTTTGGAGTAGAAGGATAAGGGTGCCTGGAAGAGAAAGTTGTCGCGTTGAACCAAAGCTCCAAAGCCATTGGCTCCAGCTCCAATGATCCAATCGAGTTTTTGCGTGTCGCGGAAGATGTCTTTCCCCTCCGTGTCCGTCTGGTACTCGCTCTGGTAGAGCTTTCCTTCTTTGGCATGTACCTCAAAGTGCCGGTCCAGCTTGGCATCGTAAAGGTCCGCGGAGGAGGGGAGAGTCTGCAGGAGCTCTGGAGTAATCGCAGCCATCGAACGCCCCATGCTGGTCCGCGAAAACTGCTTATAAATCCCCAAGTGACACCGGGAGCAACTTGCCGCCCCCACGTAGCCTTCGTGGTCCTGAGGCGCTGTGTGCTGGAGGGCTTCAGCTTCAGGTTGCTTAGCGGCGGCGGGGGGCGCCTTCCTTGTTTGTCCGAAACCCTCCAGCAGCAGGAGGGTAGAAAGCACGCTGCACACTATCGATCCTGCGTACTGTTTCAACCGGCGCTGGTGAGTCCTCATATGCCTACCTGATCCGTGTGCGCCTCAGCCAAAAGCAGGTGTGACCACGAGCCATTCTCCCACACCAATTCGCCATGGAGCCTGAGGGGAATCGCTTCGGGCACATGGGTTAAGGGGATCGGGCCTCTCTCCACCCTAGGGTGGAGATGGAGGTCAATGTAAAAGATGATTTTTATTCTTGACAATCGCTGTCAGGGAAGACTAAAAGTGTGTTTCAAGTCAAGTTAGCGTAAAAGTAAAGGAACAAGTGCCCCGTTGAGAGGTGCGTTTTCTTGACCTTCAAGGTAGCGAACATGCAGAAAAGAAAGACTTTATGGAGGTTAGGCGTGCAAATTGAAAACCGCGAGCGCAATAGAATCGTGAAGAAATTATTTAGAAGTGTTGTCCTGCTGAGCAGCGTAATCCTGCTGTTCTCAGTTCAGATGTTTGCCCAACTTTCCACAGCGGCACTGAACGGCGTAGTTCGCGATCCGACTTTAGCGGTGGTTCCCAGCGCTAAAGTGTCGCTGACAGCCGTGGATACCTCAGTGGTCCGCACGACCGTCTCCAACAATGCCGGCGAATATGTCTTCACCAGTCTCACTCCGGGCCGGTACACCGTCGAAGCGACCGCCTCGGGCTTCCAGTCGAAGAAGGTCTCGCAGTTCCTACTTGCCTTGGGGCAGACGGGTACGATCGACTTCTCGCTCACCATTGGCTCTGAGAGCAGTGTTGTGACTGTCGAAGCGTCGGCGCAGCAGTTGGATGCTACCAGCTCCAATCTGGGCACGGTACTCGCCACCAAGCAGGTAAACGACCTTCCAACGAATGGCCGTAACTTCACCGCACTCCTTTCGCTGACACCCGGCGTTGTGCCGGTCAGCACCGGTCAAAACGGCGGCATGGGTGGTGGCGGATTTACCGCACCTGTCGCAGTAGGCGCCGCGTTCACCTTTCCTGCAATCAACGGAGCAACAAACCGCAGCAACTTCTTCCTGACCGACGGTCTGAACAACTTTGGCAGCTTTCTCAGCACGTACGCCGTTCCTCCCATTATCGATGCAATTCAAGAGGTCAAGGTCGTCTCCCATACCGACAGTGCTGAATATGGTTCTGTGCTGGGTGGCGTGGTCAACGTCGTCAGCAAGTCCGGTGGTAATGCTTTCCATGGCTCTGCATGGGAGTACCTCCGCAATGAAGCGTTCGATGCCCGTTCGTATTTCCTCCCAAAGACGCAGCCTAAGGCAACCTTCCATCAGAACCAGTTTGGCGGATCTGCTGGCGGGCCGGTGTTGATCCCGAAGCTTTACAACGGCAGGGATAAGACCTTCTTCTTCGCTGCTTACCAGGGATTCCGCTACAACACCCCTGCCAACAACAATCTGAAGGTGCCGACGGCGGCCCAGCTTGCTGGCGACCTGACGGGATCCCCTCAGATCTACGATCCTTTCTCCACTGTTCCTGATCCTCTGCACCCTGGTCAGTACCTGCGCACACCTTTTGTCGGAAACCAAATTCCGACAAACAGGATTGATCAGCGCATGGTGGCCTATGCGCAGTTCATATTCCCCACAGCTGGTGCAGTAGTCGATGCCAATGGTGACAACGCGATCGATTCCACACCTCTGGTGCAGACCGAGAACGAATACAACGCTAGAATCGACCAGAACTTTGGCCAAAAGAATTCGGTTTGGTTTCGCTATAGCGCAATCAACGACGTGACAAACCACTCGGGCGGCCTTCCTGGACTGCTCGCCCAAAACACCCTTCCCGCTCGTAACTGGGGAGGTAGCTATGTGCATACTTTTGGACCAAGCCTTATCGCGCAGGTGCAATATGCCCGAACGACGGTTCAGTCCAACTCGACGACTCTGTGGAATAAGTCAATCGACGCTGTCTTCAAAACCGCCGGATTTTCGACTGGATTTGCAGGCGGTTTTGCCGGAAATGGCGGCGGTAATCTGCTCCCCTCACCGGGAATCAGTGGCTATTCGGGTGGCGGCGAGAGTATTCAAGCTACTCCTAAAGCCACAGACAGCCACCAGGTTAGTGGTGTGGTTACCAAGATCCTTGGCAATCATGAACTGCGGATCGGTGGCGGGTTCATCAGTAACGAATTTGCCAGCCCCATCTCGTACGCTAACCTCACCTTCCAGGCGCAGCAGACGGCGAACCCCAACGTTGCGGGTACGGGCAATGCGCTCGCATCCTTCCTCCTGGGAGTTCCAGACGGAGCTAATCGCCGGAATGTGAATGAAACCACACGCCCCGGCGGAGTTATGGACTTCTTCCTCCAGGACTCCTGGAAGGCGACGCAAAAGCTCACGGTCAATGCAGGTCTGCGCTATGACTATTCCTTCCTTCCCGCATACGGTACCGACGCCACGATTGGTCAGCAAGGTGGCATCGAGACCGGTGACATGAACTTCAATGACGGCACTTATGTGTTGCAGAAGCTGCCGCCATCGTGCACCTCGCGCGGCTTTGCTCCCTGCATCCCTGGCAATGGCCAGTTGCCGGCACACGTTGTGATCGATCCTCGCGGCAAGATCTCCCATAACGTTCCTGACAACTTTGGACCACGCCTGGGGCTGTCCTACCGACTTGGAGAGAAGACGGTTATTCACGGTGGTTTCGGTGTGGTGTTTGACAACTGGGCTGCTGTAGCCCAGATGGCACAGAATATCGAAGGCGCGTGGCCTGATATCGGACAACTGATCTCAAACGGTCAGAACCAGCCAACCTCGACCTCGGCGAGGCCAACCGTAACACCGCAGGATCCTTTCGGCGGCGGCGGCGGGGGACTCTTCCCGGCTGCTACACCATTCAACCAGGTGCAGTGGTTCTATGATCCAAACATCAAGAATGCCTACTCGGAGCAGTGGAACGTTGGAGTGCAGCGTCAGTTGACTCCTTCTACCGCACTAACCGTCAACTATGTCGGATCTACTTCGCATCGGGTGATCACAGGCGGCTACTACAACACCGCCTTGACTCCTGGGCCGGGCGATCCACAGGCACGCGCCCTCTACCCGTACATCGGCCCCACGTTCTACGATCGCAGCACCGGGACCGCTTCTTATAACGCAGGCCAGCTCCAGTTGGATAAGCGCTACTCCAATGGATTGTCCTACTCCGTTGGTTACACCTACTCCAAGTCGATCAATGCCGGCGGTGACGGCTGGTTCGGTGCGGAAGGCGGTGTGCCAGTTGACCCCTATCACCCGAATGCCTTCGGAAGTCGCTCTGTCTCCGGTACGGACCTGACGCACGTCCTGACCGAAAATACGATCTTCCAGATTCCAGTCGGCAGAGGACAGCGCTGGTCCACTGGTAACAAAGCGGCAGACTACATCCTTGGAAATTGGCAGCTCAACAATTTCTTCACCGCTCGGTCCGGCCTTCCCTTCACTCCCACGATCAGCAGCGACGTTGCTAATACTGGGAACGTAGGTTGGGCAGGATATGAGCATGCCAATCTGGTGGGTGACCCTCACAAGAATGTTCCGAAGGGCTATGGGTTCAATCCTGCAGCTTACGCTGCACCAACAACCTACACCTACGGCACAGCTGCTCGTAACTCGTTGCGCTCCGCTCACTACATCAACATGGATGCTTCAGTCTTCCGTCAGTTCCCAGTATGGGGCGAGCGTAGATTTGAGTTCCGAGTGGAGACGTTCAACTTGTTCAACCATCCAACCATGGGAACTCCCAATAGCGATTTGAATAACGGGAGATCGTTCGGAACGATCAACGGTACGGCAAGTTCCGCCAGACAAATGCAACTCGGAGGAAAGTTCATCTTCTAAAGATTTTTATCTAATGCCTCTCTTTGAAACACTGCCCACCTTCCAGATCCTCTGGAGGTGGGCATTTTTATTGGAGTCAGAGCCGATAACTCTGTTAAGGAAAGGGAGGGTTGGCACTGACGTGGCAGGATCAAATTTATCCATCGCAATCAGATTCCGCGGAGCCTAAGAGTTGCCTCAAATGCCTCGCCATTGATACGGCGTGATGAGGTCCAGGCCACGAACTTCTGAGCAGCTTTGCACTCCAAGGTCAGCCACCCAAACGATCATGGAAATCTGAAGGATTGCGCGCAGCAATGAGTTTGCACGTGATCTAACTTCGCTTGGGCGAGGTGCTCTGGAGTCAATCTCGGCTGCCGCAACGCCCGGGGCGTGGATATTGCCGACCAGTACGTGGCGTCTCAGGCTGGGAGAGGGACTACGGCAGAAATCCGGAACCGGGGCGGACGATTCGAATGTCATGGTCCGTAAACATCGCATGCACGGCCGGAATCTCATACTTCGGCATGTGGCATGAAACGCAGTTTACTTTGCCAACTGTGCAGCCAACAAGCAGTGTTGAAGTAGGGGGGCTCCCGGTACTGGCATGGCATTTCAGGCACGTTGCATCGTAGGTGGCCGGGTCGCGCACCAATGGTTTGTGAGGATTGTGACAAGCGACGCAGGTAATTCGTGCGTCTCCTTTTTGTCCCCAACATAAGCTGCGCTCCAGCCGATAGGGCTGAAATCTCAGGTTTGCAATTCCCATGTTGGCGGGCATAAACGCAGCCACGTCGACGGGGGTTCTATGACAGGCTCCACAGAAGTCAACTGAGTCGACCGGGGACAAATCCCTTGTACTGAAGATGGTCTTTTCAACCGGGCCAGGCTCATCGTTATTCATTGCAGCTACATGCTTCGCCCCTGGGCCATGGCAGGCCTCACACGTAAGACCCAGGGTGGCATGATCGGGGTCAAATATTGCTGATGTAGTCGATCCGGTCGTATGGCATCCGAAGCATCGCGGCGTGGTCTCGGAATCGATCGGATCGCCGAGGGCATCTTCTAAATTCTGCGGGGCCACTGCAGAGTGGCCGGTTGTGATTCCGAGAGCCATCAGGCTGGTGTAGTAGGAGAGTCGGCTTTCAAGGAAGTCATTATTGCGCTTCAGGACGTAGGTCTGTGCCACCTCGCCCGATCCAAAGGCCCAGTCGATGGGGGCCGACACTGTTCCAGTGTCGTTCTTGACCACAAACTTGCTCTCCGTCGGCTGACGGGACAGAACGTAACTATATTCAGCTTCGGAGAAGGGAAGACCGGTATGGTGCCGCAGCAGGTCGGAGTCCGACGGACGGCTCGCAGCGTTAAACATTGGAGTTTTGCGTTGGGCTGCGGCGATGCCGGCGTGGCACCCCGCGCACGTCTCAGCACCAGCAAATTCTGCTCGGGATGGAACTCCGCTGGTCGGCCACCAACTATTCGCCTTCCAATGGGCGGGTGTGGATTGTGAGCCTCCCGGCGGGGCTGGATCTTGCGCCCGCGCCGCGCAGAGCAGCAGGAGGGCCATGAAGACCCCCTGCTGCAAGGGTTGAATCGGTCTGCGCTTTTTCATGACGATGCTGCTCCGTCATAAGAGTAGCGGGTGAATGGATCACCCGAACTCATTTAGTTTGTGTATCAGGTCGCGCAGCGCTGTCCAGGGTTATGCGAAGGGCAAAAGCTATATCCCCAGCAGGTTTTGCTGGGAGTTTGACGTGCAATCCATCCGCTCGTTGCTCGTAAGAGAGCTTGCTCTCCGAACCTAGCAGTGAGATGGCCTGGATGTGTTGCCCCGGTGGAAGTCCTGCCGTCCCGAGTGAGTGAATAACTGCTTCACCACTGGTTGGCCACGCAAGTTCAATCGCAAACAGGTCAGAGCCTTTTGTAGTGAAGCGGAAATCATCTGCTGTATAAGGTTGCGTCTCCGTGTCGTGGAAAGAGCCTGCCGCAACTTTGGTTGGCCCTTCTCCATAGACTTTCCAGGGCCGTGTTCCGTAGATTGCATCGCCGTTGACCTTGAGCCAGCCTCCCACTTCAAGTAGTACCTGCTGTACTTCGTTAGGGATCGTTCCGTCAGAACGTGGCCCGATGTTCATTAGCAGATTGCCGTTCTTGCTGACGACATCAGCCAACTGATGCACGATGAATGCAGGAGTCTTGAAAGTGTCATGCTCAATGTAGCCCCAGGACTTGTTACTGACTGATGTGTCCGTCTGCCAATACGAGGGACGAATCTCCGAGAGTTGACCGCGCTCGAGATCGAGGACGCCGGAGTCTTTCTGCATGTCCACCCACTTGTAGGTAATGATACCCACCGGGCCATGCTTCAGAGATTCGTTGTAGTAGTACGACGCAAACTGCGCTAGGTAGGGACGAACGGACGGTTGCCCGATCCACCAGTCGAAGAAGATGATCTCTGGGTGGTATTTCTGCACCATCTCTGCGGAGCGTGCGACCCAGTCGTTAGCGTAAGCGGGGCTCACATGGGTCCAGTCCTCGGCTAGATCGTTGCCCGCGTCGTTAACCTTGTCCTTAATCTGGACCTGCGCCGGGCCATAGAATGCTGCGTACTTTGGATCATTTACATCGGACGGCTGCTCTCTGCCGCCATCCATAAACCAGTCATGCTCGATGCGGTGGGAGGAGGCTCCAAGGTGCATTCCTTCGGCTCGAACTGCTTTGGCCAGATCCCCAACGAGGTCGCGCTTGGGACCCATCTTGGCGGCGGTCCAATCCGACAGCTGGCTGTCATACATTGCGAATCCATCATGGTGCTCGAAGACGGGTACGACGTATTGTGCCCCGGCCTGTTTGAACAATCGGGCCCATGCCTGTGGATCGTAGTGTTCCGCTTTGAACATCGGAATGAAGTCTTTGTAGCCAAACTTCGTCAACGGTCCATAGGTAGCTACCTGATGTTTGTTGATCTCCGAGCCTGCAAGGTACATCTCGCGCGGATACCATTCACTGCCGAAGGCCGGAACCGAATAGAGTCCCCAGTGAATGAATATTCCAAATTTGGCGTCTTTGTACCACTCTGGCACCTCGTACTGCGAGAGAGTACCCCAATCTGGGCGAAACTTTCCGTCATGCGCTACCTTTTCTACCTCATTGAGTATGCGTGTTCGGGCTGGGTCATACTTCGCGCTGGCCTTCTGCCACTGTTCTGCCAACGACTCAGCGTGTTGTTTTGAGGTACTGTCCATGGGACTTGGGGCCTGGGCAGTTACAAAAACTGATGAGAGGGCGAGCAAACCTATGCTTAGCAGCAGAGGGCGATAGATGTTGCTGGGGGAACTTGGAGACATGGGAGAAGAGCCTGCCTTTCAGGGCGGTTTATGTGCGATAACTATACCGATAAAGTATCGGGTGGCGAAAGCCATAATTTGGTTGCCAAGGCGGTCTTGGGGGCGTTGGTTGTATTGCTCAAAATGCTTCATTATCTCAATGACGGTTGCTCGCATCTGCATCATTCATAGGGAGGGAGATGTAGGAGTCCTGGCCGCGCCCAGGGGATGGGGAAGTGGGATGAAAAACACGGCAGTGCGGAGAGTTTGATCTTAGTGAAGAAGGGACTGAGTTGTGTTGCGGGACTAGCTTTTTTTTGTCGAACCCCGAACAACCAGGGACGGCTCAAGGATGACCGTCCGAGGCGCAGGCAATTCCTTTGACTCAATCAGGCTGAGCACAATTTCGGCAGTTAGCTGCCCAATTTGCTCACTATGCTGATCGATACTGGACAGCCCGACGCGAAGGCAATCGTCGTAGTGCAGGTTACCGCAACCGATGATTGCAATGTCCTCAGGGATTCTCAAGCCAGCGTCCAGAATGGCTCTCATCGCTCCGATCGCGAGAGGATCATTGTGGCAAAACACGCCGTCTGGCCGCGGATTTCGTTGCAGGAGTTGACGCATTGCCTCTGCGCCTTGTTCGGTGCTCTCCGTGTCGACATTCATTCTGGTGACAACGTAGTCGTCGGAGAAGGGAAGACCATGACTCAAAAGAGCTTTCCTGTAGCCCTCAAATCTGCGAATCCCCGTGCTGTTCTGGTGCCCACCAATATGTGCCACACGGCGGCAGCCGATATTGATCAGGTGCTCGGTCGCAATCCGTCCTGCGGCTTCGTCATCGATGCCGACAAAGTTGGCCACCAGTTCTGGAAACTCTCGATCAATCAAAATATACGGCTGTTTTTGAAGTTCCATGCGCTTGAACTGCTCGATGCTTGTTCCAGACGACGCAATGACGAGCGCGTCCAACTGCCGCGCCAGCAGTTGGCGTATCTCTTGTCTTTCCAACTCAGGATCTTCTTCTGACGAAGAGACAATCAGAGAGTAGCCCTTCTCTCGGATCACTATTGAGAGCGCCCTTGCAATCTCAGCGAAGAAAGGATGAAGCAACCCTGGAACCACCAGGCCGACAAGATAGCTACGCCCCGTCACCAGACTGCGGGCAAGTACGTTGGGTTGATAGTCCAACTCCTTTACGCGAGTCAAAACCCGCTGGCGAGTCTCCTCGCCAATATCAGGGTGATTACGAAGAACTTTGGAAACCGTTACCACGGATAATCCAAGATCCTGCGCTATGTCCTTCATTCGTATAGCCACACATATATTATATCGAGGATTTTGTAGTCGATACGGTCGAATGCCGTATTACTTGAAATTTACTTGATCGGTTACTGTAACGAGGAATTTTTATCATCAGCATAGGCCGTGAATATGTCGCAGCCTAAACCCCGGATGGAAATGTCTCGGCAGGCTCGCCAATGCCTATGATGCCGACTGGTTCCAATGGCTCGACAGCTCGGGTTTGGTCGAAATGGATGATTGCATCAAACTGATCCGAGAGGCGCGCCCGGAAGTAGTGACTGGCTAGTTCTGATTGCGGAAGGTAGACGACACCAATAGCCCTCTCAAGCATAGGCTCGCGAAGTCCACCCGTAACATGTGTGCCAGGTTCAAGCGTAAGCGAGAATGCTGGCATACCAACTTTGTGGAAGAGTCCTTCGTAGCTATCCGGCCTGGCTGGCCGTACCTGTTTGCGCTCCGCTGGACTGTCCCAGTTTGATGCAGCAGTTACCGTTCCCGTGTAAGTCGTAAATCCGATCAGTCGACAATCTGGGCCATGCCTCTGTCGAACAAGCTGTCCGACGTTCCACTCCCCCCCGTCGCCCATCTGCGTTGCGCGAGCGTCGCCAAGATGTGAATTATGTGCCCATATCACCACCTTTGCCTCGCGACGTTGGAGGCGTAAGTGTTCGGCTAAGGCTTCGAGTGTATCCGCCATGTGTTGATCGCGCAGATTCCAGGAGTCGACACGTCCACGAAACATTGCCCGGTAATAATGTTCTGCGTCCTTGACCAGGTGTGCGTTTTGCTGGGCATCGAAGAAGCGCTCGGCAGCAACCGATCCGTCCATGCTGGAATACTGGATAGCGCGTTGTTGTAGGTCCATCAACTGAGCCACAACTTCAGACTCGCAGGTGTGACTTAGTCCGAATGCAGCAGCATATCCATAAGCTTGAGGATCTTCGCCGTAGTGCTCAAAACAAGCATAACGATAGCGCGCGCGACGGGCACCCTCAGGGTCAACTCTGTCGAGATACCCCAGAACGGCCTCGATGGAAGCATGCAAGCTGTAGAGATCGAGACCGTAGAAGCCGACCTTTTCTGACGGTGTCAGAGCGTCATTGTAGGTGCGTAGCCAACCGACGAAGTCGAGAACGTCAGCGTTGCGCCACATCCAGGCAGGGAATCGCTTGAAGCCGCTCAACGCTTCGACTGCATCGGAGTCGACGTTACCTCCCTGGATGTAGCGGTTTACCCGATATGCGTCGGGCCAGTCTGACTCCACGGCAATTGCGCTAAAGCCCTTCTCGCGGATCAAGCGTTGCGTAATACGTGCCCGCTCGCGATAGAACTCGTGGGTTCCATGAGAGGCTTCTCCGAGCAGGACGAAGTGTGCGTCTCCAATGAACTCGAGTAGATGGTCGTAGTCTACCTGCGAACCAGTCAACGGATGAGCAGCGTCGCGGACCAAGTCTGTAACGATAGCGAAAGTCGCATCGAGCAAGAGAGCCTCCTTCGAAACTTCTGGCCGAAGTAACTAGAATGCCAAGCTAGTTATTGATCAGTCGCACCTTGCGGCGCTCAGCGCGAGCCCGACATCCTAACCGCATCGCTTACCCTGGCTGAATGTTCGGGCGTAAGGTGATGAACGAACCAATCTGCGGCCGTGCTTGCTGCCTGCTCCAGTGTTCCAGGTTCTTCAAATAGATGAGTTGCTCCAGGAATAATGACGAGCTGCTTCAGACGACACCTCAATCTTGCATGTGCCTGGCGGTTCAGAGTAATTACAATCTCGTCATTACCCCCTACGATAAGTAGAACCGGAGCACGAACTACATCCAATGCCTCGGCCGCAAGGTCGGGCCTGCCTCCTCGTGAGACGACTGCAGCAATGAGACCCGGAAGCTTCGCTGCAGCTACGAGTGCGGCAGCAGCCCCAGTGCTGGCTCCGAAGTATCCGATTGGCAGAGTTCGGGTGGTTGGCTGCTGCGTCACCCACTTGGTAGCACCGATCAATCGTCTGGATAGCAGCCCAATGTCGAACCGAAGCTTGGATGTTCGCAGATCGAGCGCTTCCTCCTCGCTGGTCAAAAGGTCAAATAATAGCGTTGCAATTCCTTGCGATTGCAGTACCTGCGCGACATACCGATTTCGCGGGCTACGCCGACTGCTGCCACTGCCATGGGCAAACAACACAATCCCTGTTGCATTCTTTGGAATCCCTAGAGTTCCCTGGAGCGTAATGTTGTCAAAGTTGATGGCGACCTCATGCTCACTTCCCTCCGCATCCGGCGTGGGCTGGCCTTCCTTACTCGAATCGGAAGGCGACTGTCCGGCCCGCCGGAGTAGGTCCTTGACTTCTTCATCTTCGACCTGTGCGAAGTCCTCGTAAAATTGGCCGACAGCATGGAACTGCACTGGTTCGTGTAAGCAGATAAACTGGTCTACGACCGTCCTGAGCCAGGCGCAGGTGGAAGCGGGCGCGACCGGAACCGCAACTACAAGCTTGGCCGGATTCACCTGTCGCAGCGCGTTGATTGCGGCATACACACTAGCTCCAGTGGCGATGCCATCATCGACCAGAATGACTGTTCTACCAGTGAGTTCGAGCGGCGATTGACTCCCTCGATAAAGAGCGGCGCGCTGTTGCAGCGTCTCTTTTACCTGTGCCGTGATGGCCTCGACTTGCTGCTCAGAGATGCCTGCTGCCGCTATCACCGATTCATCCAGATACCGCCCATCGCCTGCCGCAATTGCGCCGAACGCAAGCTCCTCGTGCCCGGGAACTCCTAGTTTCCGCGATAAAAATATGTCCAGTGGCACCTTCAAGGACTGCGCGACTTGAAATGCGACTGTAACTCCACCACGCGGTATTCCCAGCACTACCACATCCTTTCGATCGGCATAAGCAGATAATCGATTCGCCAGATGACGTCCAGCATCAACGCGATTTCTAAATTTCATTGTCTTACTCCATTCTTCGCACACCTACACCCCAAGCCCCGCCTCTTCACTGCAGGCTGGATATATTAGTACTGCCAAAGATATTGCGAGCGCAGTGATAGCTATCACCCACAATTAGGAATAAAAGCAAAGAATATGCTGTACCGATTAGTATCCTGTTGCCATTGGGGAGTGATGTTTGTCACATCTGCGGCACGAATATGGTGCTAATTTGAGATGGCGGTGTTGACCAAAACACGCCGGCCATCCTCCGGGAATCGGATGGATGCAAGGAGATAGATATGCAAGTCAAAGATCTAATGAGCAAGAAGCTATATTGCTGTACGCCAGTCGATACAATTCAGACAGCGGCTGGGCTAATGAAGAATAATGACGTTGGAGCCATCGCAGTAGTGAACGACTGCAGTGAGCGCAAGCTGGTTGGAATCATCACCGACCGGGATATATGTGTCAAAGCGGTTGCTGTCGGGGGCTCTACTGCTCTAAAAGTCAACGATCTGATGAGTAAAGCGCTAGTGACATGCAGCCCCGATGAGTCGATCGAAGCGTGTGAAGCAAAGATGGAGCGCAGCCAAGTCCGGCGGATCCCGGTGATAGATGCACGAGGCATTTGTCTTGGCGTCGTCTCCCAGGCCGATATAGCACTACGCGACACAGCAGAACATACTCATCACACCATAGCCGCAATATCTCAGCATCGCCCCCAGTCTCTAATGACGGCTTCCGCCCCATAGGGTGACATCGGAAAAAAACCTGCAAATGGGCCGCGGCCTTCAGATTAGAGGTCTCCGCGACCCATTTGCAGTGCTATCTAAACCTTGTGAGCTCTAGTAGCGAAGCATGGCACCAACTTCGCCAAAGGAAGAGAGGGATGCCTTGTCAGGAGCAACGATAGTCGCTCGCGTTAGCAACGCCTTGCGAAGCAATAGCTCTTCAGCCGGCATGACAGTAGGACCAGTCGTCCCGCAGGATGCGCAGATATCATTCAACAAATTGAGAGACCAGGAGTTGCAGTGAGAGCACTCAGTGACATGCGTTCCAGCGAGGTCACCGAGAAGCAGTGTTTGTACGCGACCTATTTCGAGATTACGCAATACTTGATCAACACCAATCGCACTTTGTTCCACTGTTTCATTAATCCCTTCCCATAATTCCGTATATCGTTGCCGACGCTTCTTCTCGAATACCGGTGTAGCAGCTTGCACGACGTCATTTGGCGACATCTCAAAGTTTGACAAGGTGAAGTGCCCTGCAACCATGGAACTTAGTCCAGCTTTGGCCAGATGTGGTTCAATCTCACTCCAGACATCTTTGCGACATCCCACTACCAGATATTGGAATTGTGAACTTTGTATAAGTTGTTGCAATTGGTGAGTCAGATCCTTCATGTACGCTTTTGTTCGTTCTTCCACATCGGCGTCGATGTGGTGCGACCAGCCCACACGCGAATCATCTGCATCTAAGGATAAATCCTCAGACTCAAGAAGGTCTTTCATCTCCACAACCTCATTGCCACGAATGCTGAAGATTCGTGCCTTTCCACGCTCAATCATCACAGCGCAGTATGGAGTACAAGCCTCCATGGCTCGGAGCAGCGGAACAAGCAGAAAATGTTTGGTGCAATCCAAGTGGCCGATATCTGCACGAATCGGCAAGTTGACTTCATGCCAGATCTGGCGGTTACTACACGCGAAGATAGCGCGAAATACCGCGGGAGACTCGCGAATGCCAGATTCCATGCTTAAAATCTGCTCGAGATCCTTTGACAGACCAGGGTCAATCACTTCGGAGTGATTTCTACTTCTGGCTTCGTCTACCAAGTGTTCGACACTTACTCTCTCTTCACGATGAGCTTTGTCTGCGAATGATGAGCGACTGAAATAAAACGAAACGGCACGCGCCTCCTCATCGTGGAAACGTGCGAGCACAGCCAGGAGTTCTAGCGGAGTTGTCAGATTGCGCTGGCTATCTGAGATAGTGGCATTAGTCATTACGAACCTCCAGAATGCAATGATGACGTTAGCAATTCGAAAATGTAGTTGCCGTGATCGTAATCACACAGATGAGGAGCAATAGAATCCCTAGTGTTTGCCGGCCGGCAGCAGGACTCTATCGTCACCCTGCAACTCTATTCGAGTCTGAAGATAACTGATGATTTTTTCACGGGATAATATTCCCTCTAGATACCCGTCTACGATGACAGGGAGTTGGTTCAGTTCCTCGCGTGCCATCACTTCCAGGGCTTTTATCAGCGGGGAATTGGGGGTAATGGCCCGGAGCTTACTTAACGGACGCA
This sequence comes from Granulicella sp., assembly GCA_025408425.1. Taxonomy (GTDB): domain Bacteria; phylum Acidobacteriota; class Terriglobia; order Terriglobales; family Acidobacteriaceae; genus Edaphobacter. The sequence goes on from JANXYX010000013.1 coordinate 168,170, forward strand.
TTGCGAAATCCAGTCTTGTCACAGGCCAGAGTGCACGATCGACATGCTTTACTTCATGCGGCGTGATCAGGCCTGCCACGCGACCGGCTTCGGTCACGATAAAGAAGCGACGGCCGGTAGGCAGCAATTGTTCTTCCACGAAAGTCTGAAGGCTCATCTGCGAGTCTACTGTGGGGCACTCGCGCGTCATCACATCACTTACTCGAACTCCCAAGAGCGATCGTTTCAATCCGATTTCAATATAGCTCTCTCGGGCAGCTTGGAGAATAAACCATCCAATGAATGCTATCCACAAACCGCCGAGGCCGCCTCCGGTGAAGTACCCGACAATGCCAAGAGCGATGAAGACAATCGCGACGATCTGTCCGGTTCTTGCTGCAATACGCGTGGAGCGATCGAGGCTCCCAGTCTTCCACCAGAGGATTGCACGCAGAATGCGACCGCCGTCCATAGGATAGCCAGGGATTAAGTTGAATGCTGCAAGCCCAAGATTTATATAGCCAAGCCACAACAACAGTGCGCGCAGAGGACCCAATGTCGCGCTGCCGACCAGAGCATGGGCAACTGCTAAGCACGTCAGGCCAATGCCAGCACTCGTCAGCGGGCCAACGACAGCGATCATAAATTCGGAGCGGGCGTTGGTGGCATCCTGTTCAATGCTGGCAACGCCTCCCAGCGCAAACAGCGTAATTTCGCGCACAGATAGGCCATGAGCCTTTGCCATGAGCGAATGGGAAAGCTCGTGCAGAAGAAGTGATAGGAAAAAGAGAAATGCTGTGGTAATCGATAAGGCCAAGACCAGCCCGTGGCTCCAATTGGGATACTTCAATCTGTATTCGCCGGACAACGAAAATACGATCAGGAGAGCTATCAGGAACCAGCTATAGTGCAGGCCAATTCTGACTCCAAAGATCCGGCCAATCTTGATGTGAGATCTCATGCGGTGGGCCTCGCTAAATGCACCAGTTACAGGGTGATCTCTTAACCGCTGCAGTGCTGTGACCACCGTCACATCAAGGTTGCAGTCACCGTAGAACACTCATTGCTAAGAGAATACGCGCAGCGCTGTGTGGAAGGTATCTATGGCGTTCAAACAACTTCTATTCGAATCGGCAGCTCGCGAAAAAATCCTGAGAGGGGCGTCGTTGCTCGCAGATGCGGTGCGCGTTACTCTCGGGCCTAAGTCAAAGTGTGTACTTATCGAGAAGAGCTTTGGCAAGCCGATTGTCTGCAACGACGGAGTAACCATTGCGAAGGAAATTACCCTGCGCGACCCGGAGGAGAATCTTGGTGCTGCCATGATGCGCGAGGCGGCAGAGCGAACGGGCGACGCGGTCGGAGATGGGACAAGCACCTCAACAATTCTTGCCCATGCGATTCTCGCGGAAGGACTTCGCAACATCGCTGCTGGTACAAGTGCGATAGACCTTAAGCGTGGATTGGATCGTGGCCTGAAGTTGGCTGTGGAAACGATTCATACACTTTCTCGCCCGGTAGCCAGTCGAAAAGAGCGGGTCCAGGTCGCAGCGGTCTCTGCGCATAATGACGCAAGCATCGGTGAATTAGTGGCAGACGCGTTGGAGAAGATTGGCGTTGAAGGTGTCGTTTCGGTCGAGGAAAGCAAGGGCATCGAGACTGTTTTGGATGTTGTAGAAGGTATGCAGTTCGACCGAGGTTACTTATCTGCATACTTCGTAACTAATACCGAGAAGATGCAGGCAATCCTGGATGAGCCTTTCATCCTATTGAGCGAGAAGAAGATAAGTAACCTTCAGGATCTAGTTCCCGTGTTGGAGCAAATAGCAAAGACTGGAAGGCCACTGCTGATCGTTGCTGACGATGTAGATGGCGAGGCCCTGGCGACATTAGTTGTAAATAAATTGAGGGGATCGCTGATCTCGGCCGCGGTAAAGGCCCCAGGTTATGGTGACCGCCGCAAGGCTGCGATGCAGGACATCGCCATCTTAACTGGTGGAAAGCTTCTGGCAGAAGAACTCGGAATTAAACTGCAAGACGTTACGCCAGCAGATCTGGGGACAGCGAAGCGAGTGATAATAGACCGCGAAACGACTACGGTGATCGAAGGAGGTGGCACGAAAGAAGCGCTTGATGGACGATGCAGCGAACTACGCAGAGAACTGGAGAAGTGCACTTCCGAATATGACCGAGAAAAGATACAGGAGCGCCTGGCAAAACTGGCAGGTGGAATAGCCATTATCCGAGTGGGTGCCCCTTCCGAAGCGGAGATGAAGAATCGAAAAGAAGCGTTTGAAGATGCGATTAGTGCAACCAAGGCCGCAAGCGCGGAGGGGATCGTTCCCGGGGGTGGCCTGGCTCTGCTTCGCGCGATTGACGTAATCGCAAAAGAGGAGGAAAACTGTGGTGGTGATGAACGGATTGGTCTGCGGATTCTGAAGCATGCGCTGGAAGCCCCAACGAGGCAGATCGCAGAGAATTCTGCTGTCGATGGTGGAGTGGTCGTAGAGCGTATGCGGTCTGGTACGGGAAATTACGGTTTTGATGCAGCCTCAGGAAGTTATGTCGATTTGGTCGAGTCTGGCATCATTGACCCCACCAAGGTGGTGCGGACGGCGCTGGAAAATGCAGTGTCGGTGGCCAGCATACTACTTCTTACCGAGGCTACAGTGACTAGTATCCCCGAAGATAAGAATAAGGTTAGTTCGGGTGATCTATCAGATGTTTAGCTCCTTCCCGGAGATTGAGCAACTGTCACGCATTGAGGTGACAGACATCACTTCGGTCTACGGTGGGACGGCATAAGTTGATGTAAGCGCATGTGTGCGCAATCGATTGCTCAAGGAGAATAAAATGCCAACTTCACTCGCAGTAAAGCCCAGTGCTACCGGAAGAACCATCATTAAGTTTCCGCAAATAGGTAATGTATTTGAGGATTTTGAAGCGATAGCTAATGCAATCGCGCAACGCGCCTTTGACATGTTTCAGAGCCGCGGTACAAACGGGTTGGACCTTGACGATTGGTTCCGTGCGGAGACAGAACTACTCAAGCCCATGCCGATCGAGATGAGCGAAGCCGATGATGGATATACACTGCGCGCCGAGGTTCCGGGATTTGGCGCAAAGGATCTGGACGTTCGCGTGGAAGGAAGTTCGATCTACATTCATGGTAAGAGTGAGCAGAAAAAAGAAGAAAAGAAGGGAAAAGAGGTCAAGTACAGCGAGGTGTCCGCGAACGAACTGTGTCGCCGCATTGACCTGCCAAGCGCCATAAATCCCGATAAAGTCTCTGCAACTTTGACCAATGGAGTACTTGAACTCAATCTGCCGAAGGCTACACCACCAAAGACGATCGAAGTTAAAGCCGCCTGATGTGGTCATGCTAGGGCATGCCGACCTATAGTGCATCCTGTAAAGGGTTGCGTGTAGGTCGGCGAACGCTTTGTTCTTGGATAAGAGAGGCGACGTCAATGCTCGATTCAGTTCAGTCGCAACAGCTAAAACTAAGCAAAGGGCTTGATTCCATGTTTCAAGGTTATGCCGGCGTCCCCTTTGCGATTCGCCTGTGGGATGGGTGGCGCTGGACATCTTCGGCAAATGGCGCTCCTGTGTGCACTCTTGTAGTCAATTCAACAGATGCTTTGCGTGCGCTCCTGTCTCGTCCAAGCGAAATTACGCTTGGTGAAGCTTTTCTTTCGAAAGATATCGATGTTGAAGGCGACCTGTTTTCTGTGTTTGCAGTTACTGAGTATCTTTTTCGTTGCCCGCAAAGCCGGCGACAGAGATTGCTCGAGGTCATTGCGGACATATTTTTCGGATTGAATCAATGGTGGACGCAGGGAAGACGTCATTCAATTGAAAGAGACCGCTCTTCTATCTCGTACCACTATGATCAACCGATCGATTTCTATCGACCTTGGCTCGGTGAGTCCCTCGCTTACTCCTGCGCCTACTTTCAGACGGGTGATGACTCCCTTGATGTTGCGCAAGAAAGCAAGCTGGAGTTGATCTGCAAAAAATTACGGTTATGTCCTGACGATCGCTTTCTCGACATCGGATGCGGGTGGGGAAGTCTCGTTTTGCATGCAGCTTCCAAGCATAATGTTTATGCACAGGGCATTACGATCAGTCACGAGCAGGCTGCAGTAGCAGCGGCGCGCATTGAGAGCATGCACCTGACCCAAAGCTGTAGTGTTCGGTTACTAGACTACCGTGAGGCACCAGGCCGTTTGCTGCCCTTTGACAAAATTGCCAGCCTGGGTATGTTTGAACACGTCGGGAGTAGAAATTTGCCTCGCTACTTTCGAAGCGTGCATCAATTGCTGAAACCCGGAGGAGTGTTTTTGAACCATGGAATCGCCCGTACATTGGGGACACAAGATCGTGATACATGGCTCCCCATCAGTTCAATCAGATCTTTCCTTCAAAAATTGCCACTGGTGCGCCGCGCTCAGAGTTCTGCGTTTATTGAAAAGTATGTCTTTCCTGAAGGTGAATTAGTTCCTATCTCTGAAGCGCTGCGAGCTGCTGAGTCAGCTGGCTTTGAAGTACGCGACGTCGAGAACCTGCGTGAGCACTACGAACTTACTTTGCGTCGTTGGGTAGATGGACTGCAAAAAAACGTCAAGGTTCTTTTGAATAATGTCCCCGAATATACCTATCGCATCTGGCTCTTATATATGGCAGGGTCTGCTGCAGCTTTCCGAAGAGGAGATATTGCTGTCTATCAAATGCTGTTGAGTCGTCCCGATCGGGGGGACAGCAAGCTGCCTCTCACTCGCGCAGACTGGTATCGTCCGGATACAAAAAATATCTGTAACGACTAGGCACCGTGTCTCGCAAACTGAACAATGCGTTTGTACCTGTAGTGGCTAATGATGCGGAGTAAGGGTTTATTTCACATGACCGCGGACGCCGAGTACACCACATTTGACCTGACGGATGACGTGAGAGAGCGTAGACCATGGCATGCGCTCGTCCAACACTGTTCTGGATTTGAGGCCGACCACAATCAAGCTTGCGGAATCGAGCAGTGCCACAGTCGAGATCACTTCAGAGGGTGTGCCATACTCTAGACGGATATTGAGAGCACCCAAGCGTGCCGCGTTGGCGCAGGCCGTCTTCTCAAGGTCCTGGCGAAGTCGATGTTCAATAAGCTTGGAGACGATTTCAGGTACATGGGCATGTTTTTCGATTACATGCAGTAACGTGAGCCGACTATTAAATTTCTCAGCGAGAGCCAAGGCATATTGCGCGGCTCGCAAGCCAGTTGTTTCGAGATCTGTAGCGAAAAGTATTGACCCGAATGGTGGCAAATCAACATCGACATTGGGACCTATAACCAGAACTGGACACGGGGCCTTGCGCAAGACCGCCTCTGCTACGGAGCCTAAGATTAATTTCTCCAGACCGCTGGCACCGTGCGAGCCTACAGTAATTAGATCGGAGTTTTGTTTAACCGCAACGTCATGAATCAACTCTTCTGCGCCACAGTATGAAACAGTCATCTCCCACGGAATCGTGTTCAGTCGTGGCTCGTTGGCGATAGCCCGCCTCATCTCTTCCCTGGCGTTCTCCAGGTCTGCCTCAAGCAGATCAGGCGTTACTGGTCCTGCTTCATAGGGCGATACAGCGTTGACAAGCGAGAGTCTGGATCCGAAGAGTGTGCCAATAGTGACGGCAACCTTCAAAGCTCGTTCGGCCGTCTGGGAGAAGTCAGTTCCAACTAGTATCCGATCGAATCGGACGTCGCATGGTCCTAGTGGGTCCGCTGCATTTCCGCTGGGTTTATTGATCGTCCCGAACAGAGGAATCACTTAGCACCTCACGAGTCAGCCAGAAAGCCAAAAAATCAAAATTAGTGTACGGCAAATGAAGAATAGCTGTGGTGACATGTGTCACAAGGTAATGATAGCCAGACGATCGTTGTTACTGAGTGAGTGTCAGACCCACGGGATAGCACCTAAGCTTTTGAAAATTAAGGAGACGTATTTAACCCCGCCAGGGGTACACGCTTATCACCACTAACGGAGGGGTGGCTGTGGTCCTTGAACTTTTCTTACGTTTACCGCTGTCAATTTGTATTCGGGGGTATCTGTGTCGGCATCTCGGTATGGTCCAGTAACTCGATTGACCAAACGAGTGTTGTCATGAAAAGTTGCAAAGACTTGTCCTTGTTGCAGGGCAGTGGAGATGTGAACGGGCAGAACTGTTTTTCCATACTGGCTCTTTACTTCTACCCAGTCATTCTCAATTAGACCTATTGAGTGAGCATCCGCTTGAGATACATCGAGGTAGTCAGTGAACCGTAGATCTTTGTTGCCGCTGCGAGATGTCATTGTGCCGGAGTTGAATTGATGAAGTGTACGGCCCGTTACGAGTAGCAGCGGATATCTAATGCTTGGAACTTCAGAGGAGTTTGTGAAGTCAATGCACGCAAGGGAAGTGCTTGAAGAATTGAGAAAACTATCCTGATGCAGGATTGCCGTCCCGGGGTGGGTCTCATCAGGACATGGCCATTGCAGGCCTGCATGTTGGATCCGGTCATACGTGATGCCTTGGCCCGTTTTCCAAACACCACGAATCTCATTCCAAATATCTTCGGTGGAATGAAAGTCAAAGAACTTCTGCTTTCCCATCACAGTCGCAATCTGACAAATGATCTCCCAATCGGGTCGTGCTTCACCACGCGGAGATAGCGCGTGCCGCACACGTTGAACCCGGCGCTCCGAATTCATGAAGGTTCCGTCTTTTTCGAAAGAAGAGCAGGCAGGCAGAAAGACATGGGCGACTTCCCGTGCAGTCTCATTGATGAACATATCCTGCACCACGACAAACTCCAGAGCATCCAAAGCGAGTCGAGTGAATGCACTATTGGGATTGGTAAGCAGCACATCGTAGCCGATCGTCCAAAGCGCTTTGAAATCGCCAGTCACCGCTGAGTCCATCATCTGCATGAGATTGAGCCCCTTGGATTGAGGGACAGCGGTCCCCCACGCATGCGCGAAGACTTCTGCGTGTTGCGACAAAGATAACGACCCGGTGAGGTAATCGGGATCGCAGCCCATGTGGGCGCTGCCCTGCACATTGTTCTGTCCGCGTAGAGGATTTATCCCTGTACCCATCTTGCCGATGTTGCCCGTTAGCAATGCAAGATTTACAAGGCATTTGACGCCATCGGTGCCCTGGGTGTGTTCCGTCACGCCGAGGCCGTGGAAGCAAATGCTGGGCGCGTTCTGTGCATAGAGGCGAGAGGCCTGACGGATCAAGTCAGGCTCCACCTTGCAGATGCCAGCCGCACGTTCTGGCGTCCAGGATGCGATGAACTGTTGATATGCGTCCCAGTTATTGATTCGATTGTGAATAAAATCAGGATCGTAAAGTTTCTCCATCACAATCACGTTGGCCATCGCATTCAGCAGCGGCACATTCGTGCCTGGATGAAGTGCCAGGTGCAATCCGGGGTATGAGGCTAACTCTGTCTTGCGCGGATCGATGACGATCAGTCGCGCTCCACGTAAGACAGCCTGCTTGATGCGAGCTCCCACTATTGGATGATTCTCAGTAGGATTGCAGCCGCAAATGACAATCGTGTTCGCCTGCTCAATATCATCGAACGAATTCGTCGCAGCGCCGGTACCAAGCATATCCCGCATGGCTGCGGCGCTTGGAGCATGGCAGACACGGGCGCAGCAGTCTACGTTATTAGTCCCAAGCACGACCCGTGCAAACTTCTGAGCAAGATAGTTCTCCTCATTTGTAGCTCGTGCAGATCCCAGTACTCCTATGCTGTGGGAGCCATGACGATCTAGTACTCGACGAAATCCTTCGGCCACGGCGGAGTTTGCTTCATCCCATGTGACTTGCTGCCACTTCTGATTCTTTCGAATCATGGGGTGCAGCACTCGATCAGTGGAATCGACAAAGTCATAGGCGTAGCGCCCTTTGGAGCAGAGATGGCCTTTACTCACCGGTGAATCCAACACCGGTCTGATGGTTACAATCTGATCATCACGCGTTCCAATGTTGATCTCACAGCCCGTACCGCAGTAGGAGCAGGTGCTACGTGTCCAGTCTGTTGGCTGTCCGTACTGGATGATCGACTTGTCTTCAAGTGCTCCGGTGGGGCATGTGTCAACGCACGCACCGCAGCTGACGCAAGAGCTCTCGCGCAATGACGTACCGGAGTCAGGTCGGATTAGCGTTTTATCACCACGGTTCCAAACCTTCCAGACGAATTGTCCTTGCAACTCGTCGCAAATGCGGACGCAGCGGAAACACGATATGCATCGCGACATATTCACGCGAATATACGGATTAGACTCATCGACTCCGAAGGAGGAAGAGCGGCCTTCCGGGTTTGGCTGGATGTTGTACTGAAGCAGCCAATGATGAAACTCCTTCTCCTGAGTGCTAGTGATCGCATCGATTGGGTAGTCGTTCGCCAACAGCTGCAAAAGCGTCTTGCGAACACTTTCGAGTTCAGGCGTATGAGTCTGGATGGACATGCCGTCTTCCAGCGGGGTGGTGCATGAAGTCATGGGTAGCGGGTGGCCAGCGATGGAAACCAGGCAAAGTCGACATCCGCCGTAGGGCTTCAGTCGGCCATCGAAACAAAGTGTGGGCAGGCTAACACCCGCGGCTTTGACGGCATCGAGAACGGTTTCACCCTCCGTCCGATCCATCTCCTTGTTGTCTATCGTGACGCGAAGCATGCCTCTAACTCCTGTCGATAATAGTGCGAGACGCTCTCCGCGAACTCGGCCATCCCAGTGCCGTGGCCACACAAACTGGCTTGGCGCAACGCTTCAATCAGCTGGTTCCAGCGAACAGATGGTTCAACACCTGACGTTGATCCGGACTGATGCGAGATAAGGTTTGCCACCTGTCTGCTCCCATGCCGGCAGGGCGTACATTTACCGCAGGACTCAAATGCGCCGAACTCAAATACGTGTTGCACCAGATCGACGATGGAAGTTCGCTCATCGAATGCCATCACCCCGCCGTGCCCTATGCTGGCGCCAATTGCTTGTAACTCCTCGAATCCAAACTGTGTGTCTAACAATTCCGGCGGAATAATGCCAGCCAATGGCCCTCCGATCATCACCCCTTTGAGATAACCATCGCGTAGCCCCCCGCCAATCTCTTCCACTATCTCCCTGACCGTGATTCCGAATTCCACTTCATATAGACCAGGTCGGCGGAATAGGGAGTTGAGGGAGACGGCCTTCGTGCCACGGCTATCAGAAAACCCGAGGCTATGGAAGGCCGCTCCGCCGTGCAGGACAATCCAGGGTATGTTCGCAAATGTCTCCACGTTGTTGACCACTGTTGGCTTGCCAAACAAGCCAACAGTGGTAGGGTAGGGAGGTCGAACGCGGACCTCTGGTCGCTTGCCCTCGATAGCATTCAGCAGTGCCGTCTCTTCGCCGCAGATGTAGCTTCCACGACCGGTGACGAGAGTAATGTCAAACGTGAAGGTAGAACCATGAACCTTGCTCCCTAGCAGCCCATTGCTTCGAGCCTCCTCCAATGCATTGACAAGAATGCACTCCGCATCTCGGTACTCTTTGCGTAGATATATGTAACCGTGGGTGGCTCCAACAGCATATCCACAAATCATCATTGCCTCGATCAGGCAGTGCGGATCATCTTCGAGCAGCAAACGATCGATAAAAGCACCGGGGTCACCTTCATCAGCATTGGCAACTACAAACTTCTCGGGTGAAGCGTGACGGAAAACGCTCAACCACTTCTTTCCGGTGGCAAACCCTGCGCCTCCACGTCCCCGCAGTTGTGAAAGTTCCACCTCGTCGACTACCACTGCCTGGGTTCTCTTTAGGGCCAATTGCAGGGCACTATATCCACCTTGTTGTTGGTAGTCGTGCAAGGTTCGTACTGGTCCGCCGCGAATTCGCTCGAGCACGATAGACTCGCGGCAGCGAGACTCGATCGCTGGTCGCAGATTTCCATCCGCTGAAGCGGGGGCCTCATAGCACTTGCCGAGGCAATGCACCGTTTGACCTTGGGTGACCGCAGTGTTCCACCGGTCTGGGTTCAAGTGCCTCGCGACAAAGCAGGCGGTACCGCGACAGGCGGCGCCATCCATCAACTTTTCCTGTAGATGATAGAAAGACGCAATTCCTGCCGCTGCTTCCAGGTGTTGATCGGTCGCAAACTTCGTGGTCACCTGGAATGCCCCCTGAGCGGCAGTCGAAAAATCGTTGCAGACAGAACTCCACGATAGATGAATCTCTATGTCTAGACCGTCGGCGAGAGACTTCAACTCAGGCTAGATGCCTGGATTGGATATAGATGTGACCGGCATCACCACGGTGCCATCGCCACAGGAGCGTCGGTTCGGTACTAGTGCGATCGACGCATCGCCGAATACGTTGCCAGGAGATCGAGGTCGCGCAGACTCTTACAGCCCTCGGCCTTCGACCCACATCTTTTGTAGAAGCGATCGAGGCGCGTAGGACAGGTCTTCAGTGACACTCGATAGAGCATCATGATGACGCGTTGATCCTATACGGCCAAGCAAGCATGCCGTAAAGAATTGAATATTAATAAGCTAAAGATGGTGGAGGCGGTGGGAGTCGTTCTTTTCCACACCCTTTGGAATCTGTAAGTTGCTCAATCTACAAAGGGAAGAAAGGGATAAAAGGGACACTCTGCCGGGTTCGCCGTACATCTATCGCACACGGGATTACTTCTCTGGATGGGATCCACGCCGGAAATATGAATAACCAGATGGGAGCAACCGCACGACTTCCGAGTTGCACGCAACAATGGGAGCAAATCCGCCGTGCAGGCTAATTAGACTCCAGCGCCTTTCGCACCATCGCGGTATCAACATACTGCGTCATGCGTTGAATCTTGCCTTCTCTCAGTTCCCAGAGATGCGCAAATGCTGCACTCATGGATCTTCCGGTCGCCTTGTAAGTGCCAGAGTAGACACCAAAGGCGGCGACTCGGTTGCCGTCCTCCAGAAAGGTATGGACTTCGGCACGGTAGCCGATCCACTCGGTCCCCAGGCGATGAAAGACACCTGCAGTGATCGCCTCTGCGCCCACATAGGTGCCCGCATACGGGAAGCCTTCCGCTTCGGTCCATTCGGCATCGGGTGCAAGGGCCGCCAGCAAATTACGACCGTTGTCCTCTGACGAGCCCTCGTAGGTGGAACGGATGAGATCAAGATTAGCGCCCATGATTCAACCCCATTTCATTTCGCCGGTAGCAACCTTCGCACCGATGTTGAGAGCCACGTCCATGCCAAGGCCCGGAAAACGGGCGTTCATTGCAGCGATCAGCGCGGCCGAATCTTTAGCCTTGGCGAGTTCTTCCTCGAAGGCGACAAGATAGGCCTTGGTGTGCTCGACACCTGAAAGATCCGTAGCTGCGTCCAGAGCCATATGGCCGGGCACGACAACAGCAGGCTTGCGGGCGACGATCTTTTCAAGGTTGCCGATCCAGGCCGCGCGCTGCTCCTTCGTCGATGTATCGGCGGTCCAGACATGGACTCCAGAAAAGAGCAGTACGCCGCCGAACACGGCCTGGAGCGACGGCACCCAGAGATAACGGCGGTTGGTAAGCCCGTCGGCATTGACGATCTCTATCGCCTGACCATCGACGGTCAGCGTCTTGCCTTCGAAGGTGTCGGGGATCACCACATCGGCAAGCGTCTGGGGTCCGTTCTCCTTGAGCTGCGGTCCCCAGACTGCGAGTTTCTTCTCCACACTCGCACGGATGGCAGCCACCGTCTCCGGTGCCGCGAGCACCCGGGCCTCCGGGAAGGCTTCTTTTATAGGTCCCAAGCTGAAGTAGTAATCGGGATCGCTCTGGCTGATATAGATGGTGGTGAGGCGCTTACCCGTCGCGAGAATCGCTTCAGAGAGTGCGCGACCATCGGAAAGCGTGAAGCCGCCGTCGATCAGCACCGCCTCGGTGGAGCCGGTGATGAGCACAGGGGCACGGAAGAAGCCATTCGGCCCGGCAGGAAAGTGTTGCCACGTCAGAGTGTCGGCAAGCGGTGTTGTCATGATCGTTCTCCTTGAGAGCCCAGATGGGCCGCCCATATCTTGTATCAGGTCGAAAGTTAGCGTAGCAAAACAGATCCAGTCGTCCTTTTGACGAACTCGGATGTGTCAAGCAGAGCATACCGAACTAACTTACTTTGCGTAAGGACGTACCTCCAGGTAAGCTATCCCTATGCGACGCCAGTCCAAGTTAGTTGCGAAAGTACAGCAAGCACTCAAGGGAAATCTTCGCGTCGCCGAATGTCCCTCTCGGAGCGTGCTCGATCACGTCACGTCGCGCTGGGGCTCTTTAGTGCTTCTTCTGCTTCTGGAGGACATCCGACGTTTCAGTGAACTTGCGCGAGGTATAGGCGGCGTCAGCGAAAAGATGCTGACCCAAACGCTGCGGACTCTGGAAGCGGATGGCCTTCTCCTGAGAACCGTCTATCCCACCAGCCCGCCGAAGGTTGAATACAGCTTGACTCAACTCGGAGGAGGAGTGGCGCTTCATATCAAATCTCTGACCGACTGGGTGGAAGAAAATACGCCTGAAATACTGGCGACTCGATCGAAGCGTATTGGCGTCCGGTAGACTTTCCATGTCAATTTTGGCAGTCACCGCAACCCTAGAACTGAGCGCCGCTCATCGCTGCCATGAAGGCTGCGGGGTTCCAGTATTCGCGGTAGTTGACCATCAGGCCTTCCCGGAAGGTTGCGAAAGTCGCATAGCTCATTTCGTAGGGATTGCCGTTGGCCAGGACGACGCCCGATGCGCTCCACTCTGCGATGGCCATATTCGGATCGTCAGTCGCGTGGATCTTCAGTGTGGGAAGCGTCTTTACGTCAATGACGTTTGGGTAGTTGCGTAAATACTCATAGATGGCCGCGCGACCTACAATCTTTCTGGATGCGGCATTGGGTGCAAAAGGAAATTCGACGACGATATTCTCGTCACAGAAATCAGCCCAGCCCCTCATATCTTTGGCGAGGAAGGTATCCAGGCTGCGTTGCAGAAGTTCCACGGCGGTAAGTTTATTGCTCATTTGTCACTCCATTCGTTGAGATTAGTTTGAAGCATGGCCGCGTCGCTGCGCGTAAGCCCTCAGGGCCACGCAACGGACTGACGCGGCGTCTTCGTTCCAAGGTCGATTGTGGCGTTTACCAAATGGCCATGCCGCCATCGACCTTGATATCAATGCCAGTCACGAACGAACTTTCGTCCGATGCGAGGAACAGTGCGACGTTGGCGACCTCAACAGGTTTGCCAAGACGTCCGATGACCGTCTTGCCGATCATGTAGTCTGCCCATCCCTTGTCCTTCAGCTGCTCCCGCGTCTGGCTCGTCTCGATAACGCCAGGCGATATCGAATTGGCGCGCATCCCGTACTCGCGGCCCTCCATTGCCAGCTGCTTCGTCATTCCAATGATGCCCATCTTGGCGGTCGCATGGGCGAGGCCGCCAAGAGTACGAAACACCCGCCAGCCAGTCAGAGACGCGGTATTGACGATCGTTCCGCCGCTTCGTTTCAGGTGGGGCCAGGCGGCCTTCGTAAGGAAGAAGACAAGGTCAACCTCTTCTCTCGTGTTGCGATGCCACTCCTCTTCTGTGATGTCTTCGATCCAATTGAAGTGCGCCATCGCCGCGTTGTTAAAGAGCACGTCGATCCTGCCGTGCTCAGCAATCGCCAGATCAACGAGTTTCTGGCAGTCGGCCATCGTGGTGAGGTCGGCAGGATGTAGCGAAACCATCTGGCCCCCAGCCGCGCGAACCAGATCGACCGTCTCCTGGCCAGCGTCAGCGTTGGTGTCACAGCCGACGACCAGCGCGCCTTCTTCAGCAAAGCGAAGCGCCGCTGCTCGTCCGATACTGTCACTGGTGCCGGTGATGACGCAAACCTTGTCTTGTAGTCTCTTTGCCATGGAATGTCCCTTCTTCTGTCTCAAATCTCGGTTTAAATCGTGATGCTGTGTTCGGCCCAGGCCGCAAAAGTTGCCTCAGCCGATCTTTGTTGACGCTCGGATAACCGGAGCGACTTCGGCTCCGAGGAGTTCGATCGAACGCTTCATAGCGGCCGTTTCCAAGGAGGCCGAACTCATTTGGAAGGTGATGCGGCGGACGCCGCCGAGTGTATCGCTGGCATCGAGCATCTTGCTGGCAACGGTCGCTGGATCACCGATCAAAAAAGCTCCTTCCGGCCCGCACATCGCGTCGAACTGACGCCGCGTCGGTGCTGACCAGCCGCGCTCGCGACCGATTGTCGAGAACATATAGGCCCAGCCGGGGAAGAAGGCATCCCTGGCCTTCGCGGTGGTCTCGCCGACAAAACCCATCGCATGAACGCCGACTGAAAGCTGCTCCGAGGTGTATCCGGCTCGCCGTCCGCTTTCGCGGTAGAGATCGACGAGCGGGCGGAAGTGCTCAAAACTTCCTCCGATAATCGCGACCATCAGGGGAAGGCCGAGGGTGCCGGCACGGACAAAAGATTGCGGAGTGCCTCCAACACCAAGCCATACCGGGAGGCGCTGCTGATGGGGGCGAGGAAACACCCCTTGGCCGGTGAGCGCCGCGCGATAACGACCCTCCCATCTGGGATGAGTTGTTTCGCGGAGCTGAAGAAACAGGTCAAGCTTCTCCGCAAAAAGCGCGTCATAGTCTTGCGTCTTGAAACCGAACAACGGATAGGCTTCACCGAAGGAGCCTCGGCCAACGACAAGTTCGGCACGACCTTTCGAGATCAGATCGAGGGTAGCGAACTCTTGAAAGACTCGTACAGGGTCGGCGGCACTCAATACCGTCACCGCGCTCGTGAGCCGGATCGTCTTGGTGCGAGCTGCCGCTGCCGCCAGGATAATTGCTGGAGCGGAATCCAGAAATTCGGCGCGGTGGTGCTCCCCCATGCCGAAGACGTCCAGTCCAACGCGATCGGCAACTTCCACTTCTTCGAGGAGATCGGCCATGCGCTCTGTTGCTGAAGGAAGTTTTCCCGTCGTTGGATCAGGGAGGATTGCTGCAAAACTGTCGATACCGATTTCCATAGCGTGCCCCTCGAAAAGTTCGAATTACGGTGGTGATGTCCGACGCTTCGAGCATTACCGTCGAGCCAGTAGATGCCGACCGCTCTAAAAGAAGAAGCGGTCGGCACACAGTGACAGTTATGGGACCAGCACGACTTTGCCCGTCGTCTTGCGTCCCTCGAAGAGAGTGTGGACTTTGGCGGCGTCTTCCAGTGGGTATTTCGTGATCTCGATCTTGAGGGTGCCGTCGGCGACAAACTTGAAGAGATCGCCCAGCGCACGAGGGATGTGTTGGAGGCTCGCTCCAAGGTTGTAGCCGCGTAGTGTGATGTTCTCCTCAATCATTGCGGCAAGAGATTCGTGAGGAAGTGCCTTGCCGGAAGCAGATCGAGCGCCAAAAACAATCCATTGGCCCAACTTACCAAGAAGGGGGAACGCTTCTGTGGAGAGGTCGCCAATGGAGTCGAGATAGACCTGAAGGCCTTGACTTCCTACTGCCTCGCGTACTGAAGTCGGCCATTGTGCGTCGTCGTAGTCCACGACAAGATCTGCGCCAAGTTGTTTCACGGTGTTGAACTTCGACTTCGAAGCAAGGCCAATGACCTTTGCGCCCTTCGCTTTCGCCAACTGAACCGCGATACTTCCAAGACCTCCCGCGGCAGCCGAAATCAGAACAGCGTCGCCCGCTTTGACTTTGGCTTCTTCAAGAAGCATGTAGGCAGTGAGGCCCTGGACCAGGACTGCAGCTACAACTCCGGGATCGAGTCCGGGAGGAAGAGGAATCGTTGCAGCAGCAGGAATCAAAATGTGAGTAGCATATCCTCCGCCCCCCATGGTGATTGCCGCAACGGAGTCGCCTTCTTTGAAGCCATCCACGCCGTTGCCAACGCTCTTCACCACACCCGCGATCTCAAACCCTGGAGAAAAGGGGGCTACAGGTATTTGTGGATAGAAACCAGAACGGGCCATGATGTCCGCATAGTTCACACCTGCGGCCTTCACTTCGACCAGCAACATCCCGTCGCCTGGTGTAGGGGTTTGTGTCTCAAGAAGCGTGAGGACCTCTGGTCCGCCGAACTTTGTAACCTGGATATATTTCATTTCTGTTTTCTCCTGTTTCGATCCCAATGGGACTGTGGTTGTTATGTATGTATGTAGAGTACAAACGTACAGATAAGGACGCAAAAAATTAGCAGGCTTTCCATGGAATCGTGAATTTACCGAGCCGCGCTACCTCCAGTGCGATATGTGCAATGGTCACTGAAGCGAGTTGATGTTCAAGAGCTGCAGTCGCCTGGTCCAGGGAAGGCCGAATGGCTGCCTGAATGTTCTTTCCGATCACACAGGATTCATTCGGTCCCTGCCGGTGAAAGGCAAAGACCTCGGAGTCTTCGACCGCGCGGTAGACATCGAGCAAACGGATCTTCTCAGCGGGCTTTGCGAGTAAGGCTCCTCCCCCTGTTCCCATCTGCGAGGTCGTCAGGCCTGCTTCCTGCAGCCGTGAAAGCAGAGATCGTATGAATGTAGCGTTGGTATTGACACTGAAGGCCAAGTCCTCCGAGCGCAGCGGTCCCCCTCCTGCCACCGCCAAGGATGCAAGAACGTGAATGGCCAGAACAAAACGCGTACTCGTCGGCAAAAGGGCCCCTCCAACACAGTGTGTACATACACATAATACACACTGTGATTCAAGGTCGTTCGGAGTAGGGATCTAGATTTCGTCATCGGGCGCATTTCAGGCCCGAGCCATCGGGTGAATGACGCATTTTGGAGTTTCGCAACACCCTCATTCGAGCTTGTTACGAAACTCCGTAAATCTGAATGGAAAGCGCTGAAAGGCACTTTGGCGGGCGCTAAGTTTTCTGAATCTTAGTTCGCCATATCGCGATCTAACGATTTATAGGGTCAAAATGTCGAATGATATCGAATTGGATCAGTGCCTGAGAGCGGTCTCCAACCCCGTTCGACGCGAGATCCTGTCTTTACTCAAGCATCCGAACGAGAATTTCGTTCCCAATGATCACCTCCCCAACGAAGAGGGGATCTGTGTCGCAAGCATCATCCTCCGGATGAAGCTCGCCCAGTCCACTATTTCCAAACATCTAGCCATCCTGCACGGCGCCAAACTTCTCGCATCGAAAAGCGTCGGCCAATGGACCTACTTCAAGAGAAACGAGCAGGCGATTCGCCAATTTGCTCTGCTTCTCAAGCAGGAGCTTTGAGTAATGACGATCCTGGAGGATCTTTATGAGTTTTAGTCCCGCAGTCGAAAGCCTTGTTCACCAGTGGCAAACGCTCCTCGCATCAGTAGGGCCAATTTTGAAGGGAGACAGTCAGAAAACTACCTTGGACGAGTTCCGATCCCAGTACACAGAGTTTCAAAGTAGCTTACCGATTCGAGAGGGGGTATCGACAGAAAAGGTTGACGCCAGAGGCGTCCCCTCGTTATTGCTTACCCCCAAGGAAGTGGACAAGGAGCGCGTGCTTCTTTATCTCCACGGAGGCGGATACGTTTTTGGTGATCCTGAGGGCTATAGATCACTTGGAAGCAACTTTGCGGTCGAGCTGAAAGCACAGGTTCTGATCCCGGCCTATCGTCTCGCGCCAGAAAACCCTTATCCCGCAGGGATTGATGATTGCTTACAGGCGTACCGTTGGCTTCTCGAGAAAGGGTACGACGCGACATCCATCGTGATCGCGGGAGATTCTGCGGGTGGCGCACTGACGGTTGCCCTGCTCATTGCGATCCGAGATGCAGGTCTTCCTCTTCCGGCTGGGGGAGCGGCTCTTTCCCCTTGGGCAAGCCTCGTTCATTCAGGCAGCTCAATCGTAAGCCGCGACGGTAAAGACCCATTGAATAACAAAGCAGGACTCGATCTGTTCGCGGAGGCTTATCTCGCGGGTGCCCCACGCGAAACCCCATTTGCATCCCCAGCTTTTGCTGATGCTTCCAACCTTCCACCCGTTCTCATCCAGATAGGTGAAAATGAAGTCATGCTGAGCGAAGCTATGGAGCTTGCGGCTCATCTCGGGGAGAGCAAGGTCCGAGTGATACTGGAAGTCTGGCCTGAGATGTTCCACGTGTGGCACTTCTTCTCTCATGTGCTGCCGGAAGGGAGGCAAGCGATCGAGCACGCTGCTGCTTTTCTCGACGAAGCTATCCGCTTAGGCCGATAAAACCGTCGGAGTTGTCATGGACTGCCAGTCGAGCCGCCCGGTTCGGCTGGCGTCGTCCACAATGAAGCAGCTCACGCCACGATCAAACATTATCCTTAGTATCGTTCCTGGTCGCTTAGGCGGTAAGCCGAGCACGCTGAGGAAGAGCAGCAGGGTTCCTGCCAGGACGAGTGCCCAGCCGATGGGGGCCTGCACGACGGTTGAGTGCAGAGTGTCAACCTGGACTCCAAAGGCTATCGAGGCCACCAGGCAGCAGCTGACGCTAACCATGGCCGCTACCAAGCGCAGGAATGGGTTCCACTGCACGACGCGGCCTTTCAGGTGGAGCGAGAGCAGCGTTCCGGCGGCGAAGAACTGAAACTGGACGAAGCTGTTCGTCCATTGGCTGCTGAAACCATTCGCTGGATGCATCGCGTAGAACACGACCGCCACGTACGAGACCGCGATTAGTACCAGCGAGACCGTCTTCACGCCAAAGCGGCGGCCGCAGAGGGCAATGATGGGGATGGCTATGTAGAACTGCTCCTTGACGGAGATGCTCCAGAGGGGATTGACGGGAAAGGCAGGAACCCAACCGTGGAGGCATATCCACCAGTTGCCGGCAAAGAAGGTGAAGGTGAACCTGCCGGTGAAAGGCAAAGACCTGGGCTTCTTCGACCGCGAGGTACACATCGATTTCTACCTTTAAGCCGGTTGAGAATCTGTGGGAGATGCCGAGTTCCAAGTGGCTACCGTGTAGCGATAGTTTCCCTGCTGCTTTACCGTGCCGACTCGAGTAGCGGCGTTCCATGTGAGGTGAAGGGAATCGCCCTCTGGTGTGAGCAGCGAGAAGGGAAGGTGTCCGTCGCCGAAGACTCGGACTTCGAGATTGCGGCTTGCCGGATCGGCCGTGGAGTTGGTGATCGATGCTAGAGGGAAGACGGAGCCATCCATGACGAATACGGGGATTTTGTGCGTCGCGGCGGGAATGTCGATGGTCGTGCCGCCAGCTACCGGTTCGCCCGTCCAGAAGTTATGCCACTGACCTGGAGGCAGCGTCAGCCGACGACCAGGCTCTCCGGCAAATAGTGGAGCGACGAGCATACGGTCGCCAACCATCCAGGCATCTTCGGTCCTTGCGATGCCGGTATGATCGGGCCAGTCGAGTGCAAGGGCTCGGAATGGCGGCGTACCGTCAGTCGCATATCGGGCAAAGGCAGCGCGCAGATAGCAGATGAGTTGCATGCGCCAGCCAATGATTTCCCGGCAGCGGCCCTCAAGCTTTTCCCAGTTCGCCGCGAAATCGTTGGCATTGTTCTTCTTCCGGTCCAGTTGCTTCCAAGGTGGGCTCGGGATGTACCAACCATTGATGAGCGCCAGCGGCGAAAACACAACAGTTTGAAGTCTGCGAATCAGGTCCTCTTCACTCTTTGCATCTCGAACCTCTGGGCACCAGAGCAGGCCGCTAAAGCCCGAGTTCACCAGCGCTCGCACGAACTGACGGTGGTCATATAAATCGCTGTACAGCACAAACGGATAAGGCGATGCAAGCGCTCCGCTCGACCGAACCAGGCCGTAAGTCGACCTCTTGCGCTGTTCAAACTGTTTCCAAAGCGCGCTCTGATATCCGAGCCCAAAGAGACTGTGCATCTGTTCGCCATCGGGTCCAGAAGGAAACTGGCTCACCTCCGAGAACGACCAGGCGCCCGTGTAGTCTGAGTTGTCGCACTCGTCCAACTTGAATCCGTCGATACCGCTGTCGATCAAGGTCGTTCCATGAAAGTCGCCAAAGATCTGCCGCGCCTTCGGATCGTGAAAATCAGGAACAAGTCCACCCCAGACTCCTTTGTTGCCTGAAAGGTTCACCATTGGCGTGAAAAGCGGAGAAGAGGGATGAATGAACGCATGCTCCCAAAGGTTAACGTGGTAATTCCGACTCTTCAGCTCCTTTATAAGCCCTACAGGGTCGGGGAACCGTTCTTTGTTCCAAACATACGTGCAGGAGTACGCGTGCGTCTGCCACCCTGGCTCCAACCCTAGTACATCGCATGGGATTTTCCGCTCACGGAACTCCTGTGCGAAGGCGACAAGATCCGAGTTGGTTGCGTTGGCTGAGGCTCGATACCAGAAGCCGAGTCCCCACTCCGGCGGATTCACGCCGCCACCTGAAAACAGGTTGTACCGCCTGACCGCGTCTAGCGTAGTTGGACCCCCAAAAAGATAAACGTCGACTCCACCCGCACCTGGTATATCGACCAGGATCTTTGAGCTCTGATTCTCTGATAGGCCTTTCGAATAAAGGCCTTCAGTGGACATCGGCAGCACACCTCCACTTTCAATATCGACGGCAAGGTCGGGCTTATCCCGTGACCCGCCACAATAGAAAGTTGCATAGCGTGCTGTGTCGACCAGTACGCCATACCCTAGACTGCTGACATAAAACGGCACCGGTGCATGGGATTCTCCTGTGTCGGAACGTGGGTCTGCATTCACGCGCAGCGTGCGCTTCTTACCGCGGTTCCGTACCGAAAAGAACTGCAGGCCGAAGCCATATATCTCCTCACCCGCTGCGAGCGGAAGTGTCAGCGATGTACCGCGCGGACGAATGCTACCTTCAGGGGGCGAAAGCGGTGGCTTGCCGACCAGAGTCGCCGCACGCAAGGCTTCCGAGCGAGGTTCAACGAGGCGCGACGAGACGGGAGAAATGGCTTCCGGCGATCCAATCGTCGCCTTCCAGATTCCCGGGCCAACCTGGCTCCATCGGCTATCGAGTTGCCGCGTTCCCTTCGAATTTTTCTGCCCCAGCATACTGGGATCAAGAATGGCTAGCCCGGTGCCAGCAATGAGACCCATGCCAAGTTGTCTCCGATTGATTGACTTTGACATCGTCGTATTCCTTTCATTTGTTCGCCGCCACGTAGGGTGATTGCATACAACTGACTGTCAGTTGGACGTTAGCGACACGTGGTCGAAGCAGACCTCTGTTGTGATTTTATGGAGGCCTGAGTTCAGAAAGAGGCCGACACGAAGGCTTCTGTTAGGGATGTCCGTGGTTCCGATCTCAGACCACTTACTGCCGTCCATCGAAACTGCCGCGTGCAGCGTTGTGTCGTCGAGTTCGAATCGAAGCGAGAGAGGCCCGGCCAGACGTCCAAAGGTGATGGTCGGAGCGGAAAGTTGACTAGTAATCACCGTATGCGAGGATGCTCCGGCCTCGTCAGTGCGTAGCAAAGAAGCCGACCATGCAGGCCGCTCCATTTCTCCACGGGACGAGAGCAAGAGCATCGCTTCGACAACGTTAGCTGCCCCATCACTAAGGACCGCTATGCCTAGTTGAAGGAACTGTGAGGCGATCAACGGGACGACGCGGGCAGTGAACGTACTCTTCGCCGGCATCTTGCGGTGCACTAGAAAGGCCGTGATGTGCTGGTTATTTTGAGGCACCCCCGCGGACCGAAGTCTGTAGGTCATTCCGTCAAATGAAGCTGTACTCTTGCCAGACAGCTGTCCTACTGTTTGCTCCTGCCAGTCGGCGGGAAGCCCAACCATTTCCTCGGCCGACGAGGAAGTTCTATTCGAGCCGACTGCGTTTACTCGGTAGGAATAGAGCCGCGAAGGCTTGACATCTGGATCGCGGTAAGTCGGCCCAACCGCATTCTTAGCGATCACTGCATATCGAGTGTCGCCGTCCTCCGCACGGCTTATCGTGTAGCGCGTTGTACGGGCAAGAGGCACAAAATCGAGATCTATTGCTCCGTTGTTCGCTAGTGCGTGTAGGCCGGATGGCACAGCTACTGACGCAGCCTCATCCGTGTCAGGGCTGGCCTCACGTGTATACAGCAGGGTGCCAAAGCCGGTGTGGTCGGCTCCGAACCCAGCAACTTCGGGACGAAGCTTCTCAGCCGCGCGTTGAGTCCAGGGCGCTGGCAGTCCTCGCCGATGAACGTAGTGGTTGTATATCTGCTCGAAGACTGGTCTCAGAGTGCTCCTTGGCGAAATGGCGTTGTGGCGATATTTGCCGGTTTGGTCGATATCGGGCTCGAACGGAACGTCTTCCCCGAGATTGTAGCGGGCTGTGTATTCAAAGCCGAGAAGCAGTCGATTGTCGAGGTTGGCATAAAGGTCCAATCCCTGGTGCCATGCCATCTCGCAACAGTCGCCCATGTGCGCCAGTCCAAGTTGTGTGTGCTGTTGATCGCGACCGGTCTCCTGGCATTCGCCGTTAGCATAGATGTAGTGAGCGAGTTGGCCATCGCCGCAGCCAAAGCGGTAATACTGAAGCGCGCGATCGAATAGCGGATGGTCGTCGTCGTAGATGGCGATCGCCATCATCATCTTCAGGGCTGCTGTGTCCCAGTTTCCGTTTGCAAAGGGGGCGAAGTTGGCGACGACGGGGAGAACTATCTCGCGAAGCATTCTCCCGAATCGCTCCGCCTCGGCAGTAGCCCACCCGCTTTTTGTATGCCGCATGAGCTCCGCGGCATTCACCATCTTGAAACCTCCCAGTGCCGCGCAGAGCACTGAGTCTGAACCGGATATCACTCGCAGAGTCGTTGACCACGCGTTCAGAATGCCGATCGACACTTTCGCGTATGCGGGATCGCCAGTAATGCAGTTCATCAGAGCGCATTGATATGCGGCATTTGCGTCGCGATCGAACTCCTGGGAATGCACTGTGGGATTGCGCCCAATTTCTGCGAAGGCTCCTCCGCTGGCGTAAGTCAATTGCGAGAGAGGGTGGGCGCGTAGAGCCTCAAACCCGACAAGGATTGGTTGGGTTTGGTGTAGAACCCCCTCCCGCATTCTCGCCAGATCGCCATGGCTATGCAGCATTCCAGGATGTGAGAAAGCTTCAGATTTTTTGTCCGATTGAGAGACTTCGGGCAACGTGCCCTCGCCGAGCAGTGCCGGTGCGAGCGTATAACCAGCGCCCACCGAGAGTAGTAGAGTGTTGAAGCGGCGGCGGGAGAATATATCTATCGCGGGCATTGTCTGGGATTGTCCTCGGAGAATTGGGAGCGTTCTCTTACGGGTGCAGATAACGATATGTCTCAGGTCAACCATGTCAACCCACTACAAAGAGTAGGTGAAACATTAGCGCTCCAGGCGCAACCCCATTGATCTGGTTGAAGCTTGCCAACAATTTGAAATTTAGCAACAAGCTATAGTTAGCAGCGTGCCTGCGGTTACTTAGGATCTAGAACGGTTGTTATGCCGGTCTTGATGTCTAAGGTCCACGGTTTCGGTTCTGGCAGCTTTATCTGACCGCCACCGATCTCCAATGGCATCCATACATAGCGGCTATCCCACAGGGTCTTAGGCGTCCACCGGTCACCGGCGTAGATCACAGTAGTTGTCTGCGTGCCGGCAACCTTGATAAGCATGCTGGACTGCGAGTCATAAGTGTTTGCTTCGGGCGGAGCGATATCCTTGAACTCGATCCACGGACCTCCGAGTGCTTTCGCGCTAGCGTACACGTTGGGGTTAGCTTTCCATCCCGTGAGATGAGATCCCACGACGTAATAGAGCCCTTTGTAATGAACCAATGCACCGCCTTCAAGCGGTGCCTGGACAAAAGCCACCTGCTTTTCGACGGACATGTAGTCGTCTGAGAGCTTGGCGATGAAAAAGCCTTTCGTAGGTCGCGACTCAAAGATCAAGTAAGCGGAACCGTCATCGTCGATGAACTGACCGATATCGCGGCTCTCCTGATCCAAAGGACGAAAGCTTCGCACGTAGATGTAATCTCCGTCGACGCGATCACTGACGGCAACAGCCACCCGGGCGAGTTTGTATCCCGGTCCGTCGAGGTGCAGATACATCACAAATTTCTTGGTTTTTGCGTTGTAAAACGCTTTGGGCCGTTCGAGAATCCAATTGCCGAGGTGCTCTGGATCACTCATTTTCAGCACTTGTTTGCGAAACTTCCAGTGAACTAAATCTGCGGACGAGTAACAAGCTACGTATCGCTTATCAGGATCGTTAGTCTGGGTGCGATCCTCGCCAAACCAGAAATAAGTGTCTTTCAGCTTGATGATGCCGCCGCCATGAGCTTCGATCGGTTGACCACGATCGTCGAGCCACGGCTTCCCGGGATGTACGACGTTATCCTGCGCAAGGGAAATCCTCGTTACAACAAGCAGCAGCAACAAAGCTAGGCGTTCGGGGAGAGTGCGGTGGAAATGACGTTGCATCTTACGACCTCTCTTATTCTTAAGGCTGGAGCGATAAACCTTACTCTATTGGGGCACAGGTCTTGCGACCCATCGCGTTTTCCGCTGTGGCTATCACCATCTCCGTCTCTTCATCTCGCCACGACGGGAGTGATAATCGTTCCGATCTTTGCTGCAGGTGATGCGATCGCCACCGCGACGATAGTATCGACTGCTTCTGAATTTTCACTTAACGTCACCTTCAAACCCTCAGAGGTTTGTGCGCAGGTAGCCTTTCCTCCCGTAAGCGCCACACAGCCCAGGACTTTCGTGGACGTGGGAAGGGAAGGCATCACAAGCGTCTTGCCGGTGAGATTGAGGATATGGAGAAAGATCGTCTGGTCATGATATGTAGAAACGCCAAAGTCTCCTGGAAGATACGGACCACCACGAGTCTTATAGATGCTTTGGCCATACTGCTTCAGCCAATCGCCAACTTCACTTAGGCGTTCGGCCTGTGCTGGCTCAATCTGACCATCGGGACGTGGCCCCACATTGAGCAGCAGGTTTCCATCGCGTCCGACGGCTCCAACCAGCAGGCGAATTACATCGTCTCGCGACTTAATCTTGGCGTTTGGCTGATAACCCCAAGCACCGGTGGTAAGTGTCGTGCAAAGTTCCCACGGATGTTTGTTGTCGAAACTTCCGATCGCATTATCACCTTCGCGCGACAGAAAATCCGCCGGCGCATCGGTGCGGTCATTGACGATGATCGATGGCTGAGCGTTACGTAAGTTGTTAACTGCTTCAACGTCTTGCCAAGAGAACAAGCCCGCGTAATGCTGATCTTTCGGCCGCCGGTGCCATCCCCCCTTGAAGTTGACCCCGTTGAATCCAAGCCAATCCTCGCCACCACCGTCGAACCACAGGATATCGAGCTTTCCATAATGCGTCGCCAATTCATTGAGTTGGCGATGGTACTGCTCGCGTAACTCCTTGGCGTTCGGTCGATAAACATCTGGGAAGAAGAACCCAGGGAATCGCCAGTCGAGCGGAGAATAGTACAGCCCTACGCGCAAGCCAGTCTTGCGAACAGCGGCAACGTAATCGGCCACAAAATCCCGGTGAGCCGCAGACTTCATCGCCGTAAAGCTGCTACCGGGATCGTCGAACAGCGCGAACCCATCGTGATGGCGTGCCGTTAGCACGGTGTATCGCATGCCGGCGGCTTTGGCTACTGCGGCCCATGCATCCGGGTCGAACTTGTCCGGCTTGAACTGGTCGGCCAGCTTAGCATATTCGTCGACAGGAATCTGCTCATTCCACTGGACCCATTCACCACGGCCTGGAATGGAATAGACACCCCAATGCATGAAGAGTCCGAATTTAGCATCGCGCCACCAGGCTATACGCGCTGCGGCAGCTTCGTAGGAGATTGTGGTCTTCTGCTGCGCCGACGTGACAGATGTCATTACAATGAGGATTACTAAACCAACAATAATCTTTGAAATGAGTACGGGCCTTCTCATTGATCTCCTTGGGTATGGTCGAGCATGTCTGGGCTGTGTTCTGCAAACGATCTCGCAGGGGTAATGGCACTGGATTAGAGACACAGTTTTTGAAGCGAGCCCACTACTTGTTCTAAAAGCAGGGGGCTCGTTCTGATGAAGTTACCAATTGAGTCTTGCCGACAACTGAAGATACCGCGGCAGGTTAGTAGGGCCAGTTGGCCCCTTTTGGATGGTGCCGAAGTCAATGCTCGTCGGAGATGCTTGGTAGCCCTGGTCCCAGTTCGGATGATTCAGTGCATTCAGGAAGTCAACACGGAGCTGTAGGTTCGTAGCCTCCGAAAGATAGATCTTAGATGCCTCCGGGATTTTGAAATTCTTTGCAAGCGCAACGTCGAGGTGATGCGCCCCAGGTTGACGAATTCCAAAATCGATATTGGCTCTCGTCACGGCATAGCCATTCGGCGCCGTCACGTATGGAATACTCGTACATCCTGCGGCTATCGCGGCGGCTCCAGGAATGATGGCACCTGTGTCAGTGTCTCGCGTGCCCACGCAAGGAGTCGCGCCGCGAAGACGAGTGAAACTGTGCGAACCGTCACGTGGGAGCACCGACTGAGCAACACCCATCGGTGCGCCACTGAGTTCCCAGTTTCCGCCAGGACGCCAAGGGAACCCACTGTAGTACGTATAAAGGGGACTGATCTGCCAGCCGTTGATTGCTTCATTTACCCACCGGTTTACATTCGACAAAAACAACCGATTCCTTCCGAAGGGAAGGTAAGCCACGCCGGAGAACGTAACGGAATGCTTCACATCGTTTGACGTACTAACCTGCCTTGAGACAACGCGGTTGACGGTATCGAGAATCGAGCCGGCACTTAGTGCTTTGGCATGTGTATACGCTGCATGGAGCGACAGGCTCTTAGAGACCTGATGCGACATTGTCACCTGGAGGGAGTTGTACCAGTTTCGTCCATTGTTATATGCGCCGTTCTGGGTGATGGACCCAAAGAGCGGATACGGGCGCGTAAAATTCGACCCGGAGAGGGTGCTGGATGAGTAATAACTCGTACCCTTGAACGCGGCGACTCCTAAATACGGGTTGGCAATCTGGCCTGTGGCAGTATCGTCGCAAAGATGACGGGCGCTTAGTTTCCCGGCTGCATAGCCGACACGCTCCACGTCGCACTGTGCGTTCCATAAAGGGGAAATGTGGTTGAGATCGTCGCTTACAGCCGTGTTTGTGCTTCGGTTGCCTACATAGCTCACCTCGATCACATCCCTTGCCGAAAGAGCCGCCTGGAAGGACAGGCTGTAGTTCCACTGAGACGGGATGTGATAACGAGGGTTATAGAAGCTGAGCGACGAGCCAAGACTCTGGTAGTAGCCGAGAGATGATCCAGTGGGTTGGAGCACGAACGGGATAGGATTGCTCAGGCCCTGGCCCGTCGTTGCGGTGTATGGAGTCAGTCCGTTATCCAGGGAGTTGGTGTAGCTAGTCGAGGAGCCGAATTCCACAGAGGGGTTCTCGGAAAAGTCGTTGATGAAGTCCTCACCAAGACCGCCGCGAAGTGACATCCTCGAACCGATCGCATATGCAAAACCTATGCGCGGGGCAATGTTCAGCTTGTTCATTGCGTATGCGCCCCGCGACTGACCGTTCACGTTGGCGAACTCCAGTCCTCCCATCAGGCCTGGATGAGCTCCCAAAGCGGTCGTGCCGGACGGAATCTGAGCAGAAACCGGATTCAGGACGTTCGGATTGAAGATCGAGTTTAGTTTGTTGAAGCGTTCCACTCTGGACGGCAGCAGATCCCAACGGACGCCCAGGTTCAGCGTGAGCCTCCGTGTCAGCTTCCAGTCGTCCTGGACCCACGGGGCGAAATAGTGCTGAGAATAGAACGGGTGGTTGTTCGAATACACCGTGCCGGAATTTGGGTAACCGAGCAACATCGAGGCAATCGCCGAGCCACTGGAATAGTTCGGCGCATCAGTCGAGTTATAAAACTGGTTCGAAAAATTATTGGAAAACGCAAATCGATCGTTGTTGGGGACGGCGTCCGGATTGTCCCACTGGTTGAAGCGCATTTCCAACCCCGCACGCATAGTATGCGCTCCGTGAATGAAGGTCACGTTCGGTGTTGTTTGCAGAGAATGCGTAAGCCACTCGTTGACGGGCACAACGTAGCCCTCATTCGGATATCCGGAAGAATTTGGAAGGCCCGACGCGGTGATGTAGGGGAAATTATGGATATTCTGCAACTGGTTGTAATAGGCAGATGCGAATCCAAGAGTAGCGACGAAGTTGTTCCCGAACGTCGGCCCTTGAGGATTGCGGCTCTTCTGCGTACTTAGCGCCACACCTGCTGTCAGCAACAAATTAGGACTAAAAGTATGGACCCATTGCAGGCCTGCCGCGTGGCCTGCGGGTTGTTCGCCGTCTCCATTCATATTGGCATCATTCTTAGGCGAGAGCCCGGTCCCACTGTTGGTATGTTTCCAGCGGCCCTGCCAGTTCCAACGAGCGGAGAGCTGATCGCTAGGCCTTGGAGCGTAGTCGAGTTTGATTGTTCCGTTACGCCATATGTCGTTCTCGATCTGCAGGGTGGTGTAGTTGTTGGTATAGGGGGCGAAACCCGCGCCAGGATTGACGATCTGACTCGGCTGGTCCGCATACACCTGCGTCAAATACTGCGCCAGTTTCACGCCGACCGGATCGAGGCGGCCTATAGGAATCCGGTTCCCCGGAAACTGCGAGTGCGCCTGCTTGGTCTTCCCGTTGAGCGGATCAACGATCGTCACAAGCGGGGTAAGGGGATCGTAGATGTTGAGCGGCCGCAGGCTTTGCGTCGCGGTACTCCAGTACGTCGCCGTGCTGAAGTCACCCGTCAGCCACGCAGGATTCGGCAGGGAATAAGTACTATACGACGAGTTCGGCGCAATATCGATCATCTGCTCGTAGTTGACCATGTAGAACAGCTTGTTCCTGCCGTCGTACAAGTGCGGAATAATCACTGGACCGTCGAACTCGAAACCGTACTGGTCGCGCTTGTGGTCGGGCTTCCGTGACGCGGAATCAACTGGATAGGTATATTTGGTCTGCCACGGAGTGGCGTCCAGCCACCTGCGGCGCATGTAGTAGCTTGCTACTCCGTGGAACGCGTTACCGCCGGATTTCAGAGCCACATCGATTGAGGAGCCCGCGGAATGCCCGTACGAAGCATCGTACGCATTCAGATTAATCTTGAATTCCTGAACAGAATCGATCGATGGCACCATGGCGGCATTCGTCTTGAAACCTGCCGTACTGTCTCCGCCTGCTTCCGCGGGAAGGCCGTCGATATTAAGTTGCGGCTGCTGCAGTGAACCGTTGGCATACTGGTTGTCGGTGACGCCATCGAACGGACGGGTGTATTGCGGATTGGAAAAGTCGTGAGTGCCAGGACTGAGACCGAAGAGGGCGTACGGGTTGCGCGAGTCCAGGGGCATCTCCGCGATGCGCTCTCCGTCGATTACCTCACCACGATCAGCTTTGGTCAGTTCGATTTGAGCCGCGCTGGCATTGACAGTGACAACCGCGCTCGACGTTCCGATCTTGAGGGCAAAGTCGATTGTCGAGGCTTGGTCAACCTGGAGAAGAATATCGGTCTTCTTCGTAGTCGTGAACCCGTCTTTGGACGCCGTTATGTCGTACATTCCCGGCTTAAGATACGGAGCGGTATAAACTCCTTGACCCGTCGTCCGGGTGATAACATCCACTCCGGTTGCTTGGTTGTGAACGACAATTTGCGCCATCGGGATAAGTGCTCCAGTGGAATCAAGAACATGCCCGGTAAATTGTTGCGCCGTCTGTGCTCCTGCGCTTCGCGCGTTCAGGATGCCAAAGATCAGCACCACTAGCCACATTGCAGTTCGATAACCCGTTCTTTGCCAGCTCTTCTCTGGCGCAGCGGCGCAATCTGGGCAGTAAATAGCCCTGTTAGACAAGCAATTTGATCGTTTGCCGGACAATGTTCCTTGCATGATGCCTCCGAAGTTTTCAAGCTTTTGCATTTCAGTCACTCAGCGGCAGTCAGTCATCGTGCGACCTTCAGTCGATAAACGATTGCAGTTTGTTGAGCGAGGAGAACAGTACGCTTCGCTGAAGAGAATGCGCATCGTACAATCAGCAACAAAATGATGACGTTATCGATCCAGCAAAATACTGTATAGATGGGCAGGCGAAGAGTAGTACA
Source organism: Granulicella sp. (assembly GCA_025408425.1). Classification (GTDB taxonomy): domain Bacteria; phylum Acidobacteriota; class Terriglobia; order Terriglobales; family Acidobacteriaceae; genus Edaphobacter. Next base: position 198,232 of record JANXYX010000013.1, read on the forward strand.
AATGGGCCATATGCGCCGCCGCTACGATTGCCATATCTACCGTCATATAAAGGGGCTATGCGCGTTTCCCTGGCCACCGTGTATTGTCAAAGAGCGCGTGCACCTGTCGATTTCGATAACCTGGATTTTCCCTGTAGGCAGGGATGTGCGAGGCCACAACCTATGACAGGACAAGGAGTACCGACACATGTCAAAACAGAGCAACAAGCCAATACGGATTTTGATCGTTGATGACCACCCCGTTGTCTGTTCCGGTCTAACAAGTATGTTGAACGCGCAATCAGGACTCGATATCGTTGGATCCGCCGCAAGCGGAGAAGAGGCGCTCGCAATCGTCAAACGCGATAAGCCTGATCTTCTGCTACTCGACCTGCGCATGCCGGGGATGGACGGCATTGGTGTTTTGCAGGGACTCAAGCGTATAGATAATCCCCCTCGGGTGATTATGCTCACCAGCTTTGAGAAAGACGAGGACATCTACCGTGCAGTACGCGCCGGCGCCCAAGGGTATCTGCTAAAAGATACGACAGAATCCGAAATGATCACCGCAATTACGGTGGTCCACTCAGGGAACCGCTATATCCCGCGTCATATTGCAGCACGCCTCGCCGACAGGATGATGCGTGCCGATCTGACTGCTCGTGAGCTGCAGATCCTCGAACACTTATCCAATGGATCAACGAATAAAGAAGTTGCTGAGGAGCTTCATATTAGCGACAACACTGTCCGACACCACGTTAATAGCATCATGGAGAAACTTCAGGTGTCTGACCGAACAGAAGCCGTGGCGACAGCTATTCGGAGCGGGGTGCTTTCAGGAACCGATTAGCGGCATGTTCGAAATCGAACGTGCCGAACCAATCTGGTGCTCATTTAGTACGTCCTGCGTACTCCATTACGGTTCTCAGCGTTCGAGCGAACACCAAGTAGACTTGTGGGTGCGTGCGGTCAACAATCCGGAATGCGCTTATCAAAGGCAAGGGACGCTGAAGCGCCGCGCGGCATTGGAGTTAATCCCAGGAACAAAGAACGACCCGGCAATGCTCCGTTGTCGAACCTGCTGCTAGGCACGATTCCGAGGCGGCACGCAAATTGGCTTCTGATTCGCATCAGGTCTAAAGTGTTACTGATCATGAAGAGCATGGCGAATCCCTCACCCCAACGCATTGACCTCCGCAGAAGAGTGGGGAATCTTGCCGTGTTTTTCGCTCTGGCGATTGGCTCTTCGCATTCGCTACGGGGCCTGCAGGCCGTCAATACTCCCCCACCGCTGGAGACCGCTGCATCGATACTATCCCTGACAAACGAACAGGCTAGGCAAGGCTACCCGGTACGACTACAGGGTGTTGTAACCCTGCGAGGCATGGTGATTCAGGACAGCACAGCGGGAGTTTGGGTAAATTTTCCGCAGTCCGGCCAATTTGTTCCCGGCGACGTCGTGGAGGTTCAGGGCCATGTCGGACCCGGAGGATATTCGCCCGAAATCTGGGCAACATCTGCTCAAAAAGTTGGACATCGTCCGTTGCCTCCTCCTAAACCCGTAACGTTTAGAGAATTGAGTTCGGGGGACGAAGACGCTCAATACGTTACGGTGTTCGGCCGGGTGCGCTCGATTCAATTGCCGAGAAGCACAATTCCATTTGCGCGGACTTGGCTCAAATTGGCGATGAAGGATGGGATTGTCGATGTCGCACTGAGAGATGCCGCGGGCATCTCTACGAATCTGCTTCTCGATGCCGATGTGCGGATCAACGCGGTGAGCTTGACGGCCAAAAATAAAGACAGACAATTGGCTTCTGTCGTTCTCGCAATGAGCGATCTGGACCAGATGACCGTATCGAAGGCCGCCGAGGAAGATCCCTTTCTCAAACCTCTCGTTCCCTTGGGCGCCCTCATGCAGTACCGCTCCGGAACCGATTCATATCGACGCGTGCGTGTCGCCGGAGTCGTGAGCTACTCCGATCCGGATAGACGACTCATGCTGCAGGATGGACAAAAGGCGATCCTGGTGATGACGCATCCTGCTTTCCCTATCGAGTTGGGAGACAGAATTGAGGTTTCGGGGTTCCCGGCCCTGGAAGACTCCGGACCAATTCTGGAGGATGCTGTGGTGCGGTTCAAGTCCCATGGGCCGCCGCCACTTCCCACGACGACCCAAGTTGCCGATGTGCTGTCTGGGGCCTCGCGATGCCGCTTGGTCCGTGTCGAAGGCCATATCGTTCGCAGCGTTAAAGAACCGTGGGGAGTCGAACTGCTCGTGCAGGGCGAAACAGGACTCTTGGAGGCAGAACTTCGAAAGTCGTTAAACTCTCTTGGTTTGCTCAACCTGCGCGAGGGCACAAAGGTCGCCGTAACCGGTGTCAGCATGGTTGATGTAGAAGGGAAATGGGACTACGCCCCAAGCCAGCTGCACAGCAAGTTGCTGCTTCGTTCGGCAAGTGATATTGAGGTTCTCGAACTGCCGTCATGGTGGACAACCCGTCACGTCATTTACCTCGCGACGGTCTTCGGTCTGCTGATTCTGGTCCTCCTCGGCGTGGTTATTTACAACCAGATTGCTCGCTGGAAGCTGCAGGTTGTGTTCGACCAGCGCGAACGGATGGCCCACGATGTTCATGACACAATGTCTCAGAGCTTCGCCGGCATTGGCTTTCAACTCCAGGCAATCTTGAAAGCAATTCCTGAGGGCATGCCCGCTTTGGCGGAGAAGGTTAATCATGCTCGCGAACTGGTCCGCCACAGTCACAAAGAAGCCCGGAAGAGCTTTGTTCCAATTGAACCCGAAGCGGAGCATGTAATTGAACTGCTTCGTTCGCTTGAGTCCTTGGCGCACGAGATGGTAGCCGGAGGTGCCATCACAATCTCAGTCTCATCGGCCGGGAGCCCGCGAGCAATTCCAAAGAACGTCAGCAATGAACTTTTACGAATCGGGCAGGAAGCGATCGCAAATTCGGTTCGTCACGCAGACCCTCAACATCTCAATATCTTCATCGAATACGCTTCGGATTTCGTTCGACTCGAATTACAAGATGATGGGGTCGGCTTTGTGAAGAGTGGCGACTTGCTCGGCTTCGGCCTACGCGGGATGAGAAGGCGCGCTGCCGAGATTTCGGCCCAATTGAAAATCTACAGCGAGCCTGGACGTGGAACTCGTATAGAGGTCGTTGCGCCTCTGAAGTCTGCTTGGAGAACCCTACTTGATTTGAACCGATGGCTTGGGAAACTTGGAGCAAGGTCGAGAGCAGCCGGAATTGATCAACAGCTATAGTTGCGTGCTGCAACGGTCACCATTACCTGTTGCCGGCATCCCCACGATGGTTCTCAGTGCGGCGGGAGATCGCATCTTCCCCCCAAAGTATGGGAGGCGGCTCGCAGCTTCCATTCCCGAAGCACAATACGTCGAGATTCCCGACTCAGCGCACGGAGTCACGATCCAATCAGTCGAAGCCGTAAACCGCGAACTGCTGGAACACTTCATCGCCGTCGCTGACTAGATCAAAGATAGGTATGCCTTTTCAGTGTGCCGGGTGACTGTAGAAGAAGCTCATCATCGGGTTATTCGCGACGAGCGGGACAATGCTCTCTGCCTCACTCGCCTTACAGCAGTTGTCGCACGCACGATTCAGACATCAACCTGAACGTAGACGAACGCGTGAGTGAAGATATGAAGAAATGTGGTGGAGGCGGGGAGAATCGAACTCCCGTCCGAAGAAACCAACGACAGAGAGCATTCATGCTTTTCCCAGGTTCATCTTTGTCTCGTAGCCAGCCCTGAGAACGGGCGAAGATGAGTTGGCCACCAGCCTGATCGATCTCGTCATTGCCGTCCAGGCGGAACAGCTTTGACCAGCCTACTGTGCGACGATCGGTACAAGCCCGTAGGCGAAGCCTGAGCGATCGGCTACTTAATTATTAAGCAGCAAGCGCGAATTGAGGTTCGGCACTTATAGTTTTGTGAGCGATTACGGGTGTCCACACCCCGGCATGCCTCTCTGCCACAAGCAACCCCGTCGAAACCATGACGCCCCCACATAGTGGAGCAGCTTCGAGCGTTGCATTCTGCAGCGCTGTCAAAGAACTAAATCGAGTATAGATGACGACATCTCTTGGAGTCGAACCCACGTCCGAAAAAACTTCCAACAGAGAGCTTTCATGCTTTTTCACGTTCATCTTTGTCTCGTCATCGACGCTTAGAACGGACGAAGACGCGGCGACGACCAGTCTGATCAATCTCGTCCGACCCGCTCAGACGGAGCAGGGAAGACCAGCCTACTGTGCGACGATCGGTACAGGCCCGTAGGCGAAGCTTGAGCGATCGGCTACTTATTTAATTAAGCAGCAAGAGCGAACTGAGGTTCGGCACTTATAGTTTTGTGAGCGATTACGGGTGTCCACACCCCGGCATGCCTCTCTGCCACATGCAATCCCGTCGAAGCCGTGACGCCCCCATCTGGAGACTGGCACCAACATTGCGTTGGGCACTCAAAGAACTATACCTATTATAGGCTAATCTGCGGCTATGCGAATGCCAGCACCACTGCGCCAATCGTGATCAGCGATGCGCCGCCAATCTTCATCGGTGTCAGATGCTCCCCCAGAAACAGCCACGCCCCCAGGATCACCAGCACCACGCTCAACTTGTCCACCGGAGCCACGCTTGAGGCAGGACCCATCTGCAGCGCTCTGAAATAGCAGAGCCAGGAGAGTCCTGTGCATACCCCGGACAGCACTAAGAACACCCAACCACGCCGCCCAATCTGCGCTAGGCCGTTGTGCTTCTCCATGCCAATTGCTATGGCCCACGTGAACACCAGGATCACGCTCGTGCGGATGGCCGTCGCGAGATTGGAATCAATCCCAGCCACCCCAACCTTAGCCAGCAACGCCGTCGCAGCAGCAAACAACGCGGATAGTAGCGCCCAGAATACCCAAGTCATACCTCTCAAGATACGCGAGATGCGATTTATCCTGGTGGTTGACCCGGCATGCAAGAGCAGCGTAACAACTTTCCTTAGCAGCCGATTTCTCTGCGAAAGCTGAAGCTGTCACACCCTGCGCTGCGAACTGACCCCAACCCTAGAGCGCTGCCGCTTCCAGATCGACGTTCTGCCATTCACCGCGCTCAATCCCAGCGCGAATCTGTGCAGGTGTTCTGCCCTTCTGCGTCTGCTGGTACGCGTAGACCGCCTCGCGCATGCACGTAGAGCAGGCCGCTCCGTGCGTCCCTTCAAAGCAGCTATGTAGGCTGTTGTGACCCAGCGCCCGGTCGCAGCGGCAGTAGCAAGGCTGCTGATGCAGCACCGCAGGAATCTTCGCCGCCATCTTGTACACGACGACCTGGTAGGGGTGTGAAAAGTACTCCCCCTTCAGTTGCTCGCCGCTCATCACGGGCTTCAAAGGCTTCACTGGAGGCTTGGCGTTATACGCCGGTATATCGTCGGACGGGTTCGTCCACTGTGCCGATGCACCCATCGTCACCAGTCCAAGCACCACACATCCCAGTATCCGTTTCATCACTTCATCATAAAGCCGGAAGGTATCTTGCCCCAAGTGTAAAGCTACCAATACGCACTGTTTCCGGTGAATTGTGCGTGAGGAAAGACTTGAAATATCAAAGTAAGGGTGGGGAAGAAGTTCCTCGTAGCGCACAAAAAAAAGGCGGCACACACGATGATTTGTATGTGCCGGGAGGCCAGTGACGCAACTTGTATCAGCCTTGTACTTCCATATTCACGGCTGAAAATATTTCACGGGCGGAAAATCACGCTTACCGTTATTGAAAGAGTATCACGTTCCTGCTATTTCGTCGCCATCCCTGAACAGAAATATGTAGATCGTGCCCCTGATCGTACAGTTTTTAGTAGACTGGGCAATCAAGTCTCTCCCATCTCAGTTTGGATTCTCCCCCTTGAACGAGCGCTATACCTTTGTAATTGCGGCACTTGTGGCAGATCTGGGCGCCTCCGTCCTCTTATACGAGATCGCGCCCGCCAACCCTCTCTGCGCTGTTTCTCCCGATCTTTTAAGCTATGCCGGTCAGCACATTTCGTTTGCATGCATCCTTTGGCTCCTCGTTCTGACGGGAGCGTGGCTCTACAGCGGCTCTCAATTGGTACGAATTCGCCAGAACCTGTCGACCAAGCTGACTCTTCTCGTCAAATTGGGCGTAGCCGGCATCCTGATTGATAACGCCGTTAGCATTTATCTATTGTCCAGCGCGCTTCAAGGTAGTCCCGGCACAGCCTCCGCCTCGGCTGTAGCTCCTGCTTTGGCTGGGCGATCCATCCTTTACGTCATCGGCTTCTCTGCCGTCGTCTTGATTTCATTCCTCATCAGCCGCAATCGGAAGCCGATCGTAACCCCCCCACCGCGCTTTGGCCGGGAGTAGGGTCCAGGATCATCTCAAGACACTGCACTGATCCGTGCTGCCATTCGCGCATCCCGCTCCGTAATTCCTCCAGCATCGTGCGATACCAGCCCCAGCCGAACATGGTTATAGCGAATATCAATGTCTGGATGATGACCAGCCTCTTCCGCCACCACTGCAATCCGATTAACAAACTCCATCGCCTTCACAAAATCGGCAAAGGTCCAGTCTCGTACCAGCTTGCCATCCTCTAGCTTCCACTCCGGTTCGCTGGCCAGTGCAGCTTTGATCTCTGACTCACTCATAGTTCGCATATTCGCCTCCTGCGTCTGCGATGCTAGCCTCACTGAATCTCCCGCGCAACCATCGGCCGGCACAGCTTTGCCGACAGCGCTACGGGCGATAGTCGTTCCAACTCCGCTCGCAACTCACTCCACAACTCGACCGGCATCTGCAGAAACACTTCCACGATCTTCGGGTCGAACTGCCCCCCCGCGCACTGCGCGATCTCCTCCATAGCAGCTGCGAAGCTCGTTCCCTTGCGATACGGACGGTCCGAAGTCATTGCGTCCAGCGTGTCAGCAACTGCAAATATCCTTGCTCCCAGAGGGATAGCCTCACCGCTCAATCCGCGAGGATAGCCCTTGCCATCGAATCGCTCATGATGCGCATAAACGATCTCTGCGGCATCACTCAGGAATGGAATTTTGCACACAATTTCGTAGCCACGTGCACAATGCTCCTGCATCACCGCCATCTCTTCGTCATCCAGCCTGCCCGGCTTCAGCAGAATGGCATCCGGAGTCGCGATCTTTCCCAGATCATGAAGAAATGCTCCGCGGGCGATCAACTTCAGTTTGTCAGCGTTCAGCCCCAACGCCCGCCCTAACTCGATCGTATAAGCCGTCACCCGCTTCGAGTGACCCTGGGTCTCCTCATCCCGCAGATCGAGAGCATTTCCCATCGCCTCCAGCGTCGTGTCATAGCTGCGTTCCAGATCCTGCATCGTTGCACGCAACCGCCCCGTCCGCGCTGACACCATCTCCTCCAGGTTCTGTCGGTACGCTGCATTCTGCTTCATCAGGCGGCCATGATCCATTGCCCGCGTCACTACGGTCTCCAACTGGGACCGCGCAAACGGCTTCAGCAGATAGTCGATTGCACCACTGCGAAAGGCATTCATCGCGACCTGCACATCCTGCACCGCCGTGATCATCACCACCGGAGTACCCGGATGCTCGGTGCAAATCTGCTGCAACAGGCTCAGACCATCGGTGCCCGGCATCATGATGTCAGAGAGAACGAGGTCGTAGGCAGGCCCCTCCTGCATCCGCGTCAATGCTGCTTCAGCACCGTCAGCCAGCGTAGTCGAGTACCCGCTCCGCTCCAGCAGCGCGCCCACCAGCCCACGCACCGACTCCTCATCATCAACTACCAGGATTCGTTCTTGCGTCATTGGCAGACACTCCCGAGAATCGCAGAATCCCCTCAGATAGCGGATTCTGCGATCACCAAGTCTCTATCGGCCAGATACGTCCCGCGCATCAGCAGTTGGACAGCCTCAACTATTCTTCTTCGCTTCCATTGCGGTCCGTCGTTTCGCAGCCCATCCCGGCTTCGTCACCTGACGGCTTCGCCCCAATGCCAACGACCCAGCTGGCACATCCTCCGTAATACAACTCCCAGCGGCAACATAAGATCCATCCCCAAGCGTCACCGGGGCTACCAGCGTCGAGTCCGATCCTACAAACACTCCGTCCCCAATCGTCGTCAGGTGCTTATGCACGCCGTCATAGTTGCAGGTAATCGCACCGGCCCCAATGTTCACCCCGGCGCCAATAACCGCATCTCCAAGATAGTTCAGGTGGTTCGCCTTAGACCCCTTACCCATCGTCACCTTCTTCGTCTCGACGAAGTTGCCCACATGCGCGCCCTCGCCAATCCGGCTCTCCGGACGCAGATGCGCGTAGGGCCCCAGCACCGCTAGATCGCTTACCAGGGCACCGTCCAGCACGCAGCCATTCCGGACCAGCACTCCATCTCCAAGGGTCGAATTCTGCACCACAGAATACGAGCGCACGCGGCTCTCCACACCAATCTTCGTCGCTCCCAGCAACTGCACATACGGCTCGATGACCGTATCCGCTCCCACCTCAACCTGTGCATCGATCACACACGTCTCTGGCCGGAAAATCGTTACGCCCTGCGCCATCAACCGCCGCGCCGTTGCCAGCCGCATCGCCGCATCCAGATGCATCATCTCCGCAATGGTATTCGCGCCCAGCACCTCGTCGACGCTCTCAGCCTTGACTGCCACGACTCGCAAGCCATCCGCGACCATCATCGCCGCCACATCCGTCAGGTAGTACTCTCCGTGGGCGTTGTTCGTCGATAGGGAATCGAGCCGCGCAAACAGTTCCTTCGTCTCAAAGCAGTAGATCCCTGAGTTGATCTCTGGCGAAGATAGCTGGTCCGGAGCCAGAGATTTCTGCTCCACAATCGCAGTCACTTCAGCGCCACCCTCTCGAACCCGCAGCACTCGTCCATAGCCGGTCGGGTCCTGTGGAACCGCAGTCAGAATCGTCATCGCTGCCCGCTCGGCCAGATGCAACTCGCAGATCGCCGCTATCGTCTCCGGCCGGATCAGCGGGACATCGCCCGACAGCACCAGCAGATGCTCCGGTAAAGCGTCTCCAGAGATAGCAAAGTAAGCCTTCACCATCTGCAGCGCATGCCCTGTGCCGCGCTGCTCCTCCTGCATCACAAACTTCACGCCGGTCGGTGCCACTGCAGCCTTAACGCGGTCAGCCTCATGCCCCACAATGCAATAAATACGATCTGCCGGAACCACCGTCCTGGCTGCCGCAATCACATGCCGCAGCAGCGCCTGCCCGCCAATCTCATGCAGAACCTTCGGCCTCTTACTCTTCAGCCGCGTACCCTTACCCGCAGCCATGATTGCAATCGCAAATCCGGTCTTTTCCATGGTCGTTATCTTCTCACGCCGACCACAGCGGACCACTCCCACCTTGGTGAGGTTTCCCGTAACCCGTTCAACCGCCTCACCAAAAAGCAACGGGGCAGGGAATCAATCCCCGCCCCGTTGACGGCTTTAATTCTTTACCTTCCCTGGCGGTGGCGGAATCGTAATGTCCACGTTCGTCACCTTGCCCAGCTTGGAGAGTGGCGTGTTCAACTCCGCCTCATTTCCTACCACCACAATAGCCAGCTTTGACAGGTCGACATACTTGTTCGCCACGCGCGAAACATCCGCTGACGTCACACTTTCAATCCCAGTCTTGTACTTCTCCAGCGTATCCGGCGGATACCCATAGAACGCCAGGACGACCTGCTCATTCAGTGTCTTCTCCCGCGAGTCGTAGTTGAAGATAAAGGAGTTCAACACCTGCTCCTTTGCCTTCCGCAACTCGTCTGCTGTGGGGGGCAAGGTCTTCAGCCGTCCAATCTCATCCAGCATGGCTTGTGTTGCAGCCACGGTACTGCTGCTCTTTGTCCCTGCGCCCACGCGGAATAGTCCGGGGTGGTCATAGGCTGCGCCAAAGCTTCCCCCTACGCTGTACGCCAGGCCCAGCTTCGTCCGAACACTCTGCATCACACGCGATCCGAACCCGCCTGAGAAGATCTCGTTCATCACGCTCAACGCGTAGTAGTCAGGATTGCTCCGCTCCGTGCCAAGCCCCACGATAAAAACGTTGGACTGATCCACATCGCTCTTATTGACGAAGTAAACTCCCGGCAACGGCCCTGCAAAATCAACCTTGGCCGATTGCAGCCGAGTCCCCATCGGCAGTGGCTCAAAAGCCTTGCGCAGGGTAGTCTCCATCGCCGCTCCATCAAAGTCGCCACTTACGTCCACAATCATGTTCTCCGGCACTAAAGTGCGTTCATGCCACGCCTTCAGGTCGTCTAAAGTGACAGCCTCGACCGTCGCATACTCAGCATGTCGGGCATAAGGGCTGTTCGCCCCATAAACCACTCGCGCCGACTCTCGCGAGGCAATCTCGTTGGCATCGTCATTCCGCCGAGCGATGCCCGTCTCCATCTGTCGCTTGGCCAACAGCAGTTTGTCCTTGCTAAACGCCGGATGCAGCAGCAGATCCATCGCCGTTGAAAATACACTGTCGAAGTCGCCCTTCAGGCTGTTCCAGGCCAGCGACGTGGTCGCAGTCCCGCCCCTCGTCTCGATGCTCGCAGCCTTGGCCTCCAGCCGGTCATCCAGCACGTCGCCATTCACGGCAGCGGTGCCGCTGGTGCGCCAGGTCTGGCCGTAAAGGTTCACCAGACCAACCTTGTCTGCTGGCTCGTCTCGGCTGCCGCCACGAATCAGAATTGACCCGCTGACAAATGGCAGTTCGTGATCCTCCTGCAGAAAGAGCACCAGTCCGTTTGCCAGTTCAATTCGCTTGGGCTGTACCGGCTTGAACGCGTGCAGCGGAGGAATTGGAATCTTCTTCCACGGCTGCGCCGCCGCTGGCACCTTCGCTCTAACCGACCCCTTCGCTGGAGCTTTTGCCGCAGCGGGAGCACTCGCCGCAGCTTGACCGAAAGCCAGATGCCCGCTCAAAAGAAGTCCCGCGCCGATCACACCAAATCCGCTCAAAGTGATCTTCACTGGGCACCTCCCGCGTTCGCCGCGTCTTTTGTTTGAGGGGCCTGAAACTCGATTCGCGCGCTGGTACGGTTGCTCTCAACAAAGATCTTGTTTGCCACTCGTCGCACATCCGCCTTCGTCACTGCATCCACCTTCTTCAACTGGTTGAACAACTCCCGCCAGTCGCCAAACCGTGTCTGATACTCCGCCAGTTGATGCGCAAGCCCTTCATTGTCGGCCAGTCCGCGCAGCAGATCGGCCTTGGTCCGCGTCTTGTATCGAGCCAGCTCTTCGTCTGAAATGTCTTCCGTCTTCAGCCGCTCCAGCTCCTTCTCGATAGACACCCGCATCTCCTCGGGAGTGTGTCCCGGCAACGGCACCGCGTAGAACGCGAACAGCCCTGGATACTTCACCCCTGGAAATCCGCTGAAACCTTCTGCCGCCGCTGCAATCCGCTGGTCTCTTACCAGGCTGCGGTACAACCGCGCCGTCCGGCCATTTGAAAAAACATCCGTAATCGCGTCGTACACGGAGTCATCCGGATCGCGGTAGTCGGGCCGGTGATACCCCTCGATGTAGAACGGTTGTGTCGCCTCACGAATCACCACCGACTTCTCCGCAAACTGTGGAGGCTCAATCGTCGACATCGGTTCCGGCTTCGGTCCTGCCGGTATCGGCGAGAAGTACTTCACCAGCACCGGCATCGTCTCACTGGCCTTCACATCCCCTACCACCGCAATCACTATGTTCGATGGCACATAGTACTTCTTGTGGAACGCCGCAGCGTCGGTCGCTGTCACCTGGCTGATCTCGCTCTCCCAACCAACGCCGCTCCGTCCATACGAATGCGCTACGTATGCCGTAGCCAGAAACTGCTCCACCATCCGGCCAATCGGCGAGGAGTCGATCCTCATCCGCCGCTCCTCCTGCACCACGTCCCGCTCCTTGTAGAACTCTCGTGCCACTGGATGTCCGATTCGTCCGCTTTCCAGATATGCCCACAACTCCAGTCGGTTCGAAGGCATGCTCCAGAAGTACTGCGTCGAATCCTCACCCGTCGAAGCATTCAGATTCACCGCACCGTTCTGCTCCGCAATCTCTGAAAACTGATTTGGAACGACGTACTTCCCAGCCGCTTCCACAGCAGCATCAAATTTCTTCTTCAACTCCTGCAGTTTGACTGGGTTCGCGCCCACCAGCTTCCTCTGCTCGGCGTTGTAAGCCGCATACGCAACTTCCGCCTTATCCAGCGCCACTTTCTCCGCTGCATAGTTGGTCGTTCCTACCTCGGTCGTTCCCTTGAAGGCGATGTGTTCGAACATGTGCGCCAGTCCGCTATCGCTCTGCGGATCGTCCGCCGACCCCGCATCCACCAGTGTGTAAAAGCTGAACACCGGAGCCTCAGGCCGCTCACACACAATCAAAGTCAGTCCGTTCGGCAGCACCTTCACCGTTGTCCGTCGCTCAAAACTTGCCAGATCCTGGCCGGAGACGTTCACCGCTCCCATCGCCAGAGCAATCAAACAGGGAATTACACGCAATAGTCTCAATCGACATCCTCCACAGAAGAACCTTAACAATAACGGATAGGGAATATCACCGCGCGGAACCACCGCAGCAAAGTTCCGGACAGTACATCAAGCTTATAGACGGCTCATCGCCGCCAAAGGCTCCGAATCCAATTCCATGCCCGTGCCAGCCAACTCTCCGCCTCCGCCTTGATCGTCCCCACCACCGCCGCCAGAAACTGCTCTCGCGTCCATATATTCCGAGCCGCGCTCGGCCCATGCCGAGTGCACTCTGCCGCCGCCTCCGTCCACGCACCCTTCTCCACCGCCTCCACCAGTCGCGGATACCCTGCAAATAGCCCCGCAGGCCCAAGGTTGTAAGCCATATCCAGCAAGGCCATCTTCACTCCATCCGGGAACCGGTCATACCCCACCATCCGCGTCTTCAAATGGCCTTCAAATCCCACCAGCATCTCCAGCAACCTGGCGTCGATGGTCTCCGCTGCCAACTCCGGTGACCCGCCACGCCGGTAGAAACTCGCAGCCCTACCCTCCGCCAGTCCTGTCACTCGTCCAAACTCCGCAGAAATCTCCTCCTGCGTAGCCGCCCGCCCTCCCGCCACAAACGGTAGCCCCTCCGCCGCTGCGGAATCCGGTAGCATCAAGCCCACACCTACCGTCACCTTGCCCACCGTGTCGCGATACATCCACGGCACACAGCCCTCAAAATCTTTCAACTTAGCCAGCGATTGCTCTATATAGGTCGCCATAGTTTCACAACCCTAGCATGCCCTGCAGTTTCACCAATCATTTACTTGACGGAATGAATGACCGTTCAGTATCCTCACCGCGTTCGGGATTATCGCCCGCCGGAGTCCGCAACATGCCGCCCAGCAGCACCTCTCCCTCCACGCAGATCCGCAAAGTAGCCGTCCTTGGCGCCGGAACCATGGGCTCCCGCATCGCCGCCCACATCACCAACGCCGGCCTGCCCGTCGTCCTGCTCGATATCGTACCTCCCGGCACCGCTCCCGACGCCCCCAAAGCCGAGCGCAACAAGTTCCTCCTCGCTGCCCTCGATGGACTGAAGAAGTCCAGGCCCGCTGCCTTCTACCATCCCGACAGCGCCCGCCTCATCACCATCGGTAACTTCGACGACGACCTCGCCCTCCTCGCCGACTGCGACTGGATCATCGAAGCCGTCGCCGAGAACCTCGACATCAAGCACGCCCTCCTCAACAAAGTGCAGCAGCACCGTCGTCCCGGGGCCATCCTCACCACCAACACCAGTGGCCTCCCCATCGCGAGCGTCGCCGCTGGCCTCTCCGACGAGGCCAAGTCACACTTCTTCGGCACCCACTTCTTCAACCCCCCACGCTACATGCGTCTGCTCGAAATCATCCCCACGCCCCATACCGATTCGGCCGACATCGCAACGATCTCTCACTTCTGCGACCAGCGTCTCGGCAAGGCCATCGTCCACTCCCACGACACCCCAAACTTCATCGCCAACCGCGTCGGCACCTTCAGCATGATGAACGCCGTCCGCCTGATGATGGCGCAAGGTCTCACCATCGAAGAGATCGACGCCCTCACCGGCTCCGCCCTCGGCTGGCCACGCACCGGAACCTTCCGCCTTGGCGACATGGTCGGTGTCGACATCCTCGCCCACGTAGCCAGCAACTTCTCCGCGAAGGCTGTCGCTATCAAAGACGAGCGCGCTGAAGTGGGCCTCGCGCCCTTCATCTCAAAGATGCTCGAGAACAAGTGGCTCGGCGACAAGACCAGGCAGGGCTTCTATAAAAAAATAGACCGATCGAATCAAGTTGAGACCGGCAAGGACGAGCAAGGCCGCGACATCCGCCTGGTCCTCGACTGGCAGACCCTCGAGTACAAGCCCAGCGCCCGTCCCAAATTCCCCGCACTCGACATGGCCAGGAACGTCGAGTCCACCGCCGCCCGCATCCCCCAACTCCTCCACGCCGATCCTCGCGCCGACAGGGCCGCCGCCTTCTACTGGCCAGCGCTCACCGAACTCTTCACCTACGCCGCCAACCGTGTCCCCCCTTTGGAAAACCCGATCGCAGACAACATCGCAGAGATCGACACCGCCATGCGCACCGGCTTCAACTGGGAGCTAGGCCCCTTCGAGATGATGGACGCTGCCGGAGTCCGCACCACCACCGAGAAGATGCGCGCCGCCGCAGCCCCCATCTCCCCCAACGTCGAAAAGCTCTTAGCTGTCGGCGAAACCTGGTACAAGGACGACCCCACCACCCCCTCTGGCCGCCAGTTCTTCGACCCCGTTACCAGCACCTACAAACCCGTCCCCGTCGCCGAGGGCGTCACCTCGCTCGCCACCATCAAGAAGTCCCACGGCGTCGTCAAGAAGAACGCCGGAGCCTCCGTCATCGATCTCGGCAACGGCGTCGCTGCCATCGAACTCCACTCCAAGATGAACGCCCTCGGCGACGACATCGTCAACCTCATCACCCAAACCCTCAAGCCCTCAAGCGAAACCGTCGCCAACTTCGAAGCCTTCGTCATCACCGGCGACTCCGCCAACTTCTCCGTCGGCGCCAACCTCATGCAACTCCTCCTCACCATTCAGGACGAGGAGTGGGACGACGTCGAACTCGCCGTCCGCGCCTTCCAGAACATGACCCAGACCATCAAGTTCTGTCCGCGCCCCGTCGTCGTCGCACCCTACGGCATGTGCCTCGGCGGTGGCGTTGAGATCTCGCTCCACGCTGCCGCCCGTCAGCCCCACGCCGAGCTCTACATGGGCCTCGTCGAAGCCGGCGTCGGCCTCATCCCCGGCGGCGGCGGCTGCAAGGAGATGGTCCTCCGCTCCATCGAAGCCGGAACCTCCATCCGCCCCGACGCCCGCGGCGAAGGCGTAGAAGTCTTCGAGGCCATCAAGAAAAACTTCGAGACCATCGCCAAGGCCACCGTCTCCACCTCCGCAGCTGAAGCCCGCTCCCTCGGCTTCCTCCGCCCCTCTGACAGCATCACCATGAACCGCGAACGCCTCATCACCGACGCCAGGCACCGTGCACGCGACCTCGCCGACAACGGCTACTCCGCCCCCATCCCGCGCACCGACATCCCCGCCCCCGGCGAGTCCGTCCTCGCCACTCTCAAGCTCGCCGTCTACACCATGCGCGAAGGCCAGTACATCTCCGATCACGACGCCAAGGTCGCCAACTGGGTCGCCTACGCCCTCGCTGGAGGCAACATCACCCCCGGCACCCTCGTCAGCGAACAATATCTCCTCGACCTCGAACGCGAAGCCTTCCTCTCCCTCTGCGGCGAAAAGAAGACCCAGGAACGCATCGCCTTCACCCTCAAAACCGGCAAGCCACTCCGCAATTAGCCTTACCGGTGGGAGCAGGGGGCTTTAGCCCTCTGAAAAACGTCGAACCAACAAGAGGGGCTTTAGCCCCGGGCCTTCTTCACCGCACCACCGAGGTTCCAATGAACGAAGTCATCATCGCATCCGCCGTCCGCACCGCCATCGGCAAAGCCCCTCGCGGAACCCTCCGCACCACGCGCCCCGACGACCTCGCCGCCATCGCCATCAACGGAGCCCTCAGCCGCATCCCGCAACTCGACCGCAACGAGATCGAAGACGTCATCCTCGGCTGTGCCATGCCCGAGGCCGAGCAGGGAATGAACGTCGCCCGCGTAGCCAGCTTCCGCGCCGGCCTCCCCATCACCACCTCTGCCATGACCATCAACCGTTACTGCGCCTCTGGCCTGCAATCCATTGCATTGGCAGCAGATCGCATCCGTGGCGGTGGCGCCGAGGTCATCCTCGCTGGCGGCACCGAGTCCATGTCCTGCGTCCCCTTCGGCGGCAACAAGATCTCCATCAACCCCTGGCTGGTCGAAAACTACCCCGGCTCCTACATGTCTATGGGCCTCACCGCAGAGCGCGTCGCCGCCCACTACGGCATCACCCGCGAGCAGCAAGACGAGTTCTCCTACAACTCCCACCAGAAGGCCCTCGCCGCCATCGCCTCCGGCAAGTTCGCAGACGAGATCGTCCCCGTCACCATCACCACCACCACGCCCAGCGGAAAAGGCAAGCCCCAGCCAGTCGAGTCCATCTTCCAGCAGGACGAAGGCCCCCGCGCCGACACCTCCCTCGAAGCCCTTGCCAAACTCAAGCCCGTCTTCCACGCCAAGGGCACCGTCACCGCCGGCAACTCCAGCCAGACCTCCGACGGAGCCGCCGCCGCTATCGTCATGTCGCGCACCCGAGCCGACGCCCTTGGCATCAAGCCGATGGCAAAGTTCATCGCCTTCGCCTACGCCGGCTGCGACCCCGAAGAGATGGGCATCGGCCCCATCTACGCCATCCCCAAAGCCCTCAAGATGGCCGGCCTCACCCTCGACCAGATCGACGTGATCGAACTCAACGAAGCCTTCGCCGCCCAGTCCCTCGCCGTCATCAAGGTCCTCGGCATCGACCCCAGCAAACTCAACGTCAATGGAGGAGCCATCGCCCTCGGCCACCCCCTCGGCTGCACCGGAGCCAAACTCACCGCCACCCTCCTCCGCGAGATGCCCCGCCGCAAAGCAAAGTACGGCATGGTAACCATGTGCGTAGGCGGAGGCATGGGTGCGGCGGGAATTTTCGAGGCCGTGGGTGAAAACTGATTCGAACAAATTCGAAGGTGTTAGAACTTACCCTGTTGTTACGGGACTGGCACTCTTTGCAGGATTGTTCATCACGGGTATTCAGGTAGTCTTTGTTCTTCCGGTGCCAACCGGTTCGTATGCTTACTTTCGGCTGATTACGTGTGCAGGAGCGACTTTATGTTTGCTCTTAGGCACATTTTTGTTTCGCTTGAATTATCAAGCAATCTTTTATGTTGCAGGCGCCGGGTCAGTGATTCTCATTCTCAATATGCTTGAACTCCTCGTAAGAATCACGTCAACTGCGCAAGGTAACAACGATTCGGGAGAGATTTTCTGGTTTCTGGTACTGCCGATGGTCCCGTTTTTCTGGCAGGCGTCTCTCACCTATTTAAAACTTCACAATCGACATAGTCCGAGGTAACACCATGGCCACACTAACCACCCCGACCGCCCAGAAGATCATCCCCGGCGGTTCTTTCCTCATCACTAACCCCACCCCCGCCGACTGCTTCTTCCCCGAAGACTTCACCGAAGAGCATCGTCAGATCGCCCAGACCACCGCTGACTTTGCCACCAACGAGATACTCCCCGTCTCCGACCAGATCGAGGCCAAGGACTTCGCCGTCACCCGCCGCCTCATCAAGGAAGCCGCCGACCTCGGCCTCACCTCCGTCGATATCCCCGAGGAGTACGGCGGTCTCGAGATGGACAAGATGACCTCCGCCATCATTGCCGACAACATCGCCAAGCAGGGCAGCTTCTCCGTCGCCTTCTCCGGCCACGTCGGCATCGGCACCCTCCCTCTCGTCTGGTACGGCACCGCCGAGCAGAAGCAGAAGTACCTCCCCAAGCTAGCCGACGGCACCTTCGTCGGAGCCTACGCACTCTCCGAGTCCACCTCCGGCTCCGACGCCGTCAACGCCCGCACCCGCGCCGTCCTCTCCGCAGACGGCACCACCTACACCCTCAACGGCGAAAAGATGTGGATCACCAACGCAGGCTTCGCCGACATCTTCACCATCTTCGCCAAGTGCGAGGTCAAGGAAGGCAAGGACGCAGGCAAAGAGAAACTAACCGCCTTCCTCGTCGAAAAAGGCACCCCCGGCTTCACCATCGGCAAGGAAGAGCACAAGCTGGGCATCCGCGGCAGCAGCACCTGCCCCCTTATCCTCGCGGACTGCAAGATCCCTGCCGCCAACCTCCTCGGCGAGGTCGGCAAAGGCCACCACATCGCCTTCAACATCCTCAACGTCGGCCGTTACAAGCTCGGCAACGCTGCCGTCGGTGGTGCTCGCGTTGCCCTCGGCCGTGGCATCGCCTACGCCAAGGACCGCAAGGCCTTCGGCAAATCCATCTCCGAGTTCGGCCTCATCCAGGAGAAACTCGCCGACTGCGCCGTAGGCGTCTTCGTCGGCGAAGCCCTCAGCTACCGTACCGTCGGCCTCATCGACGCGGCCCTCGCCAACGTCGACAAGCACGACACCGCCGCCATCCAGAAAGCCATCGAGGACTACGCCGTCGAGTGCTCCATCGTCAAAGTCTGGGACTCCGAGATGCTCGACCGCGTAGTCGACGAGGTCCTCCAGATCTTCGGCGGCTACGGCTACGTCGAGGAGTATCCCGCCGAGCGAGCCTACCGCGACGCCCGCATCAACCGCATCTTCGAAGGCACCAACGAGATCAACCGCCTCATCATCACCGGCTGGCTCATGAAGTCTGCCATGTCCGGCAAGCTCGCCCTCATGCCCGCCATCAAATCCCTGATGGACGAAGTCATGGCCGGCCCTTCCCCCAAGGAAGACCGCGAAGGCCCCCTCGCCGAAGAGTTCAACCTCCTTGACCAGGCCAAAAAGCTCACCCTCTTCGCCGCCGGCGCCGCCACCCAGAAGTACATGGCCAAGCTAGCGGACGAACAGGAAGTCATGGGAGCCATCGCCGACCAGATCATCGAGGTCTTCGCCATGGAGTCCGCCATCCTCCGCGCCCAGAAGCTGGCAGCCGGGAAGGGAAGCAGCGCCGCGGCCGCCAACTCAGCCATCGCAATCGCCATGGCCCGCATCTACGCCTCCACCGCCTTCGAGAAGATCGAGCTGGCCGCCCGCAAGATCATCTCCGCCGTCGCTGAGGGCGACATGCTCCGCACCCAGCTCACCATCCTCCGCCGCCTCTCCAAACACGACGGCACCGACACCATCAGCCTCCGCCGCCAGGTGGCCCAGCATGTCATCAAGGCCGGAAAGTACGCGATCTAAATTTGCTCCGTCCGGACACCATCTTCTATCCAGCGGAATACCACAAAAGCACCAGCTAAAGCACCCCCTTTAGCTGGTGTTAGCCATTGCCTTTTGAGTAGCCCTCTGTAAGCATCGATGGGACACTATGCTTACTTTGCAGCCTCTGACCGGCGGACTCCGCACGCTACGCTCCTTCGCAACGATGACTGCCGCCCTGCTCGGGCTCCTCTTCTTCGCGCCTTCTGTAACTCTCCATGCCCAGCGCGTTACCGTGCCCAGCAGAGCTGTAACCCTTGTAAACACTGGTGTTCTCGCCGATACCCCGCTCGATGCCGGTCTGCTGCCCACCTCGCAGCCGCTCCAGATCACCCTCCATATCGCTCCCACGCCAGAGCGCGCCGCAGCCCTCGACCAACTGCTCGTCGATCAGACCAACACTGCCTCCTCCAACTACCACCAGTGGATTACGCCTCAGCAGTTCGCCGCCAACTACGGCGCCACCGACGATCAAATCAACACACTAACCTCCTGGGCCCAATCACAGGGCCTCACTGTTCAGGGCCTCTCCACCGGCAAGACGCGCCTTACCCTTTCCGGTTCTACCGCCCAGGTACAGCAAGCCTTTGCAGTCAGCCTGCATCACTACTTGGTGTCGGGAACAGTGCACTTTGCAAACACCGCAAGCCCCTCCGTTCCTCTAGCGGTTGCACCACTTATCGCGAGCATCTCGGGCCTTGACGATCTCTCCACCGCAGCGTCTGCGACTGTCTCCACCCCTGTCGGACACAGTATTGCGGCGACGGATCCCGACCCTCTTACCGTGGCGGCCTCCGCCGTGGATGCGAATACATCCCCTGTTCTCACCTTCAACACCAGTGCCTGCTCCACCGACTTCGCCCCGTCGGACATCGCCGCTTATCAGGCAATCTTCCGTCAGGCCAACGCGCAGGGCATCACCGTACTGGCCAGTAGTTCCTGCGGAACTCGCAGCACCGGCAGCTTTCCAGCCAGTCTGCCGGAGGTCACAGCTCTTGCCACTGCCCCTACGGCCGCGTCCTTTACCGCAATTGCGCCGCGCCCCGTATGGCAGGTCGCTCCGGGACTCCCCGTCGATGGCAATCGCTATGAGCCTGATCTCACCACCACCTCAGTCGCCGCGTTCAACCAGACCCTTGCGACAATACTTCTACAGTCGGGGGGGCGCCAGGGAAACATCAACGCTATCCTTTACAGTCTCGCCACCAGCCCGGGCCTCTACACCCAGCCCGATAACGCCGCCGCTGGCACCTGGGAGCCAAGCACAGGTCTTGGCCTTATCAATCTGGCCGTCCTCGCCAAGGTCTTTCCGCGCGCCACTGGGCCAATTTCAACCACTACTTCGCTGATCTCCAGCAGCTACTCTGTCAGCTATGGCCAGTCATTCACGCTTACCGCAAAAGTACTGCCAAGTTCCTTTGCCAGTGCCAATCCCACCGAGACAATTACCTTTAGCGCCAACCCGCAGGGAGTCCTCGGTACCGGAACGCTCGACAGCAGTGGTACGGCGACCTTTACCTCGACCACCGCCCTCAATGTCGGTTCCTACAATCTCACCGCAACCTACGGTGGCGATACGAACTATGCAGGCAGCGCCAGCACGACCAGCGTCATCGTAAGCGTCAGTTCGGTCAACGCATCGTTAGCGGCCACCATCTCGCCCACCTCCAACGTTCCCTACGGCAGTACTGCAACCGTCACCGCAACTGTAACCCTGCCCTCGGCGAATGCAGCCCCCACTGGAACCGTTTCTGCTGCGATACAGGGCATCACCGGATCGGTCTTCACGGCCACGCTCAGCCCGAATCCCGGCGGTAACAGCGGCACTGCCAACATCGTTGTCGCGGCTCCCCCACCCGGTACCTATCAGGTCCAGGTGACGTGCGCGGGCAACGCGAACTTTCAATGCCAGACGCCGGTCAACCTTTCGTTTATGACCGTCAAGGGCAACACGATCACCACCGTCTCTACCTTTCCCGCCGCACCCCAGGCGGGCCAACCGGTGACGCTCACCGCGACGATTGCTGATAACGGTAATGGCCCCGGCCCTTACAGCTTCATCGGCAACGTGACGTTTTACGACAACGGTAAGCTTCTCGCCACCGCTGCCGTGGGCTCCAATCAGGCCTCTACCGCTGTGACTCTTTCCGGCAATGTCTCGCACAATATCGTCGCTGCCTACAGCGGAGACAATAACTGGATTGGCAGTACCTCGACGGCCCAGGTCGTCAATCCAACTCTCCTGCCTTCCACTCTCACCCTCTCCTCGAATGTGGCCAGCGCGCTTGCTGGAGTCAATATCGTCTTCACCGCTACGGTCTACACCACGGTCAGTAATACCGTTGGTCCAACGGGTACGGTCAGCTTTTACGACACCTACAACGGCAGCATCGTCCAGCTTGGCGGTACCGCCGGAGCTGTAGCGCTTACCCCAAATGGCCCCAACCAGTCGATCGCTCGCTTCACCACCACTGGTCTGTTGCCGGGCACTCACAGCCTCTACGCCATCTACAACGGCGATGCCAACTTTGCCCCCGCCACCTCATCCACCCTGCCGCTTATCATCACCGATTTCAACCTCACCATGATCCCCCAAACCCTGACCCTGAAGGCTGGCCAGACCGGTCAAGTGGTCATACTCCTGGGGCTGGTTGGCGGCTTCAACGGTACGGTCAGTTTCGGTTGCACACCGCCCGCCAGTTCCGAGGCAACCTGTTCCTTCAGTAATGTCTCGCTCACCGGCGGCGGCAGCACCACGATGAGTATCGTCACAACTGCCCCTCACGCCACCAAACCAACCCAGCAGGCCAGTCGTAGCGGTCCGTGGCGGATAGCCGCTGGCTCTGCCCTCGCCATGCTGTTCTGCTTTGCTCTACCCTGCCGCCGCCGTGCCATCCCGATTCTTTTCACGGCATTTCTGGCGGTCTCTCTGGCTTCCAGCATGGGCTGTGGGCTTGGCGGGACGATCCCGGCCGACCCAACAACGACCACCCCAGCCGACCCCGGCACTCCCTCCGGCACCCAGATATTCACCATTACCACCGCAGGCAGCGACGGCGTTAACACGGTTCGTCACACCTATCAGTACCAGGTCACCATCCAGTAATTGCCAGGGAGACGGCCGCAAGTCGTTCTCCCATTTTGGCCCTATCTCCTTTCCCACCTGCAAGCCGTCAAAACTTCCGCAACATTTTCGCTCATACTTGGTCTAACCAGAGGCTAGCTCTTAAGGTCTTAGGAGATCCTTGTTCCAGCTTATAGAGGTAGACTTAAGCGTCTCTGATTCGCGCCGTTCGAAGTCTCGCGCAACACCACTTTTTAGCGAAGCAAGACAAGGGAATATCCATGCGTAGCCGATTGCTCTCTCTCCTGGCCCTATCAGCACTCGTATTTGCCGCTTCCATCAGCCCCAGCTACGCAGCAGTGCAAAGCCGTATCGCCGCAGTCAGCTCCACCAGCCGGGTTGCAGTGCGCCACACCGTACCCGCCCAGGCCATGGCCGCAACCGATCTCGGCGCCGCCCCGGCCAACCAGGTACTCGACTCCGTCACCCTCCACTTCAATATGACGGATGCCCAGCAGGCAGCCCTCAACCAGCTACTTATTGACCAGCAGAACCCCAGCTCCCCCCGCTACCATCAGTGGCTCACCCCAGAGCAGTTCGGGGCGCAGTTCGGCCTCAGCAGCCAGGATCTCGCCAAGGTCTCCGCGTGGCTCACCAGTCAGGGCTTAACCATTACCAGCACCTCTCGCAGCAACACCTTTATCAGAGTCAGCGGGAGCGTCGCGCAGATCCAGCAGGCCCTCGGAACCAGCATCCACTCGCTCGTCTCAAACGGTGAGCAGCACATCGCTAACGTCTCTGATCCCCTGTTGCCCTCCGGCATCGCGGGCGTTGTTGCCAGCATCACCGGCCTGCATGACTTCCGGATCAAGCCCCGCGCCCACACCCGTCAGGTTCCCGCTACCGCCCAGGCCGATTCGCTGCACACCCAGTTCACGTCGTCCATCAGCGGAAGCCACTTCATCTCTCCCACTGACTTCTACACCATCTATGACATCCCCAACCCTCTCACCAGCGGCAATCTCAATGGCACAGGAGTCAGCATCGCCGTTGTCGGCCAGGTAGATATCAGTCTCTCGGATGTAGCTGCCTTCCGCGCAGCCGCAGGCCTCCCGGCCAATCCGCCCACTACGAAGCTCTACGGAGCCGTGGACCCCGGCACTGCTACTTCCAGCACCAGCACCCCCAGCACTGGCGATCTGCAAGAGGCGCAACTCGATGTCGAATGGGCTGGTGCCGCCGCTCCCTCGGCCAGCATCATCTACGTCAACTCCAAGGACGTTTTGAACCTCTCGCTCGTCAATGCCATCACCAACAACGCCGCGCCCATCGTCAGCATTAGTTATGGTCTGTGCGAAGCAGGTGCTGGCACGGCCAATCTCGCCGCCTTCAATCAGCTATTTCAGCAGGCTAACGCTCAGGGCATCACCGTTGTCGCTCCAACCGGCGACGCGGGTGCGACTGATTGCGACTATGCCACCAGCGTCGCCTCCTCCGGGCTCGCCGTGGACTTTCCCGCCAGCTCTCCGAACGTCACCGCAGTCGGTGGATCGATGTTCAATGAGGGCGCCGGCACTTACGCTACCACCTACTGGAATGGCAACACGAGCACAGATATCGTCGGCTCCGCCAAAAGCTACATTCCTGAGGCCGCCTGGAATGAATCCGGCAGCAACGGTCTTAGCGCGGGCGGTGGTGGCGCCAGTAACTTCTTTACAAAGCCCACCTGGCAGACCGGGACCGGTGTACCCGCCGACTCCGCTCGCGATGTCCCGGATGTGGCCCTCAACTCGGCTTCCGGCCATGACGGCTATCTCTACTGCGCGCAGGGATTCTGCACCAGTGGCTTTCGCAATGCTTCCAACAACCTCGATGTAGTGGGCGGCACCTCGGTTTCTACACCCTCCTTCGCTGGCATTCTCGCGCTGGTCGAGCAGAAGATCGGCTCTCGCATCGGTAACGCCAACCCAACGATCTATGGCCTCGCCAACAGCACCTTCTACAACAACGTCTTCCACGACATCGCCACGGGTAACAATGACAGCCCCTGCATCGCAGGATCCAACAACTGCCCCAGCGGTGGCAGCATTGGTTACAACGCAACCCAGGGCTATGACCTGGCCACTGGCTGGGGCAGTATCGATGCCTACAACATGGCAAACAACTGGACCTCCGTCACCCCTGCAGGCACCATCAACGCCACATCCCAGTTGAGTTCCTACACTACGGTCACCACTTCCACCTCGCTCTGTGCTTTGTCCAGCGGTAGCATGGCCCTCAACGTCACGGTCGCCAATGGCGGTCCCAGCTCAACCATCAAACCTACCGGCACCGTTCAATTTCTTGTTGATAACGTTGCTGTCGGCACTCCTGTTGCGCTCACGAACGGCACTGCAAGCTACACACTCAACACCACTGCGCTCTCCTCGGGCGGTCACACCATCAGCGCCACCTACTCCGGCGATACCACCTACGCCGGGTCCCGCGGCACACTGCTTGACTCCACCGGCTTGCCCGCACCGGTAGATATCATCGCTTCTGCATCTGATTTTTCCCTCACCGCCTGCTCAGCTTCTACCTCCGTGATTGCCGGGGGCACAGCGCCGGGAGTCACCTTCACCATCACACCCTTCCATGGCTTCACCGGCGCTGTCATCATGAGCGCGAGCACCGCTGATACCGTCGCCGCCACCTACACCTTCTCGGTCACCCCAGTGACCATTAGCTCCACGACCGGCGTTACCACTTCCTTTGTGCTCAAAGCATTTCAAACCAATGCTCAGGGCGCTACTGGTCAGCTCAAAGTCGGCTCCAACAGTCAGCCCCATGGCGGCATTCCCTGGTATATCCCCGGCTCTGGAGCCACGCTTGCCTGCATGCTTCTCATAACACTCCCCCGTCGCAGACGCTGGGGAGCTCTACTCGCCGTCGTACTCTCCGTTGCTGCCCTGGGCGCAGTTGGCTGTGGCTCGAACAGCCTTTCCAATCAGACCAGCACCACCACCGGAACCACTACCAACGCAACCAAGGGAACTTATAACATCACGGTCACCGCTACTTCGGGCACACTGGTGCACAGCGCAAACGTAACCTTCACGGTTCAGTAGAGCCCTTGAAAGCAAAGAGGCCGCGCTTCGAAAGCGCGGCCTCTTTGCTTGTCTTCATCGTGAATCGCGAACGCGACTCAGCCCTTGGTGACGTGTCCCGCTGACGGCGCATGACTCGGAACCGCTTCTTCCGCACCGCTCGCGATCCGCATGAAGAAGTCCTGTGCACTGAACGCGAGCCCAACCTTCGGAGCCTTGACGTACTCTCCGTCGGGTTGCAGCAGCCGCGTCTTGGTGTTGTCCGCCAGATACGCTGCGAGAATCTCATCACGCAGCCGTTTGGACAAGTCCGGCTGCTTCACCGGAAACATCACCTCGCACCGCTCGATCAGGTTGCGCGGCATCCAGTCTGCGCTTCCACAGTAAACCTCGAACTTGCCGCCATTGGCAAAACTGAAGATGCGGCTATGCTCCAGAAACCGCCCCACGATGCTGCGCACCCGGATTCGTTCACTGAGCCCCTTCACTCCGGGCCGCAGCGAACACATCCCCCGCACAATCAGGTCGATCTCGACACCCGCCTGCGATGCCGCATACAGCGCCTCGATAACGCGACGATCTAGCAGCCCGTTCATCTTTGCAACGATAGAGGCTGGGCGTCCGGCCTTGGCATGCGCCGTCTCGCGTTCAACCAACTCCGTGACTCCATCCCACAGTGTCAAGGGCGCAACCAGCAAGGGATTGTACGTCGCAGCTTCGGTCTCCGCAGTCAGGTAGTTGAACACCCGGTGCACCATCTCCGTCAGCTCCGTCCGCGATGTCATCAGGCTTATATCGGTGTAAAAACGCGCAGTCACTGGGTTGTAGTTGCCCGTTCCCAGATGAGCATAGCGGCGCACGACGCCGTCAGGATCGCGCCGCACCAGCAGTGCCAGCTTGCAGTGAGTCTTCAGTCCAAAGATCCCGTGGAATACTCCTACGCCGGCGTCTTCCAGCTCCCGCGCCCAGCGAATATTCGAGTCCTCATCGAACCGTGCCATCAACTCCACCACCACCGTCACTTCCTTGCTCTGTCCTGCCTCAATCAGCGCACGGAAGATCGGCGAGTCCTTGCTCGTTCGGTACAGCGTCTGCTTCATTGAGATCACTGCTGGGTCGTTGGCACCCGCCTCAATAAACTCCTCCACCGTCCCATACGAGTCGAAGGGATGATGCAGCAAAACATCATGCTTTCGCAGGTCTTCAAACAGATCCACGGACTTCGGCAATAGCTTGTGCTCTTTGGCCGTAAACGGCTCGTACTTCAGCTCCGGCAGCTTCACCTCGGAGTACAGGTTCATCAGCCTCGACAAGTTCACCGGCCCATTCGTCCGGAACACCTGAGAATGCTCTAGTTCAAAGTTCGTCCTCAGCCGCTCGACGATCTCTTCCGCTGCCGAGCTCTCGATCTCCAATCGAACCGCGTCGCCCTTGCGCCGGTTGTGCAACTCCGCGCGCACACTTTCCAGCACGCTTCGCGATTCTTCCTCCTGCATATACAGGTTGCTGTTGCGTGTCACCCGGAACGCAGACTGTGACAATACCTCGTATCCGCGGAACATGTGCTCCGCTTGCGACTCAATCAGCTCATGCAGAAAGATAAAGTCGAAATGGCCCGCTTCTGTAGGCAGCGAAATCAGCCTCGGCAGCGCCCGTGGAACGGTCACCACCCCCAGTGCTGTCCCTGGCCGTACGCCATTCGATCCTTTGCGCTTATGCCGCAGCAGCAATGCAATGCACAGGGCCTTGTTCAACACCCGCGGAAAAGGATGGGACGGATCGATCGTCACCGGCGTCAGCAGGGGATCCACCTCACGCTCAAAGAACGACAACGCGTACGTGCGCGCGGTCTCATCCAGTTCAGTCCACCGCAGTACCCGAATGCCATGGGCCGCCATCGCTGGGATAAGCTGCTCGTTCCAGCACTTGTACTGTTCCTGCACAAATCGCTCAATCTGTTCGCTTAGACGGTCCAGCCTCTCCTGCGGTCGCAGACCACCCTCGTCCAGAGGCTGCGCAAGATCATAGCCATCCTCAATCCGTTGCAGAAAACTCGCCACCCGGATCTCGACAAACTCATCCAGGTTACTGGCCGTAATAGCCAGAAATTTCACCCGCTCCAGAACTGGATTCGTCGCATCCTGGGCCTCTTCCAGAACCCGCTGGTTGAAGCGCAGCCACGATTCGTCTCGGCTGAAAAACAGGTTCTCGACAACCCTCGTCTTCTTCGTGGCAGTGGAGCTTGCGGCACTGGAGCGTTTAACCGGCATAAGTACTCAGAGAATAATCCCTCTATATGAATAGCAAATATAAAAGGGAGTAGCTTTGCACAAACAAAGCTACTCCCTCAGTGAATCTATCCACTATCCAACCAGCGTGTTACCGATGCCAGTGCATCTTCCAGCCAAGATACTTGGTCGCTGCCTCGTGTACCGGAGCGGCAGTCGTCGAGAAGTTTGCCGCAACGTGGTGCTCAAACCCATTCTCGCAGATATACCGTAGCAACTCCTGCATCTTGGGAATTTCGACGACGCCCGCGCCACCAAAAGTGGTCAGGGGATCATTCGTGAATGCTCCCTCGCCCACATAGCCAGTGATCTGACCGTTGAAGTCATCCGTCGAGAAGCGCGCAAAGCTCATTGCTCCTGCCTTCACGGTGCCATCCAGCGTCCCATGCGTGTTCTCCTTGCCTACCGTCCCCGCAATGATCAACTGATAGTCCATCTTCACTCCTTCATTGAAGAAGTGCTTTGGCAGGTTGGAGCAGTGGAAGCACACAGCCTTGTCAGGGTTGTCCCCATAGTTGTTGTTCCAGTCCAGCAGGGCACTCGGAGTCTCGCTCGCCAGCGTCAGGGCATACATGCTCAAAGTTCCCAGCACATCGACCTCGCACGCCGAAGGAATCAGGTTCTCACTCATCATGCTCATGACAGTGCAGGGAACAATGCCCAGAAATTCCTCAATTGAGGTCCAGCACTGCACCGCGCTCACCGTCAGCTCGCTTGCCTTCATCCAGTGATCGATCACCGCGCCCAGCTTCGCCATCTTCAGCAGAGCAGCCTCGGGCGTCTGACCCACGGGAATGTACTTCTTGATCGCTGCCAGCTTCTCTTGCGCCGCATCGTCATTGTCTTTCATCCGGCCAATCCGCCCCATCACCTCAGACAGATCCAAAGTTTCGACCGTAATGCCGCTCTTCTCCAGAAGTTTCTCTGAGTAGCGAACCGTATTGAACGCAGTAGGACGTGCTCCAATCGCGCCGAACCGCACGTTCTTTAGACCCTTCACCACCCGACACACACCTGAAAACCACTCCAGGTCAGCCTTGAACTCCACAGAATCCGGTGCTTCCGTATGTAGCCGCGTCAGCGAGTAGGGAATCCCATATTGCTTCAGGTTGTTGCAGATCGACATCTTTCCGCAGAAGCTATCACGGCGAAACGCGATCGACATCTTCCCTGCATGGTCCGGCGTTGCCTGGATCAGTACCGGAACCTGCAGATTCGAGAGTCGCAGCGCGTCCGCCAGCCCGCGCTCCTCGCCAAAGTTTGGCAGCGTGATGATGATGCCGTCGATCTCGGAGGCATGCGCCTTGAACAGCACCGCACATTTCTTCGCGTCTTCATACGTCTCGACCGCCCCATGCGCCGTTACTTCCGGCGTCAAAACAATGGGTTTGATCCCTGCTGCTTCAAGGGCGGCAATCATCTCCAACCGCCCACTAGTCGCAAGGTGGCTCGGAAAAAATCCACGGTTGCCTACAATTACGCCCATCGTCATTTGCTTCGCCATAACTCTCCATCGCCCAAAGGGCTCTCACCAGTCTATCCATAGAACACGCGGCATCCCCGTCATTAGGGCGATACCGCGCAAAATTACTTCACGTTGTTACGCTTTGCCCGGTCTGAATCGAATCGTGTAGAACCCACCGAACGCCGTCAGCAGCACTCCCCACCAAAGCGTGGGATGAAGTTCTGCCAGAACCGTTGGAGGAGGGTTGTGCAACTCCGTCAATCCAGTTGCGATCAGCACGACGCCGTACGCGAGCATCAAGATGCCGCAGAAAAACCAGATTGAGATCTCACCATGTTTCGTCATTACCAGCCTCACTCATAACTGCTATTTAAGTTACTTAGAAGAAGATCAAATTCAGGATAAAGAACACCGTAATCACCACGCAGGCCCAGAATAGCGGCTTCTGCCAGATTGAGGTTGCTCCGTCATCCGGAATCGGCGTTACACCGTAGACCAGATTGGCAAGCTCCGCAGTTGGTACCGGCTTCGTCACCAGACTGACCAGCACTGTTACCACGACGCAGATGATCCAGCTCCATAACGCGCGATACAGGTTCTCTGCCATCGGCTTAGCATCCGCGCTCATGGCGATGTAGCGCAGCGCGCTCCCATCCGTCTGAACCCAGATAAACATACCGATCGAAGAAGCCGTGCCAGCAAGCAGACCCCAGAAGCCGCCCGCATGCGTAGCCCGTTTCCACATCATTCCAAGAATCACCGTTCCGAACAGCGGTGCGATGAAAAAGCTGAACAACGCCTGCACATAGTCCATGATGCTGTTGGCATTCATCACCAGGTACGCCGTCATAATCGACACCAGCATACCGATCACCGTCGACCAACGGCCCATCGCCACATAGTGAGAATCGCTGGCTTTCTTGTTGATGAATGCGCCGTAGATGTCATACGTCCACACCGTCGAGAACGCGCTCACATTGCCGGCCATGCCGCTCATAAAGCCTGCCACCAAAGCCGTGATTCCCAGTCCCAGCAGCCCCGGTCCGCAGTACCGGATCAGCATCAACGGGAGTACTTCGTCGTAGCTGTGCATCCCTGGAGTCGACTTGGCGATGTTGCTCGCGACCAGATGCATGACGCTGCCGTCTGCGTTCTTCAGCACGGCCAAAGCCAGCAGGCCCGGCACAATGACGATAAACGGAACAGCCATCTTGAATGCGGCACCAATCACTGGAGCCATCTTGGCTGCACGCAGATTATTAGCGCTCAGAACCCGCTGCACGACCAGAAAGTCCGTCGTCCAATATCCGAAGCTGATTACAAATCCCAGCCCGAATACGATCCCTGTCCAGTGCACGCCCATCGGATTGGAGCTGAAGTGGCCCAGCGTCGTCCACATATGCGTGTAATCGCTGCTTCCCACGTTTACGGCGATCTGCGCCTTCAGCTTGGACCAGCCACCCGCCTCGATCAAACCAAGAATCGGAATCATCGCCGCGCCAGCCCAGATCAGAACAAACTGCAGCACTTCATTGATAATTGCTGACCGCAGCCCGCCCAGCATGACGTACAGTGCCACTGTGCCCGCGCCCACCCAGATGCTGAACGTAATGTTCCATCCCAGCACTGTTTGCATCACGACGGCCATCGCGTACATATTTACGCCGCTCATCAGGATGGTCATCAGAGCAAACGACACAGCAGACAAAGCGCGAGCGCCGTTTCCAAATCGCAGATGCAGATATCCAGGCACAGAATGAGTCTTGGATATGTAGTAGAACGGCATCATCACAATGCCCAGAAACAACATCGCAGGAATCGCGCCAATCCAGTACCAGTGGGCCGCCAGTATTCCGTACTGATATGCGGACCCAGCCCAGCCCATCAGTTCCAGTGAGCCTAGGTTTGCGGATACAAAGCTCAAGCCTGCGATCCACGCCGTCATCTCACGGCCAGCCAGAAAGAAGTCTTCGCTGGTGTTCGCCTTGCCCTTGGCATAGAACCCGATGAAGACCACCAAACCGAAGTAAAGGACGAGAATCACTATGTCAACGGGGGACAGCTTGGTGAGCTGGTGGCCGGCAAACATCATAAGAACTGCGGAAGCCTGCATAAATTATCTGTACCGTGCAACGTTCCCCGGCGCTCGGGAAAACGTTTACGTCCTCTCTCTCAATTCATATCACTCGTGAGCCTATAACGCATCTACAAACCTTTTGTAGGATCTATTTTCTTCCAGACCGGCTGCCAGCCAGACTTTGCTGCGTCAGCAAATATACAGGAATCCATACAGCCTGCGCTCTTAAAAAATACCTAATAAAGCGCTTTACTAAAGCGAGATACAACCCGGTACCGCTCTCATCGAATCAAACCATTTGAAGCACTCACTCACAATACCTGCCCGACAACTAATTGGAGAAAATAATGAACGTTCCAAAGATCCAAAAGATAGGTGGACTCTTCCTCGCCGCCGCCATCGTCATAAGCACCTCCAGCAGCATCGCACTCGCCCAAAACGATAGCGGTGCCAAACAGAGCATGAAGGATGCCGGAACCGAAACCAAAGACGCCGCAAAAGACGCTGGTCACGGCATTAAGCAGGGCACCAAGAAGGCGTATCACAAGACCAAAAGCGAAGTTAAAAAGGCACATCGCAAGATGGACCCAGACACCCCAAAGAACTAGTGCCTAATCACCTTGCTGCTGTTAGGCCGGCGCATTTCCTAATATGGAATGCGCCGTTTCTTATTCATGCCCCGCTAGTCTAAGCTGCTGAGATTCTTGATTGGACCGTCTTTGGCCACACGATCTCGGCAGCCAGCCCTACCAACGCCACCCAGTAGATATCAGCTCCCAGCAGGTGCACCACCTGCATCCAGGTAGGCGCCAGCAGCAGAACATCGGCCACTCCCAGCAAAATCTGTAACACCAGCAGCCAAGCCACCACAGCGCTCAGTGTGGTCCTCACTCGCCGAGCCAGCAGTACCACGCACACCAGCCCGACCAGGGCCGCTGCCGGATGCACCCATCGCATCCGTATCAACAGCGGAGAAGTTGCAGCAAAATCCTCCATCAATCCAGCCCACAGGCTTGGCGATGGAAATAGTGTGTCTGCCAGCGCCGCCAACGATCCCGTCGCCCCCACCAGAATCGTAGCTGCGACTGCCACCAGAGCCGTTGTGCGCGCCCCTTCGACAACGGGAATTGCTTGCTCATTTCGCCTCGCTAAGAACCAGGCGGTCAGGGAAAGCGCACCCAGTAACAGCATCGTGTTCGTAAAGTGGATGGACTGCATCACTACCCGCCCTGTAGAGATGTTGTTCTCCACGTAGTGCAGTAGTACCAGCGCAGCGCCTAGCAATGCCTCCGTAACCAGCAGCACCATCGACCACACCACCGACCGCCGGGCCGCATGACCGCGCTCGGTCCCCCAAAAAGTCCAGGCTGCCAGCGCCATCACTAGAAACGTGCAGACGCCCGTCATCGATCGATGCGTAAATTCAATGACGGTCGCAAGTCTTGGGTGATGCGGAAAGAAATCGCCGTTGCATAAGGGCCAGTTTGCACCACAACCCGCGCCAGATCCCGTCGCCCGAACCACGGCACCCCACAGAACGACCAGAACCATGAACCCCAGCGTCAACCAGGCGAACCCCACCAACGCTCGGGTAGGAACCTTACTTTGCACAGGAACGCTGATCGTAGCCATAACCTCATTCTAACGGTTTCGCCCGGCGTCGTTCCCGTGCAATTTGTCTCGGAGGCCGAGAGCCTAGCCGTTCGCCAGTTCCTTCGCCCGTTGCGTAGCCCTCTTCACTGCTTTGATCAGAGTCACACGCAAGCCGCCTTCTTCCAACTCCAGAATCCCATCGACCGTGCAGCCTGCTGGCGTCGTTACGGCATCCTTCAGCAGCGCCGGATGGTATCCAGTCTCCAGCACCATTCGTGCCGAACCAAGCGTCGTCTGCGCTGCCAGTAGCGTCGCCACATCACGTGGCAATCCGACGTTTACGCCGGCCTCCGCCAGCGCCTCGATAATGATGTACAAGAACGCCGGTCCCGAACCAGACAAGCCAGTTACCGCGTCCATATGCTTTTCATCCACTACCACGGTACGTCCCACGGTCTGGAAGATCCGTTGCGCCATCATCATCTGCTCCTGCGAGACGAACCGCCCACTGCACAGCGCGGTAACACCGGCGGCAATCATCGCTGGCGTATTAGGCATGGCCCGAATCACAGCAAGATCACAACCGGCTGCATCTTCGATACTGCGGGTCTTTACCGACGCCGCGATTGAAATCACGGTCTTCTGCGCTGTCAACGCGGGTTGAATCTGCAGCATCAAGTCCGGTACCTGGATCGGCTTCACGCCCAGCAAAATCACATCTGCCTGCTCGGCGGCAGCCAGGTTATCCGTCGTCACCTTGACCCCGAACTGTGCCGATAGTGCCTGCGCCCTGTCCGGGTGCTGTACCGTCGCAAAGATCTGATCCGCGGACACCAGATTGTTCTTGAGAAAGGCTTGCAGCAGAATGCCGCCCATCTTGCCCGCGCCAATGATCGCTACCTTCAAACCCGGCATCGAAACCGGAACTGCAACCGGAACCACAAACGTCTCGTCGCTCATATCCAAAGGCTACCAGATACCTATTCCTTTACTGCTCCAGTCTTCTCCCGCTCAATCCAGCGCCCAACCCGCTCATCCAGAACATCCAGCGGCAGCGCCCCAGAGTCCAGCACCTCATCATGAAAAGCCCTCAAGTCGAACTTTGTTCCTAGGGCCGCCTGAGCCTTTTGCCGCAGTTCCAGAAGCTTCAACTGGCCCATCTTGTAGCCCAGCGCCTGCCCCGGCCACGCGATGTACCGGTCTACTTCAGCCTGAATAGTCGTCTCGTCGATTGCTGAGTGTGCATGGAAATAATCCACCATCTGTTGGCGTGTCCAGTGTTGCGAGTGCACGCCAGTGTCTACCACCAGCCGAATTGCACGCCACATATCGGCTTCCAGACGACCGTAGTCACTGTAGGGATCCTTGTAAAAGCCAATCTCTTTGCCGAGACGCTCGCTATAAAGGCCCCAGCCCTCCGTGTACGCCGTATAGCCAAGTTGTTTGCGAAACTCTGGAATCCCCGTCAGCTCCTGGGCAATCGAAATCTGCAGATGATGCCCAGGTAGGCCTTCGTGATAAGCCACAACCTCTACCGAAGCCAAAGAACGATCTGCAAAGTTATACGTATTGATGTTCACGCGGCCAGGACGGCTGCCATCCGGCGTCCCCTGCTCGTAGTACGCCGGAGCCTTGCCCTTCTCAATG
Source organism: Granulicella sp. (assembly GCA_025408425.1). GTDB lineage: Bacteria > Acidobacteriota > Terriglobia > Terriglobales > Acidobacteriaceae > Edaphobacter. Next base: position 232,856 of record JANXYX010000013.1, read on the forward strand.
TAAGAGGGAATTGCCACTACCTCCAGCGGAGCCTTTGGCAGCCGTCCAAATAGCTCCGGCAACCTGGGCTTCATCTGCGCAATGTATCCCCGATATGCTTCCAGTAACTGATCCTTTGATGTCGGATGCTCCTTCGGATTTGTCTTCAATGCTGCACTGAAGCTTTGCAAGTCGGCGAACCCCATCTTGTGAATGATCGCCAGCATCTCGGCCTCGTCTCGCTTCACCTCATCCAGGCCGATCTGGTGAATCTCCGCAGCCGACTTATTCAGCGTCGTGCTCTGACGAATCCGGTAGGCATAGTAAGCTTCGCCGTCTGGCAGCGCCCAGGCCCCCAAATCCTTCCGTCCCTTTGGCACGTATTGGACTTTCAGAAACTTTACAAATCGCTGGTAAGAAGGGAGCACGTCCGTCTCAATTGCACTTAGCATCTCATCCGAAATGCGCTTCTGATCCGCAGCAGTCACACTCTTCGGAAACTTCTTCAGCGGCAGCGAAAAAGGACTGTCGGCAGCTTTCTGATTCGCCAGCGTCTCCGCCTGCACCACAGCTTTTTCGAGTAAGAACTGCGGCGGCATCCGGCCGTCGTCCATGCCGAACTCCATGTTCGTTCGAATCTGAGAGAAGGCCTTCGGAATCTTTTTCAGGCGCGCAATGTAGTCGTCATAGTCCTTTACGCCATTGAACTGCAGTTGATTTACCAACTGAGGCAGGGAAGTATGCAGGCCGTCGTACTGATTGACGGGCATCTCCCATTCCTTGAAGCGGGATCCCTCCTGGGCGTCTATGAGTGAGCGCAGCATCAGATCTTTCGAGAGTTGCTCCTGCTCTGACAAGCCAGCAGTATCGATCTCGCTCAGCTGCTGAATGTAGCCCGCGCCACGCGCCAGCGACGCATTCACTTCCTGAGCAGAGTAGTCAGAGAGCTGGTCGTTGTATCGCTTGTCTCCCAGGGTCGACGCCAACTCCGGAGAGTGCTTCAGCGTGTCCTCCCAAATCTGGGACAGAAGTTTCGATAATGCTTTACTACGCTCAGCGACCGAAGTGGCAGACGACGTGGCGGCGGTCTGTACCTCTGCCCGCACAGGCAAAACATTCGTGCCGTTCATCAGCGTCAATCCAGCAACCAGACCCAGCGATATTCTTCTCATGCGAACCCTCGACATCTCAGACTGTTTGCAGTGTATCGCGCACCCACGACCGTCCAGATATGCTTAGACCACACCAGCGCTTGAGCCAGCACACGAGTCCAACATCCGATACAAAGTAGATCGGCTGATTCCCAGCAACTCCGCCGCCCGCACCTTGTTCCCCTCGCAGCACTTCAGCACGTACAAGACATGTTGCTCGATTACCTCCTGCAACTTCGACGGTCTGCTATTCAAACCCGCTGCGGCTCCCACACCCGCATGATCAAGCGACATCGCCACATGCTGCAGGTCGATTACGCCGTCCCCACTCTCCACCACACACCGGCGCACAAGGTTCTCCAACTCCCGCACATTGCCCGGCCACCCATACTGCATCAGTCGATCCAGCGCCTCTCCTGTCATCCGGCTGCCACCCTCGTAGTCGAGCTCGCCACCTCTCCGGAGAAAGTGTTGCGCTAACAAGGGCAGATCTTCCATCCGCTTTCGCAATGGCGGAATCCGAATCTCCACCGTGGCGATTCGGTAGTACAGGTCTTCACGAAACCGCCCCGTACTCGCCAGCACGCGCAAGTCCTGTCTCGTAGAAGCAATCAGCTGGACTCTCTCCCCCTTCCTCTCGATCGAGCCGCGTGCCATCAGTTCCCTCAGTTGCAATACATGCAGCAGTTGCGTCTGCATCGCTACCGGCATCTCCCCAATTTGATCGAAATAGAGCGTTCCACTGCGGGCTGCTTGCAACAGGGCTTCCACGTCATCCGTCGCGGTCGGCAGCGACTCCGCAGACCCCTGCCACTCCACCACTGCCTCGCCCACCCTGGCAGCGTTGAACACCACAAAAGGTCCATCCGCAGCAGGACTAAACCGGTGCAGCTCCCGCGCAGCCAACTCCTTGCCAGTGCCAGTCTCCCCCGTTAGCAGCACAGTGCGAAAGTGAGGGCCCAGCCTCATCAGCTGCGTCCGCAGATGCTGCATCGCAACCCCATCGCCCACCATTGTTTGGAATTCCCGGGGGAACTGCGTCCTGCCAGGATCTGACATAGGAGGAAACGCTGCAATGGAGCTGGAGGTCGACATGGTTACTCCCTACATCGGCGAAAGTCGCCTTCAGGTGAGCCACCAGTCGCAAAGAAAGTATGCAAACCAAATCCGGGCAGCCACTGTACTTCCAGTAGCTGCCCGGACGTTTTCGTTCTTTAAGTTCTAAGCAGTGGTCGGAGCGCAATACGTATCGAATGCACGCGCCAGTTCCGCTGCAATCGCGGGAGCAGTAGAAGTTTCAATCGCCGAACGCTGCATCAGGTAAACAAGCTGTCCGTCGCGCAGAATGGCAATCGCAGGGGAAGTCGGAGGATGGCCGCCAAAGTAGCTGCGCGCCCGCTCGGTCGCCTCGCGGTCCTGGCCCGCAAATACGGTCACTGCGTGGTCCGGCTTCGCGCCATGCTGCATCGCCAGTCGAACGCCGGGACGCATCTTCCCTGCTGCGCATCCGCAGATCGAGTTCACTACTAACATCGTCGTTCCGGGTTGGGCTACGGCAGTGTCAACCTCGGCGGCACTACGAACTTCCTTCAAACCCGCGCGCGTCAACTCTTCACGCATCGGAATCACCATAATCTCTGGGTACATAGTCGTCTCTCCTCGGTCGCGGGTGAAAGCCGCGCCTCACATGATTGTACGGTCAGATTCCCCGCCACGCCAGCCAGTCTCGGCCAGCAATGTTGTAACCTCAACCCGTGCAGTCCCAAACCCTTCACATGCAGGAATCCGTCTCACTCGCCCCGTACACCACCTTCGGCATCGGTGGTCCCGCCCGCTTTTTCTGCGAAGTCACCAGCGAGGCTCAGCTCCTCGAAGCGATCCACTTCGCCCGGCAGCAAAAGCTCGAAGTCTTCGTACTCGGCGGGGGCAGCAATCTCCTCATCAGTGACGCCGGCTTCAACGGCCTCGTCCTGCACATCGCCCTCGACGCCCCAATTCAGTCAGCCGCCTCTGGTCCATTCGTCGATTACACCGTCCCCGCCGGACTCGACTGGAACACCTTTGTCCTCCACATCTGCGAACAGGGAATCAGCGGCATCGAGTGTCTTGCCGGCATCCCCGGCTCCGTTGGAGGCACCCCCGTCCAGAACGTCGGGGCCTACGGTCAAGAGGTCGCCGAGACGATCCAATCCGTCCGTGCACTCGACCTCGAAACCCTCACCTTCGTCACGCTCTCCCGCGAGGCCTGCGGCTTCGCCTACCGTCAAAGTATCTTCAACTCGACCCATCGCGGCCGTTATATCGTGACCCAGGTCACCTTCCGGTTCAACCTCACCGCCACGCCCAACCTCACCTACGCCGACCTCACCAGACACTTCGCCCCACAGCTTGCAACCGGCCAGCCTCCCAGTCCTCTCGAGGTCTACCACGCCGTTCGAGAGATTCGTCACGCGAAAGGCATGCTCCTCGTCGAAGGAGAACAGGACTGCCGTAGCGCCGGCTCCTTCTTCAAAAATCCCATCATCCCCGCAACCACCCTCACTCATATCGCCGAAGCTCTCCAGTTGGACCCCGCCACCATTCCCCACTGGTCCGTGGCAGACGGTCAGATAAAGCTCCCCGCCGCATGGCTCCTCGAGTGCGCCGGCTTCCGCAAAGGATTTATCCTCGGAGCCGCAGGAATCTCATCTCGCCACACCCTCGCGCTAATCAACAGGGGTCATGCCACCGCCGCTGACATCACTGCTCTCAGCGACCTCATCCGCCAGGAAGTCCGCCGTCGCTTCGACATAAAGCTCGAACAGGAACCCGTCCAGCTCGGACAGTAGTTATCCCACCCGCAACTGCTCCATCAAACGCCTCCGCTCCTCTGCAAGCACCTGGGACACAGGCCCCTGCGCGGCCACCCGCCCGTGTGCAATCTTGATAACCTCTGCCCCTAGTTGAAACGCCTCGCCCACATCATGCGTCACCGAGAGCACCGGAATCTTCCATCGCATCACCCAGTCTCGCAACTCTGCCAGCAGATCATCCCGCATCGCACTGTCCAACCCTGAGAACGGCTCGTCCATCAGCAGCAAGGCACTCCCCGGTCCCGCAAAGGTTGTCGCTGACACCACCGCTCGAGCCGTCGAAACCCTCTCTCTCTCGCCTCCACTCAACTCGCGCGGCATCCGCCCAGTGAGTTCTTGCAGCCGGAATAACGCCACCACTTCCTCGGCAATCCTCATCACCTCGTCAGGCTTTGAAGGCCATCCCCCGCCGTACAAGACGTTCTGTCTCACCGTCATATGGGGGAACAATCGGGCAGTCTGCCCCGCACTACGTACCGGCCTCTCGTGGGCAGGAACAAAAACACCAGCCTCCCGATCGACCAGAACGCTCGTTCCACGCAAAATCCTGCCTGTATCCGGCTGCACAAAACCCGCTATCGCTCGCAGCACTGTCGTCTTCCCGCTGCCCGAAGGTCCAAACAGTACAGTCCACGGCTGCGTCAGCTCGAACGCCACATTCAACGCAAGCGCCCCCACCTGATGCTCGATCCTCGCCGTCAGCACGCTATCGGACAACGTCGGCCTGCCTTCCAGCCAGCTTCCGCGCGCTCGGCAGTAGATAAATTGCCATCAACGCCAGCAGCGAAAACCCAACCAGCACCAGTGCTGTCCGATTAGCGGCGGCATAATTCCCGTCCTGCACCAGATCGTAGAGCGAGATCGAAAGCGTCCGCGTCGCACCTGGAATATTGCCCCCCAGCATCAACACCACGCCAAACTCTCCCACCGTATGGGTAAACGCCAGCACGGAACTCGTCAGCAGGGAAGCGCGCGTCATCGGCAGCACAACGGAAAGAAATACCTTGCCCGGTCTCGCTCCAAGTCCTGCCGCAGCTTCAACGTACTCGCGATCCACTCCGGCGAATCCCGCCACTAACGGCTGCACCGCAAAAGGCAGGCTGTACAGAATCGAACCCACCAGCAGCCCACCAAAGCTGAAAGCCAGCGGATGACCAACCACTCGCATCAGTACTCGCCCCACCGGTGTCAGCGGACCAAGCATTACCAACAAAAAGAAGCCAAGCACGGTAGGCGGTAACACCAGCGGCAACGCCACCATCGCCTGCACAAAAGCCCGCGCCACGCTCTTTCCAGACGCAATCCACCATGCCAGAGGCAGCGCGACCAGCAGCAGAATCACCGTCGTGCTCAACGCCAGCCGCAATGTCAACCACAGTGCCTCAACGTCCATGCTGCCGTAAGTCTATACACTCCCATGCTGTTGCCGTCATTCAGACCACTACCGCACCGCGCCCAGCCCAAAATCCCGCAGTGTGCCCTGCACCCCAGCTGTCAGTAACCAGTCCAGAAACGCATGTGCATCTGCCTTCCGGTCAGTCTTCATTACCACTGCGCATTGCAGAATCTCTGGGTACACCTTAGGCACCAGCACAAACGTACCCGTCTCCTTGAACCGCTGCGAACTCGCCAGCGTCAACGAAATCAAACCCATCTGCGCGTTCCCCGACTCCACAAATTGACCTGCTTGCGCAACATTCTCCGCGATCACAAGATGCGGCTGAGTCTTCTCGTAAAGCTTTAGTTTCTTCAGCGCGCTTACCGCAGCCCGTCCATACGGAGCGTGCATTTCATCCGCAATCGCAATCGACTTCACCCGCGGATCGTCAATCTTCTCCATACTGATCGGTTGCAGTGGTGAGTCCTTCCGTGCCCACAGCACCAGTGTTCCCTTGGCATACGGTGTAGGAGACGTCCCGTCTGCCAGCCCTGCTGCCACAATCTTCTCGGGAAACACGAAATCCGCCCCAAGGAAGATATCCATCGGAGCCCCATTCAATATCTGCGTGGTCAACGTTCCCGAAGCCCCATAGCTCACCACCAGCTTTACGCCGGTAGCCTTCTCATACGCGTCCGCCAGAACCGGCAGTACCGGCTGCAGATCGGATGCTGCCGCCACCCTCACGATCTTCTGGCCCTCTGCCGTGTTGGCTCGCAAAAGCCCCGAAAATCCGCAAACCATCAGACCAATCCACACTGCGGCGCACGGGAACTTGGGTCTGCTCCGGTGTTTACGATAGGCTAGAAGAACGAATGAGCTTAGAGACACATCAACTCCGATGCACAGAATGCGGCACCAGGATAGCTGGCACTGCCGTCAATAGTATCTTTCGTTGCCCAGACTGCAACGGCTTGTACGACGTCATCTACCCCTGGTCGCCTCTTCCGACTTCTTCATCGGGCGGCACTGAAAATAAACTCCCCAATCCCAGCGCTCTCCGCTGGCTTTGGCAGGAGCGTCGCACCTCGACCATGCCCATCGACCAGAGCGGCGTCTGGCGGTTTCGCGACCTCTTTCCCATCGTCAAGGATCAGAGCATCGTCACCCTCCGCGAGGGTAACACCCCCCTCTACGACCTGCCCCGATGTGCCAAATCCGTCGGCCTCGACTGGCTGCTCGCTAAGCATCAGGGCATGAACCCCACCGGTTCCTTCAAGGACACCGGCATGACCGCCGCTCTCTCTGTCGCCGCAGAGCGTGGCTTCGAGTGGGTTGCCTGCGCCTCGACCGGCAATACCTCCGCCGCCATGGCAGCCTACGCTGCCCGCGGTGGCCTCCGCAGCATCGTCTTCATTCCAGAGGGCAAGATCGCCTGGGGGAAGCTCTCCCAATCCATGGACTATGGCGCTCTTACCATCCAGCTCAAGACAGACTTTGACGGCTGCGTCCGCGTTCTGACTGATCTCGTCACACGCTTCCCCATCTTCCTGCTCAACTCCGTCAACCCCTACCGACTCGAAGGCCAGAAGACCCCCGCCTTTGAATTGGTCGAGCAATTGGAGTGGCAGGTCCCCGAACACGTCATCGTCCCCGGCGGCAACCTCGCCAACGGTGCTGCCCTCGGCAAGGGGTTCGCCGAAATGCATCATCTCGGCCTTATTTCACGAGTTCCCAAGATCAGCATCATCCAGGCCGAAGGCGCAAACCCCCTCTACCGTAGCCTGCAGGAGAACGGCGGAGAGCACCTCATCCCAGTCAAGGCCAACACCCGCGCCACCGCCATTCGCATCGGAAACCCCGCCTCCTGGCGCAAGGCGCTCCGCACCCTTCAGGCCACCGGTGGATGGTGCGAGCAGGTCACCGAGCAGGAGATCGCTCTTGCCAAGGCCGAGATCGGCGCGGAAGGCGTCGGCTGTGAACCAGCTTCCGCCGTCACTTTCGCCGGACTCAAGAAGCTCGTGGCCCAGGGTAAGATCACCCGCGAGGAGCGCGTAGTCCTCATCCTGACCGGACACACCCTCAAAGACTCTCAGTACACCATCGACTACCACCGGGGCGAACTGCTCACCGACGCGGAATCCGCAGAAGCTACTCCGCTCCAGCAGGCCCAGCACACCGTGCTTCGCAAGCCCCCAGTTGTCCTCGAAGCCGACTCGGACATCGTCCTCCGTACCCTTGAGGCCCATATGAAGATCAGCCAGTCCGTCCAGCCTGCATGACCACCACCGTCGCTCCGCTGCACCTCCGTCTACCCGCCACATCGGCAAACCTTGGCCCCGGCTTCGACGCGCTTGGCCTCGCCATGGCGCTCTACCTCACCGTAGACGCCACCGTCGCCCCTGCCTTTCACATTGACGCCACCGGCCGCGATGCAGCCCTCTGCGCCCGTCTCGACAACAACCTCATCCTCTCCACCTACACCGGAATCCTTACCGCAGCAGGGAAGCCGGTAACCCCCCTTCACCTCCAGCTTCAGAACGAGATTCCTCTTGGCATGGGCTGTGGCTCCAGCGCCGCCGCCCTGCTGTCCGGTGTCCTCCTCGCCAATCACTTTGGCGATCTCGGCTGGACCAGCCAGCAAATCCTCGAAGAAGCATGTCGTCGTGAAGGCCACCCCGACAACGTAGCCGCCTGCTGGCTCGGCAGCATGACCGCATCGGCAATGGTTGGAAGCAGTGTAATTACAGCAACATGCGGTGAAAACATAACCTGGAACCTTATGCTTGCGCTGCCTCCCGCCAGCCTCGCCACTGAGAAAGCCCGCGCACTCCTGCCACCCACCTACTCCCGCGCCGACGCCGTCACCAACGTTCAGAACACCGCGCTGCTCGTGGCGGCCTTCGCTCTCAACCGAGGGGATCTCCTTCGCACGGCAATGGTCGATTGCATCCATCAGCCTTATCGCCAACAGGCCTGCCCCCTCCTACCCTTGCTCCTTCCCCTTATCCAGCACCCCGGAGTCCTCGGCGTCGCCCTTAGCGGCGCTGGACCATCAGTTCTCCTCATCACGGAAAACCCTTTCTTTACTGATTCCATCACCGATGCCATCCGCCGCGCGGCCAATGATCCCTCGATTGAAATCATTCAGACCGCCATCACAACCGGTGCCATTAATACCTGGGTGCATAAGTAATCAACCCGGTAACAAAGTGACAAGTTACCTAAGATTTCTTTACCTTCTGCATCTATATCCGTAACTTAGCCCTTGTTAGCAGTTCTGGGGAGGGCTGCTACGCCGCCCGTTGACCTCTTCAATAGAGGTCCGGGCGTTTGCCTTTTTTGGCAGTAACTTGCCTACTTGAAACTACTGCTGGCTTTCAGCATCTATTATTGAAAGAAGACTGCGCTGAACCCAGGATACGTCCCAGGGCAGAGCGGCTGGAGGACGTTACATGGCAGGACAGTTTGTCACTGAAGTAAGCGATGCATCTTTTGAAAAAGATGTTTTGCAATCGGATCAACCCGTACTCGTAGATTTTTGGGCTGCTTGGTGTGGCCCTTGCCGCGCTCTAGCTCCTGTCGTCGATGAAGTCGCTACTTCCTACCAGGGCAAGATCAAGGTTATGAAGATGGATGTCGACTCGAACACTGCTACCCCAATGCGTTATGGCATCCGTGGCATTCCCGCTCTACTACTCTTCAAAGGTGGCAAGGTAGCCGATCAGATCGTTGGTTTCGTCCCCAAGGACACCATCGACAAGTCGATCCTCAAGGTTCTCGCCTAATTCTCGTAGAGAGAGTAATCACGGCCCGGTGAGCATCTTCGCCGGGCCGCTCTCATTTAATCAACTGGCATCACGATTTACTCCTTGTGCTGTTCTCCCCGTCCTGACTGCACTACACTGCGTTAATGCTGGAATGGATGCTTTTCCGCGCGATCATGGTGGCCTTCTTCATCCTGGCCACCAGCTTCTTCGTGGCTGCGGAGTTCGCTCTAATCAGCGTCCGCGAGACCCGCATCCAGCAACTTATCGATCTTGGCCGCCCCGGCGCCCGCACTGCTCTCCAACTCAAGCACGCCATCGACGAGTTCCTTCCCGCTGTTCAATTTGGTGTCACTCTCGCCAGCCTTGCCCTCGGCTGGGTTGGTGAACCTGCCATCGCCGAGATCATCCTGCGCCTCGCCTCCGTGCTTCTTCCCGTGTTGCCGCCACACGCGGTCGTCTACGCCCACACCATCGCCATAATTCTTGCCTTCTCTCTCATCACCTACCTTGAGGTCCTGCTTGGAGAACTCGTCCCAAAATCCCTCGCCCTCCAGCGTGCTGAGCGCATCGCCCTGGCTGTAGCCGGTCCCATGGACGTCTTCATCCGCATCTCGCGTCCTGCGGTCAAGATCATGAATGGCTCCGCAACCATCGTGCTGCGGCTCTTCCGCGCTCCTCTACGTGGTGAAGGTGCCGTGCACTCGCCGGAAGAACTCAAGCTCATCGCCACCGCCACTCGCCGCATGGGCCTGCTCCCGGCATTTCAGGAAGAGATCATCCATCGCGCCATTGAGCTGAACCACGTCACGGTGCGCGAGATCATGACGCCCCGCGGCAAGATCTTCTCTCTCCCTGCAGACATGCCCATCGAGCAGGCCAGCGCTCGCATCGTTGAAGAGCAGCACTCCCGCGTCCCCGTCTACGATCCCCACGGTGGCCCAGAGAGCATCATCGGCATCGTCTACTCCAAGGACATCTCTCGACTCATGCACTTCCGCAGCGTTGCTCTATCCCTTGGCGGTAAAGGTCACTCTGGTCTCACTCTCCTCCAGGTCATGCGCGAGGTCATCGTCGTACCGGAAACTAAGCTCGCCGTCGAACTCCTGCAGGAATTCCAGGAACGCCGCCGCCAAATCGCCATCGTCGTCGACGAATTCGGCTCCACCGTCGGCATAGTCACTGCTGAGGACGCCCTCGAGCAGATCGTCGGCGAGCTCGAAGACGAGTTTGATATCGCCAGTAAGACATCTCTGCTTACCAGCGCTGGCGTCATGTCGCTTGACGGTAGCACCACGCTCCGCGACCTCAGCACCCAGCTCCGCTGGATCTTCCCCCGCGAAGCCGGCGTGGAGACCCTCGCAGGCTTCCTCCTTCTGCGCCTCGGACACATCCCCCACGCAGGCGAGACCATGGACTACGATGGCCGCCGCTATGTCGTCGCCGAGATGGCTGGTCGGCGCATCAGCCGCGTCCGTATCGAAACCCTCGCTGAATCGAAGGACCTCGCCTCCCCTGCATCCATATCCCCTACCGAAAATCCCAGCAGGGAAGCCACCGCATGACCTCTGCTGCCCTCTGGAAGCCCGTTCGCCGTATCCTTGTCACCCTCCCCGTCCTCTGGGTCGTCGTCTCTGTCGTCTTCCTCCTCATCCACCTCGTCCCCGGCGATCCCATCATCCAGATGCTCGGCGAAGGTGCTACCGCCGCCGACGTCTCGGTTCTGCGCCACACCTACGGCCTCGATGCTCCACTCAGCCAGCAGTACGCCCACTACTGGAACGGCATCCTCCATGCCGACCTGGGCCAGTCCCTGCGCCTCCACGACTCTGTCACTCGCCTTGTCGCTCAGCGCTACCCCTACACGCTCGCCCTTACGCTCGCAGCCCTCCTTATCGGAATCGCCGCTGCAGTCCCAGCAGGGGTGCTCTCCGCCCTCCACCGCAGCCGCTGGCCAGATCGCACTCTGGGCCTGGTCTCTCTCGTGGGCCTCTCCTTTCCCAACTTCGCCCTAGGCCCGCTCCTCATCCTCCTCTTCTCCATCCGCCTCGGCTGGCTGCCGGTCTCCGGTGCAGGCACAGGTGGCACCGCAGACTTCCTTCTCCACCTCATCCTGCCTGCCCTCACCCTGGCTCTAGGTCTTGCGGCCATTCTCACCCGCATGGTTCGCACCGCGATGCTCGAAGAGCTCTCCCAGGACTACATCCGTACCGCCCGCGCCAAGGGCCTGCCCGAGAATCAGGTCGTCTACCGACATGCCCTGCGCAACGCCCTCATCCCCGTCCTCACCGTCGTAGGACTCCAGTTCGGCAGTCTTCTCGCCGGAGCCATCGTGACCGAAACCATCTTCAGTTGGCCCGGTATCGGGCGTCTCACCCTCTCTGCAATCTCCAATCGCGACTATGCCCTCGTCCAGGGGTGCATCCTCACCGTCGGTCTTACTTATGTCGCTGTAAACCTGCTCACCGACGTCGCCTACACCATAGCCAACCCGCGCATGCGCACCCAATAGCCATCCTCGCCCGTCTTAGACTTGCTGTCATAAACTAGAAAGAAGCATGAAGCTCACCACCCAACTCCTCCCTCTTGCCGTGCTGCTGCTCGCAGCATTGACACCTCAAGCTCACGCGCAGCTCAAGTCCGCCATCACCGCAGAGCCCCAGACCCCACCTGCCCGCAGTTTCCACGATCCCCACTCGGGCATAACCTTCCAGGTTCCCGCCGGCTGGAACCTCACCCGCAGGGACGGCGATGTCAGCACCTTCTCGCTCGACGCCCGCTCCGCCACCAGGACCACGCAACTCCGCGCCGTGGCCAACATCACCTTCAATCCTTTCCCTCAGTCCACCTTCAGCGGAGCTTATTTCTACACCAGCGTCACCCCGCACCTCTCCGACGCCGACTGCGTCCATCAGGCCTCTGCGCGCAACCCACGCCCTGTCAACACCAACTCAGTCGCCGGCATCCCCTTCACCCACGGCTACGACGAGCACGGCGGCGTCTGCACCGAGTCTCGCGACGAAATCTACACCGCTCCCCACAACGGCTCCTGCTACCGCTTCGATCTCGTCATCAACAATTTCTGTGGCGGCGACGTCAGCGGCGTCAAAGACATCTCCCCCAAAGAACTCGACAGCGTCCGCAAGCGCCTGGAATCCATCCTCGCCACCGTCCACCTCGACTCAAAGTAGTTTTTGCAATCAGCGGAGAAGCGCAGCCCGGCGATGTGCCTATTGCAGTATCTGCACAATCCGCGCCGCCAGCGTGTCCCCTGCAATCTCAACTATCGCCACCGTAACCGGTAGTTGAAACCGTCGTGGTCCGGCGCTACCCGGATTGAGATACATCACGCCATCCCGCGTCTCAATCCCTGGCCGGTGCGAGTGCCCGCTTACTACCACCGCCACTCCAGCCACCTCTGGCTTAATGTCCAGATCATGCACCGAGTGCACCAGGTAGAACAGCTTCCCACCCAACTCCACCGCATCGGTTGCAGGTAGTTCCGCGCACGCCCCCCACAGATCCACGTTCCCGCGAATCGCAGTCACCGGGGCGATCCCGCGCAGCGCATCCAGAATCTCTGCATCGCCTACATCTCCGGCATGCAAAATATGCTGCGCCCCAGCCAGCGCAACCAGCGCTTCAGGACGCAGCAATCCATGCGTATCGGAGATAATCCCAATCATCATCGCAATTGCAACTAAGCCAGTTTCAGACTCTGCAGCGAAGCATAGTTTTGGCTCTTCGCCGACTCGTGGCTCCGGTCCGGATCGATCCGCAACTCCAGCGTCGTAATCCCGTTCAGATCCACCGTATAGTCTTCAAACTCTTCTGTCGTTCCATGCGGGCTGAAGTTCCACTGTTGCCGAACGATCTCCTGCAACTCTGTTCCCTCGCCGGCGAACAACGCAAACTCCTGCGTACGCTCTGCCGCACGATCGACGAAGTGCAGCTGAATCCGCCGAAATGCCTGCGGCTCATCAAAGTGCAGCCGGATCACCTGTGGCCCTGTCGATGCCGCGCGCCACCCAGTCGTCACAGTCTTCCCTAGTGCATGCTCAATCGGAAATGCTTCATCTTCCGATGTAATCTCAACCCGGGCAATCCGTTCCAGGTCCCGCCACAAATCATCAAGCGGTGCCTTCGCGGCGGCGTTCTGTGAAACGATACTCTTACGCATTCAAATGCCCTCGCACATCAAAGCCAAGCATATCCGATAACACTACCCACCGCTGCTCACTCTTGCTCAAAACGCTCACAACCCTGCCGACAACCTCGTCCGCGGGTCCATATAATCCCGCAACGCATCCCCAATAAAGTTGAACGAGAGCACACACAGCATCACTGCCATCGCCGGAAAGACTACCAGGTGCGGCGAGTCGAACAGATGCGACCGCGCATCATTCAGCATTGACCCCCAGCTAGCCGCCGGCGGAGGAATCCCTAATCCCAGAAAGCTCAGCGTAGCCTCCGCCAGCACCGCGCCAGCCATCCCAATCGCTGCCTGCACGATCAGTGGCTGCACGATATTTGGCAGCACATGCCGCACCAGAATCCGCACATCGCTCGCCCCCAGCGCCCGCGCCGCCTCCACAAACTCCTTGTCCTTCACCGCCATCACCTGCGCACGCACCAGCCGCGCATACCCCACCCATCCCGAGATCGCCAGCGCCAGGATCAGATTCCCCAGCCCCGGCCCCAGGAACGCCACAAACGCAATCGCCAGCAGAATCCCCGGCAGCGCCAGAAACGCATTCGTCACATAAACGTTCAGCACTGTATCGATCCACCCGCCATAGAACCCTGCCACACACCCCGCCACCAGCCCCAGCGCCAGCGACAAACCCACCACACTCACCGCCACCACCAGCGAGATCCTCGCCCCATACAACGTCCGCGAAAGAATATCCCTCCCCAACTCATCGGTCCCAAACCAGTGCGCCCCACTCGGCCCCACCAGCCGTCCCGTCAGGTCCAACTGCGCCGGGTCCTGCGGAGCCAGCCACGGCGCAAACACCGCACACACTACAAACGTCAGTAGCAGTGCTAGTCCCAGCGCAGCCAACGGTTGCTGCCGCGCGCGCCCAAACAATTCCATCTTCACTCCATCACCCATCTTGTCCAAGAATGCGGCACTGCGGATGCAAGTGCAAGGCCAGCTTCACAAATTCTCCGACCATCGATAAGAACGAATCATCGTCATCCCTCTAATCCGTGGTCGCTTGTCTCGGTATGATCGAAGTCAGAGGAACAAGTTTGCGCATCCTGATCTACGGCATCAACTATGCCCCCGAGCTCACCGGCATCGGCAAATACACCGGCGAGATGTCCTCCTGGCTCGCCGCCCGCGGCCACGACGTCCGCGTCGTCACCGCCCCCCCGTACTACCCCGCGTGGAGCATCCGCGAGGACTACCGCGGCAAGCTCTACCGCACCGAGAACGCCTCCAGACAAAATCCCGCCGAGCCCATCGTCTTCCGCACCCCCCTCTACGTCCCCGCCGTCCCCACAGGTCTCAAACGCATGGCGCACCTCTTCTCCTTCATGCTCGGCAGCCTCCCCGTCATGCTCCGCCAGGCCGCATGGCAGCCAGAGATCGTCTTCACCGTCGAGCCCACCTTCTTCTGCGCACCGCTAGCCCTGCTTGTCGCTCAAGCCTCCGGCGCAGCCTCGTGGCTCCACGTGCAGGACTTCGAAGTCGACGCCGCCTTCGACCTCGGCCTCCTGCCCGCCCAGGGTCCCGTCCACGCCCTCGCCCTCGGCCTTGAAAAGTTCTTCACCCGCGCCTTCACCCGCGTCTCCAGCATCTCCACCAAGATGCTCGAACGCGCCCTCACCAAAGGCATCCCCGCCCACCACGCCATCCTCTTTCCAAACTGGGTCGACATCGATGCCGTCCACCCACAAGACCCCACCCAGCCCAACACCTTACGCACTGAGCTAGGCCTTGAAGAAAAGATCCTCCTCCTCTACTCCGGCAACATGGGCGCCAAGCAAGGCCTCGAACTCCTTGCCCCCCTTGCCGCAGCCTTTGCCCCCGGTGGCGCTTACGCTGATCCCCGTGTTCACTTCCTCTTCTGTGGCGACGGAGCCTTCCGCCCCCAACTCGAAGCTCTCGTAGCCCATCGCCCCAACGTCACCCTCCTCCCACTCCAGCCCCTTAGCCGCCTCAACGACCTGCTCAACGCCGCCGACATCCACCTCCTCCCCCAGCGCGCCGGCGCCGCCGACCTCGTCATGCCCTCCAAACTCACCGGCATGCTCTCCAGCGGCCGCCCTGTCATCGCAACAGCCGACCCCGGCACCCAGGTGGCTCACGTCGTAGGAGGCAATGGTCTCATCCCACACGAGCCCTGCGGACTCGTAGTCCCCGCTGAAGACCCCGCCGCTCTCCATGCAGCCACCGCCCGCCTCATCGCTGACGCACCTTTGCGCTCCAGTCTCGGCACCGCCGCCCGTAGCTATGCGGTCCAGCATCTAGGCAAGCAACAAGTCCTCGAAGCTTTCGAAAGCCACCTCATGGCAGCCAACCGCTCGCCCCAACCAACGGGTGTCCCATCTTAGGCGCAGCCCCATCGCGCTAAGGTGGGGAGTCCTTTTGTTGTCATTCCGCAGCGATCCGCTTTTGCTCTTGCCGTTGCCGGGTGCCCCATTCATGGCGCAGTCTCATCGCGACATGAGTGGGAATCGATACCCTCTCCCTCACCTGCTCTTGCCTCTGCTTTTGCTGTTGTTTGTTTTACGCGTCATCCTGAGCGCAGCGAAGGACCCCTGTATTTCGCCTTTTGCTTTTGCTCTTGAACCCCACCCCAAACTTTTTTCTGCCAATTTACTCAGCAAAATCGCATGTCAAGCCCCCAAACCACCTAAATCATTCAAAACAAACCAAATAGAGACTGCCGATTAGTTATCCCCAATCCGATAAAATAGAACTAGGAAAGAAAAAAGACAGGCTCGGCATACCATCCGAGCTTATCTCTTTTGTTTACAATAATTTGTCCGCAACCCATTTGTTTGGAGCAATTTAGAGGGGATCGATTTTGCATCCCGTTGTAATCAGACAACTTAGCAGGGGTAACCCCCCAGGGGGTACCCCCCTCAAAGAAGCAATAATTGCCGCATCCACCTGAGATCCAGGTCCCGCACATCCTAAAGTAGAATCACCAAAGCCGATTACGGCCACGAAGGAGAGCCCCACGCTTTGAAGAAAGCCCTCATCACAGGAGTCACCGGCCAGGACGGGGCCTATCTCGCAGAGTTCCTCCTCGCCAAAGGTTACGAAGTCCACGGTATTAAGCGACGCAGCTCACTCTTCAACACCGCCCGCATCGACCATATCTACGAAGATCCGCATAACCCCCATCCCAAATTCATCCTCCACTACGGTGACCTCACCGACTCCTCGTCCCTTATCCACATCGTCCAGAAGGTCCAACCCGACGAGATCTACAACCTCGGCGCTCAGTCCCACGTCCAGGTCTCCTTCGAGCAGCCCGAGTACACCGCTGATACTGACGCTCTCGGCCCTCTCCGCCTCCTCGAAGCCATCCGCATCCTCGGCCTCGAAAAGAAGACCAGGTTCTATCAGGCCAGCACCTCCGAGCTCTACGGCCTCGTCCAGGAGATCCCCCAGAAGGAGACCACCCCCTTCTACCCCCGCAGCCCCTACGCTGTAGCCAAGATGTACGCCTACTGGATCTGCGTGAACTACCGCGAAGCCTACGGCATCTACGCCTGCAACGGCATTCTCTTCAACCACGAGTCACCTCTCCGTGGCGAGACCTTCGTTACCCGCAAGATCACCCGTGGCCTTGCCCGCATCAAGGTAGGTCTGCAGGATCAACTCTTCCTCGGCAACCTCAGCGCCCGGCGCGACTGGGGCCATGCCCGCGACTACATCGAGATGCAGTGGCTCATGCTCCAGCAGGACAAGCCGCAGGACTACGTCATCGCCACCGGGGTTCAATACTCTGTCCGAGACTTTGTCCAGCGTTGTGCTGAAATCCTTGAGCTTGACCTGACATGGCAGGGAACTGGCATCGACGAAAAAGCACTCGATCGCAACGGGACTGTAGTGGTCGCCGTAGATCCTCGCTACTTCAGGCCGACTGAAGTCGAAACCCTGTTGGGAGATCCAGGCAAAGCCAAGCGCGAACTGGGCTGGACTCCACGGACCAGCTTCGATGACCTCGTCCGCGAAATGGTTGAGTCTGACCTGAAAGCTGCCCAGCGAGACGCCCTCGTTCGCAAACACGGCTTCGATGCCTACAACGTCCGCGAGACATAAGCGTGATGACACTCAATACGTCAACACCCCACATGAAATCAGACTCGCGCATCTTCATCGCAGGCCATCGCGGCCTCGTTGGATCTGCGATCCATCGCACGCTCCAGCAACAGGGCTACACCAACATCATCGTTCGTACGCGCGCCGAGCTTGACCTCCTCGACAGTGCGGCAGTCTCCGCATTCTTCGCCGAGACCAAGCCCGAGTTCGTCTTCCTCGCGGCAGCCAAAGTGGGCGGAATCCTCGCCAACAACAACTACCCAGCCGACTTTATCCGCGACAATCTCATCATCCAGACCAACATCATCGAGGCAGCGCACCAGACCAACGTGTCTCGCCTGCTCTTTCTCGGCTCCTCCTGCATCTACCCCAAACTCGCTCCCCAGCCCATGCCCGAGTCCTGCCTGCTCACCGGCCCGCTCGAACCCACCAATCGTCCCTACGCTCTCGCAAAGATCGCCGGTATTGAGATGTGCTGGAGCTACAACCGCCAGTACGGAACCCGCTACCTCGCCGCCATGCCCACCAACCTCTACGGTCCTAACGACAACTTCGATCTCAATACGTCCCACGTCCTGCCCGCCCTCATCCGCAAAACTGCCGAAGCCATCAAAACTGGAGCGCCGGAGATCACCGTCTGGGGAACCGGTACACCCCGCCGCGAACTGCTTTACGCCGATGACCTCGCCCAGGCCTGCGTCTTCCTGATGAACCTCGATGACACCCGCTACGCAACACTACTCAGTGAAACCGAGCCTCCCCTCATCAACATCGGCACTGGCGAAGACGTCACCATTCGCGAACTCGCCGAGACAGTAGCCCATGTTCTTGGCTTCTCTGGCAAGCTCGTCTTTGACACGTCCAAGCCCGACGGCACTCCCCGTAAGCTAATGGATGTCACCCGTCTCCATAACCTCGGGTGGCATCACACCACAAGCCTCGAACAGGGAATCCGGCTCACATGGAACGCCGTCCGCGACTCGCTCTAGACCTCCACCCCTAAAGTTGTATTCACCACTTGTATGCGCATTCCTAGAATGACCCCTTAGAACGCAGTGGCAAATCTGCTCTGCGAACCAGAAATTCCGGGGTCTGATTCTCAATGCGACAAGTCAACCAACTACAGCGCATCTTCTTCAAGTCAACCCTGGTTCTTTGCTCTCTGTCTTGCGCCCTTGTGCTTCAGGCCAAGGGCCAATCCACTGACTCTCCCTCAGTCGCCGAACAGTATCTGCTCGCCGCAGCCAATCAGGAGCGCATCGCACGAGGACTGCCTAAGCTCGAACGCGATCCGGTACTCGCCAAGGCTGCCGCGTACCACGCTCAGCAGATGGCCGAGCACGGCGATATCTCACACGAATTCCCAGGTGAGCCCGATCTCTCCGCTCGCGGCGCCAACGCCGGAGTCCATTTCTCACTCATCTCAGAGAACGTAGCTGAAGCTCCAGACTCGGTTCTAATCCACGACATGTGGATGCACTCCGAAGGTCATCGAGCCAATCTGCTCGACCCTAATGTAAACGTCGTCGGAATCTCCGTCGTTGTCCGCGAAGACCAGCTTTATGCCGTAGAAGACTTTGCCAGCACTGTCGAATCACTAACCCTCAACGAGCAGGAGTCAACAGTAGCTACTCTGCTAACGCGCTCAGGAATGACAATCACCAGCAGCGCAGGCGCTACGACTGACGACGCGCGCCAGACCTGCGTCATGCCCACTGGCCACGCCGGTGCGCGCAAGCCCTGGTACATCATGCGCTACACGGCTTCAACCCTGACTGAGTTGCCAAACCAGCTCAAGACCCGCCTCAGCACCGGTAAGTACCACCAAGCCATAGTGGGCGCCTGCCCCGCCACTGATGCTGGTCCATTCACCGCCTACAACATCGCAGTCCTGCTCTATCCCTAAGGCCTCAGTCCGAACCGTGAGGAGCTAGACCGCTGCGGCAGCCACTCCGGCCATTGCAAGCTCCTCGGCACTCGCTGGCTGTGTCGGCTCCATCTGCAACAGATCATTGAATCGATTGAAGTAGTTGAAAAGACCGATCGCCGCCATCAGTTCAATAATCTCTCCTTCGCTATAGAAGCTCCGAAGCCGCGCAAAGTCTGCGTCTGTATATCCATGCGCATCCAGCGTCATCACTTCGGCCAGATGGATCGCGGTCTTTTCCGCCTCACTGAACTTGGCACTCCCCGTTGCATTCTCCAGCGCTGTGATGTGCTCATCTGACCATCCCAACTTACGGCATATTGTCGTATGCGACGCGAGGCAATACTGGGTTCGGTTTAACTGTGAAGTGCGGACGATGACCAATTCCTTTAGCGCTTTTGGCAATGTCCCGGTATTTAGCACGGCCTCCATGTGCGCGATAATCGTTTCGAAGATCTCCGGACGATGCGCCATGGTACGAAACATGTTTGGAACATTGCCGCGATCCCGCAGGTAGCGGTTGTAGATTTGCACTGCGGAAGTTGAAACCTCGTCATGTTTCAATCGTGAGATACGTGGCATATCTAAAGTCCTTTCTGAACAATTACTAGCATCATAGCGCTGTACTTCGCAGTGAGAGTCTGAAGCCAATCAAACCTAAGGTAGGACGCCCTTTGACCCTTCCTATCTTCATTTGTTATAATTAATTCAGCGCAGCGCGTATCAATCGCGTCCCAGCACACTCCTGAGTAGCTCAATGGCAGAGCATTCGGCTGTTAACCGAAGGGTTGTAGGTTCGAGTCCTACCCGAGGAGCCAGACATTGATCGGGGGCGGCGTCTTCAGACGCCGCCCCCGTATTCATTGGTGGTACGCGGTGGCCGAGAGGTGTCGCCGCGCATCGCTGAGCTCGCGCCCCGGCGAAAGTGGTTCACGTTGGTCGATTGCCCACCCGGAAACCGCCTCTGAGGCTGTTGTTGCTTCGGCTACCCCTGCACAATTGTGCATGTTCGTGGCCAATTGTTGACGGAGGCGCAGATGGACACCCTGGTTCGCACACACCTGCTGTTGGGTCGCTCCCAGAAGCAACGACTGCGCACTCTGGGCGCGGCTCGGCAGGCATCAATGGCGGCCCTCGTTCGTGACGCGATCGACC
>JANXYX010000014.1 GCA_025408425.1 Granulicella sp.
GGGGATTAGAATCCCTGTCTCGCGTACGAGTTTTCCCAGAAGACCGTGTAGTCGAGCTTTATCCGGCGACGCATCCGCACCTCGATCATGGCTACGCGGTCACGAGTCATTCCAGCCACCAGCCCGCTTTGACCCGGTACCGGGCCACGCACCGTTAGGTACTTGCACTTGCAGACGAACGTATGCAACCCTCCTCCATCTCCTTCATAGCACTGCACTAACTCTTTCAACGGCACAGAAGTTCGGGCGCGCCACCCCCACTGTAGACGAGATAAACCCGTGATGGTGTTGAAACTCTCGATTCATCCGCGAGGAGGCAATTCCGTGCATAAGCCACAAACCGGAAAATTGCAGATTGCCCTACACAGTTCCTGCACAGGACAAAAATTGCCTATTATCTGCTTTTGAAAGAGTTTGATGCGAAATTCTTCTCACCCGCGAAGGATGACAACTAAAGAACAAGGGCAGAAGCAGGTCCTCCGCTTCGCGAAGGATGACAATTTCAGTGGTGGCGCGTTCCAGATGGCGCATTTTAGACGGCGCGGAGGACTCGGGCGGGGAGGAGGAAGATGGCGGTGACGATGGCGAATGCTCCGGTGACGGCGATGCCGACGAGGCGGAAGGGTAGCAGGATGAGCCAGATGATGGGATAGAGGAAGAGGGCCGCGAGGGCGAGGGGCCAGCAGATGACGAGGAGGATGCAGAAGAGGAGGAATTTGACCATGGTGTTTCTCCTTGCGCGCGGCTTGTTGGCGGCGGCTGTAGTTGGATTACGTTGAGAGAGTGGGGGAGGTTCCGTGGCTTTTGAGATGGAGCGGGTGGTGGCGGTGGACTGGTCTGGCGATAAGGGGCCGGGGCAGCGGAAGAAGATCTGGGCTGGGGTCTGGACTGCTGCGGGTGGTGGGGTTCGGCTGGAGAGTGGGCGGACGCGGGAGGAGTTGGTGGGATGGCTGGTGGAGTTGGGGAAGGAGACTCCGCGGATGGTGGTGGGGGTGGACTTTTGTTTCAGCTATCCGGCGTGGTTTCTGGAGGAGCATGGTGCGGGGACGGCTCCGGAGTTTTGGGAGATTGTGGTGGAGCATGGGGAGCGGTGGCTGGGGAAAGAGTGCGAGGATGCCAGGTTCTGGGGACGGATGGGGAGCAGGCGGACGGGGAAGAAGCCAGCGGAGTTCTGTGGGGAGCGTGGGCATCGGATGCTGCGGCGGGCAGATGAGGCTTGTAAGGTGCAGGCGAAGATCGTGGACCCGGAGCAGGCGGCGAAGGTGAAGGGGATTGCGCCGAAGTCGCCGTTTCAGATTGGCGGGGCGGGGGCGGTGGGTACGGGGACGCTGCGGGGGATTCCGATGCTGGAGCGGTTGCATGGGGCGGGGTTTCGGGTGTGGCCGTTTGATGCGCCGGGGCTGGTGGGGAAGGCTCCGAAGCCGCTGCTGGTGGAGATCTATCCGAGGCTGCTGACGGGGGAGGTGAAGAAGAGTAATGAGGGGGCGCGGAGGGAGTACTTGAAGGCGAGGGTGGTGGCGGATGCGGCTTACAAGAGGCTGGGGAAGGAGGTGCTGGACAAGGCGCGGGGAAGCGAGGATGCTTTTGATGCACTGGTTTCGGTAATGATGATGGTGGAACGGCGAGCGAGTTTTTTGCAGCTGAGGCAGGCTCGGGATCGGGTGACGTTGCTGGAAGGGGCGGTGTGGGGAGCGGGGGAGTGATGGTGGAACGGCTGAAGCGATGGATTCCGTGGGGGCTGGTTGGGATGCGGGTGCTGGGGTGTCCGCTGATGGTGGTGGGGGGTGGGCGTGGCTGGGCGGGTGGGTGGCTGGGGATGATTGTGGCGGTGGCACTGGTGTCGGATATCTACGATGGAGTGCTGGCGCGGCGGTGGGGTGGGGAGACGGCGAGGCTGCGGGTTTCGGACTCGATCGCGGATACGATTTTCTATCTGGGGGTGGCTGCGGCGCTGTGGCTGCGGCAGCCGGAGGTGTTACAAGGGAACTCACGGATGTTTTTGGGGCTGCTGGGGTTGGAGGGGGCGCGGTATGTTTTTGATCTGTTGAAGTACCGGAAGACGGCAAGCTACCACTCGTACATGGCGAAGGGGTGGGGGATGGTGATTGCGGTGGCGGTGATTGGAGTGCTGAGCTTTGGCGGGCTGCGGTGGATGATTGGAGTGGCGATTGGGTTGGGGATCGTGGTGAATCTGGAAGGGCTGGCGATGAGCTTGATGCTGCCGAAGTGGAAGAACGATGTGAAGACGCTGGGGCGGGCGTGGGAGCTTCGGAAGAGGATGCTGGCGGAGTAGGCCCGTACCGCTGATAAACTTAATGCTTATGACTAATCGTTCGGGCGGGCAGATTCGAGAAGACTTTTTGCGGTTTTTTGAGGGTAAGGGGCATCGTCGTGTGCACTCTTCTTCGCTGGTGCCGGCGAATGATCCTACGCTGCTGTTTACGAACGCTGGGATGAATCAGTTTAAGGACGTTTTTCTGGGTGCGGAGAAGCGGGATTACACGCGTGCGGCGAGCAGCCAGAAGTGCGTGCGTGCAGGTGGGAAGCACAATGATCTGGAGAATGTCGGGTTTACGCGGCGGCACCATACGTTTTTTGAGATGCTGGGGAATTTCTCGTTTGGCGACTACTTCAAGAAAGATGCGATTGCGTATGCGTGGGAGTTGCTGACGAGTCCGGAGTGGTTCGGGATTGATCAGGCTCGGCTTTATGTGACGATTTTTGAGGGGAATGATGCTGTGCCTCGGGATGAGGAGGCGGCTGGGCATTGGCTTGAGGTTGGAGTTCCTGCGGAGCGGATCTTTGCGATGGGGGCGGCGGACAACTTCTGGGCGATGGGGGATACGGGGCCTTGTGGGCCTTGCAGCGAGATCTATTACGACCTGGGAGTGGGGGCGAGTGAGACGGGTGAGGATCTGCCGTTTCCGCAGGATGAGCAGCGGTATGTCGAGATCTGGAACCTGGTGTTTATGCAGTTTGACCGCGGTAGCGACGGGGTATTGATTCCGCTGCCGAAGCCCTCGATTGATACGGGGATGGGGTTGGAGCGGGTGGCGGCGGTGCTGCAGGGAGTGATGAGTAACTATCAGACGGATTTGTTTACTCCGCTGATTGCGAGGGCTGCGGAGTTGACGGGCTTTAAGGAGCTGACAGCTGCTGAGGCGAGTGTGAGTGACGCGAAGGGAGCGGCGAGCCTGCGGATTATTGCTGATCATGCCCGGGCGGCTACTTTCTTGATTTCGGATGGAGTGAATCCGGCGAACGAGGGGCGGGGGTATGTGCTGCGGAAGATTCTGCGGCGTGGGATTCGGCATGGACGGCTGCTGGGGCAGGAGAGGCCGTTTATGCATGAGATGGTTTTTGCGGTGCGGGATGAGATGCAGGTGGCTTATCCGGAGTTGAAGGAGACTGCGGAGCGGGTGAGCAAGGTGGTGCTGGCGGAGGAGCAGCAGTTTGCCCGGACGCTGGAGCTTGGACTGAAGCAGATGAACGAAGAGACGCTGCGGTCTGGCATGCTGGCGTTCCGGTTGTACGAGACGTTTGGGATGCCGCTGGACTTTATGGTGGATGCTGCGCGGGATGCGGGTATTGAGTTTGATATGGCTGGGTTTGAGGCTGCGAAGGAGGAGGAGCAGGCGCGGGCTCGGGCTAGTTGGAAGGGTGGGTCGCAGAAGTCGGCGGCGCCGGTTTATCGCGAGTTGGCGAAGACTGATTTTGAGGGGTACTCGGCGCTGCGGGTGGATGGGGCGAAGGTGCTGGCGTTGGTGAAGGATGGCGTTGGGGTTCCGGAGCTTCGCGGGGGTGAGCAGGGTGAGGTGGTGCTGGATGCTACGAGTTTCTATGCGGACTCGGGCGGGCAGGTGGGGGATGTGGGTTGGTTGTACTCGGGTGATCACAACTCGGTGGTGGCAGAGGTGCGTGGATGCACGAAGCCGGTGCAGGGAGTGTTTGCGCATAAGGTGAGGGCGAGCCGGACGATTGCGGTGGGCGATACCTTGGACACGGTGGTGGATGAGGAGAACCGGCGGGCTACGGAGCGGAACCATACGGGGACGCATCTGCTGCATGCTGCGTTGCGTGAGGTGTTGGGGACGCATGTGAAGCAGGCAGGCAGCCTGGTGGATGCGACTCGGCTGCGGTTCGACTTCTCGCACTTTACGGGTGTTGCGGAGGAGGAGTTGCAGGAGATTGAGACGATCGTGAACCAGCAGGTGCTGGCGAATACGAAGGTGCAGACGATGGTGGATGTGCCGATCGATGTGGCAGTGAATGAGCTGGGTGCGATGGCTCTGTTTGGCGAGAAGTATGGCGAGCGGGTGCGGGTGGTGAAGATTGGGGACTTCTCGACGGAGCTGTGTGGCGGTACGCATACGGGTGCGACGGGCGAGATTGGGCTGATCAAGCTGGTGGGTGAGGGCAGCGTGTCGAGCGGCGTGCGTCGGGTGGAGGCGGTGAGCGGGATTCAGTCGTTGAATCTATCGCGCCTGAACTATGCGACTGCTGAGATGGCAAAGCGGCTCGTTGGAAATTTTGTCATTGATAGCGATGAACAGAATGATTCGAAGCGTCTGGCCAAGGCGCTTGAAAGAAAGTTTGATGAGCAGGAAGAGGAGATGAAGAAACTGCGACGAGAACTCGATCAGGTGCGCATGAAGGCGGCTTCATCTTTGGTTGCGGATGCTGCGGCATCGGCTGTCGAGGTAAAGGGCGTGAAGGTGTTTGCGCAACGGGTGGATGGGATTGAGAAGGCGCAGATGCGGGAGTTGGTAGATCAGTTGCGCGGCAAACTAGGGAGTGGTGTTGTCATTTTAGGGGCTGCAGTAGACGGTAAGGTTTCGCTGATTGTGGGCGTCACGAAGGATCTGACGGCGAAGCTGCAGGCCGGGAAGATTGTGGGGACGCTGGCTGGGCTGGTTGGAGGCAAGGGTGGCGGGCGGCCTGATCTGGCGGAGGCTGGTGGGAGTGATGTTGGGGCTTTGGATGGAGCGCTGGCTAAGGCTGTGAGTGTTGTGGAGGGTTTGCTGGGGTAGGGTTTGTGGTGGGTGCGAGCGTTGCGGGTGATGGGAGAGAGTGCGGTCGCGCTTTGCGCGATGCTCACTCATGCGATGAAGCCGCATGAATGGGGCACCCGGATTTGTGTGGGTTCGAGGGTGGGGGTATCGGGGGGAGTACCGGGCTTCTTTTTGCGGGCGGTGAGGGTTGCAGTCTCTTAAACTGAGGCTGCATGGTTTTGCGCAATTCAGTGCGGGGTAAATGGCTGCGATGTGTAGGTTGCGCGGCGATGGTGTGCGGCTGCGTGTTGTTGCAGGTTGATAGGGCTGGTGGTGCGAGCAAGACGGGGGCGAAGGCTGCGACGCGGCGAGTGGAGTTGTCGCCTTGGGAGTTGGCGGAGCGGGGGCGGGAGACGCTGGAGGCGATTCATGAGGAGAGCCGGACGAAGACGGACTATGCGCTGGCGCTGGATGGATTTCGAGCGGTGTATCACGAGACTCCACAGGATGTGCATGCTCCGGGAGCGGTGAATGCGGTGGCGGAGTTGCTGGCGGCGCAGGGGCGGACGCTACATGACGCGAAGAGTTTGAAGGCTGCAGTGGGGCAGTATGAGTTTTTGCGGACGCAGTATCCGGGGAGTTCGCTGCGTGTGGGTGCGTTGCTGGCGGAGGCGCAGATCTATGCAAATGATCTGGGCGATGCGGCGATGGCGAAGGAGAAGTATGCGCTGCTGGTGAAGCAGTATCCGGGGAGTGGACTGGCGGAGGAGGCGCGGGCTGGGCTGGCGGCGCTGGAGGGTAAGGGGTCTGCTGCGAAGACGCAGGAGGCGGGGCTGAGTGAGAAGACTGGGGCGGGAGCAGGGTCTGGAGCTGCTTCGGGACCGGCGCGGAATTTGATTGGGCTTTCGGATGCCGGGCCAGGTAAGGCTGCGGCGAGTGATGCGGCGGCTGGTTCGAGTGTGCTGGGAGCCAGTACGCTGGGCGCGATGCCGGTGACGCATGGGATGGTTCCGGTGGCTGGTGGTTCGGTGTCAAGCGGAGTGGTTGATTCGCGTCCGGCGGAGTTAGAGCGGCGTGGGACAGGGGCTGCGACGGATGCTGGGTTGGGGCAGTCTTCTGGTGCGGGGAGTGCGGTGACGACTGCTGGCTCGGTGGCACATGAGGCGGGTTCGATTACGCATGAGGCTGGGCGGAGTGGGGCTCGGCGGCATGGCGGGTTGTCGCAGGTGACGGGGATTCGGCACTGGTCGACGCCTACTTATACGCGGGTGGCGATCGATCTGGGCGACGATGTGCAGTATGAGGCGGCGCGGGTTCCGCATCCGGACCGGATCTATTTTGATCTGCATGGGACGCAGTTGGCTCGGGAGTTGGTGGGGAAGAGTTTTGCGGTGACGGACGATGGGTTTCTGAAGAAGATTCGAGCGGCACAGTTCTCGGACGATGTGACGCGGGTGGTGCTGGATGTGAATGATGTGACGGAGTATTCGGCGTTTCTGCTGCCGAATCCTTACCGGCTGATTATTGATATTCATGGCGGGACGAAAGAGCAGGCGATAACGGCGCAGAGTGTTGCGGGGCAGAGCGTTGCGGGTGCGGTGGCTGGTTTGGGTAAGGAGCAGGCGGGAGTGGTGGAGGAGGTTCCGGCGCCGAGGGTGGCAGCAACGGTGAAGGCGACGCAGGCGCGGCCGGTGCCGAATACGATTTCGACAAAGGGTGGGGCGAATACGTCGGAGATCGCTTCACTGAGCGCGCAGCCAGGGAAGGTGGAGGCGACGAGTATGCCGACGTCGCAGCCGATCTCTGCTGTGGTGAAGGACAAGGCCACTTCAACGGATTTTGTTGGGGCTGCGAGTGCTGGTGTTGCGACAGGGACGAGTTTGAACCGGCGGACGAAGAAGGGGCGCGCGGGCAGGACGGATGATTCAGGTGCGGTTCCGGCTCGTGCCGCGGTGCCGACGGCGGATGGGCAGACTTCGCTGGTGCGGGCGCTGGGGTTGAAGATTGGGCGGATCGTGATTGATGCGGGGCATGGAGGGCATGACTCGGGAACGCTGGGAGTGGACGGGATCGAAGAGAAGGATGTGGTGCTGGATGTGGCGCTGCGACTAGGCAAGGTGCTGCATGACCGGCTGGGCGCGGAGGTGGTGTATACGCGTTCGGACGATACGTTTATCCCGCTGGAGACGCGGACAGCGATTGCGAACAAGGCGCAGGCGGATTTATTTCTGTCGATCCATGCGAACTCTTCGAGCGACGCGACGGCTCGCGGGGTGGAGACTTACTACCTGAACTTTACGTCTTCGCCGGATGCGCTGGAGACGGCGGCGAGAGAGAATGCGGTGTCGGACCAGTCGATCCATCAGTTGAGCGACCTGGTGAAGAAGATTGCGCTGAAGGACAAGATCTCGGAGTCGCGGGAGTTTGCAGGGGATGTGGAGGAGAGCTTGTATGGGGGCCTGCAGCGGGGGAATGTGGGGCTGAAGAATCGTGGGGTGAAGAAGGCTCCGTTTGTGGTGCTGATTGGGGCGAATATGCCTTCGATCCTGGCGGAGATTTCGTTTGTGACGAACCCTAAGGATGCGAACCAGTTGCAGCAGCCGGAGTACCGGCAGCGGGTGGCGGAGAGTCTGTATAAAGGTGTGGCAAAGTACGCGGGTGGGTTGAGTGGGGTGCGGGGGAGTACGGAGCGGGCTGGCTTGAAGTAGCGGGATGGGGGCTTCGCTTACGAATCGGTGGTGGTGTAGTCTGACCGATAGTAGGGGCGGGTTTCGATGGATAAGAACTATTTTAGATTTCGAGTGGTGGCACGGTGTGTGTTTTCGCTGTGCCTGGTTGGAGTGGCGTTTGGGCAAGAGGCGAAGACTTCGCTGGTGTTGCCTCCAGCGCCGTTGTTGCCGGCGAAGTTTGGCGCCTGGCAGATGAATGGGGCTGCGACGACGGGCAATGATGGCGCGCAGGTGGATGGGGCGAATACTGCGGCTCTGAAAGAGTTTGGGATCGACCGGTTTTCGGTGGCGACGTATGCTCGCGAGCGTGGTTCGGGTTCCGTTGAAGTGAAGGCGTTGCAGTTTGGGGATGCGACGGGAGCGGCTGGGGCGTTTACGTTCTATCGGAAGCCAGAGTTGCGTGGTTTGGCTGCGGGGCAGAAGCTGGGTGCGAGTGCGGCAATTTCGACGGATGAGGCGCTGTTCTGGAGTGGGACTACGCTGGTGATTGCGAGGGTGACGCAGGGGCGTGCGGCGCTGGCAACGGAGTTGAAGGAGCTGGAGGTGGCGCTGCCGAAGATTGGTGGGCCGAAGGGTGCGGCTCCGCTGCTGCCGACGCTGGTTCCGGTGAAGGGGCTGGAACAGGGGAGTGTGCGGTATGCGCTGGGGCCGGTGAGCTATGCGGCTGAGGGTGGAGTGCTGCCAGCGGAGATATTGGGTTGGGATAAGAGCGGTGAGGTGGTGACGGCGAAGTACTCGGGGGGCGGGGTGTTGACGCTGCTGCTTTATCCGACTCCGCAGATTGCGGGAGAGCGGGGGCGGGCGATTGAGGCAGCGATGAATGCCGATCGTTCCAAGTACGGGACGGTGAAACTGCGGCGAGAGGGGCCGATGCTGGTGTTGGCATCGGGAGGGTTTGCGCCGGTGGCGGAGAAGGAGCTGGTGGAGGCGATTCATCTGCCGGTGCAGCTGACGTGGGACAAGAAGATGCCGCTGGAGTTTCATGCGGAGGTTCAGAAGACTTATAGCCTGTTGACGAGCATCATGGTGTTCTGCGGAGTTGGGGCGCTCGGGGCGATTATCCTGGGGCTGTTTCTGGGCTTTGGGCGGGCGACTGTGCGGGTGTGGATGGGCAAACCGGCGGCGAGTGAGCCGGAGTTTCTGCGGATCGATCTGCGGGGGCAGACGGCTCCGATTCATCTGGATGGGCCTGAGGCAGGGACGCAGGGGTAGGTTTGCGGGCTGTCTGGGGGTGATCTGGTGGTCTTTTTGTGCACTGAGGATGGTGCAGATGGAAAGCTAAGCCGCTCATTCGATAGTGCTTCAAATGCCGGCGGGGCCATGGAAAGCGAACATATAGCGAACGCGTGGATGGGTGTTGTCAGAAGTGTAACCCCGTAACTAACTCCTAAATAATGACTTATGTCGGACGAGATTAGTCCTTGACACCTGATTTTGCCAAACTTAGTATTTCGCCAGAAAGTTCTAATGGCTTTGCCTCCGTTGGAGCTATTCTCCCTAAAGAAGAGGCCACCCTGTTGCCGGGTGGCCTCTTCGCTTTTTGTGGGGGATTTTGGATGGGCTTGTTGGGTTGTGAACCGTTTTGGGAACGGTGCTGAGAATGTGAGCGTGAGCGGATGTTGTCGCAGGTGAAGGAGGCCGATAGGGAGAGTGTCTGAGAGGGATCAGGGATGCTGCTCTCGGGCGCGGAGGTCTTCCCATGCTGCAGCTTTCTATTTTGGTGTTTGCGGTGATTTTCATCCTGGGACCAGCGTTGCTGGCGTGTCGAGTCGATTTGAATCGTCGCGATAACGAGTGAGGGGTCTGCGTGCCGGTGGTGACATGGCGCGTGGATGGTAAGCGCTGTGCAGGCTGCAGCAGCAGGCATGGCATGTTGGCAGAACTGGTTAGGGTAGTAGCACTGGTGATGACCCCTGATCGAATCGAGCGGGGGAACGCAATATACTTGGGCAACGATCTAATCGGCACCAATGCGCCGTTTCTCGAAAGGGAGCAACATGAAAAAGTCCTCGCTTCTACTGTTCTGCGCCGTTGTGTTGTTTGCGGTGGCTCATCCTGTTTACGCTCAGACTGGGTGCAATAACTCACCTGAGAACCCTACGGCGATCCTTGCTGCGGTGGGCTCTGCTGGCGCGTTTTTCGTATCGGCACGAGCGCGGTACAAGGCACGTCGAGGATCGTCGAAGTAAGACGTTGTAGAGTTGCGGCGAAGTGCAATGGGTCGGGGCAGGGGCTACCTCTCCCGCATTGCGCTGCTGCTGAATGATCCCGTCCTGGGTATCGTGGTGCAGGGAGTTGGTTTCGAGGTACGCGCCGGAAGTTTGTGTGGGAGGCGGGGGGGAAATGTCTCATACACTTAGCGCAGGCCGCACCTGCGTGCCCTTTCCCAAAAAGGACAAATCTTGAAAAAGTTTTCGCTTCTGCTGTTCGCCTTGGTATTGATGTTTGGTGTGGCACACCCTGCCTTTGCTGATCTTGGCGGCTGTGTCGACTCGCCTGAGAACCCGACTGCGATTCTTGCTGTTGTGGGCTCCGCGGGATTTTTCTTTGTCTCTGCCCGTGCCCGATTTAAGGGTCGCCGGGGACGATCCAAGTAGGATTCGACCGGTAAATTGAAAGGCGTGCCGCCTTGAGGCAGGTGTTACCAGCGGCGTGGCATTGCCACGGGCATAGGTTCACCAGTAGACTAGGAATGCGCGGCGATTGGTGGGGCTTTCGGAAGGTACGACTGGCGCCAGTTCCTATGCCGGGCTCGATAGGCTGTCTGGAAGATGCGGGTTACGCTCTTTTGGGTGGTTGATCGGTAAATTACATAGCAACAGGCCGATGTAGCTCAGTTGGTAGAGCAACTGATTCGTAATCAGTAGGTCAGCGGTTCAACTCCGCTCATCGGCTCCATTTATTTCAAGCACTTACAGAATTCACAGAGCGTCACATGGCTTAGAGAACAGCCCCCGTGCCTCCTCAATGTTTCGAGGGAACGCATGGGGGCTTGTTGTCGTTCGTGGCTGTCAGATTGTTGGGTGAAACAGGGTCAGACAGGCGACAAAGATCAGACCGAAAATTATTACAAGCAGTGGCCACCACCGGTCCAGCCAAGCCTCAGAGTTGTGCGAGTCGCTCATTTAAGATCCTCCTTTTCCGCTCCCAATCCTAACCGTCCCGAATCCCTAAATTCAAACAGCCCCACGTGCATCGATCAGCCTTGGGTCACTGGCAACTTGAGTGCAGACTTCCGGGTGCAAATGCAGTGCAAATTTCTTCTGTTTTTCCGCAGTTGACGTGGATTTTAGATAGGGTTTGCCTGATATTGGGCTTGAACCATGTTTGGTACACGTTATCCACTGGTATTTGCTTGGGTTAGGGTGAATCCCTCTTGATTGGCGCGGATTTGGGCCGCATACTCGCAAAAGAGTTTGCTGGACGGTTGCCAGATCGGGATACCTGCGTGACTTGCTATAGCCGTCAAGATGTAATTCGGATACTTCACCTGCATCCTCGCCAGTTGGCGGCATGGGAGCGGGCAGGACTCATCTCCCCCCACGAACAATATTGTTTTGAGCAGCTGGGGCGGTTGCGGACGCTGCGCGATCTGCGGTCGACACGTATCTCTGCGAAGAGTATTCGTGCGTCGGTGGACGCGATGCAGCGGGTGGCTGGGATGCGGAATCCTTTGATGGAGACGACTGCGGTGCGGCGTGGATCGAGGCTGGAGTTCCGGCATGGCGGCGCATTGATGGATCCGATGACACGGCAGCTGGCGTTTGACTTTGAGATGGGGCAGGGGCAGGGTGCGCAGCTGCGGGTGGTGCGGTCTGATGGATTGGCACCGGCCCGGCAGGCGGCGGCGGTGCAGGAGATGTTTCAGCGGGCGGTGCAGCTGGAAGAGGATCCGTCCAAGGTTGCGCAGGCAGTGGCGGTGTATGACGAGATATTGGAGATTCGACCGCAGCATGCCCCCACGCTGATCAACCTGGGGACGATCCACTACAACCAGCGGGAGTATGAGCAGGCTGAGCAGATGTACCGGCGTGCGACTGAGGCGGATTCAGAGTACGCGCTGGCGTTCTTCGACCTGGGGAATGTTCTGGATGAGATGCAGCGGCTGGATGAAGCGACGACGGCGTATCAGCGTGCTGTGCAGCTGGTGCCGCAGTATGCGGATGCGCACTACAACCTGGCGCTGTCGTACGAGCGGCAGGGGCAGCGGCGACGGGCTTTGCGGCACTGGCTGACGTATGTGCGGCTGGATCCGGTGGGACCGTGGGCGAGCCATGCGCAGGCACAGGCCCGGAAGATATTGAATGCTGAGAAGCTGTCGATTGTGAGCCGCCGGGGGCGCCGGGTTCCGATGGCTGGGTAGGTTGGAACAGGAACAATACATGTTGGATAAGAGAGTTTGCTGCTCTGGGCCTGAGATGAATTTGCATTCATTTGGTGTTCTGGAGTGCTAGACTCGGCGTTTTCGCTGGTGCAAGTTGAGGTGAGTCATGGCGCATGAATCGGGGCCGATGGCTCTGACGCAGTTGAGTGACGACGAGCGGATGTTTCGCGATACGGTGCGGCAGTTTGCGGTGGAACAGATTGGCCCGCTGGTTCGAGGGATGGATGAGGCGCAGCAGATGGACGCGGGAGTGATCCGGCGGCTATTTGAACTGGGGTTGATGGGGATCGAGGTTCCGGAAGAGTATGGCGGGGCTGGTGGAACGTTTTTTGAGGCGATTCTGGCGGTGGAGGCAGTGTCGTCGGTAGACCCGTCGGTAGGGGTGCTGGTGGATGTGCAGAATACGCTGTGCATCAATGCGCTGGTTCGATGGGCGACTGAGGAGCAGAAGCGGCGGTATTTGCCGAGGCTGGCTACGGACATGATTGGGGCGTATGCGCTGAGCGAAGCTTCGTCGGGTTCGGACGCGTTTGCGCTGCAGACGCGGGCGGTGAGACGTGGGGATGACTATGTGCTGAATGGGCAGAAGTTGTGGATCACGAATGCGAAGGAGGCAGGGCTGTTTATCGTCTTTGCGACGCTGGATCCGGCGGCTGGGTACAAGGGGATTACGGCGTTTCTGGTGGAGAAGGGAGCTGCGGGTTTCGCGTTGGGCAGGAAAGAGGACAAGCTGGGGATTCGGGCTTCGAGTACCTGCGAACTGATCTTTACGGATTGCGTGGTGCCTGCTTCCCAGGTGCTGGGTGAGCCGGGTAAGGGCTACAAGATCGCGATTGAGACGCTGAACGAGGGCCGTATCGGGATTGGAGCGCAGATGCTGGGTCTGGCTGCGGGGGCGTGGGGCCATGCGGCAAAGTGGGCCAAGGAGCGTAAGCAGTTTGGTAAGGCCATTGTGGATTTCCAGGCGATGCAGTTTCAACTGGCGGAGATGGCAACGGAGGTGGAGGCGGCACGGCTGATGGTCTACAACGCCGCTCGGCTGAAGGATAACGGTTCGGAGTTTTTGAAAGAGGCTGCGATGTGTAAGTACTTCACATCACAGGTAGCGGAGCGAGTGGCTAGCCTGGCGGTGGAGGTTTACGGGGGATCCGGATTTGTGAAGGACTATCCGGTGGAGAAGCTTTATCGGGATGCGAAGATCGGAAAGATCTATGAAGGGACTTCGTTTATGCAATTGGCGACGATCGCGAAGCTGACTTTGGGGAAGCTGTAGCTGGACATTGGCAGGACCAGTGTCTGCACGGAAGGGGTTAGAGGTCTTACACTGGTAGTGGTTTAAATGCGTATGACTTCGAGCTCCTCAAAAGAGCATCCACGGGCACCGCTGCCATTTCTAGGACTGGCGTGCGCCGTTGGTGTCTCGACCATGTACTACAACCAGCCTCTGCTGCTGGAGATGTCGCACACCTATGGGTCAACCGTGGGGCAGACCGGGTTTGTGGCGGTGGCAACGCAGATTGGTTATGCGGTGGGGTTGCTGTTGTTTGTCCCGCTGGGTGATGTTCTGGAGCGCCGCGCGCTGATGATGCGGATGTATGGAGCGGTGGCGGTCGCGTTGCTGCTGGTGGCAGTGGCACCAAGTCTGAGTTGGTTGATAGCGGGAAGTATTTTGATTGGGATGTTTGCGTCGGTGACGCATGTGGCGTTGCCGATTGCTCCGGACCTGGTGAACGATGCGCAGCGTGGGCGGGCGATTGGGATCGTAATGACGGGGCTGCTGCTGGGGATTCTGCTCGCGCGGACGTTTGCCGGCTGGGTGAGCCGTATCCATGGGTGGCGCTATGTTTTTGTGACTGCGGCAGTGATGAATGCGGTTTTTGTGCCGCTGCTGTGGCGGGTGATGCCGAAGTTGCCACCGAAGCAGAATCTGAACTATGGCGACGCGATGAAGTCGTTGTGGACGCTGATCAAGACGGAGCCTCTGCTGCGTGAATCGTGTGTGACGGGAGCGCTGGTGTTTGCTTCGTTTAGCTGCTTCTGGACGACGTTGGCATTTTTGCTGGACAGCCATTATGGGTTGGGTGCTGGCGTTGCGGGAACGTTTGGACTGGTTGGCGCGGCGGGTGCTTTGATTGCACCGCTGGCGGGTAAACTGGCAGATAAACGTGGATCGCGGTGGGTGATTTCGGCTGGGATGGCGCTGCTGGCGACGTCGTATTTGATGCTGTGGGGCGAGGAGCGGACGACGGCTTCGGTGGTGTTCCATGTTGCGGCGCTGGCAGTGGGGGTGATTGTGCTGGATATGGGCGCGCAGATGACGCAGGTGGCGAACCAGACACGGATCTTCGGGCTGGTGCCGGGGGCGCGGAGCAGGTTGAATACGGTTTATATGACGGTGTACTTCTCTGGTGCGGCTGCGGGGTCAGCGCTGGCGACGATTGCGTGGGTGCATTGGAATTGGAACGGAGTGTGCAGTCTGGCGCTAGGGCTGATTGGGTTGGCGGGGCTGTGGCATGCGATGGGACATGGTCGCGGTAGCGAGACGGAGCAGCGCGAGCGGGTAGCGGAAGACATGGTGCTGGAGGCCTGAGGCTCGTGCGTTGGGTACCGGTTCAAATGGGGAGCGAGGTTATTCCACGGCTTTGGCGCGCAGCCCCCAAAGAACAAGTGCCGAGGAGCCGACGATTGCGACGCCGACGGTCTGGAATCCAATCAGGACAAATTTCTCTTGCCAGGGTTGACCAGTGTGTCCGGCTCCTGTGATTGGAGAAAGGGCTGCAGTGCCAAAGACCGCGGCGAGCATGGTTATGAACCAGTTCGCATAGGTTCCGTAGAGCGCGGACCAGAAGGCGATCGTCTTGGTTGCCGACGATAGTCTGACCTGGGTCCAGGCGGCTCCCAGCGCAATGAGGAAGGTACCGTTCATCACTCCTTCGAGGTGCGCGGCAAGTCCCATGCGGGTGTTGGCGAAGCGCTGCTCGACGAAGCCGGTAAGCAGTCCGATTAAGAACAGGCACATGCCATGCCACATCAACCGCCGATTGGTGCTATCCATTCCGCATCTCCTCTAACTCAGTGAAGGTGGCACCGGATGAAGCCAGGCTGAGCACCACGGATTTTCTGACGGCAAATTGCAGCCCCGCAACGATTCGATTCTGAGTGGCCCGCAAACTTGAGATTGGATTCGCTGGCCATCCTAGCACTTTCGTCTGGACCGCGTTCAACCCGCTGGCCTTGCTTGCGACTGTGAAGGCGGCCTTTCGGGGACGGCATCCTCGCGTCGAATCGAGTTCGACACGTGAGGGTGGGTGCATGGTAGTTGGATGGAAGGGGAGACTGTGGTGGTGAGCGAGGCAGGGCTCGAACCTGCAACCGTCAGCTTAGAAGGCTGATGCTCTATCCAATTGAGCTACTCGCCCACAGGCGTTACTTTTTGATTGTATCGGAGCGGAGGCGGCGGGGTGGGTTTTGTGTGGTGAGGCGTGCCTGGGACGTAATGGCTAGGCCATCTCTTTGCTACGGATGAGGGCGACGACGGACTCGAGTCCTGCGGCCCAGTTTTGGTAGGCGGTGGGTGCGTCAGGGCCGAGGGCCTTGATGTAGAGGGTGATGGCAAAACCTTCCTGTGGGCCGGTGAGGTCTACGAGGGCGGGGCGGATGATGCAGTCCAGCTGAGCGTAGGGGTGGTCGAGGGATTCGGCGCGGCGGGTGAGGCGGTGCAGGTATTGCTCGTTCTGGTGGAAGGAGGCGAAGAGGGACCGCTCGCGGAGGAGGATGTCGATGTAGCTGGCGAATCCGTTGGGGGTGTCTTCGGGGGGGAAGTTGAGGTTGAGGCGCAGGTGTTCGAGTTCTTCCGAGTCAAGCGTCCAGGCATCGCATTTTGCGGTGAAGACTGGGGATCGCGCTGCGTTGAGGGCGCGAAGTGCATGCATGAGGGGAGGGAACTGTTCGGCCTCGGGCAGGTGATCGAGGTCGTAGGGATTCTCGCGGAGGTCGATGAAGCGCAGCGTTGATGCCGAGCCTGAGGAGTGATTGTGGAGACCGCTCGACGGGATTTCGGAGTTGTCCTCGGACCAGGGTACGACCAGGACGGGATCTTCGGGGGCGCACTCAACGGACCATTCAGCAAGCATCTGGTTCTATCTTAGCCTCGCGGCTGGCTGGATGGCGTGGGGTCAGGCATGAGTAAGCAGAAAGCGCCGTACGGAGTGCTCCGCCCAGTATCCATCGTATTGGGTTGAAGGGACTGGATTGGCGAGGAAGGCGCAGTGTCCGCCGTGCTCGGCTTCGACGAGTGTGATGCTGGGATTGGCCGCGATGCTAAGGCGGCTCTCGGGAGTGAGGATGATGAAGGGGTCGTCCAGCGCGTTGATGACAAGAGCGGGGACGGCGATCTGGTGGAGAACGCGGGCGGCAGCGGCACGGTGGTAGTAGTCATCGGCACCGGAGAATCCGGAGTAGAGCGCGGTAATACGGTGGTCGAACGCGCGGAGTGAGGTGATGCCGACGGCTCGATTGGGATCGTAGGCGCGGGGAAACAGACGGGCCTTGCGGCGAAAGCGTCGTAGGAGTGCGCGGAGGAATTTCTTCTCGTAGAGGCGATTGAGTGGCTGGTGCAGGGCATCGGCTGAGGGGCCGAGATCGATAGCGGGGGAGATGCCGATGACGGAGCGAAGCTGGCGCGGGGCGTGGGCACCGAGTTCTCCGGCGAGTTTAAGGACGAGATTGCCGCCCATGGAGTAGCCGACCAGCGAGATGGATTCGAGGCCGTGGAGGTCTACGAAGAAGCGCATGACGGCGAGCACGTCGCAGGAGAGGCCAGAGTGGTAGAGGGTGGGGGTTAGCTGCTCTGTACCGCCACAGTTGCGCATGTTCATGCGGACGACATTGCAGCCAGCTTGCCAGAGTTTGTTGGCGTTGCCGATGACGTACTGTGATCTGGAAGAGCCTTCAAGGCCGTGGACAATGATCGCGGTGGGCCGGGAGGCGCGGACGTCCAAGGGCTGCCAGTGGCAGTGGCAGAGGACCTGGCTGGAGATTTGAGCGCCTGCTTCGACGCCGCTGGCAGGAGAGACCTCGACGAGCTGGGCCTCTGGATGGGGCAGGTTATCCGTGCGGGGAAGAAAGTTGCCGACGATGGTCTGCAGATGACCGTTTTGCATGAAGCGGCGGGGTTGAAAGTCCGCGGCGTGGCTGGTGTTGCTTTCGATTTGGATTTGCAGCTTCATGGGCGGGCCACGGCTATCGCTGCGGAGCCTGCCAACAGAGAGGCGGCGTTGAGAGCGCCGGTGGGCTCGTCCTCGTGCTTGAAGTAGATGTAGGTGGTGCGCAGCTGGGCGAGAGTGGTGAAGCGCTGGGCGAATGTCTCGATCTGCGTGGCGGAGTAGCCGGCGTTGCGGCGGAGGCGGAAGCAGGTGTGGGTGGTGGCGGTGTGGACTTCGGGGGTGGTGAGGCCGTCACTCTCAGCGAGGCAGAGGGCTGCGTTGTGGTCGCGGAGAATGGTGTAGATCTCCTGGTTGAAGAAGGACTCGTGGCGAAACTCAAACGCGATGGGTGGGGCTGTGGTGGAGCGGAGAGCGGGTAGAGCGAGGAAGTTGGCGAGGCGGTCGGGGTCAGCTTTGAAGTTTGGCGGGAGTTGAAAGAGAACGATGCCTAGACGACCGGCTTCGCGGACAGGCTCGAGTGCGGCGAAGAGTTGATCGACGTCGGCGGCACAGTCCTGAAGGCGTTTGAAGTGGGAGATGCGCTGGGGGGCCTTGAAGCTGAAGCGGAAGCTCGCTGGTGTCGCGGCGAGCCAGCCTTGCAGCATTTTGGGGGTGGGAAGGGAGCGGAAGGTGTAGTTGACCTCAACGGAGTTGAGCTGGGAGGCGTAGAAGTGAAGGAACTTGCTGGCAGGAACGCCGGTGGGATAGAAGTCGGGCTTCCATGGGGGATAGGCCCAGCCGGAGGTTCCGACGAATAGGTTTTGGGGTGCTGCAGGAGCAGCGACCGTGACAGGCGAAGGTGGGGCTTTAGGCACTGGGGACACGGTTGAGAGAAAAGATTGGGGCGGCTAGTGGGTTTCGAACCCACGACATCCGCTGCCACAGAGCGGCGTTCTGCCACTGAACTATAGCCGCCGTATCCTTCTGAATTGTAGCATCAGATGGAAGAGCGGGGCTACTTTGTTATCCCGTGCGAAGGCGGCGAAGATGCAGGTGACAGTGAAGCCGGAGATACTTTCTCCGCGAGTGAAGCGTGGGGGCCGGATGTTCGATGATGAACATCTGGATATTCTGTCGCATATTCTGGACGATTTCATTCGTATTCCGGGCACTTCGATCCGGTTTGGACTGGACGGAATCGTTGGGCTGATACCGGGGATCGGCGATATTATCGGCGGGATTGCTTCGTGCGTTATCCTCATTGCGGCGTGGGCTCGGGGAGTGTCTTATCCGGTGATTGCGCGGATGGTGGCGAATGTTGCGATTGAGGTGGTAGTGGGGTCGGTGCCAGTGCTGGGCGATGTATTCGATATTGCATGGCGTGCGAATCGACGAAACTACGCACTGCTGACGGGCAGCATGTACGAACCACGTAAACATACGCGACAGAGTTGGTTTTTTCTGGCTGGGCTGTGCTTTTTTCTGATGGCCCTGATTGTGGTGCCTGCGCTGCTGGTGGCGTGGATTTCAGTGCATCTATTTGCTGGAATCTTTGGGATGGATGTGCCGATGAGTCCACGCGCGCGGTAGCGTGAGGCCATGATGAGATAAACTGTTTTAAGTCGGGGCGTAGCGCAGCCTGGTAGCGCATCTGGTTTGGGACCAGAGGGTCGGGGGTTCGAATCCCTCCGCCCCGACCATTCTTCTAAATGAGCCCTTTTGACGATCATGTCGAAGGGCTTTCTATATGTAGGCGTTACACTTACGGCGTCTACGGAGCAGTTAGAAAATAGCATTCTGAGCAGTTTGGCCTTTTCGACCGAATCTTGCGAAACATACAGTGAATAGGCCGTTGCGGGTGCTTCCATGGGCTTCACAGACAGCAGCAACTCCGATTGGTATTGTGGGGCTTGCAAGCAACCCACTCTCCTGGCGGATCAGTGGACGCCCGAGTCCATCTCGCTCAACGGCCCGATGCTTTGGACAAGAGATCGATACTCAATTTACCGCCAATAACTTCAAGTTCACCGGCAAAGAACGGGACGCAGAATCAGGAAACGACTACTTCGGCGCAAGGTACTACGCTTCAAGCATGGGCCGATGGATGTCGCCCGATTGGGCTGATAAACCGGAAGCTGTGCCGTACAGCGATCTTACAAACCCACAATCTTTGAATCTCTATCAGTACGAGGGAAATAACCCTCTAGCCAGAGCTGACAAAGATGGTCATTGCTGGCCGCTCTGCACGATCCTGGCCGGAGCCGCAGTAGGTGCCTTGACAGGCGGAGCAATTGAAGCGGGGACGGAGTATTTCAGCACTGGCAAAATCGACAGGCACAAAGTTGGAAATGCAGCTCTTGGCGGCCTCGTTACAGGAGCTATCGTCGGGGCTGCTGGCCCTGAAGCGGGCTTGGCCGCTAAAGCAGTTATCGGATCTGCTGCTGGGGTAACGGGCGGTAGTGTCGAGCGGGGTGTCAACGGAGAAAAGGTAGTTGATGTGAAAGCAATCGCAGTTGATGCTGTTGCAGGAGCGGTGAGCCCCAAGATCGAGGCAGTAGCCGATAAGACTTTTGCGACGGGAGCGATTGCAAAGACTGTTACCAAGTTGATCGATGCAACCGTCGATGCGGGTAAGCGACTCTCAAGCGGCGGAGGAGAACAGCCGAAGCCCCAGCAACAACAGACACAGCCACAGCCTCAGCACAAAACCTGTACGACTGGTTCGAATGGCTGCAACTAACCTCTTAGAACCTAAGGCAGGGACAGATGACAAGTGAAGAGGACAGCTTCTGGACTTCGAAAGGCAACCTAATTTGGGTTACCCTCGCCCTTTTTATGCTGGCCGCGCACATTATTATTCGACATGAATTTCCCACCTTTACCCCTCCAGCCACGCTTGACAAGCCTGCATGGATGAGGACGGCCTTGTATGTTGAACTGCTCGTCCATATCTTATTCCTTGGTGCAGTAATCGTCGGAATCCGCAACCGAATACCGAGTCTGAAGCGCCCGAGCTATAGCGATGATGGGACTCTCACCATCGGTTCATCTCAACCGGCAGATCGCGCCGCTACTCGTTGGGGCGAGATAGCTGGCATCATAGTCGAGTTCGGCGTCTACCTCGGAGCATGGGCTTGGATATACGGGATCATTTAGCTAATCCGCCTATGTCTGAGCCTGAAATCTTCTCCTCCGGCCCGGAATCCAAAGTACGCGCTGCCTACGGCATCGGGTTGAGGTATGACACGTCATGTATGAAAGCGCGTGTTGTCATGGGTGCTGTAGAGGAACCTTGGGTTGCTGTGCGGGAACCATCATGGAATCAAGCAGCTAAGGGAAAAACGGGGCTGGCAGGTTGCTGTAGAGGAACCTTGAAGTTCCTCTTGGGGAACCTGTTAAGCAAAGCTCTTGGGCATCGGTGACCGAATACCCTCCGCTCCGGTCGCCCGTCAAGGCTCTGCGCTGCGCTCCGACCGCTACGCGGCGCGCAAGGGACGCGCGGCCCTGACTGACGCCTCCGCTACGGGTGGTTGCTGGTCATGAGAAGAATGTCTTCTTCTCATGTTCGAGGAACATGAGAGGCGCGACGGCGGCGGGGCCGGTGCTGTCGTGGTTGCGACGCGCGGCGAGCGTGTGGCCTCCCTCGAAACTCTCTCTCCGGCGGTGCTGTGTGAAGTCGCCTCTGCGCACAAAATCGGTGAGCACGAAGGTCAGCGAGGAGGAGTTCGCTGCCCTGGAAGCCAGTGCGCGGGCGCGGAAGCTGACGCTCTCGGGTTCGGACTGGTGCTGATGAGTTGAGTGGATCAGTTGTGATATTCTCGGCCGAGAGTGGAGCTTCTTCTCAATCTCGTGTGGGTGGCAACCTCGATCCTTCTGATCGCTCGGTGGATATGGTCGATTCGTGAGGGCCGCACCGAGTTTGCATGGACGAAGTTGCTGGCTCTTGCTTTGCTGCTGGTGCTTCTGTTCCCGGTTATCTCAATGACGGACGACCTGGTGGCCATGAGCACGCCGGCTGAGGTGGAGCACATGATGCGGCGAGGCGAAGCGTCTGTTGCTTTGGTCGCGGTGGGTGGGCTACTGGGTGGATTCGCAGCAATTGCGCTGATGGTTCTTAGCCTGGGCGCACCGCTTTTCTGTACCTTCCGAATACGCGCCCGCGTATTTGTTGTAACGCAGCTGGCCGGATTTATTCGGTCGTGTGGCGTTCGACCGCCTCCTGCGGCGGCTTTTGCTCAGTAGCAGAGATTCATATCTTTTCAAGCAACTTCAACATCTAGACCCATTTTGAAGGCAGTATGATGCCGAAAATTTTCCATGGATTGTGCGCCATTTTGATGGCGTGCACCGCTCTGGTTGCCCAGTCTCCGCCGGGATTACCCGCCGCTCCGCTGACTTTGCAGCAGGCAGTTGCCCGCGCGCTGACGGGCAATGCTGCTCTTGCGGCGGCGCGGGAGCACCTCTCCGCGGTTCGGGCAACGAAGCTTACCGCGAGTGCCCGGCAGAACCCCACGCTTACGCTGCTGGGCCAGGGCGTGACGCTGCCTGAAGTTAATAACGATGGCGGCAATCCTTTCTACTACTCCGCCAATGTTTCGCGTTTGTTTGAGCGGGGCAACAAGCGTGGGCTGCGTATGGAAGCTGCCAATGCCACGACTGATGTTACCGAGAGCCAGTTGCGTGATCAGGAACGGCAGGTGGTTCTGAGCGTCCGCCAGGCGTTTACGGCGATGCTGGCTGCCAAGGCTGCGCTGGCAATCGCGGAAGAGAATCTGACGGACTATCGAAAGACAGTCGAGCTGAGCAAAGCGCGTCTGGATGCTGGGGATATTACTCGCACCGACTACGAGCGGATTGATTTGCAACTGGCGCAGTTTGAAGCGGACGACGACAGTGCTCAGTTGAGCCTGCGACAGGCAAGCGCTCAGCTGCAGCAGCTGTTCGGCGTGGATCGCCCGTCTGCGGTGCTGGACGTTACCGGCACGCTGGAAGTGCCTGCCGTGTCGCTGACGATGGCTGACGCAGAAGCGAGCGCACTGGCAACGCGGCCTGACTATAAAGCTGCGCAGCAATCGCTGGTGTTGTCGCAGGCGAATGCGCGCTACGCGGTTGCCGGGGGCTCGGCTGACCCCACTGTTGCCAGCGAGTATGAGCGCAGCGGCGCGGACAATACGTTTGGAGTAAGTATTGCCATTCCGCTGCGGGTCTTTGACAGGAATCAGGGTGAAAAGGAGCGCACGCGGTACGAAGTGAACTCCAGCCGCTTTGCGCTGATGGCGGCGCGCAACCAAGTGGTTTCCGATGTGGACCAGGCGTGGCTGGCATTGGATACGGCGCGGCGTCAGGCGGACCGCTACAAGAGCCGCTATCTGGATGAGGCCGGCCGGGTTCGTGACAATTTGCAATTCAGCTATCGCAACGGGAACTCGACGCTACTGGACTACCTTGAAGCGTTGCGCGACTACCGCTCCATCCATCTGAGCAGCCTTAACGCCAACGTCCAGGTGTGGCTTGCCATTCACCAACTTAGCTACGCGACCGCGACGGATATCATCCCATGAAAATACGCTTCGAAACTTTACTGGTTACCGCGCTTGCCGTGATTCCTCTGACTGCATGCAAGCACGCAGCGCCGCCGCCTGAGAGTCAACCGACCAATGTCGGGGTTGAGACGACGGTGGTTCACTCGACGGAGAGCACGGACTACCTTGAGGTGCCTGCGCATGTTACAGCCGATCCCGCGCATGTGGTTCATATCTATCCGCCGCTGAGTGGCCGGATTCTTGGCCTGAGTATTCTGCCGGGCCAGACGGTCGCGAAGGGACAGGTTATCGCTCAGCTGCAGAGCAATGATATTGCTGTTGCCCGGGTCGACTTTGAGAAAGCAAAGATTGAAGTTCTTCGCGCGGACCGCGCTCTTACCCGCGGCAAATTATTGCTGGCACACGATGTGATGTCGCAGGCGGATTATTACGAGTTGGAGGCAACGGATCAGGTTGCACACTCCGAGCTTGACCGCAGCCGTCAGCACATCCAGCAACTCGGCTTTGCGGAGAACGGCGTCTCCGATACGATTGCGCTGCGCGCACCCATATCCGGCGCGGTTCTTGACATCGGTACTGCCACGGGCGAGATGCAGCGCTCGCTCGACAACGCCACGGCAATCGCGACGATCGCCAATCTCGATACTGTGTGGATTGTTGGGGATGTCTTCGAGCGCGATCTTGCAACTCTTCGTCCCGGTCGAACCGTCGACGTT
Organism: Granulicella sp.; assembly: GCA_025408425.1. Classification (GTDB taxonomy): domain Bacteria; phylum Acidobacteriota; class Terriglobia; order Terriglobales; family Acidobacteriaceae; genus Edaphobacter. The sequence continues at coordinate 23,508 of JANXYX010000014.1, forward strand.
GTGGTGCCAGCTTACCCTGATTTGAAGCTGAGTGGCCGCATCGATAACATCTCCGATGCGCTGGATCCTAATACGCACACACTGAAGCTGCGCATCGTGCTGGCGAATCCTAAACATCTTCTTAAGTCGGATATGTTTGCGACTGTTCGTGTTGCTGGGGCGGCTCGCAGAGCTTTCATTTTGCCCTCTACTGCAGTGCTGCATGAAGGTGACAAGACGTTTGTGTTTATCTCCAGTGCCGCGGGGAAGTTCGATCAGCGGATTGTGACGGTCGGGCGCTCTCTTGTTTCGGGTGACGTGAAGAGCATTGAGATTCTGAGTGGTCTGAATGACGGCGACAAAGTTGTAACAGTCGGCGGGGCGCTGCTCCGCCCTACCAGCGGAGACTAAACGTGCAACCACTTATTCGTCTCTTCATCCGCTACCGCGCGATCGTCCTTATCCTCTTCGGCGTCATGCTTGCCGTTGGCGCATTTCTGGTGACGCGCCTCGATATTGAAGCCTATCCAGATCCGTCGCCGCCGCTGGTGGAGATCATTACGCAGAATCCTTCGTGGTCTGCGGAAGAGATGGAACAGCAGGTGACGGTGCCCATTGAGACGACTATTAATGGAACACCTCATCTTGATCAGGTTCGCTCGATCAGCATCTTTGGCCTCTCCGACGTGAAGCTGTACTTCACCTTCGACAGCGACAGTTTTCGCGACCGTCAGGAGGTGCTGAACCGACTCCAGACGCTCACGCTGCCGAACAATCTGCAGCCTCAGCTTTCTCCGTGGTCTCCGATTGGAGAGATCTTTCGCTACCAACTGGGAGGCCCTGGCTATACGTTGAATGAGATTAAGGCCACGCAGGATTGGCTCGTTCGCCGCGAACTGAAGCAGGTTCCTGGAGTGATTGATATCACCACATTTGGCGGGACCACGCGGCAGTATCAGATTGAGCCCGATCCGAACAAGCTGCTGAGTTTCGGCGTCACCCTTCCGCAGGTCATCAACGCGGTTCAGTCCTCGAACGCCAACGCGGGCGGCAACTATCTCCAACTAGGCAACCAGAACGTCAATGTCCGTGCGGTAGGGCAGGTGCATAGTATCGAGGACATCGGCTCCATCGTTGTCGCCGAAAAGAACGGCGCCCCGATTACGGTTCGCGATATCGGTAAAGTCGCTGAGGGTTTCCAGTCCCGCCTTGGCCAAGTGGGCCGCGACAAGCAGGATGACATTGTTCTGGGCATCGTCCTTCTGCAGAAGGATGAGAAGTCCATCCCAGCGCTTGCAGCTCTTAAGGAAAAGATTGCCAGCCTCAACTCCGGCAGCCTGCTTCCGCCGGGGATGCACATCAGCACGATTTACGATCGCACCATTCTTATCGGCCGTACTACCCATACCGTCCGCGAGGTGATTATTACTGGCCTTGTGCTGGTCACGCTGGTGCTGCTCTCGATGCTGGGAGACTTGCGGATTACGTTCATCGCGGCAGTCACCATACCGTTTGCGGTGCTGTTTTCCTTTGCGATGATGGTGCTGACAGGGCGCTCCGCCAACCTTATCTCGATCGGCGCGATTGACTTCGGAATTCTTGTCGACTCCTCCATTATCGTTCTGGAAAGCATCTATCGGAAGCTTTCCCGCCGGATCGACGGTGAAGAGACGGGCACGTTGATTGTTGAAGGCGTCGCCGACGCTGCGCGGCCCGTGCTGTTCTCGACGGCCATCATTCTCGTGGCCTTCATTCCGCTTTTTACGATGCAGGGTGTTGCTGGACAGATATTCTCACCGATGTCGGTTACGTATGGATTTGCTCTGCTGGGTGCGCTGATGTTTGCACTGGTCTTCGCTCCTGTGCTCGGCTATCTCACCGCACCGGCGGAGCAGAAAGTGGGCGACGGCTATACCTGGCTGAGCCGATTCCTCCGCACGCGTTATGAGCACCTGCTGCATCGCACCCTGCAGTACCCCAAGATCATCTGGATGGGTGCAGCGGCGATGCTTGCGGGAGGAGTTCTTTGTTTCGTGTTGGTGGGAGGGGAGTTTATGCCTCCTCTCGAAGAGGGAAATTTGTGGATTCGCGCAACGCTTCCACAGGACATCTCCTTCGATACCGCTGCGAACCTGGCGAACCAGATTCGCGGGGTTATTGCGGAGTCTCCCGAGGTTACACAGACTGTGTCGCAGATGGGTCGTCCGGATGATGGTACGGATGTGAGTACGTTCAATAACGTGGAGGTTTCGGTCGCTCTGAAACCTGCTGAAGAGTGGCGCCCCGGCCTGACCAAGCCTCAGCTCATCGAGGAGATAAACAACCGTCTTTCTCGATTTCCCGGGATCGAGCTGAACTTCTCTCAGAATATTCAGGACAATGTGGAAGAAGCGATGTCGGGAGTTAAGGGTGAGAACTCGCTCAAGCTTTTTGGTGATGATTTTGCAACGCTGACGAGCTTGGCTGGAAAGATTGAGCAGACGATGAAGTCAGTGCCTGGTGTAGCCGACGTTGGCGTCTTCAAAGTAGGTGGGCAGCCGTCGCTGATCATCCAGATCGATCGGGCTAAGGCCGCGCGCTACGGCATCCTGGCCGGAGATATTAACGCCTCCGTTCAGGCTGCAATCGGTGGGGCCCCGGTCTCGCAGGTTATACAGGGCGACCGCCGCTTCGATCTTACTGTTCGCTATCCTGAGGTCAACCGTAGTAGTCCCGATGCTATCCGTGCGATTCTGGTTCCTACTGCAGACGGTGGCCGCGTGCCTCTTGGCCAGGTTGCAGAAGTGGCTATCCGCGAAGGCAGCTTCATGATCTATCGCGAAGGTGGCCGCCGCTATATCCCGATCAAGTTCAGCGTACGCGGACGGGACCTGGCGACCACGATCAGCGAACTGCAGGACAAGCTTGGGCATACCGTCAAACTACCCACTGGCTATGACTACACCTGGGCTGGGGAGTTCGACTCTCTGCGGAAGGAGCAGCGTCGCCTGGCGGTGATTATTCCTATCTCACTGGCAATTATTGTTGTCTTGCTGTACGTCCAATTTCACACATGGAAGGACGCCCTGATTATTATTGCGACGTTGCCGTTTGCCGCGGTGGGGGGAGCAGCCTCGCTGTTTGTTACGCGAACTCCGTTCAGTATTTCTGCGGCGGTGGGCTTTACGTCCTTGATTGGGGTGGCTACGCTTGGCGCCGTCGTCTTTATGTCAGGGGTAAGGCGTGCCCAGCGGGAGAGCCTTACCGACAAGGGGTTGGAGGAGGGCTGTATCGACGAGATGCGTCCGGTTGTGATGGCTTGTCTAGCCGCCGGACTGGGACTGTTGCCGGCGTCCCTCTCCAACGGAATTGGGGCGCAGGCTCAGCAACCGCTGGCCCGCGTGGTGGTAGGAGGGATGATTACCACGATCATCGCTATCCTCTTTATACTGCCGCTGCTGTTGCGTCAGCCGAAGTGCCCAAATGGGACGAGATGATGCGGTAGTGGCAAGGGCTCTTCCTCGCTATGGAGGTGTTCAGGTATGTCGGGCGCTTACTCGCTGGGGCGCGGCTGGCACGATCAAGACGCATCCGCCACTTGCTGACTATGAGCGGGTGGAGAGAATTTCCTGAGACCCAGGCGACGTTCGATCTGACCTCCAAGACGTACGCCTGGGCGTTCGACCACGGCGTAGCTCGCGTAGGCGACGAGTGGCAGAAACGCTGCTGCTACCAGCGCCATTGATCCTCGCTGTGGGATGAGGAATAGCTGCTGCCAGACATAGAGACTGTAAGAGATGAGTCCGATGAACTTGAGGTATTTGAGCTCCAGGAATCTACTGACGAAGATGCCAGGTGCGGAGCATGTGCTGGCGACCATTATGGCAACCGCTACTGACTCCGACAGCGGGATGAGCCGGTGAAAGTGGTAGAAGTCCCATGCGAAGACCGGGAGAGCAGCGAGAAAAAGCACCAGCGCATGTTCTTTGACCCAAGGCTGGATGGCTTTGTACTGGAATAGGAGCGCAAGGGTGCAGCCGACGAGCAATGCGTCGAATCGTACCTCTGAACGCAAGAAGAAATTTCCGTAGTCGTATTGCTCCCAGTTGTGGAAACGAAAGATTGTGCATGCTGCGATTCCGAGGAGAGCAACTGCAAGCGATTTAGTTCTGCCTGCGAAGGCAAGCAGCAGCGGCCACGCGAGATAGAACTGCTCTTCCACGGAGAGTGACCAGAAGTGGCCGGTCATAAGACTGGCGTAGCTGGTGGGTACATAGTTTCGGAAGAAGAAGATGCAGGCCCAGACATCGTTGCCGATGTTGTGATGGCGGACAGCACCGAGTAGAACGATCACCAGCAGGTACATCCACGCGCAGGGCATGAGGCGGAAGAAGCGGCGCAGATAGAAGCCGGGCAGGTGGATGCGGTCTTCCTGCAATAGTCGCGAGGTAATGAGAAAGCCGCTCAGCACAAAGAAAATGCCGACGCCGTGCTGGCCGAACTGTGTCCAGAGAGCGATGTGGTGCCCGGTGAGACCTATCTGGAGATGTTCTGCTAACACGATCAAGATGGCCAGACCGCGCCATCCGTCCAGCGTGGGAATACGTTTCATCTCCACTGGACACCTCATGAGGACAACAAGAATTTGGTTCAGCAGGACAGAATATACCTGATTGAACAGAGGAAGGGGATGAGTTCTCGACAGGCAGTGTATAGATGGTCAGCGCCCAGAGAGGAGAAGATGCTGGTGGTGAAATTGACAACGCAGAGTGCGGCTCATAGGGTGGGTCGAATACACATGCATTTTTTATTCTGGGGAGACAGATTGCTATGACGAAGTCCGTTGGCACGGATCGACGCCAATTTCTTGCGGGAGGCCTGGCGGCAACTGTAGTTCCGCGTTCGCAGATGAAGGACGCTGTTGACGTCAGAGGTATGGCAAGTGAGATGGATGATCGCAGTTACTGGATGCAGCAGGTGCAGCGGGTATCGGAGCCAGTACTGAAAGCGATGCGCGACCGAGAGTTGCGGAGAAGAATGCCAGTGGAGGCTGCTCCGGGACAGGTGGAGGCGCGCTCGGTGGGGTCGCACCTTGAGGCTCTTGGGCGGCTGCTGGCTGGGCTTGCACCGTGGCTGGAACTAAATCCTTCGGCGGCTGAGAAAGCAGAGGAGACGAAGCTACGGGAGCAGTATCGTGAGTGGGCCCGTGCGGGGATTGCGTCGGCGGTTGATCCGACATCGCCGGACTACATGCGTTTTGGAGAGTCTGCCCAGACGCTGGTGGACTCATCGTTTCTTGCGCTAGCGCTGCTGCGTGCACCGCAGCAATTGCTGCACGCTCTAGACCCGACGACTCAGCGACTGCTGGCTGCGGCGCTCGTTAAGGAGAGGGTGGTGCAGCCGCCTTATAACAACTGGCTGCTCTTTGCAGCGATGAACGAAGCTCTGCTGATGAAGATGCATCAGCCGTGGGATCGCATGCGGGTGGACTACGCATTGCGTCAGCACCAGGCCTGGTATCTGGGCGATGGAATGTACGGAGATGGTCCGCATTTCCATGCAGATTATTACAACAGTTTTGTGATTCAGCCCTATCTGTTGCAACTGCTGGAGACGCTGGGAGATGCGTCGTCTGCATGGGTGGCGGAGCGAGCGGCGGTGTGGCTACGAGCGCAACGGTACGCGGCGGTTCAGGAGAGGATGATCGGGCCGGATGGTTATTATCCGCCGGTGGGGCGCTCAATAACTTATCGTTGCGGAGCGTTTCATCATCTAGCGGACGTGGCTCGTCGTGGCATGCTGCCGGAGGGAGTGGCTCCATCGCAGGTGCGTGGAGCCTTGACCGCGGTAATGCGAAGAACTCTGGATGTTAAAGGAACCTTCTCCAGCGAGGGTTGGCTGCAGATTGGTCTTGCAGGCCATCAGCCTGGGTTGGGGGAGACATATATCTCCACGGGCAGTCTGTATCTCTGCAGCGCTGCGTGGTTGCCGCTGGGGCTTCCGCCATCGGCCGCCTTTTGGTCGCAGCTGGCCGCGCCGTGGACTGCGCAGAAGATATGGAGTGGAAGAGATGTTCGTGCAGATCATGCTTACGACGAGTAACTACCAATTAGTTTCAGACTGCGGAGCTTATTAGCTTATCGTGTCGCAAAGCTATACATGAGTAACTCATAGGGTTATCGCATAACTGCGAGATGCCGAGTTACTGTGCGGTTAGAACGAATGGTGCTACGTAGAGTTGACTTCCTCCGCGGAATTGCAGCCACATCTTGTAAGTTCCAGGTTCCTTGATCGAGATATGAAGCATCATGTCTGGTGGCGAGATGGCGTTGTCCGGGAGGTCGGCTCCCATCTTCATGGGTCTTGAGGTGCTCATGGGTGCCATGGGTTCGCCCATGGCCATGGGGTGAACATGGACATATGAGAGGTCTTTTGCGTTGAGAAAGACTGCGTGAGCAGCTGCACCGAGATAGGGGTGCAGATCGGTAGCCGGCTTGTCACCCTTCAAGATATGCACGTCTATCATGTCCATACCGCCAGCACTGAGCTTCACTTGGCTGAGATCGACGGTGTAGGGTCCGATATTAACCTCACGACCTGTGGGCGATAGAGCGGGTGCCTTAGCGGGACGCGACTTACTTACATTTACGTCAAAGCGGAAGACTTGATGGTCGAGATTATTGGGCTCGCCGTCGGCGTAGAGGTAATAAAGACCGGGACCCGAAAATTGTTGGTCTATGACGAAGTGGCCGGTGGCGTTGAGGACAGGATGTATGTGCATGAAGGAAGTGAAGTCAGCGTTGACAATCACAACGTGCAGCTTCTTCGTCATCTCGACTGCATAGTTGCGGATGGGGGTCGGGGACGGCGGAGCACTCATCCAGATATCGATGTGCTGCGTAAGCGGATCTTTGGCGCTGGAACTGATCTTTAGATGGCCCTCTGTCTTAGGGCTGCCGCCTTGCAGCGAATACTTGCCGGGAAGTGATGATGGAACGTCCGCGGCATGAATGATGGAGGGAAGCAACAACAAGCTGAATAGAGCTAAAAGTTTCTTCATAGTCTCTCCATGATGGATCCAAGTACCGTTTTCGAGAGCCCCTGCGAGGCTGATTGATCGGACTCACTCCAATTTCTAGTGACCGTCATGTTCGTGGCTTGGCGTGACGAATGCGTCGGGCTTAGCGTTGCCACGGTGACATGTTCCGCAAGCTACCTGCGGTGGAGCTTCGGCAGGCAGAGACTTGGCGATGTACTTGGAATTGATGTCTTCTGTCATGGACATCATGTGGCGTGCAGTGGACTTCTCAGGTTTCGAGTCTGAGGCAAAGTCCAGCCCTTTGCCGGTCGGGGAAGGGGCATGACAGTAGGCGCACTGGACTCCAAGTTGCGCAGAGTATCCGTGCATGAGCTCGTGCAAAGAATTGGGATCGATGTCCTTGGGCAGAACATGCAGATTGACAGGCTTCGGATTCTGGTGGTGTACGTGGGGTGGTGGTGCCGGTGGGGCGACAGGCGTTTGCGCAGAGGCAAGCGTAGCTATTGTTGAGACAGCACTGGCTGCAATCAGAAGAAAGCAGCTATAAAGTTTGCGGGGTCTGCTCAGAGAATTCATTGGTCTCCCGATGGTCGTTCGTGTTGGTTGCCCTGATGCAAAGGAGTAGCGCTATTGCCTGAAAGGCGTCGAGTAACTGAACTGGATTGGGTGCACGGAATAACTGAGTGATCGCAAGTGATCTTGACTTGACTAGTGAGAGAGCATCGGCAGTGTGTTACGCGCTTGATCCGCTCAAGTGCTAACGGTTCTGAGGCGTGGCGCATCTTTGTGATTGGCATAATTTCCCCAAGCAAGACGAACAGCAAGTTATTTTGAGTACGCAACGTTCGGCTTCGTGGCCGAATCAGCTACATTGCTGACTTGCGCTGTAGGGACTGTCCAGACGCTATCCCGGCGTATGCGGCGACTGCACGTGAGTCGGCCTACCGCAAGGTGCGAGGCATTAGTATGGCAGATTTTTCGCGGCTGCAAAGAAAACTTTTCTCTGCAGTTCTAAATATTCTTCGACGTGTATGAGGTGGATAAAGCCCGAAGTGTTTACCTAGCGAAGTCATTACGACAGCACAGCCTACGGTGAATTGCATGATGGGAAATGGACCGCTATCTCTGGAAGTAGAGGCATCAAGTTGAAGATGGGCTCGAGAGATATTAGAAAGCTTAAGTCAAAATATGCTTGACACGAAACGTGAAACGTAACAGAATCTGAGGAAACAAGTCATCACTGATTGAACCAAGAGAGGTCGCCTTCAGGGTCGAAGGCATCTTTCTTCCGTCGTATCCTTCCTTGTCGAAGACGCAATAAGCACCTTCATGGTCGAAGGTAAGTAGTTGCATTCGTGTTACCGCTGTGCGAATGAGACGTTTGGGAACCGCTGAGATTTCGGTTCCCACTGACCAAGGCTGATTGCGCTCGAATACTAAGTCCTAAAAACTTTATTCCCCTACTGGTGCTATCCACCAATCAGGCGAAGCCATATCTGTCTCTCTTGAGCAGGATCAGTCTGACATTTGTGTCTTACTGTAGCTCCTCCAAATTGCTCCAGAGAGTTCTACCGATATTGACAACGGGGGCCGTGCCCCTGATCTTTCCCGATCTTTTGATCGGTCACGACTTTACTCAATTAGCACACTTAGCTCTATGGAGGTTGGCAAATGACCCACTACTCATTCCGACACAAGTTCTTGCTTCTCTTCGTACTCTTACTTCTACCTGGTATGCGCTCTGGTCTTTCACAGACCTCGACCGCAACGGTTGAAGGCTCAGTGGGCGATGCGACGGGGGCGACTATACCAGGAGCTGTCATTACGGTGCTAAACACCGGCACTGGAATTTCGCGTCAGGCGAAGTCAGACGAGAGTGGTAGATACTTCGTCAATTCACTAATTCCCGGAAGCTATACGATCAGTGGTGAAGCTGCGGGCTTTAGCAAGCAGGTAATGAAAGAAATTACGCTGAACGTGGGAGCTGACGTAAAGCTCGACGTTCAGATGACAGTAGGCGAGGCATCCACTACGGTGGAAGTCATCGCGCAGGGCGCCCTGGTCGATACGCAGTCATCGTCGAACGGGACAATCATCGACAACAAGGCAGTTGTTGAACTGCCGTTGGCCAACCGGCAATTTTATTCGTTGGCGTTGCTTTCGCCGGCAGCCTACCAGCCTGCGCAGAATTCAACGCTTGGGTTCCGCGGTGGTATTAATATTGCGGGCGCGTCGGAGATCAGCAACCAATTCAGCGTGAATGGTACGTTTGACAACGATATGGGAGTGGCCCAGCCCTCGTTCCGTCCCTCTGTTGAAGTTATCCAAGAGTTCAAGCTTCTGACTGGCGTCTACTCGGCTGAGTATGGCCGCATGTCTGGGGGGCAGCTGGCAATTATTACGAAGTCTGGCACGAATCGTTTTCATGGTTCAGCGTATGAGTTCATTAGAAATCAAGCTACAGATGCAAAGCCGTTTTTCAATGCAACTGGAGCGAAGACGCCGGCCTTCCGACAGAACACCTTCGGCGGCACTATTGGTGGGCCGATCTTCAAGGACAAGACTTTCTTCTTTTTTGGGTATGAAGGTCAGCGGATCGGCCGGGCAGTTACGGCTCAGGCGACGGTTCCTACGACGGCTATGATCAATGGAGTCTTTACGACTTCTGGCAAGCTATATAATCCTGCGACTGGCAAGCAATTGACGCCAGTTGCCGGAACAACGACTACTTATGATCTCAAGACTGTCACTGATAACTCGGGCAATCTTCTGTGGAACAGTGTCGCTTCGCAGGCCGCTCAGACGATTGCAAAGCTCGGCTATCCGGCTGTCACTACGACGGGATCAAACAACTACAACTTCAGCGAGACACGTGTCGAGAATATGAATGAAGAGTCGCTCCGAATTGATCACAAAATTTCGGAGAAGGATTCACTTAATGGAAGCTGGAATTACTTCCGTGATCCGGCTTTTGAGCCCTCCAATTCGCTGTGCTCGTCCTATGTGTTGCCAAACTTTGGATGCTTTACTGATCAGCATTCCACGCTGGGCAATATCGTCTATGACCGAATTCTTACTTCTAGTCTGATCAACGAAGCGCGGGTGGGCTTCCAGCGACTGGTTCAGCCACGCACGCAGCAAGACAATACCACGCTTACCTATGCCGGTCTGCCAGGTGGTCCTTACTTCAACCAGCCAGGGTATGCCAACAACAGTGGCCTGCCAAACGTGGTTGTCAGCGGTTATTCGACGATTGGTGGTGCGACTAATCTGCCTCAGGATCGTTGGGATAACCACTATCAATTCGTTGATATTGTTACGTTCAACCACAAAGCTCATACCTTCAAAGTAGGAGCGGATTATCTCGCTGCTAACTCTACTAACATCATCACGAGCTCGGGTCGCGGAGCCTTCAACATAAACGATGCAAGCCTGCCCGGAACGCTTGGCTCCAATGCGATTGGCAAGACCGGCGACTCGATGGCTGACTTCCTGTTTGGTTATTCCTATACCTCATCGCTGGGGTCATCGGCGCCCACGGTATATCTCAATTTCAGGAGCTATCATCTATTTGCTCTTGACGATTGGAAAGTAAACTCACGCCTGACGCTGAATCTGGGATTACGCTGGGAGCTTGACGCACCCGTCTATTCTCCTCATAACACGGTCTCTAACTTTGACTTGACGACGCAGACTCATGTTGCGGCGGGACCGACCACCTTCAGTCATCTGTATAACTACGACAAGAACAATTTCGCCCCTCGAGTCGGCTTCGCCTGGCAGCCGCTGAAGGCAGACTCCACGGTGATTAAAGGTGCAGTGGGAATGTTCTACAACACGCCACTTCTGTACAACCAGTTTCTGACGAATGGAACTCAGTATCCGTTCCGGTATGTGCCAACATTTACCGCTGCCACGGGTAATCTGATTACCTTGGCAAATCCGTTCCCAAGCGGCAAGCCACCGTGCACAAGCCCGACCCAGACAGGATGCCTTGCAGTTCTTCCTGGCCTCAGCATCGCTTCACGTTATTCGACTCCGTACATTACTGAGTGGAGTTTTGGAGTGCAGCAAGCTGTGACGAAGAAGATGGTTGCAGAGATCACCTACTTTGGCTCGAAGGGAACAAAACTGCCGCTTTCCGTCAACGTGAATCAGATAGCACCTGCCAATCTGGCTACATCGTTGGGTCAGTCGAGCCGGCCGTTTCCGAACTACGCGGCCATTACTCGTCAAGACACTCGCTCTAACTCAACATTCCAGTCCATGCAGACGAGCCTGAAGCAGAACTATTCCGACGGAGTTTCGTTTACCCTGGCATACACTTTCGCCAAATCGATTGATGGTGGAGGCGGCATCGGTAGCGGTAGCAACTCTTCGGGGGCTCCTCAGAACATCTATAACCTGCGCGCTGAGCGTGGATTGTCGGACTTCAACGTGAAGCATCGGTTAGTGTTCAGCCCTGTTGCAGAGTTACCCTTCGGGAAGGGCAAGGCGTACCTGACTCATGGAGTCGGCTCAGCACTGGCGGGAGGATGGCAGGCTTCGGGCATCTTCTCCTTCCAGACGGGCAGGCCCTTTACTATTACTGACTCCGCATCGAATAACAGTGGGTCATTCCAAGGTGCAGACCATCCAAACGTTATCTCTAATCCAAATGCGTCTGTCGACTCTGTCACTGGCGCCAAGACACATACTCCGACGGAGTGGTTCGATGTTCATGCTTTCCAGCTAGCACCGAAGGGAACATTTGGTAACTCAGGCCGCAACACTGTTATCGGGCCGGGTTATGTGGATCTCGACCTTACGCTGGCACGCAAGTTCACGATCCACGAGAACATTGGAGGCCAGTTCCGGGTGGAGAGTTTCAATCTTCTCAACCATCCGAACTTCTTCAACCCGTTGACGCAGGGTGTCCAGTATGTGGCCACCGGAACTGCATTCGGCGCAATTACACAAGCGAACGACAACCGGGAATTTCAGTTCAGCCTGCGGCTCCTCTTCTAACTCGTATCAGCACTAACTCATTAGAAGAGGGTTAAGAATGAACTGCAAATCACTTGGGCTAATAACACTGCTAGCTGTCCTGTCCGCGACTGTAGGTCGCGGACAGGAGGCTACTCCTATTTGTCCTGAGATGAAGAAGTACTACTACGATGCTTCGAAGTACAACACTTACCTGGAGAAACTGGGTATCAAGTATCCAACAGTGCGCGCGGAAGTGTCGTCGTTGAGCTTGAGTGATGCGGATGAAGACGAAAACTAACGCGATGCGACATCTACTGAATTAGGCAACAGGATGATTAAGTCAGTTGAACGTAGCAACCATTGTGAAGAAGTGACAGTAGCTAGACCTAGTCAGAAGTCATAATGGCGAAGTAAACGGGACGTGATCGATATGCCGGAGCAGATGTCAATCCGCGGAAGATGTGCAAGGTGGACCGCTCTGGCGGTGCTAGTAGCCTTGGTAGGCTGCAAGAGCGCCCCGCGTATGCCTGTAGCCGAGATTGACTCGGATGTTCGTGAATACGTGCGGATCGCGGCGGCCCTAGGACAACGAGATGCAGATTCCCTGGACTACTACTACGAGACGAATAGTGGAGATGCGGATACGCAGAAAGAGCCGCCATCATTGTCGTCTCTCAAAGTCTCTGCGCTAAGTCTGATTAGGAAGGTGAAGCGCGAGCTCTCGTCACAAAATCACGACACAGCCAGAGAAAACTACTTGTTAGCGCAGCTTCGGGCTATCGTGAGCCGTGCAGATGTGTTGATGGCTGTGCCGACAACCTTTGATGAAGAGATGCAAAGTAGTTTTGGAGTTAGACTCCCTGCCAGTTATGACCACCGCTCCATAGGTCGTGTACAGGCGGAGTTGCAGGCAGTATTGCCGGGCAAGGGACTGCTGGCAGACAGATACCAAGCGTTCGATGAAACATTTGTTATTTCACCTTCCCTGGTTCCTGCAGTTATAGAGAAAGCGGTAGAGGAGTGTAGGAGAGAGACGCTAGCTCACATTGCCCTTCCGGCGGGAGAGAAGGTAACGATCGAATATGTCCGCAATCGGCCGTGGAGCGCGTTTAGCTGGTACAAGGGGCATTATCACAGCGTCATTCAAATCAATATGGACTTTGGTTTGACGGTGGATCGTGCGTTGAACCTTGCCTGCCACGAAGCGTACCCAGGACATCACACCTACAACAGCATCCGTGAAGCGGAGTTGGTGAAAGGTAGGGGGCTGGAGGAGTACACGGTGCAACCTACTTATAGCCCTCAGTCCATGATGTCGGAGTCGATGGCGACGTTGGCTGTTGACGTGGCATTTCCTGCAGCAAAGCGGCTTGTTATTGAGCGCGATGTATTGTTCCCGCTTGCAGGGAAAGATGTTAGGTTGGCTGCGCGGTACTTACAAGTTGAGGCTCTTGTCGATCAACTCCATACGGTTGAGCCAGAGATTGCGCGAGAGTATCTCGATGGTCAGCTTGAGTTTGAGCGGGCTGGCGGACAGTTGCAGAGTGCGGCGTTGATGGCGCATCCCGAGGCCGCACTGAAATATATCAATGAGTATCGGAGCTACGTTACTACCTACACGTACGGTCGCGATCTTGTTGCAGACCTGATTCAGAAGCGTTCTGGAGAAGACAGTAGCGCACGGTGGAGGACTTATACGGGCCTCATGGTCGAGCCGTCAGAACAGTTTGTTACAAATCGAGATTCCGTCAGGGTTGCACCTTTATCGCGTGCAGGTGGCGGTTAGAGGTGTGGGTAGTTGAGGCGGTAATGCAGGACTAGGTCAACCAGTTGTCAATGCCAGGAGAGATTAATGAGTGTAAAGATTGTGTCGTTAGTGATGATGGGGCTCCTCCCGTTCAGCGTCGGATGCAAGAGCAAGTCAGCCGACCAGCCAGTCGCAAGTTCTAAACCGAAGCTGGGCATTCGGCCGCACGGTGACGAGACGGTGCAGCCCGACATGAGCAAGGTACCGGCTGATCTGGCTAAGGTGTTTGACTACATCGACACGCACATTGACGACCATGTTGAGAATCTGCAGAAGTGGATTCAGCAGCCAAGTATCTCCAACAGCGGCGAAGGTATTCCTGAGAGCGCTGAGATGGTGAAGGGCTTCTTCGATAAGTTGGGCTGCCAGCAGACACGTGTGTACGACGTTGGAATTACGGAGTATGGAACGCCTGGGAATCCTGTGGTCTACGCACACTGTGATGAAGGCGCACCAAAGACCCTGGTTATCTACTGGCAGTACGATACGATGCCGGTTACGCAGCCGGAGAACTGGATAGCTCCTCCGTTTGAAGGGCGGCTCGTCGACGGAAAGACCGCTGGCGTAAATCCCGACTTCAAGAAGGTATTGATTGGCCGTGGTGCGACAAATTCAAAGGGACCAGAGATGGCTGAGTTGAACGCCATCATGTCGATGAAGCAGGTTATGGGTAAGCTTCCGGTAAACCTGATCTTTGTGGCAGAGGGTGATGAAGAGCGCATGGACATTGGCTTGCGCAAGTTCATGAAGGAGCACTCTGATCTGTTCAAGGACGGCGATGCGATGCTCGGTGGTGGGGGCTCTGAAGGATGCGTTTACGTCGAATTGACGACAAGCGGCAAGAGTTGGGGACGTGGGCCAACGGTGTCGGATATTCACGGCGTCTTCAAGCGCACGACGGACAGCCCGGCATGGCGCCACATTCATATGCTTGCTTCTCTGACATCTGAAGATGGCAATACACCATTGATCAAAGGCTTCTTCGACAACATGGTTCCGCCCACGCCGGACCAGAGTGCAGCTATGAAGAAGCAGGCGGAGAAGGTTGATCTTACGTCGGTCGCGAAGAATGTTGGTGTGGCTCGTTTCATCTCAGACGATCCGTACAAGTTTCTTGAGATGGGCCGCTTTGGCACATCGTTCAACCTAGACGGGATCTGGGGTGGAAATATGTACGCAGGCGGAGCTGGTGCAATTCTGCCGAACAAGATTACGTCAAAGCATAACTTTCGTTATGTGCCGAATATGAACGGCCTGGATATCGTAAAGAAGCTACGTGCACAGCTTGATCACAACGGCTATAAGGACGTTGAGATGAGGCTGATCGGCGACGTTCCCTGGGCGAAGAACCCGTCCAAGGATACGGACATCGCGCACGCGGGTGATGCGACTTACGCCATGATGGGAATTCAAGGGCGCCCTGAGTATCCCGCAGCTGGTGGCTACTGGCCAGCCTATGTTTTCACTGATCAAGAGGTCGGTGAGAAGGTAGGCAACGTGATGTTGCCGATGGGCGGAGCTCGCGCAGGATCTGGCGGGAGAGCCCACGCGGCAAACGAATACTACGTGATTGAAGGCGCAGGCAAGACATACGGCATGGCCGGTGCTGAGAAGACGATTGCGACCACGATCTACAACTACTCGAAGATTACGACCATAACCCCCAAGCCCAAGTCTCACTAGGGCTGTGGGGGTTACGCCCCACTAAACGTTTTGCGAGCGATGGGATCTACAGCCGAATAACGGAATCTGAACACAGAATCGACAGGAGCCGCATGATGCGTTCGAAAGTCACCACACTCGTTCTACTTGTCGCAATTGCTGGCGTCAGCGGCTGCAAGAGCAAGCCCACCGGAGAAACAGCTGCGCCTGCCACGCCGAAGCTAGGGATTCGTGCCCATGGGGATGAGACCCTCCAGCCGGACATGGCTCAGGTCCCGGACCCGATGAAGAAAGTCTTCAGCTATATCGACGACCACATCGATGATCACGTCGAGCTGCTGCAGAAGTGGATTCGGCAACCGAGTATATCGAACAGCGGCGAAGGTATTCCTGAGAGTGCAGAGATGGTGAAGGGATTTTTCGACCAGCTTGGATGCCAACAGACGCGTGTCTACGACGTAGGCATTACGGAGTACGGAACGCCAGGTAATCCGGTGGTATTCGCGAAGTGTGATGAGGGAGCGCCAAAGACGGTGGTGATTTACTGGCAATACGACACAATGCCGGTTACACAACCGGAGAACTGGGTAGCGCCTCCGTTTGAAGCGCGGCTGGTGGATGGTAAGACCGCTGGCATTGAACCTGAGTTCAAGAAGGCACTCATCGGCCGCGGTGCCGTGAACTCCAAGGGGCCGGAGATGTCGGTCTATAACGCGTTGGCGTCACTCAAGGCGGTGAACGGTAAGCTCCCCGTGAATGTGATCTTTGTTGCTGAAGGCGATGAAGAGCGTATGGACATCGGTCTCCGGAAGTTTATGACGGACCACTCCGACCTGTTCAAGGGAGCGGATGCGATGTGGGGTCCTGGCGGCTCCGAGGGTTGCGTATACATCGAACTAACGACGAGCGGCAAGAGCTGGGGGCGTGGGCCGATTCAGTCCGACATCCATGGATCGAACAAGCGGTCAGTGGATAGCCCCGCGTGGCGGCACATCAAAATGCTGTCCTCGCTGGTCTCCGATGACGGCAATACGCCGATGATCAAAGGCTTTGCCGACAACGTGGAGCCGCTGAACCCGGCGGAGCTTGAAGATCTGAAGAAGCAGGCCGCGAAGCTGGACTTGACCAAAGCTGCGCAGGGGCTTGGCGTGAGGCGGTACATCTCGGATGATCCGTTCACGATGTTGAAGATGGCGCGGTATGGTCTGTCATTCAACCTGGATGGGATCTGGGGCGGAAATATGTACGCCGGCGGCGCCGGGGCCATTCTTCCGAACAAGATCACATCGAAGCACAACATCCGTTATGTGCCGAATATGAACGGCCTGGACATTGTGAAGAAGATCCGGGCGCAACTCGATCACAACGGTTACAAGGACGTTGAACTGAAGCTGATTGGGGATGTGCCTTGGTCGAAGATGAACTACAACACGGACATCCAACATGCAGCTGATGCGATGTATGGCACGTTCGGAGTTCCTGTTCGGCCACGGGCTGAGGGTGCTTCGATCCTTGGTGGCTACTGGCCCTCGTATCTGTTCTCAAACCAAGTAGTTGGGCAGAAAGTGGGTATGGCTTCGATGCCGATTGGGAGTGGTTCGGTAGGCAGAGGCGGGAGGGCCCACGCGGCGAATGAGTACTACATTATCGAAGGTGCAGGAAAGACGTACGGGATGGCTGGAGCTGAGAAGTCCGTTGCGCTGGCAATTTGGAACTACGCCAACGGAGTCTCTGATGTGAAGCCGACAGCAACGAAGTAAGGGGAAGTGAAGGTATTTGGCCGGAGTAAAGACCGAGTAGCTGTGAAGAAGCAGCTGTTCATCTGAAAGGGAAATGATGCGTTCAAGAGTTGCGCTGCTCTGTGTCCTCGGTGTTCTGGCGGGTTGCCACAGCAAGACCACATCCAGCCCTGGCACTAAGCCAGGCCCAGCAAACACGGTCAAGCTGGGCATTCGTCCACACGGCGACGAAACGATTGAGCCGGATATGAGCAAGACGCCTGCTGATCTACAGAAGGTCTATGCCTATATCGATGACCATATCGATGACCACGTTGAAAATCTGCAGAAGTGGATTCGTCAGCCGAGTATTTCCAACAGCGGCGAGGGCATTCCTGAGAGTGCAGAGATGGTGAAGGGATTTTTCGACCAACTGGGCTGCCAGCAGACGCGTGTCTATGATGTTGGCATTACGGAGTATGGATCTCCAGGAAACCCCGTTGTCTATGCAAAGTGCGATGAGGGTGCGCCGAAGACGCTGGTAGTTTATTGGATGTATGACACGATGCCGGTAACGCAGCCGGAGAACTGGGTTGCTCCTCCGTTTGAGGCGCGGCTGGTCGATGGCGCTACCGCAGGACTGAACCCGGCCTACAAGAAGGTGCTTATCGGGCGAGGAGCGACAAACTCCAAGGGTCCGCAGATGAGCCAACTGAACGCGCTGATGTCGATGAAAGCGGTGATGGGCAAGCTTCCGGTGAACCTCATCTTTGTTGCCGAAGGTGATGAAGAGCGCATGGACATCGGTTTGCGAAAGTTTGTGAAAGATCACTCCGATCTCTTCAAGGGCGCAGATGCGATGTTGATGTTTGGGGTGCAATCTGAGAGCGGCGCGGGTGGTCTGATGGGTGGCTCCGAGGGCTGCGTGTACGTTGAGCTAACGACCAGCGGAAAGAGCTGGGGCCGAGGTCCTATCCAGTCTGACATTCATGGATCAAACAAGCGATCAGTGGACAGCCCTGCTTGGCGGCATATGAAGATGCTGGCATCGTTGGTGTCGGACGATGGAAATACACCTAAGATCGGGGGTTTCTTTGACAATCTTGCACCTTTGACGCCTTCGGAGACGAAGAAGCTAAAGGATGTTTCCGGGAAACTTGACCTGACTGTTGCTGCGAAGAATCTGGGAGTAGGCCGATTTATTTCTGACGATCCTTTCACGATGTTGAAGATGCAACGTTACGGCACGTCGTTCAATCTGGACGGCATCTGGGGAGGCAATATGTATGCCGGCGGAGCTGGAGCAATTCTTCCGAACAAGATCACCTCCAAACATAACTTCCGCTACATACCAAATATGAATGGTCTGGACATTGTGAAGAAGCTCCGCGCGCAGCTTGATCGCAATGGCTATAAAGACGTGGAGATGAAGTTGATTGGTGATGTGCCGTGGTCGAAGATGTCATATGACTCCGACATCGCAAGGGCCATCACAAAGACGTATACGGACTTCGGCATTCCATATGCAACTCCTGCCGACGGTGAGTCCATACTTGGCGGCTATTGGCCATCGTATCTGTTCTCGAATGGGGCAACCGGAGAGAAGATTGCTCCTGTAGCGATGCCGATCGCGGGCGGTGCAGCTGGCCATGGTGGCAGAGCGCACGCGGCAAATGAGTACTACATCATTGAAGGTGCGGGAAAAGTTTACGGAATGGCCGGAGCAGAGAAGTCCATTGCCTCCATCGTCTACAACTACGCCGCATCAGGCGCCAAACCCACAAAGAGCCCAACACAATGACCTCTAAAATACCTGTGATTTCCATTCGCAACCTTACGAAGACTTATCAGATGGGTGAAGTGGCCGTCCATGCATTGCGGTCAGTCTCTCTTGATATCAACGCTGGTGAATTTGTAACCGTTGTTGGTCCATCTGGTTCTGGCAAATCAACATTGATGCATATTCTTGGCTGCCTGGACCAACCCAGCAGAGGGCAATATTTTCTAGACGGCAAGGATGTATCTCGACTGTCAGATGATGAGGTTTCGTCTGTACGCAACAGCAAGATCGGATTCGTATTCCAGGGCTTTAATCTGCTTACGCGAACGTCTGCGTTGGAAAATGTTGAACTGCCGCTGCTGTATGGCGCGAATCCTGTATCGGCGTCTGAGCGGCGCAATCGTGCAATGGCAGCGCTTGCGGCGGTGGGGTTGGAATCGCGGTATGAGCACCATACTAACCAGCTCTCGGGTGGTCAGCAGCAGCGTGTCGCCATTGCTCGAGCGCTTTTGAACAATCCTTCGATACTGCTTGCGGATGAGCCAACGGGAAATCTGGATAGTCGCACCAGCGTTGAGGTAATGGACATCTTTCAATCATTGAAAGAGGAGCGTGGCATTACGATTGTTCTGATTACGCACGAGCCGGATGTGGCAGCTTACGGATCGCGGATCATTGCATTCAAGGATGGCGTGATCACCGCAGACGAATTGAATGGGCAGCGACGTACCGCACGCGGTGAGCTTGCGGAGATCCCCGAAGTTGTCCAGGAGACTGCGTAATGGCACTTAAGACAAGCTGGATCATCTCACTGAAGGCTCTTCGCCGGAACAAGCTACAGACTGCGCTGACTATGGTTGGAATGACGATCGGGGTCGCGACAGTCCTTACGATGATCGCGTTGGGGTCTGGCGCGCAGGCGGCGATTCAGGATCAGGTGAAGGCGGCCGGTATGAACCTGATTGTGGTGAAGGCAGGAAACTACCAACTCCAGCAGGATAGATTGCCGGATGATGCAATCGAGCCTGCAGCTTATTACCAGAGCCCCGGGTCTGCTCCGCGACTCGATTCAGGCGTGTATGTTCCAGGTGCAGCTAGTCTGCGACGGAGTTTCTTCCATCCTGAGGATGATCCGTTTGCCGTGCATGATCATCCTACTTCGCGGCAGAGACTGGGTGACTCGGAAGCTGGACTGGGATCGGCTGCGACGTTGACTATCTCGGATGCTGATGCGATCCGTCAGATAAGCGGCGTGCAGTATGTATCGGAGGGAGTCCACGAGAACGCACACATCGGATACCAGGGGCAGCGCTGGTTTACCCGTATGCATGGAGACGACGTTTCGATGCCCAAGATCAAGCGGGCATGGGTCTTTACGCACGGAGGCTACTTTACGAAGCGTGAGGAGGCCAAAGCAGAGCAGGTGGTAGTGCTTGGCGGGATTGTTGCAGAGAAGCTATTCGGCAAAGATAACCCAGTAGGAAAGACGGTTACTTTGTGGAACCAGTCGTTCAAGGTTTCAGGCGTTGTGAGTAGCAGTAGCTGGATGGTAGCTCCTGCTGCCGGTGACGATGAATTTGATGCGATCTATATTCCAGTAACTACTGTGCAGAAGCTATTGAACTTATCGAAGTTGAATGACATTACGGTGACTACCGTTTCGACTGGCGATGTGACCCGAGTGACAAAGGCGATTACGGATCTGCTTCGATCACGTCATCGTATTGCGTTCAGGACACCAGATGATTTTTTGGTGACCAGCCAAGCGCGAAAAGCCCTTACGGGTGGCGGCATGCGGTCTGACGTTCAGCGTGCGGTTGTTGGTAATGTCTCCGGGTTGGAGAAGGTGACGCTGGAGCAGCTAGGCAAGACGCTCGATCGAGCGAGTGCAACGATGACAGCGCTACTCGCGAGCATTGCGACCGTGTCTCTGATTGTTGGTGGTATTGGCATTATGAATATCATGCTGCTGTCAGTCACGGAGCGCACGCGCGAGATTGGAATTCGACGGGCAGTTGGTGCGCGAGCGCAGGATGTGCTGCTGCAGTTTCTGCTGGAGTCGATTACGTTGAGCGTAACGGGTGGCTTGCTGGGAGTTGCGATCGGCTACGGGGTCTCATTGTTTATCTCGAAGATATTGCAGTGGTCGACGCAAGTTTCACCTCTCTCAGTGGCACTATCGTTTGGCGTGTCCGCCGCCGTTGGCATCTTCTTCGGCTACTATCCTGCGAAGCAAGCTTCACAGGTGCTTCCGATCGCATCTCTCAAGTACGAATAAACGCTGGCGACCAACAGGCAGGAAATTATGTTGACAACGAGTCTTCGAATTGCGCAAAAGGCCCTTAAGCGAAATAAGCTACGTACCGGCTTGGCGATACTGGGCATGACAATCGGCGTAGCAGCTGTGCTGACCATGTTTGCATTGGGCACGGGCGCTCAGGAGTCTGTATCGGCGGATGTCAGGTCGGCGGGTACGACGCTAATTTTTGTGCGGTCCGGCAACTTTACGCGAGGCGGAGAAGAATCTCGCATCCCTACTGGCATGGGCAGTACGAATTCTCTTGTGCCGGCCGATGCGGATGCTATCGCAAAGATCGACGGCGTCAAGTATGTCTCTGCGAATGTGAAGGAGCGGACTTGGGTAGAGACCTCAAACCAGCGTTTCTATACGCAGATAGTGGGCGCAGATGTCGCATATCCTGATGAATACGGCTGGACCTTCCAGAAGGGAAAGTTCTTCAAAGAGAGTGACGTTGCTTCGGCTGCGCAGGTGGCGGTAATTGGCAGCTCACTGCGTGACCATCTCTTCGGCGACGAGAACCCTGTCGGCAAAGAGGTGCAGTTGCATAATCAACCTTATCGGGTGGTGGGTGTCTTTGAGTCGAAGGACGACGAGCAGGCGGATCTCGCTATTATTCCTTACACGACCGCGCAAAAGCAGTTGGGAACAAGCTCCATTCAGATGGTTACCGTATCAGCGGAGCAAGCTGGTGATACAACCCGTATCTCCGATGCGATCAAGACACTTTTACGTAGTCGGCATCATTTGGATAACCAGATTACGCAGCCTACTGGAGGGGTAGCGCTGGGTGGACTTCAACTGCCCGGTGCTGGTAGCGGCGGTGCTACTCCGGACGACTTCACGGTGAAGACGCAGTCTTCGGAGGCCTTGACCAAAGGGTTGAATACTTCGGTGGCGGCATTCATTCTGGCGAATATGCCACAGATGGACCAGACGAACTCACAGGAGATGGCGGGAACGCTGAGTCGCGCGGGTTCGACGATGACTGCGCTGCTCGCAGCGATTGCGACGATCTCGCTGATCGTAGGCGGTATTGGCATTATGAACATCATGCTGGTGAGTGTGACGGAGCGTACGCGTGAGATCGGTATTCGTCGTGCGATCGGCGCTCGACAGAGCGATGTACTGCAGCAGTTTCTGGTGGAAGCGGTCTCGCTCAGCGTCTTCGGAGGGATTTTTGGCATCATCATCGGGTTCGCTGCGGCGTTGACTATCACCAACGTTTTGCACTGGCCAGCGACGATATCTTTTACGGCGGTAGCGCTCGCATTTGGAATTGCGGCGGCGACTGGTGTGTTCTTCGGCTTTTACCCTGCTCGTCGAGCCTCACAACTTAGCCCAATCGATGCGTTGCGGTACGAGTAAAAATGCCCGGCTAAAATACGAACGGCGGGAGTAGCTCCCGCCGTTTTAGCCCACCCCACTCGATGGCTCTAGGTGCCGGTGCGAAGTTCGTCACCGAGGATGATTGCTTCGGCTATTTCGCGCATCGGCTTCCGCTTTTGACGGCTGAGTTTTTGCAGGGTCAGGTAGGCATTTTCCTCATCTACGCTGAGTTGCCGTTGCAGGATTCCTTTGGCCCGCTCCATGAGCTTTCGTGTTTCAAGCTGCCGTTGCATCTCTACTTTTTCCGTTTCAATACGGGCCAATTCCACCTCGGCGCCGACAAGAAATCCAATGGTGGAGATGAGGCGGATCTCACGTTCGGTGTGGTGGTGGGGCTGGCGATGCTGGAGGTTGATGACGCCAACGACCTTGCCACGGCAGAGAATGGGGACGGAAAGAAAGGCCTCATAGAGGTCTTCCGGGAGATCGTGAAACATGCGGAAGCGCGGATCGGTCGAGGCATGGCAGGTGATTGCCACGGTCTGCCGGTGTTCGGCAACCCATCCGGTAATACCTTGGCCCATCGCGAGACCGAGTCGATGTAGCAGGTCCGCATGTGGGTTCTTCGATGCGCTGAGAACGAGTTGTTCGCCTTGCAGGAGGTAGACCAAACAAGAATCGCAGCGGACCAGGTCCGCAATGAACTCAAGAATGTGTTGAAGAATGGAGTCGAGCGAGTCGGCAGCGGCCATGCGGCTGCCGATCTCATGCAGGAACTCCACGTCTTGCGAGTCTTCGATTCGCTTCGCCAAATAATCCATCGGTCACGCTCCTGATTTCGGGGTCTTGAATCACCAACAACTAAATTGATGTTTCTTTTTCAGCGGCAGAAAGGGTTATGTGTCTGATTATATTTGCGATGCATTGGGTGGCGATTACTCTGACAGGACTTCGCAGTAGTCGGCAGTTGGCGGGCAGGAGCAGAAAAGGTTGCGGTCGCCGTAGACGTTGTCGATCCGATTTACCGGAGACCAGTACTTATCTGTTCTCCGCGAGGTTGGCGGAAAGCATCCCTGGGCGCGTGTGTAACGACGGTCCCATATCTCATCGGCGAGATCGTGTACGGTGTGGGGTGCGAAGTGAAGTGGGCTCTCGCTGACGTCGTATTTTCCATCTTCAATCTCGCTGATTTCGGCTCGCATCGCGATCATTGCCTCGCAAAAACGATCGATCTCTGCTTTCGATTCCGATTCGGTCGGCTCGATCATCAAGGTGCCGGCGACAGGGAAGCTCATGGTTGGAGCGTGGAAGCCATAGTCGATGAGCCGTTTGGCGATGTCATCTACGCTAACGCCGCACGAGGCCTTAAGTGGTCGCGTGTCGAGAATGCACTCGTGTGCCACGCGGCCGTGCTCATTTTTGTAGAGGACGGGATAGTGTTCATCCAGCCGCTTCGCAATGTAGTTTGCGTTGAGGATGGCAACCTCGGTCGCTTTTGTGAGCCCTTCGCCGCCCATCAGTAGGATGTATGCCCACGAGATGGCAAGAATCGAGGCGGATCCATACGGAGCGGCCGATACCGGGCCGACCAGGCTGGTGCCAGCGAGTTCGGGATGGCCCGGCAGGAAGGGAGCAAGATGGCTTCGCAGACCAACAGGGCCAACGCCTGGTCCGCCACCGCCATGTGGAATGCAGAAGGTTTTGTGCAGATTCAGGTGGCTGACATCGGCACCGAACTTTCCGGGATATACGACACCTACCTGCGCGTTGAGGTTGGCTCCGTCGAGATAGACCTGTCCTCCGTACTCGTGCACGATCTCGCAGATCTCGCGGACACGCTCCTCGAAGACACCATGGGTCGAAGGATAGGTGATCATCACGGCCGCGAGGATATCGGCGTAGTGCCGAGCTTTTTCTCGCAGATCTTCCACATCGACGTTGCCGTTCTCGTCACAGCGAACGCCGACGACTTCCATCGCGGCCATCTGAGCTGAGGCAGGGTTGGTGCCGTGGGCGGAGGCAGGGATGAGACAGATATTGCGATGGGCCTCGCCGCGGCTGCGGTGGTACGCACCGATTGCCAGGAGTCCTGCGTACTCGCCTTGTGCCCCGGAGTTTGGCTGGAAGGAAAAGGCGTCGTAGCCAGTGATGTCGCAGAGGCGCTTTTCGAGGGCGTCGATCATCTCGGCGTATCCAGCGGCCTGGTCGCGGGGGACGAAGGGGTGGAGATTCGAGAACTCCGGCCAGGTGACCGGTATCATCTCGGTTGTCGCGTTGAGCTTCATGGTGCAGGAGCCGAGTGGGATCATGGCACGATCAAGGGCGAGGTCTCGATCAGCGAGTCGACGCATGTAACGCAGCATCTCCGTCTCGGAGTGGTATTGGTTAAAGACGGGGTGTTGCAAAAACTCGCTGCTACGTTGCAGGCCGACCGGAAGCGCGGAGGTTGAGATTACCGAAGCAAAGGCAGGTGCGACGCCGAAGCAATTCCAAACTGCCTCAATGATGGCAGGAGTGGTGGTCTCGTCCAGGCTGATTCCGATTTCTCCGGTTGCAGAGGCGATGCGGCGCAGGTTAATACCTGCGGAAAGTGCGGCCTGATGTATCCGTTCTGTTTGTGCTCCGGTCGCTACTGTGATGGTGTCGAAGTAAGCGGCTGGCGTTACGGTGAAACCGAGGGCGGTTAGTCCAGCGGCGAGCTTTGTGGTGAGGCCGTGAACACGATTCGCAATTGCTTTGAGGCCGTCCGGCCCGTGGTAGACGGCATACATCCCTGCCATAACGGCGAGGAGAACCTGCGCGGTGCAGATGTTGGAGGTCGCTTTCTCGCGGCGGATATGCTGCTCCCGGGTCTGCAGGGCGAGACGATATGCCTGGGCTCCACGTGAGTCAATCGACACGCCGACCAGTCTTCCGGGGAGAGCGCGCTTGTACTCGTCTTTGGTGGCGATATAGGCGGCGTGTGGTCCTCCGTAGCCCATTGGGACCCCGAATCGTTGGGAGGATCCGACAGCAATGTCGGCGCCGAGTTCACCAGGCGGCGTCAGAAGTGTGAGTGCGAGAGGATCAGTGGCCATGGCTGCGATGGCGCCCTTTGCGTGCAGAGATGCGATGGCGTTGCGGTAGTCGATGATGTGGCCGTGGGTGCCGGGGTATTGAAAGATAGCGCCGAAGACTTCTTCGGGCTTGAGGTCAGTTGCGGCATCGCCGATGACGAGTTCCCAGCCGAGCGGCTTGGAGCGCGTCTCCAGCACAGCGATCGTCTGCGGATGACAGTTCCGGTCAACAAAGAAACGGGTCTGATCAGACTTGGCGACACGTTTAGCCATTCCCATGGCCTCGGCGGCCGCAGTTGCTTCGTCGAGAAGTGAGGCGTTGGCGATGTCAAGAGCGGTGAGGTCGCAGATCATGGTCTGAAAGTTGATGAGGGCTTCCAGACGGCCCTGGCTTATCTCGGGCTGATATGGCGTGTAGGCCGTATACCAGGCTGGATTCTCAAGGATATTGCGCTGAATGACGGCGGGCACCACAGTCCCGTAGTACCCTTGGCCGATCAGCGAGGTCAGCACGCGATTCTTATTGGCGACGGTGCGAAGATAGGCGAGCGTCTCGGTCTCGGTGAGTGCGGGGCCGAAGTCGAGTTTTCCGGGATCAAGAATCGATGCCGGCACGGCCTCTGCGATCAACTCATCGAGACTCTCCATCCCGATTGTTGTGAGCATCGCCGAGATGTCGGATTGCGAGGGCCCAATGTGCCGCTGCGCAAATACTTCTGTGGTGCTCCACTCTGGGGTACTGCTATTTTCGATTGCCATACTCTTCGAACTCCTTGACGACGTGGTCAGATTATTTCAGTATTTTTCTGGCCACATTTTGTGGCCAGCATTCACGGACTGTATTGCGACTTCTATCTCATGCCATTAGCACTCTACAAAGTTCACTGCGAGACCGCCGAGGCTTGTCTCCTTATATTTTGAACGCATATCGTTGCCTGTCTGCCTCATGGTTTCAATTACGGCATCGAGTGAGACGAGGTGAGTGCCATCGCCACGCAAGGCGAGTCTAGCTGCGGTTACGGCTTTGACGGCACCCATGGTATTTCGCTCGATGCAGGGCACTTGAACCAAGCCCATGATGGGGTCACACGTTAGCCCAAGGTTGTGCTCCATACCGATTTCCGCTGCATTTTCAATTTGGGGATTGGTTCCACCGAGTGCGGCCGCCAGCCCTGCAGCCGCCATGGAGCATGCGACGCCGACTTCGCCCTGGCATCCCATTTCAGCAGCAGAGATAGAAGCGCGCATTTTGTACAGCGCTCCGATCGCGGCTGCAGTGAGGAGGAAGATTCTCGAGCCTTCTACCGTTGCTTCCGGGCAAAAAGTCTCGTAGTACTTGAGCACGGAGGGGATTACGCCTGCCGCTCCGTTGGTTGGCGCTGTGACGACTCGACCCCCGGCCGCATTTTCCTCATTTACTGCGAGGGCGTAGAGGCTGAGCCAATCGAGCACGCGTGACTCGTCTCCACCGACGGCGTCTTCGAGCAGGGCTTGACGCAGGGATCGGGCCCGACGGCGGACCATGAGTCCGCCTGGCAACACGCCGGTCTGCTCGCAGCCGCGATCGATGCAGGCGAACATCCTGGCGCGGATCTCGTCGATAAAATCGATTGTGGCGGATCGCTCGCGCCACGCAGAATCATTGGCCAACATGATTTCGGCGATGGAGATGCTGTATTTCTTGCCGATCGCGAGTAAGTCTTCGCCAGAAGAAAAGGGATAGCGCAGGGTCTCGAGTGCTGGAGTTGTTGAGGTCTCAACGTCTACGCCTTCCTGACGGACAGCACCACCGCCAATAGAGTAGTACTGCCTGGTGACCAAGGGATGCATGCAGTGGTAGGCGGTAAACCGCATCCCATTTGGATGGCCAGGAAGAAACTCGTTACGGTGGAAGATCAGATGCTCTGCCTCTACGAACGGAATTGGCAGGGAGCCATTCAAGTGCAGAATCTTGCTAGTGCGGATCTCACGGATCAGGTCGTCAATCTGATCCGGGTCTACTTGGTCGGGCCGCCAGGCAGAGAGGCCCAGCATGATGCCGACGTCAGTCCTGTGCCCGATGCCGGTGAGGGCCAGCGAACCAAAGAGCTCGACAAGTATAGAGGTGGGGGCGAATCCGGTGGAGGAGGAGGAGAAACCTGACGCGAACTGATAAGCAGCTCGCATGGGCCCGACGGTGTGTGAGCTGGAGGGGCCAACCCCAACGGAAAACACATCCGTCACACTGAACGGCTTCAGGCTCGTTATGTCTTGGACTGGACTAACCGATATCACCATGGACGCACACCTCTCAAAGCCGAAAATCAGCCTCTTAGTGCGCCCCTTCTGTATCTTTGCCTGAGATTATTATCCCGTCGGCGGACACCTTGAGGGTGTCTCTCTCCAGAAGTTGATTGCTGGTCGCGGTCCTTTTGCCTGAGAGTTTCCGGGGCGGTTGCTCCTTCGGCGTCGGACTGGTCCGATCTCTCCCGCGACTGCATAAACTATTCGGTTAGTGATCTTGAAAGTGATTGATTCTTCGGAAGAAGAGCTCGTCTAGGAGCAGAAAAGACTTTGTCCGGGAGCTGGTGATGCATGGAACTATATTTTGAGTAACTGAGATCAATGTAGCGTGAAAATTGCTCTCACGCAAATAATTCTTGAATGAGAATGGCACCCATTGGCTGAATGCTAGTCAATGGGTGCGGATTTCCCCGGATCGTTTCGCGCCATTTTTTCGTTCGTCGCGGCGTCAAGTCCCTCTAACTCTGTCGTTTGCGGAACACGAGAGTATCCAGAGAGAAGAGCCCCGCGCCGAAGACAAGAACAATCAGCGAGGCGAACAAGAAAGTGAATGGATCAGCGACATAGAACTTGCCGGGATCAGAGAGTATGGAGAATAGAGCTTCGTGATCCGCAGTCCAGTATGCGACCAACATGTTGCCTGCAAGCAGAAGGCTGATGAGTCGGGAGCCAAGTCCGAGGATGAGTAGAATTCCGCCAATGAACTCGAGGCTGGCGACGAAGTGGGCGTTAGCGCCGGGAAGCGGGATGTGCAAACTTGTAAAGAACTCCGTTACCCTGGGCAGGCTGTGAAGCTTACCCCAGCCGCTCTGAGCAAATTGCCATCCCCAGTAAAGACGGATCGCAAGGAGGAGCGGTGACCTTCCGTAGGCGGCGACCTCTTCAAATTTGGCGTAACACTGCTGAATCAGATTCATAGTCGTTCTCTCGTAACACTCTCTCGCTAGGTTTTCCTGATCGCTGCCCCGAGGCTGCTTCGCAAAGTGGCTCGATGTGGAAGGGATCATGGAGTCAGGCATTAGAGTCGCTTCTTTCCTTCGAGTTACAGGAGCGCGATTCTTTTGCTCTCGCAGGCTATCTGCTACGCTTTTCTCAGGATTTACGGGTGGGCTGCAATCCGTCGTGTGCGGTGATTCGTAAAGTCAGCGGGCATTGAAGATTTTTTTCAATTCCTGTAACTATCGACTGTTTCCTGCTTCTAAACCAACAACAGACTGCACAGGAAGTTGGCAGTTCTGACTTCAGGAGAATTTAAAAAATGACAAAGTCAATGAAAGCACTTATGTTAGGCGCGGCTGTGACAGGCCTGCTCGGCGGCTCCACCGGTCAACTGCATGCAGCGACCAGCTCCAATGCGGCGCTCAGCGCGCTCGGTCAGTCTTCGTTCGCCTCCAGCTTTACGGCAGAAGACAAAGATAAGCACGCATGTAAAGGCCAGAATAGCTGCAAGGGCAAGGGCGGATGCAAGTCCAGCGACAACGGCTGCAAGGGCAAGAACAGCTGCAAGGGTAAGGGCGGTTGCGCTACCGACGGATCCAAGTGACCAGCGTAGTCCAGTGATGATCGGCTCTCCTGCAGGGACGCAATCCACGGATTACTGCAGGAGAGCATTTGATTCGCTAACCCTCAGATTCTTGATTATTTGTATCGCAAGTTTTTGTGTCGATAGGAGGACAATGCATGCCAGCGAATCGTTTCAATGGGTTCACCGATTATGGTGTTGGCATCGGCCTGCGCATTCCTCATTACCGCCATATTCTGGAGCAAAAGCCAGTTGTCGACTGGTTCGAAATCATCTCAGAGAATTACATGGTCGACGGAGGCCGACCGATGACGGTATTGGATAGCATCCTCGACCAGTATCGCGTTGTTCAGCACGGAGTGTCGATGTACTTCGGCTCTGCCGATCCTTTGAATCGTGAGCATCTGCTTCGACTGAAGACGCTTGCGCGCCGCACGAAAACCCCGTGGCTGTCGGACCATCTGTGCTGGGGCAGCATCGATGGTCGATACACCCACGATCTTCTGCCGATGCCTTATACGCTTGAAGCGGCGCGCATCACGGCGGCAAAGATTCGCCAGGTGCAGGACTTTGTCGAAGTTCCAGTTGTTGTCGAAAATGTGAGTAGCTACGCCGAGTTCCACATGTCGCAGATGACCGAATGGGAGTTTCTGAACGAGGTTGTTGAGCAGGCAGATTGCGGGATCCTGCTGGACGTCAACAATATCTACGTCTCCTCGCAGAACCATGGCTTTGACCCGTGCACATACGTCGATGCAGTTCCAGCAGAGCGAGTGGCGCAGATTCACATAGCCGGCCACTCGAAGTTTGAAAAGTACATTCTTGATACCCACGATCATCCTGTGCTGGATCCTGTGTGGGATCTATATGCGCGAGCCATCGAGCGTTGCGGTCCCACGGCGACGCTACTTGAATGGGATGACAATATTCCGTCATTCGATGAAGTGCACGCTGAGGCATTGAAGGCCAATCGTTTTCTTCAGGCGGGTAAGATCCGCGAGGAAGAATCGCTGCGCAACGCAGGGATGCCGGTCGAACCGGAGTTGGAGCCAGTGCGATGACCGGGGAACTGCACCAACTACAACGACGGATGGCCGCAGCCGTTATGCAGCCGCTGACGCTGGATGAAACGATGCGAAAGCGCGATCGCAGCGGTCGCGACAACCATGCGGAGGCTGCAGGCTTCATTCGACCCAATGATCGCCTGGACTCCTTCGAGCGACTTGAGATCTATAACCGTCAATACTGGTTTCGCCTCTTCAGCAGCTTCGAAGAAGACTTTACGGGTCTTCAGGCGGTTCTGGGGCGGAAGAAGTTTCAGGCGCTGATGCGCGCGTATCTGGAATCCAACCCATCTACTTCATTCTCGCTGCGAAACCTCGGTTCGAGGCTGCTCGAATGGTCATGTGATAATCCTCAATGGACCGCGCCGCTTGGCGAGCTTTCCCAGGATATGATGTCGCTGGAGTGGGCCCACATTGAGTCGTTCGATAGTGCGAGTCGACCGGTACTGCCTGTCGAAACAATGACCAGCCTTAGCGAAGAAACGCAGATTTCTCTGCAGCCGCACGTTCGTCTCTTGAAGCTGCACCATGCGGTTGACAATGCCCTGATTGCTCTTCGCAGCGATTCCGGGAGCAGCAATAGCTCCAGCAATAGTGCTACTGCGAGTCGTATCGTCCGACGTTTTCGCGCCGTTTCGGGGGTGAACCATGAGACGATTTACCTCGCGGTGCACCGTTATGAAGATACGGTCTATTACAAACGTTTGAGACTGGAAGATTTCTATCTGCTGCAGGCTATACAGGAAGGCAGAACACTGATGGATGCTATTGACGCGGCATTCGAATTCAGTGTGATGCCAGAGGCCGAACGCCCTGGCTACGTTCAGTCCGCTTTCCAGCATTGGATGTCTCTGGGGTGGCTGTGTGAGGTGACCAGTGATTAGTCGTCTTGAACAGTCGAAGCGCCACACTGGCCGCAGCCTAAAGGGACGCGGCGCCTGCGACCGGATGCGGATACCATGTTGATTGAAGGGAACAACGAAAGATCGATGGTTGGCAATGGTGATGAATCAGACGTCATTGCAGCCATTCTTGCTGGCGAGACGCAACTGTTTCATGAACTGATTCGACCGTATGAACGGAGCGTCTACATGGTTGCGCTTTCCATGTTGAAGGATTCGGCTGATGCTGAAGACGTTGCTCAGGAGTCATTTCTCAAGGCGTATTGTGGTCTAGCCAAGTTTCGGGCTGAGTCGAAGTTCAGTACGTGGTTGATCAGCATTGCGATTAATGAAGCGCGTAGCCGGTTACGGAAGCAGAAGACTTCTCGAACGGAGTCGCTGGACGTTACAAGCGAGGATGGCGCCCCGGTCTCTCCGGCAGCACTGACCGACTGGCGCGAGATTCCGTCGGAGATTCTTGAGCGACAGGAGGTGCGGTTGCTCTTACAGGAGGCAGTCACCGAGCTTCCCACAATTTACCGTGAGGTTTTCGTTTTACGAGATATGGAAGAACTAAGTGTCAATGAATCCGCAGCGGTTCTGGGAATCAGCGTCGCGTCGGTCAAGGTTCGCCTGCATCGCGCTCGCATTATGCTTCAAAAGAGGCTGGCACCGCAGTTGAATAAGATTGTCGCTCCAAAGAAGCGGAGGTTTCCATGGTTCTGAACTGCAAACACGTATGGGATCATATCTCCGAGTATTTGGATGGAACGCTTGATCCAGAGATGCTGGACCAAGTAAAAAAGCACCTTGAGCACTGTGAAATCTGCTCCGCGGTTCTTGATTCGACCAGAAATATTTTGATTCTGACTGCTGATGATCGCACCTTTTCACTGCCGGTGGGATTCAGCGAACGACTTCACGATCGGCTCGAACAGGCGCTGCGAAACCCGCCGGATTGATTAGAGATGGAAGGTCATTTAGGACGGATGGGATGAACCCGAATATTTAAATTTGGGGTAGCGAAGAGCCAGGTCTAGCTACTGGTCTAGCGTCGCTGTCTATCGATATGGCCGCACTATAATTGCAGCCATGTCTGATTCTTCTAAGACGGCAATGAACAGCTCTGACGGAGTGACCACCGAAGAAGGTGGTCGTGGGCGCACATTTTCGGCTTTGGCCTGGACTGGTCTTATCTTTGCTTTTCTGCAGAGTATCTGCACTGTGATGGTTGCGCTAGGCGGAGCGCGGCTTTTGCTTAGCCTGCTGTCATTGGCGGCGGCATCGTCCGTGTTTGCGCGTATGAACGCATTTCATCGCGTCGGACTGAGAATTCCGATGCTTTTGTTCGCCTGCGTCGGAGCGATTCTGAACCTGATTGTTGTGGCGCAGGTTCGCAGGCTACGCAACCGGCCGTCCGCACGCTGGAGATTGGACGTGTCTTCGCTGGCGACGAAGTTGAGGCAAGAGCGCTGGCAGATTGTTCTTTCGGTTGTGACTCTCGTACTGGTGGTGGTGGAAGAAGCGTTACATCGGAAGTATGACCACATCTGGTAGCGGAGTTTGATTCGTCAGTGCGGTCGCTATTGCACTGAGTCTCGTGCCGCCTGTCGCGCGTCACGCACCAGATCGGGCAGACCCACGCCGCGATATCCGTTGCCCAGCAACCAAAGCCCTGGCATCTGACTGACACATTGGTCCAACTCCGCCATCCGCTCGAGATGGCCTATGGAGTACTGGGGAAGGCTGCGTGGCAAGCGACGGACCGAAGTGATTTCAGGTTCGGGCAGCGGGCCTAGGATACGGGCAAGTTCGAGGCGGGCAACTGAGGCGATTTCGTCATTGGTGCATCGCATGAGGCGCTCTGCTGCTGCTCCGCCGAAGAAGGCGCGGATGAGCCGCCCACCCTCGGGAACTCGTCCACTGTATTTTTGGTCGACGAAGGTGCATGCTAGCAAGCGGCTGGAGGAACCGGATGGCACCAGGAAACCAAAGCCTGCCGGGAGGGGCAACTTTGTCGCGTCAGGGAATCCGAACGCTGCGACAACGGCAGAGCTTGCATCCATGTCGAGCAGTGCGGCGGCGCGCTGATTGAGTGGGGCCATGAGGGTGCGGGTAACGTGCGCGGGAGTCGCGATCATGACGGCATCGAAGTGTTCGGGAGTAATGCGGCCCCCGGCAGATCGGCTTACGGTCCATCCGCTGCTGTCGTGAGCGACTGCGACGACTTCAGTTCCAAGTCGAACCCAAGCGATGGGGATGGTTGCGATCATGCGGTCAACGAGTGTTGCGACTCCGCTGCGCAAGGAGGTGAAGAGTGATGTCTTCTTGCCGGGGCGAGTTGCGTTGCGAGCCTGAACGCCGGCGATGAGGCTGCCGTGTTCTTGCTCCATGGCGACGAACGGCGCCATGACGGCGCGAACGCTGAGGGTGGTGACATTGCCTCCGAGGACTCCGCTGAGCAGAGGAGCTCCGATCTTTTCCAGTACTTCATCGCCGAAGTGGCGACGGACAAAATCGGCTACGCTTTCGTCGCTGGCGGGGGCGTGGGTACGGAGCTCTTCTGCGCGGTTCAACTCGTCGTGGTAGGCGCGCTTGGCTTCGGCGGAGAAGAGTTCCGAGGCGTCCATCGCGTCGAGGTCTCCTGGCACCATCATGCGCATGCCATCGGGCATGGCCTGGAGGGTGCCGACGGAGTCGGGGGAGGCGCCGATAAGGACGTAGGTTCTGCGGTGCGCGTCGCTGGAGGGAAGGATCTCGTCGCCGAGGCCGAGTTCTTCGGCTAGCTCCTGGGCCCAGGGCTTTTCGGTTACCCAGCCGTCCGGGCCGCCCTCGATGATGTAATGGCCCTCGCGGGTAGTCTGGACGGTTCCCCCGAGACGCCCGGAGGCCTCGAAGAGCACTGCTTCGACCTGTGCCCCTTCGCGTGCGAGCTTTGCGAGCTCATATGCTGCAGTGACGCCGGCAAATCCTCCCCCGATAATGGCAATCCGTTTCATGGTGTCTCTCAATTATGCGGAAGGAGTTGTTATTTCATCGACTGAAGCTTTGTATTTTCCGGAGGCCACTTCGGCGAGAGCTTTAGCCAGAATTGGGGAGTCGTTGAGGCTTTCGGCGCGCCAGAGCTTGAGGCCTAGCTCATGTGCGGTCTCTTTGAAGGCGATGTCGATGTCGTAGAGGATTTCTACGTGGTCGCAGAGGAAACCGATGGGCTGCATGACGACTCCGACGTGGCCTTCTTCTTTGAGGGCTTTGAGGGTTTCCTCGACAGTGGGGCCGATCCATGGGCCGCCGCTGATGCCCTGACTTTGGAAAGCGAAGCACCAGTCGCGCTCGTGGAAGCCGACGACGGCGAGGCAGTCTGCGACAAGCTGGGCGGTACGTTTTGCTTCGACTGGGTAGGGGTCGGGGGAGGCTTGTGCGGGGGTGCCGGGGCGTGCTCCTGCGACGGATGCTTCGCCGGTCATGATGGTGCGACAGGGGACAGAGTGGGCGGTGAAGAGAACGGGGACGCGGCGGCCGGATTCGGCACAGGCCTGAGCCCAGACGGGCCAGAGTTTTTCTGCGAAGGCTTGCGCGAGGAGTGGGTGTTCGGCCCAGCCGGCGACGAACTCGACTTCCATGCCTGCGGCTGCGGCCATGAGGGCTCTGCGGTAGAGGCCGACACTGGTGCGGGAGTTCTGCGGTGCGAGGCAGATTGCCTTGATTTTCTGGACGCCGTCGGCGCGCATCTGGGCGACGACATCGGCGATATAGGGGTGCCAGTTGCGCATTCCGACGTAGACACGGGAGGTTCCGAGGGCTTCCTGGAGGAGGGTGCCCTGTAGGAGGGTCCAGCGGGTGAGCGGCGGGCCTTCGGGAAGTGGCTCGTCCTTGAGGCCGATCTCGGCGTAGCGATGCTGGAGTTCCTTGACGATCTCGTCGGGGAGGCCTCGGCCGCCGGTGACTTTGGTGAGATATTCGGCCATTTCGCCGAGGACGTCGGGCGTGCCGTGGGCGAGGAGGAGGATTGCGGAGTGGTTCGGGATTGCTGGATTCATCGCTGCTGCCATGGTATACCCCCTCCCCGGGTAAAAAGTGCTAAAGTCTTCGAAACAGATACTTTAGGTCTGGACTGCGGGTGTACTTGAGGTGGCAAAATGAAAGCCCGGCTGGGTGCCGGGCCTTTGCTTTGACCTTCAGATGATTATAGCGGTGGTTGTCTAAGGCTAGAACTTGTCAAGGGTGGAAGTTCTGTGCCGGGATGAAAGTGCCGGGACCCTTTTCGTGGGATCAACGCTTAGAGCAGTTCGGTTCTCTGTTGTAGAGAGGGTGGAGTCACCAAGGTAGTTTGATTTTAAGATGACGCGGCTTGTCCGACGAGGTTGGCGACTGCCTTATGGAGTTGGAGGGTCAGGGTGGCTGGATCGGTTGTTTCAGTGATTGCGATGGGGGAGCCGACGTGGATGGTGAGGTGGCCGGAGCGGAGCCAGTGGCCGGTTTTGCGCATCTCACCCAGGCCGATGAGGGCTATGGGGAGCACTGGCACTTGCGAGTCGTGGGCGAGGATGCCGATGCCGGGTCGAAAGGGCTGTAGCTCTCCGGTGCTGCTGCGCTGGCCTTCGGGAAAGACCAGGACAGAGTAGTTGCGGTCGAGCGCCTCGCCTGCATGGGCGAAGCTTCTGCGGAAGCCACGCAGGCTTGGGAGTGGAAAGGTGTCGAAGAGGGCGGTCAGTATCAAGTATGCGAGCGGGGCGAGAGCGTTCTGGTACCAACTGCCCTGGTTGCGGGCCTTGCGATAGTCGAGCAACATTTCTCCGGACATTGCGATAGCGATGCGGCGGCGCAGTGGAGGGGGCAGGGCGTAGAGGACGAGGGCTCCGTCGTAGGCAGTGACGTGATTCGCGATGAGCAGGAAGGGGCCGTCGGGGAGAGTGGTGAAGTCGCACACGATTTTGGGCGCGGTGAGCAGCCAGATGAGGGGACGCAGGACGAGTTCGACGAAGAGGATGCGGAGAATCTGGATGGGCTTGGCCCAGGGCCAGTGGGGGTAGATGTGCTCGTCAGTATCAGGGGTTGAAGGCTGTTGAAGATTCTGCGGTGAGGTGGCTGGTTGTTGTGTCAGGTCTGTGGGTTTGGGGAGAGGCGTGGTGTAGCCGGCTGGTGCGCGTGAGATCAGGTTGCGGAGTTGTCCGAGGGTCTCGATCTGGGGGATGGCGTCGTCGGAGAGTTCGACGCCGAGTTGTTGGTCGAGGAGCGATTGCAACTGGACTCGTCCGAGGCTGTCGAGATGGAGGTCCTCGGACAGGCGCTGGCTGTCGTCGTTGCTGGTGACGGTCTGACCTGTGACGGATGCGATCAGGGTGAGAAGCGTGTCGTTGGGGGTGCCGTTGATTGCGTTGGGTGACTGGTTGCGATTGGTGAGGGTCGCGCAGGCCCAGTCGGAGACTTTGCGGCGCAGGAGCTTGCCGGTTGAGGTGTAGGGGAGATTGGGCTCGGGCCAACGAAGGACGTGACGAATCTGTTGGAATGCGGCTAACTGTTGGTTTGCGCGGCTGATGGCGGTCTGGAGTTCGGTGGCGCTGCCGTTGAAGAGGACGACGGCGACTGGCTCGGGGCCGGCGGTGATGTCGCATGGTACGACTGCGCAGTATCGGACGCCTGGCTGGTCTGCGACTGCTTTTTCAAGATCGGCGGGATGGATTTTCATGCCGGAGGCGGTGACGATGACGTCTCCCTTTCTGCCGACGAAGCGGAGTTCGCCCTTGGCGTCGCGTTCGGCGAGGTCGCCGGTTGCGAGCCACTCTTGTTGGCGCGGCTGCATCGTTCCGTGTTGCCAGGTGGCAGGGGAGAGCATGTCGCCGCGGACGAGGATCTCTCCGTTTTCGAGACGGAGTTCGCGGCCGGGGAGGATTTTTCCGATGGTGCCGCGACCGATGCGGAAGGGATGGTTGAGCGTGACGAGCGCGGCGGTCTCGGTGAGTCCGTAGCCCTGGATGAGCGCGAAGTTGAGGGTGTTCCAGAAGGCTTCGAGGTCTGGGGGGAGAGTTGCTCCGCCGCAGATGAAGGCCCAGAATTTGAGGCCGAAGGCGCGATGGATGCGACGGAATGTCCACCAGCGTTTCCATGCTGGGAGGCGCTGGGATGGTTCGAGTTTCAGGTTGAGTTCGGGGAAGCGATTGATCACGTAGGCGCGAAGGAGATGCAGGACGCGGGGGACGGCGATGAGGACTGTGATGCGCTCGCGGCGGATTTCTTCGACCATGTGGGCGGGCTCTAGGTGGATGTCGAAGTGCAGCTCGGCGGCGAGGAGAGCGGGGATGTAGAGGCCCATGAACTGTCCGAAGACGTGGCTCAATGGGAGGGTGTGGAGGAAGCGGAGCGGGTGGAAGAGGCGCTCGTACTTGAGGTATTTCTGCATCTCGGTTTCGATGGGAGTGAGGCTGGCAAGGACGTTGCGATGGGTGTGGACGATTCCTTTGGGTTCGGAGGTGGTGCCGGAGGTGAAGACGATTTGGAATGGAGTGTCGGGGGTGATCTCGGGGCTTGGTTCGAACAGGGGATGTTGCGGCAATGTTTGTTGGAAGTTGGAGAAGGAGAGTTGCGGGGTTGTGGAGTTGAGGGTGCTCAGCAAGGTTGCATCGCCGACAATAAGTTTAGGAGTTGTGTCTGTAACGACGTGGGTTGCGAACTCTAATGATCCGGCGGCATCCAGCGGGACCGCGACGATACCGCGCAGGAGGCAGCCGAAGAAGGCTGCGACCCACTCTGCGGAGCTCTCTCCCCAGAGGATGACGCGCTCGCCGGGAGCGATGTTGCGATGTTGCAGTTCGGTGGCGAAGCGGGCGGCTAGAGTTGCGAGTTCAATGTAGGTTGTGCGGTAGGTTCGGTTGCCGCGATGCAGTGCGATTGCCGTTTGATTGCCATGACGGCGGAAGTCCTCGACGAGACTCGCAAGATGCGTGCGCATAGCTGGCGGCTTTGTTTTTGAGAAGCAGGGGCCGAGTGATACTTTGCTGCCGTCATGGTATACCCTACCCGGGTAAAAAGTGCTAAAATATTCTAAATAGAGGCTTTAGGTCTGGACTTGATCTGGTCAAAAGGAGCAAAACGAAGGCCCGGCTGGGTGCCGGGCCTTTGCTTTTATTATCGTGGGGGGGGTGTCAGGGGCGGAGCTTGTCAAGGGCACTCCGCAAAGTGTCCATGGCATGACGCACGTGATCTACATCAACTCATCGATGAAAGATTTAGCGACGTCCGCGGGCATGCGGATGTCCTGCTTGACTAGCGCGCCCTTGGCTAAGACCGGCTCTGCTCCGTGCAGGGTGGGCAGATCGTTTCGCTCAAAGAAACGTCCGATGGGGATCTCGTCGCCCCACTGAAGCGACTTCTCCATGGCTGCGATCCAATCCGAGGGATCGTAAGAGGGGTTGTCCTCAAGCTTTTTTACGCGCGGTCGGAACCACTGGAAGGTGTTGTCGTGGTTGTAGGTGACGCAGGGGCTGAAGACATCTATAAACGAAAATCCCTTGTGCTCGATCCCGCGTTTTATCAACTCGGTGAGGTGTTTTTGATCACCAGTGAAGCCGCGACCGACAAAGGTTGCTCCCGCCGCGAGGGCGAGAGAGATGGGATTCAATGGGGTCTCAATGTTCCCGAAGGGCATGCTTTTGGTCTTCATCCCGACGCGACTGGTGGGCGACGTCTGGCCTGTCGTGAGCCCATAGACCTGGTTATCCAATACGAGATAAAGCAGGTCGACGTTGCGACGCGTGGTGTGTACGAAGTGTCCGCAACCAATGCCGAAGCCGTCGCCATCACCACCCGTGACCAATACGGTCATGTCGTGATTTGCCATCTTCAGCCCCGTCGCGACCGGCAGAGACCGGCCATGCAGCGTGTGCATGCCGTAGGTGTCAATGTATCCGGGAAAGTTGGACGAGCATCCGATGCCACTGACTGTTGCCACCTGATGATTGGGGATCTGCAGCTCAACCAAGGCCTTCTGAACCGCGGCGAGCACGCCAAAATGTCCGCATCCAGGGCACCAGTCAGGATCGACCTTGCCCTTATAGTCGGCCATCACCATTGCCTTTGGAGTCACAATATCCGTCGCCATCTTTGGTCCTCCGTGAACCGGAAAAGGATTGCTTTCTGTGCGATAACTCTTATGTCCTAACTGCGGGAGTGCTGGGTCTAAACCATGATTTCGTGAACCGGGATGGAGAGCCTGGTTTTACCTGCAAGCTGCTCCTGGACTGCTTCCACAATGTGGTGAGGAAACAAGGGCTCCCCGTCGTACTTGCGAATGTGCCCCGTGGGAGTAAAGCTGGTTTCACTCCGCAAATAACGTGCGAACTGTCCGCTGTAATTGTTCTCGACGATGATTGTGTGGCGAGCGTCGCGCAGTAAGTCGAGGATCGCGTCGCCATGCAGCGGAACGAGCCAGCGTATGGGCAGATGATTGGCGGAGATGCCGGCCTCTCGCAGAAGTTCGCAGGCCTCGTCGATAACTCCATAGGTGGAGCCCCAACCGATGAGCGTGACGTCCGCGTTAGCTGGGCCGAGGAGTTGAGGCGGCTGAATCGCTGCTGCGATGCCGATCTCCTTGCGCATGCGCTTTTCCATCATGGCGCGTCGCTTGGCGTTGTTGGTGTACTCATCGCTGATCAGGACGCCATCTTCGTCGTGTTCGTCGCTCGAGACGGTGTGGGTATAGCCGGGAATGCCAGGAATAACTCGCGGAGAGACACCGCTCTCGGTAATTTTGTACCGCTGGTACGGTTCATGATCCCCGGACCCATTTGAGGTGATGAGTTCGCCGCGATCAATGGTGGGAAAGAAGTCGAGTTCCTTCGAATCGACAGTGAGCCTTCCTTCCGCGAGGAGCAGATCGCAAAGCACGATTCCGGGGCA
This sequence comes from Granulicella sp., assembly GCA_025408425.1. GTDB lineage: Bacteria > Acidobacteriota > Terriglobia > Terriglobales > Acidobacteriaceae > Edaphobacter. Next base: position 63,769 of record JANXYX010000014.1, read on the forward strand.
CTGGAATTGGTCCGTCAGGTTGAAGATTTCTGGCATCAGCTTGAAGCAGTCGGCGATGTCGAGCGGGGCAGCGATGACTCTTGGGTAGTCGCCGAAGGCCGCTCCTAACATCTGCCAGAGATCTCCCTGCTCGGTCTTTGTAGGAACACCGGTGGAGGGGCCGGCGCGCTGGCAATCGATGACCACGACGGGGATCTCCGCCTGGGCCGAGAGGCCGAGGCCCTCGCTCATCAGCGCGAAACCACCACCGGAAGTAGCGCACATGGCACGCACTCCGGCGTGCGCAGCGCCGATTGCCATGTTGATGACGCCGATCTCGTCCTCGACCTGACGCACCATGATTTGCGCTGTACGCGCATGCTCGGCCATCCAGTGCAGGACGCCGGTGGAGGGGCTCATCGGGTAGGCGCAGTAGAACTTTACTCCCGCTGCTGCTCCTCCCATGGCCATGGCGGCGTTGCCGCTGAGCACGGCGTAGCGGGCATCGGTCGTTGGCAGCGGCCACGCAAAGGGCTTGAAGTTCTGCGTGGCGTAGTCGTAACCGGCGCGGGCCAGGCTGACGTTCTCGTCAATCACAGATCTTTCTTTTTTGCGGAACTGCTCTTCGAGCACACTCTCCATGGCGGGAAATCCGATACCCATCATGCTCAAGGCGGCACCGATCGCGAGCGTGTTCTGCGCGACTTTGTTGCGACTGAGATCGGCGAGTTGCGAGACTGGGATAGGGCAGAGCTGCACTCCGTCGGCCGGGGTGCCTGGCTGGATCAGGTCCGAGTTATACAAACAGGCGCCACCGAGCGAAAGCAGCCGCAAGTGGCGATCCATGGTGTCTTGATTGAGCGGGATGAGCAGGTCGAGTCGCCCGTCCGTGGTGGGAATCTTGTCGGGGCCAGTGCGAACCGTCAGAAAAGTATGGCCACCACGAATGATCGACTGGTAAGCGTTATAGGCGTTTAGATGAAGTCCGCGGCGACTGAAGATCTTGGCGAAAATGTCTCCGGGCGTAGCCACTCCCTGACCAGCGGCGCCTCCGATACCTACACTGAAAGACTGCCTCATTGCCGTCTCCTCAAACTGGACCGTCGTTTTCAACGCTCCAGCACCCGTCACATATCGAGCCAACGGATTTTACGGCGCGTCTGACATTGACGCAAGCACGGATTGAATTGGGTGGAATATGAAGCAGGAATGGACTGGCAGGAGCCGACTCATGAGAACTATTCCTTTACGAATGTGACGATTGTGATTGGAGGATCAGATGGCAAGCGAAGGCTGATCGCTGCTGGCATCGCAGAGAGAGCACCGCGCAAGAAGAATAGAGTCGGCGGTTAGAGGGAGAAGTGTTTGACCCATTCGACTACCTGGATGACGTTGTCTACGGGGGTACCGGGGACAATGCCGTGGCCCAGGTTGAAGATGTGGCCGGGGCGGCCCTCGGCGGCGCGGAGGACTTCTTCGACGCGGGCTTTGAGGACGTCTTGCGGGGCGAAGAGGCTGATGGGGTCGAGGTTGCCTTGTACGGCGCAGGCGTGGCCCAGGGACTTCCAGCCGATGTCGAGGGGGACGCGCCAGTCGAGGCCAATGACGTCGGCACCGGTCTCGCGCATGGTGGGGAGCAGGGAAGCGGTGTCGACGCCGAAGTAGATGACGGGGACGCCGAGGGCCTGGACGCGGCGGATGAGTTCGGTGGTGGGGGCGAGGCAGTATTGGCGGTAGTCGGTGACGGAGAGTGCGCCGGCCCAGGAGTCGAAGATCTGGATAACGTCGGCACCGGCTTCGATTTGTTGCTGGGCGAAGCCGACGAGGACGGTGACGAGCTTCTCCATGAGGAGAGGCCATGAGACGGCGTCGCTGTACATCATTTTTTTGGTTTCGATGTAGTTGCGGGAGGAGCCGCCCTCGATCATGTAGGAGGCGAGGGTGAAGGGTGCTCCGCAGAAGCCGATGATGCCTAGTTGGTCTCCGTCTGCACGCGGGGCAGAGAAGTGCGCGGCTACTTTTTCGATGGAGCGGGCGACGTAGCTGAGTTCTTCGATGCGGTCGGTGCGGAGGGCTTGCACCTGCTCGGCGGTGCGTACGGGGGCGTGGACGACGGGGCCTTCGCCGGCGAGGAACTCGAAGTCTACGCCCATGGGGGTGAAGGGCAGAAGGAGATCGGCGAAGATGATGGCGGCGTCTACGCCGAGGCGCTCGGCGGCAGTGATGGTGACTTCGGCGGCGACTTCAGGGGTTCGGCAGATGTCGAGGAGGGTGTGATGCTTGCGGACGGCCATGTATTCCGGCATGTAGCGGCCGGCCTGGCGTAGGAACCAGACGGGGGTGCGATCGACGGGCTGGCGGAGGCAGGCGCGGACGAAGCGGCTGCTACCGGTTGCCGCTGGAAGGTTCTGCTGGGTTTGTTCGTCGCTGGGGCGATCTACTGAGGCGTGATTCAAAGGATTCTCCATCGATAGCTTCGAGCGTAGCATCAGTCGCGGCCGGGATTAACCCCAGGTCCTGCGACTTTCACGGGGTGGAAAACTGGAGTGCGCATGGTGAGCCAGCCCCGTTGCGGACAGGATTGATCTGCCACTTTTGCGGGACTGGCGTGGTAGCAGAAGAGAACCGCAGGGGATGTCTGAGGCGGACTAGCTCTCCAGTTTGAACGAATATTCTTCGATGACTGGATTGGTGAGGACTTCGCGTGCAATGCGATCAACCTCGGCATTTGCAACAGTTGGCTCGATATCGTCGGCGAGCGTCAGCAAGAAATACTTCCCCTGCCGCACATCGGTTACGCCTCGATAATCCATTCGCCGAAGGGCGTCGGCGACGGTCTGCCCCTGGGCATCCAGCACGGTTCGTTTGAGAGTTACATAGACATGAGCCTTCATCGTGTCTGATTATAGACAAGGTAGGGTTAAGTCATCTAACTGACTAACCGGAGCCGCTGGGCTTATTCAACGCCTGGAGCAGTATCCGGACCCACGGGTGCTCAAATTCTGTAAATGAGAGATGCCAGATTTTTATGCTGAATTACCTGGAACTTCCTGTTGGGGCCAACTCCCCTGAAGTGATCAATGCAGTCATCGAGATTCCCCACGAAGGTATCAACAAGTACGAGTACGACAAAGAACTGCACGTATTCCGGTTGGACCGCAATCTTTATTCGCCGGTCCACTATCCGGGTGACTATGGCTTTATTCCGAGCACGTTGGGCGATGATGGCGACCCGCTGGATTGTTTAGTGCTGGTCGACGCGCCGAGCTTTCCTGGCTGCGTGATGGAGGTTCGTCCTATCGGGATGCTGGAGATGCTGGACCAGGGCCTGGGCGATGAGAAGATTCTGTGCGTTGGCAAGGGCAATCCTCGCTACAAGGATGTCTGGAACTTTTCGGAGATCTATCCGCACATGCTGAAGGAGATTACGCACTTCTTCGCGATCTACAAAGACCTGGAAGGGAAGCGCGTTGAGGTCAAGGGCTGGCGTGATGCATCGTTTGCGCGGAACAAGGTGCTTGAGGCGCAGCAACGCTTTATTGATAACAAGACCAATCCGATTCCGAAGCCGGTTCCGCATACGACGTAGGTTGGGCTTTGAGATTCGAAGTTAGATTGCAGGAAGGGCTGCCAGAATCCGGCAGCCCTTTTACGTTTGCGACGTGCGCTGCATCCGCGCGGCGAGATAGACGAGTGGGCCTGTGGCTGCGACCACGGCAGCGAATCCCAGCGCGGGAAATGGCCCGACGCGCTCAGCCCTGGCCGCCCAGAGGGCAAAGGCTATGAGGAGCGTTGGCCCGATGCCCATGGCGACGGCTCCAGCGAGGCCACCGGGAACCTTGAATGGCCGTCGGAGCTGGGGCTCTCGCAGGCGCAGGACGACGAGTGCGATGAACTCCAGCAGTAAGGCCGCTCCGTAGAGTACGAGGTCGATGGAGATGAGGCGCTCGAATGAGAGCTTCAAGGCCAGTGCCCATGCGACGGAGCATAACAGTACGCTGACCCAGGGCACTCCGGTTGCGGTCTTTCGCTTGACGGCTTTGGGGAGCAGGCCCTCGAGGGCAAGGGCATACGGCACACGGGTGTAGGAGAGCATCAGTGCATTGAACATGCCGAAACCGTTGATGGTTCCTCCGATGACGACCGCGAGGGCTAGCCATGGCCCGCCTAATTGTCGAGCCGCATCGGTCCAGGCACCGGTGGAGAATCGATCTGCGGGGATGCCGGCGAGCGCAACTGCGGCCAGGGGCAACACATACGTAAGCGCCACGAGCCCTGCGGACACTAACATGGCGCGTGGGTAGTTGCGCTGCGGGTTCTCGACTTCCTGAGCGACGGTGGAAGCGTTGTCCCAGCCCATGTAGTTCCAGAGCGTTACCGATATGGCGCCAGCGAGGTCTCCGCCTGCGGTAGGTGCACCCATTGCTGCCATTCCGTGGCCTGCGTGGCTGATCGCCCGCCAGATACTGGAGCCGATAAGAATGATGAAGGGAGCGAGCAGCAGGCAGAACATTGCTGCGGAGCCTTCGCCGACGACTTCCGCACCGCGCAGGTTCCACAGCGCGCATAGGACTACGACGGCCAGGGCCCAGAGTGTTCCGCGGTATCCTGCGGTCCACAGGGGTTCGATGCGCCCCAGGTAGAGCACAAAGATGATGGGGTAGATCGCCATGTCGAAGATGCTGGCCGCCAGGCTCAACCATGCCTCCTGGAAGCCCCAGAAGCTACCGAGCGCGCGGCGGACCCAGCAGTAATAGCCGCCTTCTTCCGGCAGGGTTGATGCGAGTTCGCCGACCATGAGGCTGGTTGGGAGACTCCACACGAGTGGTACGGCGAGGAGCAGGAGCAGCGCGCGCCCGAAGCCAGCCTTGCCGATGATGTCCTCGAGCCCGTAAGGCCCGCCCGAGACCATGAAATATGTGGCTGCAATGAGTGGAAGCAGCCGCATTCTTCGCACTCCCCGCCCGGCTGTGGCCAATCATTTACCTCTTTCGGATGATCCTTACAGCACTGTCTGGAATCCTCAGCAATGAGGTTTCTCACAAATCTACCTTAGGGGAAGCGCATATCTGCTACCCACACGATATAATCAGCGAGTCGAGACGATTTCGTCCGGAGAGTTGGCCGAGAGGCTGAAGGCGGCGGTTTGCTAAACCGTTATAGGACCAAAAGTTCTATCGGGGGTTCGAATCCCCCACTCTCCGCCAGCAAGTCTAAGTTGTTCATAATAAAACAACTTATATCGATAGAACCCCCCAATTTACCGCAAAATCGTGAGTCTCTCAGCGATCTGAGAATCGCCTGAGAAGGCTTTTAGCCCCGCTCAGATGTTCCTTTTCTCTCTCCCACCAGGCTTCGGCGTGTTAAGGTCATCCCGTTCCCCTGATATTCCAGGAGGGGCGGCCCTCTGAACATCCCGCATCTCATGCCGCACGGTCCCAACCTCTTTCTTGTCTACCAGGCCACCCGTGACCGGAATAACACAACCCTCTCTGGCTTAGCAGCGAACCCCATCGTACATGCATAGGCAGACATCTACGGTGAGACCTGGCAGCCATGACCGGTGCGCGCCTTCAGCTCCTTCTCGGACAGAATGCTCTCCACGCGCAAGGTCGAACTGTTGATTCTCATGCCATAGCAGTACGGGGTCAGGGGGCCAACATTGGCAGTATAGGTCGCACCCCCCACCGCAAGCAGCAGGTCGTCGCCTTTCCACGATACGAAACTGGGCAGGTAGAACTGGGCGTGCTTCTCCTTTCCAAGGCGCTCGGTAAGCGCTTCGTTTACCGCTTTATCGAGGGCATCTGGCGGCAACCCCTTAGTCCCTGTCGTGAGACTTGGCACAGAAAAGAGAAGCAGCTTGTTTGTCCCGCTCAAGGGCTTATTGACAACCAGTATGTTGCTGCTGTCAGCCCCCCAGCGAAGCTCGGCGCTTCTCTCTAGCGTGAAGAGCGGCCAAGAACCAGTACCATAGCACCTGTGGAGGGTCACCGGCGTTCGATTCTCGTCCGCGTCAAGAACGGGATGCACCTCTGCCACCCACGTACGATTCGGAGCAACGACCTTCGCCGCCTCACTCCATTGCAGTTGGGCAGGAAACTTCAGAGCACCGGAGCACTGTGCTGAGGCAGTTCCGGCTGCTAGTAGTAGCGAGATTACGACCATTATGTATGTCTTCATGGGACCACCGTGAACCCGGCTGGGCAGCTCGCACCGGAGCTATTGGGGAAGCTGATCGTCGTGCTCATGGTCCGCCGACCGAATTGCATACCAGCCGATACTGTCGGGAACCTATAGACATCGAACGCCACCCCCGATGTCGCCTGGATGTTGGCGTCTCCGTAATCTGATACCGACAGCGGACCTGTCGGTCCTCCAAATTGGGAGAACAATCCCTGGTTGCTCGGAGTGATGAAAATCTGGGTCCCATAAGTTCGCAGCTGGCGCGTGCTAAGCCCAAGGAAGCCGTTCTGCACAGCTACGGTGCCGAAAGTTCCACCTCGAATAGAACCTCCAGCTTGTGCAGGATATTGGGAATACAGCGCGCCGTTGGCCATTGCCTGTTTTCCGCCAACGCCGGTAAACATCGCCGATCCTGTGCAGGTAGTCCTGCCGTTAATTGGGGCAACAAAAGTTATCGAGCATCGTACAAAAAACACCAGATCACCGGATGTTTGATGAACTAGTGGAGCCGTCCGTAATGCCTATGTCAACATTGAGGAATCGAACCGCCTGAAACTCAACCTCCTGCTTGTCTTTGTGGTAAGTCACTTCAAGCCTGTTGGGCGATAGCCATGTGATGCCGACGCTTCCACCCTCTGGCGTGTCAGATTCATTTGCCAACTCTAAAATCTCCTTCGGCTTCTGAGACCCTGTCGCCCAGTTTAGGTAGACAAACGTTGCCGGGGCTCCGCTGACACCAAAGCCGCCATTAGCAAAGGCCGTTGCCGTAGCTACCATCTTTCCATCAGGTGACTTCACTTCCGCAGACCAGACCGTTTGAGGGTTTTTGCACCCACAAAGGCTTAGACATATGCCGAGAAGCATGAGCGTTAGAATTGCCGAGGCGTTGCCTAATTGAAATGTCAATTTCCCTATCGATGGCATGTCGTTCCATTTCTTGCTGCGTTGAATCCGTTCGTGATGTTTACAACATTTGCATTAGGCAAATTGGTATACGTGGAATCCATAGGCCCGTTCTTAGCGGTGTAGTGAGAGAACATTGCGAACGCGTTTGCTGTCGCCATCGTTGCGGCATACGGAACGCCAGCAGACGCCATATAGACCCCGAACGAGCCCTCTTCGAGCAGAGTACGTTCACGAGCGCGCAAACCTTCGGGCAGCAGAACGTAGTCTTGGCTGCCAGGTTTCCGGAGGAGCATCTTGCAACCAGATCGTATTTCTTGCCTCCGACGCCACCGCACCGTTCGTAAC
>JANXYX010000015.1 GCA_025408425.1 Granulicella sp.
CGGTCATCCCGAGGATCAACGTGTGCGCCACCTCACCGTTATGTAGGTTGAGGTAGTAGGGCGTGGCATTGTCCGTCTCCAGGACGGCCAGATACTCCGAACGGAGATGCGGATTCGTCTTCTCGCCTGGGTGGATGGTGAACAAAAACGACAGGTCGGCGTAGTTGGAGTTGAGCAGGTACATCTTCCGAAGGTTCTGGGCGTAGTTGCCCGGAACGGTCGCAAACAAGGCATTGAGCTGGTTGTAGGTCTCGGTGAAGAGCGCACCATCGGCGTTCGTAAACACCCCAGTAAACTCGCCCATCTCCAGGTTGATCGTCTGGATGTCGGTGCTATACAGCACGACCGTAAGGGAAAAATCGCCGAGGGTCTGGCCGTCGCCGAGTGCTCGCAGGCACTCGCCAAGATTCTCGATGTCCGCCTGCTTCGACTCATCAATGAGTACGTCGCGCTGGTTTGTCTTCGCCGGATCGCTGCCGATCTGCGACACGAAACCAGACTTGCTCATGTTGAAGTGACGGCGGCGCTTGTCCACTTCTTTGCGGGCCTTCGCCATCGAAAGCGGTGTCCACTCTGTGACGACGTAGAAGTTGCCCTCGATCTTGAAGAGCCGGTCAAGGACGAGGGGCCGCGTTTCCGCAATGGCTTCCTTCATCGTGAGGATGCGAACGAAATGATCGCCGACGCGGAGGTGGTCGCGTTCCGCCTCGATATTGGAGTTCACCACCTGAAAGTCGAGATACTGCGTCGATTGCGGTTTGCCCGCAATACGCCAGTCATCGAAGTTGAGGAGCCGGCGAAAGAAGCTGAACTGCGCCTGCTGACCCTGTACCTCGATGGGCATGAGGTCTGCTAGATGCCGAGTGAAGTTCTGGACGCACTGTTCAAGCCTCACCATGTCGGTGTCGATCTGCTTCCGCAGCAGTACCTTCATGTTGTCATTGGTGAACTGCGCTTTGAGTTCACGAATCGCGCCCTGGGGATCGCGTGGCATCCGTGCAAGAGCGGAGAGGATGCCGGTCTTCGACCGAGCGCCCTCAAGCACGATCACATAGAAGAGTTCCACCTCGTACAAGCGGTCGCGCTTCGACTCGAAGTATTGCCGCCGCTGGTCGATGGCTGCGTCGATCAGCTCATCGTCGTAGCGGGCAAACGGTATCTCTGGCCGGTTGGTCTTGAAGAGGTATTGATAGACATGGAAGCCTTCGCCGAAAGACTTGAGAGACGATTCAAGCCTCTTCACAGCGTATTGCTGTTCGTCAGTGTCGAGACTTTCGTAGTCCACTCCTGTAACGCTCAACACCATCCCAAGGTCGCCGCTCTTGGTGAGAAAGGCCGTCTCAGCCCAGAACCCGTAAAGGTTGATGTGGGCGCTGAGGGCGTCTGCTTCTTTCCACGGTTTGATGACGCGAGAGAGATTCAGCATTACCGCACCTCTACGTTCGGGACTGTTTGCTTGCCTGCGTCATACCGCAGCTTGAACTTCTCGGAGCGTCCGAGAATCTTGAGAAAGGCTGGGTCGGAGTTCGTTACCCAATGGCCGAAGATGCACCCGCCGATGAATACCACCACGGCCCCGATGATCGAATTGAAGAGGTTGAACATCCCCACGGCGGACACCGCGATCATGAAAAACAGCGTGCGTTCGATGCCCATATAAGTGAGGGGCTTATGCAGACTCTTGAAGACTCGGTTGTGGCGCTTCTGAGTAATTTCCGGCATAAGCCCCTCGCTTTGAAACGTCGTTGGAGGTTAAGTGGAATGAACGGGACGATGATGGCGGCGGCAGGCTAGGAGCCCCAAAGCCAAGTGAGAATATTGGTCGCCATGATCGCTATCCCGGTTCCGGCAGCGACACCCGCAAGCGTCTTCTTCGCGCCCGGTTCTCCGTGGGCGAACGTGTATCCGCCGATCACGATGGCGATCAGGCTTGCCGCCTTTGCAATCGTTCCGGTAAACAGTGTTTGGATTGAGCTGATGCCGCTATCGAATGGCGAGGCATGAGCTGCGAGGGGGAAGATCAATACGCATAGGAGCAGGGCTGCTCCGCGTATCGAGTACAGCTTTGTCCGCTCAATCGTTGCTGCTGGGATGATGATTCGAATGCGTGTCATTAGCACCTCCAACGACCGGAATGGTCGTGATATGCCCCTGACACTAGGCCGCGCGTGCGCGCGCGTCCAATACTTATTCCCTATGGCCGAATCGGCCCAAATGGGGTTTCCCATAGCCTGTGACTATGGCCGATCTTCACCCAAAAAGAGGAAGAATTCTGTCGCCGATTCTGGGACGAACCGAGCGAACGGGCTTCTTCGATTGCGGCAACGACGATTGCAGCCGCAACCTCTTTCGC
>JANXYX010000016.1 GCA_025408425.1 Granulicella sp.
TCTTACCGCCAGAGCCAGGCGCGACGAGTGGAAGGCAGCGAGTGGAAGGTAGTTTCGAGGACTTGCTTAATAGAGCTGGAATTCGGGACTTTCGATTCCACGATCTGCGCCATACCTTTGCATCCTGGTACATGATGAACGGCGGCGATCTTTACGAACTTGCGAAGATACTTGGCCACTCGAACATCAAGATGACCGAGCGCTATGCCAAGTTGGGCCGACAGCACATTGCCAAGACCGGAAGCACAGCACGAGAGATTTGGAAGCTGTTTGAGCAAGAGAAGGGGAACAATGAAGACATCGCCTAGCCGATGTTCCCGTATTGTTCCCGCGACTAAAACACTAACGCTTTGGCTTCCGCTAAGTGCTTTGAAATGTGGTGGCCAGAGACGGGATCGAACCGCCGACGCCGGCCTTTTCAGGGCCGCGCTCTACCACTGAGCTATCTGGCCTTGGCATGAAAACGCCTGTTGTCGGGGATCGCCAAGAACGCCCGGGCGCATCTACTTCTACTCCGTCTGTTGCACCGGCCTGTCTCAGGGGAGCCTGCCGCTGGCGGGGAGCCAGCAACTCAAACGCAGACTCAGTATAGCAACCCATTGCTCTCAAGCCAACCCGCAGCACCACAACTGCATAAATTAGTTCGCTTTCCCCAATCAACTCAACTTCCGTGTCCATTGATAGCCATCATCAAAACTGCAATCGTCCCGATTCCCCGCCTGCGATATGCTGTCCTCACACCACACTTAATAAGGAAGCCCATGCGCCGCCTCTGCCCCGCCGCAATTCTTCTCTGCCTCACTCCTTTTGTATCCGCGCAGGTCACGCCGCAGGAGGCCCGCGCCACGCAAGCCTTCAACGCAGCAAAATCCAGCCCCCTCCAGCTTCATGCCTTCCTCGCCAACATGCCCAAGGGTGCGGATCTCCACATGCACCTCAGTGGTGCCATCTACGCCGAAACCTTCATCGCCAACGCAGCGGCCGACCATCTCTGCGTCAACTCCGTTACTCTCAGCCTCTTCAAGCCCACCCCTCAGCAACTCGCCTGTGAAGAGGGAAGCGTCGCTGCTGCCTCAGCCTTCAAAGACCAGCATCTCTACGACGCCCTTATCGACGCATTCTCCATGCGCAGCTTCGTACCCACCCCCGCCATCAGCGGCCACGACCAGTTCTTCGCCACATTCGCTCGCTTCGGCCCAATAGATAAGTCGCACGTCCCAGAGTGGCTTGACGAGGTCGCATCTCGCTCCGCAGCCCAGAATGGCCAGTACCTCGAAATCATGCAGACTCCCACCTTCGGTGCCGCGGCCAGGCTCGGCTACCAACTAGGCTGGCCCGAAGTCTCCAGCTCCCCCAGCGGTCAACATCGCGACGCCACACCTGACGAGCTTGCCCACCTCCGCGACCAACTCCTTGCCGCTCCCGAATTCCGAACCAACCTCACCGAAGCCCGCGCCGAACTCGACGATGCCCTCACCGGTTTCAAGCTGCGTGACCATTGTGGCCAACCTAACGCTACCCCCGCCTGCTCCATCCAGATCCGCTTCCTCGCCCAGGTGCTCCGCGCCTTCCCACCCCAGCAGGTCTTCGCTCAAACCCTCCTCTACTTTGAACTCGCCTCGCAGGATCCCAACGTAGTCGGCATCAACTTCGTCCAGCCCGAAGACGCCTACATGGCAATGTCTGAGTACCACCGCCAGATGCTCATGCTCGACTACCTCCACTCCGCCTATCCCAAAGTCCACATCTCGCTCCACGCTGGAGAACTCGCACCTGGCCTCGTCCCGCCCGACGGCCTCGCCTTCCACATCCGCGAAGCCGTCGACCTCGGTCACGCCGAGCGCATCGGCCACGGCGTCGACGTCATGTACGAGCGCGATCCCAAAGCCCTCCTCAAAGAACTCGCCGACCGCCACGTCATGGTCGAGATCAACCTCACCTCCAACGACGGAATCCTCGGCATCACTGGAAAGAATCACCCGCTCCCCGCCTACCGTGCCGCTCACGTTCCCGTCGCCCTCTCCACAGACGACGAAGGCGTCTCCCGCGGCAACATCACGCAGGAGTACACCCGCGCCGCCCTCGATTTCAATCTGTCCTATATAGACCTCAAGAACATGGCCCGCACCGGCCTCGAACACAGCTTTCTCACCGGTCCCAGCCTCTGGCTATCCGCTGATAACTTCACCCGCCCCGTCCCGGCCTGTGCCACGCAACCCACCGGCGCCAAAACCCCCACCCCAAAATGCACCGCCTACCTCAAATCCAGCGACAAAGCCACCCAGCAATGGGAACTTGAACACCGCTTCAAATCCTTCGAGGCCCAACTCCCCTAGCTCCCGTTCGTGCGTTCGAACAGGCTGTGACTCCGCTCACAAACAGCGGATTGGATCGTATGCTACCGTACTCCCGGAGGCTTGGACCCCCATGGCACATCGCATCGCTCGTCTTGCAATTCTTCCCCTCGTGTTTCTATCCGCTCACCTTCTTCAAGCCCAACTCCCCCAACTCCCCCAAATCCCGCAGATTCCCGGCTTAGGTGATCACTCCAACGTCGCCTCCAACCTCGACGACACCAAAATCGCGTCCGGCCTGAAGGAAGCCCTCTCTGTCGGTACCCAGAAAGCCGTCAAGCAGGTCGCCCACCCCGGCGGCTATCTAGAGAATCAGGCCATCAAGATCCTCCTCCCCCAAAACCTCCGCCCCGTAGAGAAAGCCCTCCGCATGGCCGGACAAGGACCCAAAATCGATGATTTCGTCTCCAGCATGAATCACGCCGCAGAGACAGCCGCCCCCGAAGCCGAGAAGATCTTCGGCAACGCCGTCAAGCAGATGACCATCGACGACGCCCGCAAGCTGCTCAGCGGCGGCAACACCTCCATCACCGATTACTTCAAATCCAAGACCTCCGCAGACCTCTCCACCGCCTTCCGCCCTCACGTCGAAGCCGCCATGCGTGCAAACGGTGTCACCCAGCAGTACGACGCCCTCATCGGTCAGGCCCCCCAGTTACCCTTCCTCAACTCCTCGAAGCTGGACATCAATACCTACGTCGTCAACAAGGCTCTCGACGGCCTCTTCTACATGCTCGGCCAGCAGGAGCAGCAGATCCGCACCAACCCCGCCGCCCGCTCAACCGCGCTCCTCAAGCAGGTCTTCGGTTCCCGTTGAAACACGATGGCTAGCGGCTGTACCCCGTACCTGCCGCATCTCCAATCAACCAAGTAATATAGCTGCGTGAAATACACCCGCCTGCTCGTCGCTGCTATCCTCCTCTTTCTCATCGCCGCTCCCCTCACTCACGCCCAGAAACTGACCCTCCCCCTCTGGCCAGGCGGAGCACCCGAGCCCTACACCGGTGGCCCCGAAAAAGATGCCACCACTCCAGAAGACCCCCTCGTAGCCGGCAAGTCGCTGATGCACCTCACGAACGTCAGCAAGCCCACCCTCGCGCTTTACCCTCCCACCGCCGCGAAAAACACTGGTGCCGCCGTAGTCGTCTTCCCCGGTGGAGGCTACCGAATCCTCGCCTACGACCTCGAAGGCACTGAGGTCTGCACCTGGCTCAACTCCATCGGAGTCACCTGCGTCCTCATCAAATACCGCGTTCCATTCCCCGACCACTACCCCGAAAACGCCGCCGATCTCGAAGACGCTCAGCAAGCCATGCGCATCACCCGCACCCACGCCGCTGAGTGGGGAATCGACCCCAACCGCGTCGGCGTCCTCGGCTTCTCCGCCGGTGGCCACCTCGTCGTCACTCTCAGCAATCACTCGGACTTCAAACGCACTGGCGAACTCACAGATCAACCCAACGCCCACCCCAACTTCGCCGTAGTGATCTACCCGGGCTAGCTCGCCGACGCGCCCACCCTCGACAAGCTCTCCCACGGTATCGATCCCACTGCCAACACGTCGCCCACCTTTATTCTTCAGGCCGAAGACGATCCCGTCCACGAAGAAAACGCCCTCATCTACTTTCAAGCTCTCAAGCAAGCCAAGGTTCCCGCCGAGCTCCACATCTACGCGCAAGGAGGCCACGGATATGGCCTGCGCCCCACCGAACTGCCCGTAACCCATTGGCCCGCTCTCGTCGAAACCTGGCTCCACACCATCCACATGCTTCCCAGCCCGTCTCACCAGTGATTTGCCAGTTACAATTTCACCAGTTCTGAATGGAGAGTGATTCCGTGCCCCAATTCACCCGTCGCCAGCTTCTGCAAACCGGCGCCGCAGCCGCATTCGTAGGCAGCACTTCGCCCTCCGCCCTCACCCAGCAGGCTACGGCCGCCACGCCTATCCATCGCAAGGGCAATATCCGCCAGTCAGTCTCCCGCTGGTGCTACCAAAAGACATCGCTCGAAGACCTCTGCGCTTATGCCGTCAAAATCGGACTCGTTGGCATCGACCTGCTCCAGCCAGAAGAGTTCGAAGTCCCCCGCCGCTACGGCCTCATCTGCACCATGGGATACGTCGGAGCCGGAACCATTCCCAAAGCCCTCAACCGCACCGAGAATCACGCCGACATCGAAGCCAACCTCCGCAAAAACCTGCCTCTTGCCGTCAAAGCCGGAGTTCCCAATGTCATCACCTTCTCCGGCAACCGCGCGGGCATGTCCGACGAAGAGGGCGCGCGCAACACCATCACAGGCCTAAAACGACTCAAGCCCATCATCGAGGACGCCGGGCTCACCCTCAACCTCGAACTCCTCAACAGCAAACGCAACCACAAAGACTACATGGCCGACCACACTGCCTGGGGCGTCCGCGTCCTGCAAGAGGTTGATTCCCCTCACATCAAGCTCCTCTACGACATCTACCACATGCAAATCATGGAGGGAGACCTCGTCGGCACCATTACCGAAAACGCCAAATATCTCGGCCACTTCCACACCGGAGGAGTCCCCGGCCGCCATGAACTCGACGAAACCCAGGAGGTCAACTGGCCCGCCGTCATGCGCGGTATCGTCGCCACAGGCTACAAAGGCTACGTCGCTCACGAGTTCGTTCCCACGCGCGATCCACTCACCTCGCTCGCCGAGGCCACGGCCCTATGTGACGTTTGAGGCACTCCGCATTCAATACATCCACATAACCACCAGCTCGCGTTAGACTCGACTCGAGCCGCCACCTATGAAAAAGATCATCTCGTTCGGACTGCAAACGATGCTGCTACTCCTCTGCAGCATCGTTGGGTCCTTCCTCCGACCCTTCCACGTTCAGCAGATAACCATCATCAGCCCCACCCTGACCCATATCCTGGTCTGGGACGGCTTCCTGCTCATGTTTCTCGTCTATGTCGTCATTATTTTGATCGCAGCGCTCTCCAAACGTCTCCGCAGCGCGCTTCCTCTCACCTCACTCGCACTCCTGGTCGCTACCTTACTCAGCGTTGTAATGAAGCTTGGCCGCATCACCAGCGAACTCTAGCTAAAGCCTTACACTCCTCCAGTTGCCATGCTGTGTTTTTGACATCGTCAATATGATGTCAAAAGTATTGCTGTTTCTGCGTGCCCAGTGAGGGTCAATACATCTTTCAAGACATGTCAAATTTCTGTAAGTTTTAGCGAATTTGGTAGACTAAATGACAATGCGGGCCATATTCTCTCTGCCTGAAGCCATACGCTCGCCTCATGCACAGAGATCACAATGCAGTATCTAGTAGAATCGCCGGCACCATCGTGCCGGCTGAGAAAAGGATCGACCACCGCATGACCCTACACCCTTCTACCGCAACACCCGATCTTTCCACTCGCACCATCGCTTATTTTTCAATGGAAATCGCCCTCTCCCCGGCCTTACCCACCTACTCTGGTGGCCTTGGGATGCTTGCTGGCGATACTCTCCGCTCCGCTGCCGATACCAACGCTCCCATGGTTGCTGTCTCCCTGGCCCATCGCTGCGGCTACTTCCGCCAGCACCTCGATGCCGCAGGCCAGCAGACCGAAACAGATGTGCCCTGGTCGCCCGAGACCACACTCCCTTCCGCCGAAGAAGTCATCACCCTCACCATGCAGGGCAGGGAAATCCTCGTCCGCGCTTGGCGTTTCGACGTCGTAGGTGTCACCGGTCACGTCATCCCCGTCTTCCTCCTCGATACCGACATCGAAGGCAACGACCCCTGGGATCGCCGCCTCACCGACCACCTCTACGGCGGCGATACCTACTATCGCCTCTGTCAGGAGACTGTCCTCGGCCTCGGTGGAACTGCCATGCTTCACGCCCTTGGCTGCAAGCCCGCCGTCTATCACATGAATGAGGGACACGCCGCTCTGCTCGCCATCGGCCTCCTCGAAGACCAGATCAAGGGTGCGCCCCTCCAGGATGCCACCGAAGCTGATATTCAGGCCGTCCGTCAGCAGTGCGTCTTCACCACTCACACCCCCGTTCCAGCCGGGCACGACCAGTTCGGCCTCGACCAGATGTACCAGGTCCTCGGGCATGAGCGCGCCTCTACCATCGAGCGCATCGGATGCCTCCACAACGGCCTCATGAACATGACCTACATTGCGCTCCGCTTCTCCCGTTTCGTCAACGGAGTCGCCATGCAGCACGGCAAGGTCTCCCAGCAGATGTTCCCCGACTACCCCGTCCACGCCATCACCAACGGCGTCCACGCCGCCACGTGGATCTCCAAAGCCTTCCAGGAACTCCTCGACGGCGAAGTCCCCGCATGGCGCACCGACAACCAGTTCTTGCGTTCCGTCTACGGTATCGATCCAGCGCTTATCTCTCACGCTCATCTCAAAGGCAAGCTCAACCTCCTCCGCACCGTAGCCAAGCGCACCGGACAGAAGTGCAACCCCACCGTCCTCACCCTTGGCTTTGCCCGCCGGGTCGCCACCTACAAGCGCGCCAGCCTCCTCTTCCACGACGCCAAGCGCCTCGTCGCCATCGCGGAGAAGATCGGTGGCCTGCAGATATTGTTCGCCGGCAAGGCCCATCCCGCCGATAACGCAGGCAAAGGCCTCATCCGCGACGTCTTCTCTGCCGCAGCACACCTCGACAGCTCCGCCCTCAAAATCGTCTATCTCGAAAACTACGACTGGGAGCTCGGCGCAGCCCTCACCCAGGGCGTCGACGTTTGGATCAACACCCCTCGTCGTCCCTACGAGGCCTCCGGTACCTCCGGCATGAAAGCTGCTCTCAACGGAGTTCCTTCACTCTCCATCCTCGACGGCTGGTGGATCGAAGGCTGTGCGGAAGACACCACCGGCTGGGCCATCGAGGACGCTGAAACAGAGGACGCCGAAGCAGCCAGCCTCTACCACAAGCTCGAGCACTCCATCGCCCCCATGTACGCAAACCCCAGCGCCTGGGCCGCGATGCAGCGCCACTGTATCGCAATCAATGGCAGCTTCTTCAATACTCACCGCATGCTGGATCAGTACTTCTCCAACTCCTACTTCCCCCACCCCATCCCAGTGGACTCTTCATCCAGGTCTCCGCTGGAACACCGCCGCTCAACCGATGAGCCAGCCACTACACCAGCCAAGGCCGTGGCTCTCGTCCCCGCTCTGGCATAGTCCCACCACTCGCAACCGGATCTTCACAGTCTGGATAGGTCGCAGGCGCTCCAACGCCTGCGACCATATCTGCACCGCTCCATCTGGCAGCCACCGCCCAGCCCTCACAGCGTCTCTCGCTGCAGAAGCTAGTCCCCAGCCACCATCTGAGGAAGTGCCTTCACCGTCGGCTTCTGTTTCAAGCCAGCGAATCGCTGACGCAGCCGGTCGAAGAACAGGTAAACCACCGGCGTCGTAAACAGCGTCAGCGCTTGCGAAACAACCAGGCCGCCCACAATCGTGATGCCCAGCGGACGGCGCAACTCGCTGCCGGTTCCTCTGCCTAACGCCAGCGGCAGCCCACCCAGCAGCGCTGCCATCGTCGTCATCATGATCGGACGAAACCGTAGCAGGCAAGCCTCGTAGATCGCCTCTTCTGGCGTCTTCCCATGTTCACGCTCCGCCACCAGCGCAAAGTCGATCATCATGATGGCGTTCTTCTTCACAATCCCGATCAGCAGAATGATTCCGATCATCGCAATCACGCTCAGGTCGACTTTGAACAACAGCAGCGCCACAATCGCGCCGACTCCAGCCGAAGGAAGTGTCGAAAGAATCGTCAGCGGATGGATAAAGCTCTCGTACAGGATGCCCAGCACGATATATACAGCCACCAGCGCCAGCAGGATCAGCTTCGGTTCGCTGCTAAGCGAGGCCTGAAACGCCTGTGCCGTTCCTTGGAACCCACCGCGAATCGTCGAAGGCATCCCAATCTCGACGCGCGCTTGTTCGATCGCAGCCGTCGCATCGCTCAGAGAAGAACCCGGAGTCAGGTTGAAGCTCAGCGTCGCCGCCGGGGACTGCCCCTGGTGATTCACCGATAGCGGAATCCGTTGTGCCTCGAAACGAGTTACCGCCGACAGCGGAACCTCCGCTCCCGTCGTGCTCTTCACGTAAATATTCTTCAGAGCGTCTGGGTCCTGCTGGTACTCCGGCGCAACTTCCATCACCACGTGGTACTGGTTCAATGGCCGGTACGTCGTCGAAACCTGCTTCTGTCCAAACGCATCCGATAACGTCGCGTCGATTGACAGCGGTGACACTCCCAGCCGGCTTGCCGTATCGCGATCAATCACCAACTGTGCTCGCAGACCCTTGTCCTGCTGGTCCGTCGCAATATCCTTCAGGTCGGGCAGCCTCTGCATCGCCGCCATCAGACGCGGTGACCACGTATTCAAGTCATCCAGATTGTCCGCAGTCAAAGAGTATTGATACTGCGTCGCCGACTGCCGCCCGCCAATATTCAACTCCTGCTGGGACTGTAGATACAGCTGAACCCCCGGTATTCTACCCGTCTTCGGCCGCAGACGGTTCAGGATCACCTCGGCCGAATCGCCCGTCTTCTGGCGCTCTGCATCCGGCTTCAGGAAGATGAACATGTTCCCCGAGTTGCCGCCCCCACCACCAGGACCGCCACCACCGACGAAAGCCATCACATTCTGTACGCCCGGGTCTTCCTGCACCATCGCCGAAAGCACCTGCATCTTCTGCTTCAGCGCATTGAAGGACACGTCCTGTTGCCCGCGAATCTGTCCGCCCATGCGCCCAGTGTCCTGCTGAGGAAAGAAGCCCTTGGGAACCAGGATGTAGAGGTAGATATTCAGCACGAACGTCAGGATGGTGATCGTCAAAACCAGCCCTTGCTTCCGCAGCACCCAGCGAAGCCCGCGCTCATACTCTGCTGTCAACCACGCCAGCGCTTTCTCGCCCCAGTGGTACATCCGCCCATGCTTCCGCTTGTTATGTGCCTCAAGAAACTTCGCACTCAACATCGGAGTCGTCGTAAGCGAAACCACCAGCGACATCAGAATCGCTGCCGACAACGTGACCGCAAACTCGCGGAACAGCCGGCCCACAATCCCACCCATCAACAAAATTGGAATGAACACCGCAATCAGCGACGTGCTCATCGACAGTACAGTAAACCCGATCTCCTTCGACCCCACCATCGCGGCTTCGAATGGAGTCATCCCAGCTTCAAGATGCCGGCTGATGTTTTCAATCACTACAATCGCATCGTCCACCACGAAGCCCGTCGAGATCGTCAGAGCCATCAGGCTCAGATTGTCCAGCGTGTACCCCAGCAGGTACATAATGCCGAACGTGCCCAGCAGACTCAAAGGTACCGAAACGCTGGGAATAAGAGTCGATCGAACCTCCCGCAGAAACACGAACACCACCATGATCACCAGCACAATCGAGATGATCAGCGTCCTCGTCACGTCCCGCACGGACGCTCGAATCGTCGTCGTCCGATCCAACGCAATACCAATCTTGATCGCGGGGGAGACCGATGCCCGCAACGTGGGCAGCATCGCCTTCACGTTATCCACCGTGCTGATCACATTCGCGCCCGGCGACTTGAAGATGATCATTAGAATTGCAGGCTTTCCGTTGAACATTCCACCCGTATGAATGTCTTCGACGGAATCCACTACATTAGCCACATCCTGAATCCGCACGACCCCATGGGCCGCGCTGGGCGAGCCCTGCGCCGCAGTCTTTCGCGCCGTCTGGGTACTAGGCGTAGTGCTGGAGATGCCGCTCGCCACTGCCGCCGGAACTCCCGTACTGCCCGTTGCCGCACTCACTGGTCCTTTATCGGTTGCAATAATCAGCGGAGCGTACGCCGCCGCTCCAGAGAGCTGATCCGTAGCGCTGATACTCCAGCGCTGCCGCTCATCCATCAGGTAGCCCTTCGGCTGATTCACATTCGCCTGGCCAATCACAGCCCGCAGCGCTTCCAGGCCAATTCCATATGCCGCCAGTTGCGTCGGATTCGCCTCAACCCGCACCGCCGGCTTCGCGCTTCCACCTGCAAATACCTGTCCTACGCCCGGCACCTGGGCGATCTTCTGCGCCAGCACACTATCCGCCGCGTCATACAACTGCGGAACGCTCATCGTGTCCGAGGTCAGCGCCAGAATCATGATCGGAGCATCCGAAGGATTGATCTTCCGGTATGTAGGATTGGACGGTAAATTCGCTGGCAGCTGGCTCCGCGCCGCATTGATCGCAGCCTGCACATCGCGAGCCGCTCCATTCACATCCCGGCTCAGGTCGAACTGCATCGTAATCGAGGCGCTGCCCGTCGACGACGACGACGTCATCTGGTTGATCCCGGCAATCTTGCTGAACTGCCGCTCCAGCGGAGTGGCCACAGCAGATGCCATCGTCTCCGGGTCGGCTCCAGGCAGACCCGCGCCCACAGCGATCACCGGATACTCCACCTGCGGCAAACTTGCTACAGGCAGAAGAAAATAAGCCACGACGCCAGACATGATCACAGCCACAGACAGCAGAAATGTAGCGACCGGCCGCTTGATGAACGGTGCTGAAAAATGTACGCCTTTGACGTCGATGGCCATTAGTCTGCACTCACTGAAAGTTCATGCTCGCGATACTCCGCCTCGGACTCGGCCGTATGGAAGAACCTGCGTCCAATCCGGTCGAAGAACAGATACACCACAGGCGTCGTGTACAGCGTCAGTATCTGCGAAACAATCAAGCCGCCCACAATTGTGATGCCCAGTGGCCGGCGCAACTCGCTGCCTGTACCCGTCCCCAGAGCCAGCGGAACGCCGCCCAGCAACGCTGCCATCGTCGTCATCATGATCGGCCGAAACCGCAGCAGGCACGCCTGGTAGATCGCTTCCTCCGGCTCCATCCCATGATCGCGCTCTGCCTCCAGCGCGAAGTCGATCATCATGATCGCGTTCTTCTTCACGATTCCGATCAACAGAATGATGCCGATCAGCGCAATCACACTCAGATCCACGTGGAACAGGATCAACGCCAGAATCGCACCCACACCCGCCGAAGGCAGCGTCGACAAAATCGTGATCGGATGGATATAGCTCTCGTACAACACTCCCAGCACGATATAAACCACGATCAGCGCAGCAAGAATCAGCAACGGCTCGTTCGACAGCGACGCTTCAAACGATGCCGCCGATCCCTGGAACTGCGCGTTCACGCTCACCGGCATGTTCAACTCTTGCTTCGCCTTGTTCACAGCCGCAACCGCATCGCCGATCGACTTGCCCGGTGCAAGGTTAAAAGAAATCGTCGTCACCGGAAACTGCCCTTGATGATTCAACGCTAACGGTGTCTGCTGTAGCTCGAAGTGCGTGAAGGTCGAGAGCGGTACCTGCATCCCGTTGGAGCTCTTCACGTAAATATTGTCGAGTGATCCAGGGTTGCGCTGGAACCGTGGTGCCACTTCCAGCACGACGTGGTACTGGTTCCGTTGCGTGAAGATCGTCGAAACCTGGCGTTGCCCAAACGCATCGTTTAGCGTGTCATCAATATTCTGCGGAGTAACCCCAAGACGTGCAGCCGTATCCCGATCGATCACCAGGTTCGCATTCAACCCGTTCAATTGTTGATCGCTTGCCACGTCCGTCAAAATCGGTATCTGCTTCAGCTTCGCAATCAGCTTGTCAGCCCATATCGCCAGTTCTTCCTGGCTCGCATCCTCGACCGAGTACTGGTACTGCGTCCGGCTCACACGATCTTCCACCGTCAAGTCCTGTAACGGCTGCAGAAAGCATTGAATCCCATTGATCTGCGCAACCTTTGGCCCCAGTCGCTGAATCACCTCGGACGCCGTCGTCGTGCGCGTCTCGCGGTCCTTCAGATTGATCTGGATGCGGCCGCTGTTCAGCGTCATATTCGTTCCGTCGATTCCGATGAACGACGAGACGCTCTCAACATCAGGATCCTCCAGAATGATCTTTGCTAACTCCTGCTGCCGATCTCCCATTGCAGAAAAGCTGATCGTCTCCGGCGCCTCAGTAATGCCCAGCAGCACGCCCGTATCCTGCACAGGAAAGAAGCCCTTCGGAACGATGACGTAAAGAAATATCGTCAACACAAATGTCCCCAGCGTCACCAGTAGCGTCATGGTCTGATGCCGCAATACAAATCGCACGCCGCCAGCATATTTAGCGATCACATACTTGAAGAACTCTTCGCTCTTCTTGTAGAAAACATTCTGCTCATTCTCTGGCTTGTGTTTTAGCAGCTTCGCCGCCATCATCGGCGTCAGTGTCAGCGATACAAAAGCAGAAACCAGAATTGTAACCGCAAGAGTTACAGCAAACTCACGGAACAGCCGTCCGACAATATCGCCCATGAACAGCAGCGGTATCAGCACCGCAATCAGCGAAACCGTCAACGACACAATCGTGAAGCCGATCTGCTCCGAGCCCTTCAGCGCAGCTTCCAGCGGCGAGTCGCCCTCTTCCAGGTAGCGAGAGATGTTCTCGATCATCACGATCGCGTCATCCACCACAAATCCAGTCGAAATCGTCAGCGCCATCAGGCTCAGATTGTTCAGGCTGTACCCCAGCAGGTACATAATCCCAAACGTGCCCACAATCGAAAGTGGCACCGCCACCGACGGAATGATCGTCGCAGCAATCGACCGCAGGAACAGGAAGATCACCATGACGACCAGCGCAATCGTAAGAATCAGTGAGAACTGCACATCCTTCACCGATGCCCGAATCGTATTCGTCCGGTCGGTCAGAACCTCCAGCCTCACACTCGCCGGCAGGGAAGTACGCAGTTGCGGCAGCAGAGCGTTTACCTCGTCCACCACACCAATGATGTTCGCGCCCGGTTGCCGCTGGATGTTCACAATCACTGCCGGCTTCAACATCACATCCCGCGCCGGAATCTCCTTGCCATCCTTGCCCATTGTCGCCGGCTTGGCAGCCGTTCCCATCCACGCGGCTTGATACAGATTCTCTGAGCTGTCGACCGCATTCGCCACATCGGACAACCGCACCGGCGCTCCATTCCGGTAAGCGATAATCACTTTGTTGTAGTCCGCGCTCGACAGCAACTGATCGTTCGCGCCAATCGTGTAGGCCTGCGTCCTGCCGCTCAGGCTTCCCTTGGCCTGGTCCACGTTCGCCGTCCCCAGCGAAGACCGCAGATCCTCCAGGCTCAGCCCATAGTTTGCCAGCGCAGTCGGGTTTGCCTGGATGCGCACCGCAGGCTTCTGTCCCCCCGCAATCGATACCAGGCCCACGCCCGATAGCTGAGAGATCTTCTGCGCCATCAGCGTGTCTGCCAGATCCTCTACCTTCGAGAGTTCCAGTGTCTCGCTCGTCAGCGCCAGCGTCATAATCGGAGCATCCGCCGGATTTACCTTGCTGTACACCGGTGGATTCGGCAGGTCCTTTGGCAAATAGCTCGTCGCCGCATTGATCGCGGCCTGCACATCCTGCTGCGCGATATCAATGCTGTCTTCCAGAGAGAACTGCAGCGTAATCACGCTGCCGCCGCCAGAACTCGTCGACGTCATCTGGCTCAATCCCGGTATCTGCCCAAACTGACGCTCCAGCGGCGACGCCACTGACGACGCCATCACCTCAGGGCTCGCACCCGGATAAAACGTCATCACCTGAATCGTTGGATAGTCCACTTGCGGCAGCGCCGATACCGGCAACTGCTCATACGCGACAAACCCGGCAAGCAAAATGGCCACCATCAAAAGCGAGGTGGCCACCGGCCGAAGAATAAATGGCCTTGACGGGCTCATGGACGTGTCTCCTGCGTTCCGTTCTGTCGCTTACCTGTGTGGGCCGCCGGATTCCCGGTTTGATCCCTCGCCCCGCGGCCCGCTCTCGGGCCGCTGCCTGGCGTCGAATTTGCCGGCGCCGCATTTACCGTGCGCGGAATCACCTTCGACCCGTCGCGCAGCTTCTCCTGCCCATCCACCACAATCTGTTCTCCCACCTTCACTCCGTCCAGCAGAATCACCTGAGAACCTTCCGTCAGGTCCACCTTCACCTGGCGTGCCTCCACAAAGTACGCAGGTCCATTCTGCTTACCGGGGCCTTCCGTCTTCGCCGGCGCGCTCGCGCGGCCCGCTCCGTTTGCCCTCTGGTCTGCTGGTGCCTGTCCCGGACTCACCACATACACGAAGCTCCCCTGCGACCCTGTCTGCAGCGCTGCCGCCGGAATCACAATCGCATTCAGACGGTCCTGCAGAATCAGCCGTATATTCACAAACTGGTTAGGAAACAACGCCCCATCTTTATTGTCGAAGACCGCTTTCACCTTCACCGTTCCTGTAGTCGTATCGATCTGGTTGTCGACCGTCAGCAGGCTCCCACTTGCCAGGTGCGTCGTCTGCGACCGGTCATACGCCTCGACCGCTAGCTTCTTCCCGTTCCGTGTCAGACCCAGCACCTGCGGCAACTGGTCTTCAGGCAAAGTAAATATCACCGTAATCGGCTGTAGTTGCGTGATCACCAGCAGCCCCGTCGCATCCGATGCATGCACAATATTGCCCGGATCCACCTGCCGCAAACCCACCATGCCATCGATCGGTGATGTGATCCGCGTGTACGCCAGGTTGACCTTCGCCGCCTGAATCGCAGCCTCGTCGGCCGCAATCGATCCCTGTGCCTGACCCGCACCTGAAATCTGCGACTGCTGGCTCTCTTTCGACACCACGCCAGCCTGATAGAGTGCCGTATACCGTGTCGCTTGCGCCGCTGCATTTGCGGCGGTTGCCTGATCTTTTGCCAACGTTCCTTCGGCCTGTGCCACCGCAGCCTCATAAGGCCGGGGATCAATCTGCAACAGCAGCTGACCCTTTCTCACTGCCTGGCCTTCACGCACATTCACCTGCAGCAACTGTCCATCCACGCGTGGCTTGATGGTCACTGTGTTGTAAGCCGTCACCGTGCCCAGCGCAGTCAGGTAGATCGGCATCGTCCTCTGCAGTACCGGTTGCACCATCACAGGAATCGCACGGTCCGCCGATGCAGACATCTTCGCGCTCAGTGCGTCTTGTTCAGCCTGATTGGCGCGGATCTTCCACACCGCCCCACCAACTGCTAGCAGAACCACCAGCATCACTATCCACTTCCGCGCCGAAGACCCCTTGGGCTCCTCGGGCGTTGGCAATGCCTTCTGTTGCTCTGATGCTGGCACTGCTGGTTTGGGCTCGTGCTCGGTCAACTGTACGGACGACATGGGTGCTTTCACCGTTTCTGTAAGCTCTTGGATGTAGATATTGGGGGCGTCTGACATTTACGCCAATTACCCCACAATAAATGATAATGACGTTACTCGCCCCACTAAGGTTTCGGCTAATCGTCTCGCGAGCCAGGAAACTCGATCAGATTCATCTAAATGTAAGATTGCCGTCTAGGAAGGATTCTGCTTTTGCCAACTTCGGTTGCCTCGCCACAGAACGACACGCGCCTCCCGCTCTGCGTCGACCTTGACGGCACGCTGGTCAAATCCGACACCCTATACGACTCCACTCTGGTCCTCGCCCGTCAGCGTCCAGCCGACCTGCTCCGTCTTCCCGGCTGGCTCCTGCAGGGCAAAGCCGCACTCAAGCAGCACATCGCCTCTGCAGTCACGCTGGACGTCACCCACCTCCCCTATAACCGCGAACTCCTTCAGTATCTTCAGCAGCAGCACGCCATCGGACGGCCCATCTATCTCGCCACCGCCGCCGATGCCGATACCGCCCAGCGCGTCTCCAATCACCTCGGACTCTTCACCGGCATCCTCGCCTCCGACGGAGCACTCAACCTCGCCGGACACAACAAGTTAGCCGCCTTCCGCCAGCAGTTCGGAGACAACTTCGCCTACATCGGCAACGCTCTGCCCGATCTTCCCCTGCTCCAGAACTGCCAGCAGCCCATGGTCGCCAACCCCACTGCTGGCCTCCGCGCCGCTCTCCGCTCTGCCCGCATCACCCCCGTCCGCACTTTCAAGGAGCAGGCCACTCCTCTCCGCGCCTGGCTCAAAGCCCTCCGCATCCACCAGTGGGCCAAGAACACCCTTATCTTCCTGCCTCTCCTTCTCGCTCATGCATGGGCCCCGGCGCTCTTGGCCGCCACCGCCGTCGCCTTCCTTAGCTTCGGCCTCTGCGCCTCTGCAACCTACATCGTCAACGACCTGCTCGACCTCGAAGCAGACCGGCAGCACCCCCACAAGCGCCGCCGCCCCTTCGCCTCAGGAGACCTCTCCGCCCTCACCGGAGTCGCCGTAGTCCTCTTATTCCTTGCCGCCTCGCTCGTCCTCGCCCTCCTGCTGCCGCGCGTTGTCGCCACCATCTCACCCAGCCTTGCCCTCATCAACCCGTATAAATTCGTCCAGTGGCTCGGCATCTACCTCTTCACCACCCTCGCCTACTCCCTACGCCTCAAACGCACCGTCCTCGTGGACGTCATCGTTCTCTCCGGCCTCTACACCATCCGCATCCTCGCCGGTGCCACCGCTACCGGAGTAGCCGTCTCCACTTGGCTCGGCGGCTTCAGCATCTTCTTCTTCCTCTCCCTCGCCTTCGTCAAACGATTCTCTGAGCTCGAAAGCCTCCGCGAGCGTGGTGGTGCCTCCATCAGCGGTCGCGGATACCACGTCGCAGACATCGAGCAACTCCGCAGCTTCGGAACCGCCAGCGCCTACGCCAGCGTCGTCGTCCTCACCCTCTACATCTCCAACCTCGACGCCGCCCAACTCTACAGCCACACCAAGCGCCTCTGGCTCCTCGTGCCCGTCCTCCTCCTCTGGCTCAGCCGTCTCTGGCTCCTCGCCTCCCGCGGCCAGCTCGACGAGGATCCCGTCGTCTACGCCATCACCGACCGCCGCTCCCTCCTTCTCGGCCTCCTCGTCGTCATCATCGTCCTAATCTCCCTCTAATCCCTGCGATACACTGAAAAGGAATAAAATATTGAAGACGCGAGATATCCTGCGCCTCATCCACGAAGACGGTTGGTATCAGGTCGCTCAACGCGGAAGCCATCGACAGTTTAAACATCCTTCGAAGCCCGGCAGAGTAACCATCGCCGGACACCCGTCCGATGAAATGGATGAAGGCACCCGCAAAAGCATCTTCAAGCAAGCAGGGATAAAGCCATGAAAGAGTATGCCGTCATCTTCGAGAAGACCACCACCGGCTGGAGTGCTTACGTCCCTGACCTACCCGGCCTCGGTGTCGCTGGTCCAACCTACGAAGCCACCGAACAACTCCTCCGCGAGGGCATCATCTTTCACATCGAAGGTCTACTCGCCGACGGCGAAACCATCCCCGAACCCACAACCCGCGTAGCCCGCATGCCAATTTCAGCCTAAATAAAACATGAGCGACGATATTGTTCTTGACGAGTTCGGTTACGACGAGCCAACTCTAGACAAACTCTTTGAAACCCTTAAGAAAGAGGTCATTTCCTCTTCTGAAAATTATTCGCAGGAAGCTTTCAAGCTGCATTGGCTTGGGCGTAAGCAGGGACGACTAAAAGTCCTTAGCGAAGCATGGCTCAAATCCGCTCCACCCGAAGCCCGCAAGCCCCTTGGCATCCGCTTCAACCAGCTCAAGCAACAGATCGAAGCCGCACTCGAAGCCCCTGCAACCACCACCCGCGCCGCGCAAGCAGGCGCAAGCATCGACATCACCCTCCCCGGCACCACCCGCGCCCCCGGCATCCCCCACCCCCTCCTCAAGACCATGCAGGAGATCGTCGCCGTCTTCCATCACCTCGGCTACTCCACCAACCTCGGCCCTCAGGTCGAGTCCGACTTCTACAACTTCGAAGCCCTCAACTTCCCCCCCAATCACCCCGCCCGCGACACCCAGGACACCCTCGTCATCGCCAGCCAGCAGTCCCGCCCCTCGCGCGACCGCCTGCTCATGCGCACCCACACCAGCCCCGTCCAGATCCGCACCATGATCGACCAGCCCCCACCAGTCCGCATCGTCATCCCCGGCAAGGTCCATCGCAACGACGCCGCTGACGCCACCCACTCCCCCATCTTCCATCAGGTCGAAGGCCTCTGCGTCGACACCAACATCACCTTCTCCGACCTCAAAGGCACCCTCGACCACGCCATGAAGGCCCTCTTCGGCTCGGCCGTCAAAACCCGCTTCTTCCCCAGCTTCTTCCCCTTCACCGAGCCCTCAGCCGACGTCCAGATCTCCTGCATCTTCTGCAACGGCAAAGGTTGCCGCAAGTGCAAACACTCTGGCTGGATCGAACTCCTCGGCTGCGGCATGGTAGACCCCGCCGTCTTCGCCGCCATAGACGAACAGCGCGCAGCCCAGGGCAAATCACCCGCCTACAACCCCGAAAAGATCACCGGCTTCGCCTTCGGCATGGGCGTCGAGCGCATCGCCATGATCCAGCACGGCATCTCCGACATAGGCCACTTCTACTCCGGAGACATGCGCTTCCTCGAACAATTCGCCTGACTCCAGCCTCATCGCAGTCGCCGCACCAAAATCATTGGAGACACAAACCCCAATGCCCGATGAACAACCCTCCCTCCACGGCCGCGTAGCTCTCGTCACCGGAAGTTCTCGCGGCATCGGCCAGGCTGTCGCCCTCGCCCTCGCAAAACACGGCTGCTCCATCGCCGTAAACTACCGCACCTCCGCCCAGAAAGCCGACGAAGTCGTCCGGCAAATAAAAGAAATGGGCAGGGAAGCCGTCGCCATTCAGGCAGACGTCGCCAACCCCCACGACGTCGCCCGCCTCGTCTCCACCACCGAGTCCCAGCTCGGCCCCATAGACATCCTCGTCAACAACGCCGGCATCAATCCCATCCATCCCCTCGAAACCATCGGCGAGCACGAGTGGCACTCCGTCCTCAACGCCAATCTCACCTCAGCCTTCCTCGTATCGCAGGCGGTCGTCCCCGGCATGCGCCGCCGCCGCTGGGGACGCCTCATCATGTTCTCCTCCATCGCTGCCCAGACCGGTGGCGTCATCGGTCCCCACTACGCCGCCAGCAAAGCCGGCCTCCTCGGCCTCGTACACAGCTACGCCAAGCTCCTCGCCACCGACGGAGTCACCGCCAACGCCATTGCCCCCGCCCTCATCGAAACCGACATGATCCGCAGCAACCCGAACGTCACCCCCAGCCTCATCCCCGTCCAGCGCTTCGGCACAGTGGAAGAGGTAGCCGACGTCGCCGTCCTGCTCGCCACCAACGGCTACATCACCGGACAAACAATCAACGTCAACGGCGGCTGGTACATGTCCTGAAAGTCCCAGAATCACCCGCTAAACTTCTAAACACATCCCCTTCCTCGAAACCCCTCCCTCTCCCACGAAGACGGTTATTCAAACTTTATAAGGTTTACTTTTATTTACTAAACTCCATAATTTAGCTATAACTATCTCATGGACTCCATTCGCAACCCCTACGCCCCGGGTGCGGGAACGCAACCGCCAGAGCTGGCCGGCCGCGATAAAGTCCGTGAACAGGTTCGCGTTGCCATCGCACGCATCCGCATAGGCAGACCCGCCAAAAGTGTTCTGATGGTCGGTCTCCGCGGGGTCGGAAAAACAGTTCTTCTGGATCGCATGCGCGCCGACGCCGAGGCGGATGGCATCTATACGCTTCGGGCAGAGACCCCGGAAAATCGCTCTCTCCCCGCTCTCCTTGCCCCTCAGCTTCGGCTCGCCCTGCTCCGATTGAGCCGCGTTGAGCAGGCAAAAGACCTTGCCACCAGGGGTCTCCGTGCCCTGGCAGGCTTCGCCAAAGTCTTCAAGCTCAAATATCACGACATAGAAGTCGGAATTGACGTCGAACCGGAGCCGGGTCTCGCCGACAACGGCGACTTGGAAGGCGACCTCGCCACCCTGCTCGAACAAGTAGGACGAGCCGCGCAAGCAGCGAAGACTGCTGTAGTCCTCTTCCTCGATGAGATTCAATACATCGAGGAGGACCAGTTTGCGGCTCTCATCAGCGCCCTGCACCGCTGCGCCCAGTCCGCCCTGCCCGTCACGATGGTTGGTGCCGGTCTGCCTCAACTGCGTGGCCTTGCCGGAAACGCAAAGTCCTACGCAGAACGCCTCTTTGAGTTCCCGGTCATCGGAGCGCTCCTGCCCGCCGAAGCGCAGTTGGCCATCCTCACCCCCGCCCACCAGGAAGGCGTCGACTTCACTCCCGACGCGGTTGCTGGCATCCTGGATCAAACCCACGGCTATCCGTACTTCCTCCAGGAGTGGGGCAAGCACTCCTGGGATATTGCCCAGCAAAGTCCTATCACTCTCACCGACGTGCAACAGGCATCCACCCAGGCCGTCGCCACTCTCGACGAAAGCTTCTTCCGGGTCCGTTTCGACCGCCTTAAGCCAACCGAAAAGAACTACCTTCGTGCCATGGCAGAACTTGGCCCCGGCCCGCACCGATCTGGCGATATCGCCACTTTTCTCGGTCGCAGTGTCAACACCCTCGCCCCGCTACGTCAGAGCCTGATCCTAAAGGGCATGCTCTGGAGTCCTAACTACGGAGACACTGCCTTCACCGTCCCGCTCTTCGACGAGTTCATGAAGCGCATCATGCCCGGACCAAACTGGAAGAACGAAAAACCATGAAGATCCTCACAAACTGGCTCCGCACCTACGTCCCCAACATCCCCGCTGACGACCACCAGCTAGCCGACGACCTCACCCTCCGCGGCATCGCCGTAGAAGGCGTACACGACCTCGGCCCTGCCGCCGACGACCAGTCCAATGGCCACCTCTTCGAGATGGACATCACCACCAACCGCGTCGACGCCATGAACCACTACGGCATCGCCCGCGAAGCCGCCACCATCTACAACCTCCCGCTCCTGCCCTTGCACACAGAGCTGCCCGCAAGCACCCCCGCACCGGCCTTCCCCGTCCGCATCGACGCCCCGCACCTCTGCGGCCGCTTCACCGCCCGAGTCCTCCGCAACGTCACCATCGCCCCCAGCGCCGGACTCATCAGCGACTACTTCAGCCTCCTCGGCCAGAAGCAGATCTCCAACGCCGTAGACGCCAGTAACTTCGTCCTCCTCGGCATGGGCCATCCCACCCACGCCTTCGATCTCGACAAGCTCCAGGGCGGCATCGTCGTCCGCCTCGCCCATCAAGGCGAAAAACTCAAACTCCTCGACGGCACCGAACGAACCCTCGAACCAGACGATCTCGTCGTAGCCGACGAAGTCAAAGCCCTCGCCCTCGCCGGAGTCATGGGCGGCTACGACTCCATGATCACTCCCGAAACAAAAAACATCCTCGTCGAAGCCGCCTGGTTCGACCCCGCCAGCATCCGTCGTAGCTCCCGCCGCCACCTCCTCCACACCGACGCCTCCCACCGCTTTGAGCGAGGAGCCGACTTCAACGCCGCCCCCATCGCCAACCACCTCGTCTCCCAACTCATCCTCGCCAGCGGAGGCCACGCCGAAGGCGACCTCATCGACATCGCCATCCCCGCGACCGCTGCAAAAACCGCCTCCCGCCCTTCCATCAACCTCTCAGTCACCCAGGTCCAGCGCCACCTCGGCACCACCCTCGAAGACACTCCCACCCAATCAGCCCTGACCCCCGAGCTGATCTACCAATACCTGACCGCACTAGGCTGCACCCTCATCCCCACTCGGCTAGCCGTTCAGCTTGAACACGAGATGATTGCAGACGGCCCTGTATTTCCCCCCGGCTATTTCTCTGACCATGCTGGACACATCTCCCTCGTAAACGACCTCTTCGCCGTCCAGCTTCCCTCCTGGCGACTCGACCTCGAGCGCGAGATCGACCTCATCGAAGAGGTCGCTCGCGTCTACGGCTACAACCGCTTCGCCAACACCCTCCCCACCCCCGGCATCGTCATCGCCCACCCCACCGCCGCAGCGGAAGCCGCCGTCCGCACCCGCCTCCTCGCCCTCGGCTTCTCCGAATCCATCTCCAGCACCTTCGCCAGCCAGCAGGACTCCGACCTCTTCGCCACAGCAGGGCAGGGAACCATCCCCATGGAAAACCCCCTCTCCGACGAAGCCTCCCTCCTCCGTCCCTCGCTCGTCCCCGGCATGGTCACCATGCTCGCCCACAATCTCAACCGCGACGTCAAAGATGTCCGCCTCTTCGAGCAGGGCCAGATCTTCACCGGCACCACCGACCAGGTCAGCGAGTCCGCCCAGCTCTCCCTCGGCCTCACCGGTGCAGTCCCCGCCACACCACTCCACACCGCGCACGATGCCCCAATCTTCGAGCTCAAGGGAGCCATCGAATCCCTCCTCTCGCTCTTCGCACCCGCACCCCTCACCTTCACCACCGAAGCCCCCGTCTGGCTCCAACCCGGCCGCAGCGCTACCGCTCTCCTCGACGGAACCCCCATCGCTCACTTCGGCGAACTAGTCCACACCCAGCGCGAAGCCCGCAAGCTCCGCCAGCCCATCTACCTCGCCCAACTCGACCTCGCGAAGCTCTACGCCTTGCCACTCAAGAAAGTCACCGCACGCGACCTCTCCCGCTTCCAAGCCGTCGAGCGAGACTTCTCCTTCACCTTCCCGGACTCCATGCAGTGGCACACTATCGCCACCGCCATCCACACACTCAACATCCCAGAACTCCAGCGCCTCACCCCCACTGAAATCTTCCGCGACCCCAAGGGCAAGTCCGTCCCCCCATCCCACTACGCCCTCCTCCTCAAGTGCGTCTTCCAGTCCAACGACCGCACTCTCCGCGAAGAGGAGCTCACCACCTGGTGGTCCAACATCATCACAACCCTCACCAACCTCGGCGGCACCATCCGCGCCGGAGAGTTCACAATGTAGCTCAATTAATTCAGCATTCCCGTACTCAAAAATAGTGGCTGCTTCTCACCAGGGGCAGCCACACATTTTTCCAGCTTCGGTCCAGCGCGTTACCACACGCCGAATTGCACAATCGCGCATCCAAATAGATGCCACATCGCATTTCACCCCGAAAATCCACGCCGTCCGCGTCTATACTTTCATTCATGAGTACATCCACCATCAGCGTCGACGAGTTCCAGGCGCTTGAGCAAAAAGTCCTTCGTGCCGTAGAAATCGTCAAGCGCGAACGTGAAGCCCGCGCCACCGCCGAAGCCGAAGTAGCCTCTCTACGAGAGCAACTCGCCGTCCAGTCCGCCGCAGCCAATACCCAACTCAGCTCCCTCAATCAGGAACGCGACGCCGTCCGTCAGCGCGTCGAAAAAATGCTCCAGCAGATGGACGAACTCCTCTAAATCCTCCCAAAAGGAGTAAAGATGGACGAAACCCGAGAGTCGCCAGAAATGAATGCAGCCCAGCCCGCCACACCTGAATCGATCAGCGTAGACATCTACGATCAGGTCTACCACCTCCGCGGAACTGACCCCGCCTACATCGATCAGCTCGCCCAATCCGTTGACGCCAAGATGCGCGCCGTCTCCGCCCAGGGGGGCACCGTCGACTCCTTGCGCGTCGCCGTCCTCGCCGCGCTAAACATCGCCGACGAGCTCGCAACCCTCCGCCAGCGTTACGACGCTCTCGCCGGCAGCGTCTCCCAGTCACAAACCACCATGCGCTCCCGCGCTGGCTCTCTCGCCGGAATGCTCGACGAAGTCCTCGAAGACCGCAAAGCCGGCTAAGCACTCGCAAGTCCATCGCCAGCATTACGCAGCCCCGACTACCACATCTACAGGTAATTAGCCACCCTGTCCCGCGCTTGCAAACAACCCCGTCCGCAAGTAGCATCCAACTTAAGAGACCGGCCTGCTAAGCAGGTGCCGCGATCCACGCTGGTTGAACCAACATTCATTGAACAGGGACCTGGCTCGTATACATGGCTCGGTGTGCAGTCCTCCAGTCAGGAACGCCTAAAGAGCCACGGCAGGGTCCCGCCGTCTTAGACGGGTTCACCAGCGCTTCGCACACGGCCCCGTGGGTCGGTTTTCTTGCTTAGCTAACTAGGCGCAGTCCCTTCAACTCCAATCCCTCCGTGCATCCCTACATCCTCCACTTCGGCCGCCTCATCCTTCCCACCTTCGGCGTCCTCGCCGCCATTGGCCTCATGGCTGCGCTCACCCTCAGCCTCCGCACTGCCGCCGCCGTCGGCCTCAGCCCCGACCGTCTCTGGAATGCAGGCCTGTTTACCATCCTCTCTGCCTTCGTCCTCTCTCGCCTCCTGCTCGTCATCACCAATCTGCACAGCTTCCTCACCTACCCGTTCCTGGTCCTCGCGCTGCCCAGCCTCACCGCTACAGGAGTCTTGCTCACTATCCTCGCCAGCGTCGTCTATCTTCGCCTCCGCAGCCTGCCGCTACTACTCACGCTCGACGCCTGGGCCCCCTGCGCGACTCTCGTCTGGGCATTCCTCGCTCTCGGCCACCTCGCCGAAGGCAGCGACCCGGGCCTCATCACCTCCGCTCGCTGGAGCATCGCCTCACCGTCCGGCCTGACCCGCCTCCACCCCGTAGCCCTCTACGCCGCTGCTGCCGCAGCCCTCATCACTCTTGGGCTTGTGCGATATCTCAGCCGCCACCCGCAACGCGGTCACACCACCGCTCTCGCCCTCGCCATCTCGGGCATTGCCCAATTCCTCATCACCTTCTTCCGCCAGCCCAGCACCGACGACTTCCTGTTACCCAACATCCTCGATCCCATCCAGTGGGTCGCTCTCGGCATGATCATCACCGCCGGCCTCATCTACCTCCAGCATTCCAGCAAGCTCGAACCCCGAAAGCCGGTCACCCATGCCCTCTAAGAACATGCTCCCCAAGGGCCATCGCCGCCGCACCGTCCGCCCCGAGTACGTCGCTAGTCGCGGCGTCGAGGAGACAACCCCACCCGTCATCCCTGTCCTCGAACTTGAAGACGATGCCGACGTCACCGACGGCATCCGCCACATCATCGCAGACCCTGCCGCCGCCGGACTCCGCCTCGACCAATATCTCGCCCAGGCCATCCCCGACATCAGTCGCGCCCGTGTCCAGATGCTCATCGAAGCCGGACAGGTCCGCGTCAACGGCAATCTCGCCAAGCCCAAGCAGAAACTCGTCGGCGGCGAGCCCATCGAGATCGAAGGCGCTCCACGCCCCGAACCACTGCACGCCGTCCCCGAGGACATCCCTCTCGACATTCTCTTTGAGGACAAGTACCTTGCCGTCGTCAATAAGCCCGCTGGCATGATGGTCCACGCCGGCTCCGGCTCTACCGATGACGCCCGCAACCGGGGCACCCTCGTCAACGCGCTCCTCTTCCATCTCAACGCGCTCTCTGAGGTCGGCGGCGACCTGCGCCCCGGCATCGTCCACCGCCTCGACAAGCAGACCAGCGGCATCATTCTCGTCGCCAAAGACGACAGCACCCACCGCAAGCTCGGCGAGATGTTCTCCCGCAGACAGGTAGCCAAGACTTATATCGCTCTCGTCCACGGCAAGCTCGCCAAAGACAACGTCACCGTCACCCTGCCCATCGCCCGCGACCTGCTCCGCCGCATCCGCATGACCACTCGTCGCGCCGACGGGCGCTCTGCCGTCTCCCACATCAAGGTTCTCGAGCGCATAGTCTCGCCCTACGGCCTCTTCACTCTCGTCGAAGTCCGCATCGAAACCGGCCGCACCCACCAGATCCGTGTCCACATGCAGTCCCTCGGCCACCCCGTCGTCGGCGACCATCTCTACGGAGCGCCCCACCACATTCACCTGCTCCATGACACCTCGCCCCCCGGACTTGAGCCCGAGATCTCTCTGGAGCGCAACTTTCTTCACGCCGCCCACCTTTCCTTCGCGCACCCCCAAACCGCTAAGCCTATGGATCTTGACGCACCCCTCCCTGTCGAGTTGGAGTCCTTTCTCAACGCTCTCCGCAACGGCAAGCCTCTGAATTCGGTAGAATCAACCGCGTGATCGTTTTCTTCCGTAATCAGCCCGCTCCCCGGCTTCTCGTAGCGTCCACCGCCTTCCTGGCTTTACTTCTTGGCACCGCGCCTCTCCGCGCTCAGGCCTCGTCGGCCCAACAGCCGACGACGACGGCCCCAGCGCCGGCCTCACAGCCCGATAGTGCCCAGCAGCAGGCCCCAGCCGTGGACGAGCCCATCACCACCATCAAAGTTCAGGCCAATGAAGTCAATCTGATCTTCACGGTAGTCGACAAGAAGGGCCGCTTCATCAAGGACCTCAAGCGCGAGAACTTCGGACTCCTCGACGATGGCCGTCAACCCACCGCCGTCCTTGACTTCCGCCAGCAGACCAATCTCCCGCTCCGCGTCGGCATCATGCTCGACACCTCCAGCTCCATCCGTCAGCGCTTCCAGTTTGAGCAGGACTCCGCGATCGAGTTCCTCCTCCAGGTGCTCCACCTGAACGACCGGGCCTTCGTCGAAGGCTTTGATATCCAGACGGATGTCTCCCAGGGCTTCACCAACAACGTAGACCTGCTCAACCAGGGCATCCGCAAACTCCGCCCCGGCGGCGGTACCGCTCTCTTCGACGCTCTCTACAAAACCTGCAAAGACCAGATGCTCACCTTGCGTGAGACCGGCTCAGTCCGTCGCGCTCTCATCCTCGTCTCTGACGGTGATGACAACTACAGCCGCTCGCAGGAGTCTGACGCCATCAAAATGTGTCAGCGCGCTCAGACCATCGTCTATTCCATCAGCACCAACGTCAGTCCCAGCAAGGACAGGGGCGACGAGGTCCTCAGAGCGATCTCCGAAGCCACCGGCGGACAGGCCTTCTACCCCGTCAGGATCGAGGACGTAGCCACTGGCTTCCACAACATCGAAGAAGAGCTCCGCAGCCAGTATCTGCTCGTATATCGGCCTGCCGGCTTGAAGCAGGATGGTGCCTTCCGAACCATCTACCTCCAGGCTCTCGATCCCCGTTTCAAGGTCCGCGCTCAAAAGGGCTACTTCGCCCCTCGTCCGCCGCAATAGCCTCAGCAAGAGCATCAATAGATGCTTACAGTTAGCGCAGGCCTCGGAAATCTTGCCCAGTCGGGGTAACTCCTCCTGAGTACTCGTGTCTAACTACGCAGGGAGTTCATCCTATGAACCTGCGCGCATCCATCATCGGTCTCACCTTTGCTCTCTGCACGCTCGCCGTCGCAGGTCCGCTTTCGGCCCAACAGCCTGCGGGCATAAATCAGTCGCTCAATACTCTCGCCGACCAGCCCGCCACCCATACCGGCTTCGTCTTCGACCGCTCTATGCTCCAGATGGCCCAAAGCGTCCTGGAATCCAATGGAATGGATGCACACCGTGCCGCTGCCGCTGTCTCTTCCATCGCGGTCGATAGCTACCACTATCCCCAGCCGGCTTTCTACGCCCCGGAGGGCATGAGTTTCATCATCAACACCTACCACTCCGCTGGCTGGAAGCACCTCGTCAACGCCAATCAGACCGTCGCCAATACCGCTCAGCCAACCGGTGTAGTCACTGACCTCTGGCTCCACTTCACCGGAGCCGATATCGACGGCGTCACCGTTCTCGCACGCGGTCCCCGCGACATGAATGTTATCCAGATCGCCTGTGACCTGCGCCCCCTTGATCTGATCCATCTCAGCGGCCACTTCGGCATCCCCAGGGTCGATCCCAACGCGGTCATGGTCCCCTCTCCCGACGGCCGCTAGAGCGCTCGCCCACAGAGGCCCAGCCCTCACAGCTCAAAGCTGAGCTAGAACCCGTACTGCTCCACCGCCTGCAGCAGCGCAATCTTGCGCTCCGGCCCCAGAAAACTCGCCTCAACCGCATTCGCCGCCAGCTCTCGCATCTGCTCCAGCGAGAACTCAAACTTCTCCTGCACCAGGCAGTACTCCTCCAGCAGATTGCTCCCAAACATCGGCGGATCATCCGAGTTGATCGTCACCATCAACCCCGACTCGAAATAAAGCTTCACCGGATGATCTTCAACAGTCGCGCAGCATCCTGTCCTGATATTGCTCGTCACATTCAGCTCCAGAGGAACCTGCTTCTCCGCCAGCACCTGCAGCAGCTCTGAATCTTGTTGCGCCGATAGCGCATGTCCCAGCCGCTCCGCCCCAATATTAAGTGCAGCCCAGATACTCTCTGGCCCAATCGTCTCTCCCGCATGCGCCGTCAGCCGCAGCCCGGCCTCCTTCGCCTCCGCATAAGACTCTCGAAACAGGTCCGCACTCCCCCGCGCTTCATCCCCGCCTATCCCAATCCCCACAATGCTCGGATACTTCTGCCGCAGCTCCGCCGCCTTGCGAAACACCTTCGCGCCTTCCTCCGCGCCAAAGTGCCGCACCGCATCGATCAGCCAATAAATCGTCGTGCCAAAATCCTTCTCGCCCCGCGCCCGCCCGCGCTCGATCGCCTCCACATAAGGCTCCACC
Organism: Granulicella sp.; assembly: GCA_025408425.1. Classification (GTDB taxonomy): domain Bacteria; phylum Acidobacteriota; class Terriglobia; order Terriglobales; family Acidobacteriaceae; genus Edaphobacter. The sequence continues at coordinate 28,657 of JANXYX010000016.1, forward strand.
TCTGCATTCTTCCAGTAGTAGATAATCCCGAACGAGATATACACCTCGGCGTGCACTACTCCTTGCGCCGCCAACTCCCGCACCATGTTGTAAGTAATCAGCTCATAGTCATCTGGCCCCTTCAGCCGCGATGAAACGGCCTTGAACGAGTCCATGAATCCAAGAAAATTCTCATACTCATAAAGCGCCTTCGCCGCCTCCGCCGTCAGCGGCTCCGCATCGTGCCGCCTGCTCAACTCCAGCAGCGTCCCCGGAAGAATCGTACCCTCCAGATGCAGGTGCAGCTCCACCTTCGGCAGCCCCCGCAGCCACTCCACCACATCAATCTCAGAGTCCCGTCTTGAAGGTCTTCGCGCCATCTCTATAGTGTAATCGTCGCCCATACCAGGTCGCGTCGATATGACCAGAGCTCCTTACGTCCAATCAAACTGCACCTGTAAGCTTCTCGCCGGAACGAACCTCGATCTCCGAACCTCGGCCAGCGGGATGCTATCTGATGCTAGTCCCTAACCGGCGTAGAACTCGCTCCGCTTTCGGCTATAGAACACGTAGACAAACAATCCTATGATCAGCCAAACAAAAAAACGTATCCATGTCTTTGCCGGTAGCCCCGCCATCAGCAGCACGCAGAACAGAACGCTCAACACAGGAATCACCGGCCCAAACGGAACTCGGAATCCGCGCACCCGTTCCGGCTGCTTCACCCGCAGCACAATCACCCCAACCGACACCAGCACAAACGCAAACAGCGTCCCAATGTTCGACATCTCCGCAAACGTTCCCACATCGAACAGCCCCGCAGGAATCGCTACCAGCACTCCTGCCACCCACGTCGCAAACGCCGGAGTCCGAAACTTCGGATGAACCCTGCTAAACGCCGTCGGCAGCAGCCGGTCACGGCTCATTGCAAACCACACCCGCGCCTGCCCCAGCTGAAACACCAGGATCGACGACACCATACCAATAATCGCGCCCAGCAGCACTGCCAGCCGAACCCAATGCAAACTATGGCCGCCCGCCGTCAGGCTTACCCGCTTCAGCGCATTTACCACCGGAGCCCCGTCGCCCGCTACCGTATTCCACGGCACCATCCCTGTCAGCACCAGCGCCACGCCGATATACAGAATCGTGCAGACAACTAGCGTCGCCAATATTCCGATTGGCACATCCCGCTGCGGATTCTTGCACTCCTCGCTCGCTGTCGAAACCGAATCAAACCCTATATACGTGAAGAAAATAATCGATCCGCCCGCCAGAACTCCACTCCAGCCATTCGGCGAGAACGGCACATAGTTGCCCGGATGAATAAAGCTGATCCCGAAAAAGATAAACACCAGAATCGCAGCAATCTTCACCAGCACCATGATGTTGTTCGTTCGTGCCGACTCCCGTATCCCCCGCACCAGCACCACCGTCAGCAGCAGCACAATCAGAAACGCAGGAATATTGAATCCCGCATGCCAACCCACGCCGTAGATGTCATGCCCCTGCAGGTCCTGCAGCCCCAGCGGCAGATACGCCGGACTCAGCCACTTGGGCGAGAGATACACTCCCATCCAGTCCATCAGGTCTACCACGTGCGCCGCGAAGCCCACGCTCACGCTCATGTTGCTGAACGCATACTCCAGGATCAAATCCCACCCGATGATCCACGCCACCAGCTCGCCCATCGTCGCATACGTGTACGTATAAGCCGATCCAGCAATCGGAATCATGCTCGCCAGCTCCGCATAGCAGAGCCCCGTCAGCGCGCACACAATCGCCACCAGCACCAGCGAGATCGCCAGCGCCGGCCCTGCTCCCGGCCGTCCGGCCACCGCCCCACCACTGTGATGGAACAAGCCCAGTATCAGATCCACCACCGGGGAGTCAGCCCACGAAGCCAGCGTGCCAGGGTTGCCCCCAATTGCCACGCCAATCACCGTAAAGATGCCTGACCCGATCACCGCGCCAATCCCCAGCGCAGTCAAAGAAACCGGACCCAGCGTCTTCTTCAACGCGTGCTCCGGCCGCTCCGATTCGTGAATCAGTTTGTCGATAGATTTTGTTGCAAATATCTGCCGGCCCAGTGTGCGCTCCTCAGAAAATCAATTGTCTCGGGGGAAGTCCTACTGCGTACTATCGCCCACAGACCGGATCTACACAACTGAATTCAGCAGGAATTGATCATGCTCCCCGCAGTACCGTTACAGGCTCTGCGGGGAATCACGAACTAGCGCTTGCTCTTACCAAGTGCTGCCTTCTTGATCTTTGCTTTGTTCTCGCCGCGTGCGCCCGTACGCGGAGCCTTCGGGGCTGCTGCCTTGCGTGCTGCCCGCTTTACCTTCTTGCGCTCGTCGGTATCCGTGATGCTCTTCGTATTTGCCATGTACTAATGCCAGTCTTTCTATCTGTCGATGTGCAGAGATGTGAATTTGGCAGAGTCATTTCAAGACTCTAAAGGCGTTCCAGCTGCGCAAACTTCTCCACGAGCTTCTTCACGCCATGCTGTAGAAATTGTACTGTAATCTTCGCGTCATCCCCATCGCCTTCGCGACGAAAGACGGTTCCCTCCCCATACTTCGGGTGCCGAACCCGCGTCCCCTGCCTCAATCCCGTCTTCCCCGTCTGCTCCACAACCTCTGGCTTCGACCTGGAAAAACTCGTCGCACCCACCTTTTGCCCTCGCGCCGCAAAGAAATTCGCAATGTTATCAATCGATCCGGACCCACTGACGCTCTTTCCCCCAGCTCCACTCTTCGCTGCCGAACCCGCGCCATAGCTGGCCGATTGGTCCTCGTCCTCATAGCTGTAGTGCCGCTCCCCAGCCTCGGCGCCCGCCCTCCCCCCCTTCGGATAAGGCGTCGAATAAGCCCCGCGCCCACCAAAATCAGACCCCGAAAACTGCGGCCGCGCTGGCGGACTTCCCAAATCCTCCACCAACCGGCTCGGAACCTCCTCCAGAAACCGCGAAGCCACGCTCGCCTCCGGCATATCGCTCCCATAACGCCGCCGGTAACGCGCCCGCGTCAGTACCAGCGTATCCATCGCGCGCGTCATCCCCACATAGCAAAGCCGCCGCTCTTCCTCCAGACCCGTCGGATCAGTAAACGTCCGCGAGTGCGGAAACAGACCTTCCTCCATCCCTGTCAGAAACACCAGCGGAAACTCCAGCCCCTTCGCCGCATGCAACGTCATTAACGTCACCCGAGCCTCTTCGCTGTAGCTGTCCGCGTCCGAGATCAGCGCCGCATGATCCAGAAACTCATGCAGCGTCTCGCCCCGCTCCTGCGCGTCCTGTGCCGCATTCGCCAGTTCCTTCAGGTTCTCAATCCGCGAGAACGCCTCCGGCGTAGCCTCTTCTTCCAGCGACCGGATGTATCCGCTCCGGTCATTCAAAAACTTGATCAGCTCCGGCAATGTAGCCGGATCTCCCGGCTTCCGAAACGCTGGCTTCTCGTCCGCCATCCGCATCTCGGCAGCCTTCTCCATCGTCATCCCCGCGGACTTCTTCAACACCACCGGCGCAAACGGATTGAAGCTCGCCATATCAATCCCATGCGCCGCATCGGAATCCACTGCATTCTCCGGAGCAATCGTCGAGATCTCCTCAGTCGGCCCAAAATCAAACCCGAAGTTGAAGCTCGTATCGAATGATGTATCCGCTTCAGTCTCAGCCTCTACTTCGAAACTCGTATCACCCTCATCTGTAACCGCATCAGTACCAAAAGCTCCAGGGTCAAACGAATCATCGCCCTCACCACTCTGAACATCCGTGGCCAGCTTCTCCGCAAACCCCGGCCCCAGCATCGCCCGCGCATCCAGAATCAGCCGACGAAAGCCCTCCAGCGCGCTCAGTGCCCGCCCAGGCAGTAGCCTGTCCTCAATCGCCTTGCCAATCGCATCCCACGTACTCATCCCAGACGACAACGCCATCCGCTCCAGCGTCTCCATCGTCGTCTTGCCAATCCCTCTCGGCGGGGAATTCACTGAGCGCCCCAGCGCAATCGAATCATGAGGATTCGACACCAGCTTCATGTAGCTCAGAATGTCCTTCACTTCAGCCCGGTCGTAAAAGCTGAAGCCTCCCACCATGTGGTACTGGATTCCATACCGCCGCAGAGCCTCTTCCACCAGTCGCGACTGCGAGTTCGTCCGGTACAGCACCGCACACCGCGGCAAATCCTCCTGTTGCCCCGCCGTCCGCAGATACTTCTGAATCCGGTCCGCAATAAACAGAGCCTCGTTCTCGCCATCCGGAGCCTCATAAAATCCAATCAGGCTCCCACCCTCGCGCGTCGTAAACAGGTTCTTGCCCTTGCGCTGCGTGTTCTGCGCCACCACCGCGCTCGCGCCCTCCAGAATAATCTGCGTCGACCGGTAGTTCTGCTCCAGCCGAATCGTCTTCGTCTCCGGAAAATCCTTCTCAAAGTCCAGAATGTTCTTGATGTCCGCGCCGCGCCAGCTATAGATCGACTGGTCCTCATCACCCACCACGCAGATGTTCTTATGGTCGCCCGCCAGCAGCTTCATCAACTCATACTGCGGCCGGTTCGTATCCTGGTACTCGTCGATCATCACGTACCGGTACTTGCGGTTGTACCGTTCCCGCACATCGCTGTAGCCCTTCAGCAGCCGAACCGTCTCCAGCAGCAGATCGTCGAAGTCCAGCGCATTCGCCTTCATCAACTCCTTCCGATAGATCTCGAAGATATGCGCAATCTTCTCCTCCATCGGATTCGTGCTCGCCAGAAAATACTCCTGCGGATCGATCATGTGGTTCTTCGCCCAACTGATCCGGCCCAGTGCCACCCGCGGCTTTAGGCTCTTGTCATCAATCCCCAACCGCTTCAGCGCAGTCTTTACCACCGCCTGCTGATCAGTCTCGTCATAGATCGCAAACGTCCGCGTCAACCCCACGCCATTCGAGCGCATTGCTTCGATATCTCGCCGAAGCACCCGCACACAAAAGCTGTGAAATGTAGCCAGCGTAGGCTTCGCCAGGCTCGTATGCCCCAGAATCTTATCGACCCGCTCGGACATCTCCTTCGCGGCCTTGTTCGTAAACGTCACAGCCAGAATCTGGTCCGCCGGAACCCCACGCTCCTCGATCAAATAAGCGATGCGATGCGTAATCACCCGTGTCTTGCCGCTGCCGGCACCCGCCAGCAATAACACCGGCCCATCCACAGTCCGGATCCCATCCTGCTGCTGCGGATTCATGTTCTCTAAAAGTCGACTCAACGTCCCACACTCCGAGCTTCTAGTTTAAATGGAGCGCCACCCTCTCACCTAATCTCCGCGGTGCAATCCCCGTTGTCTGCTTGACTTGCCAATCAACTCATCATCTTTCATCACTGGTTCGCAAAAAAAATCACAATTTTCATTGAACTTCTTTCCATCACCCGCGTGGGTGGGCGCGTCAACCTGCCCTCCGCCCACTCCATCCTTCACACAAAATCCACTGCCCAACCTTCTCCAAACCAGTATCTTGGAGACATGAACTCTCAGAGCTCAGTCCTTCGCACCATCGCCGTCTTCTGCGCCAGTGCTGACGGCACGCTCCCCATCTATCGCCACGCCGCAGAGGAACTCGGTACCGCCCTCGCCGCCCGCAACATCGGCCTCATCTATGGCGGAGCCAAAGTCGGCCTCATGCAGGCAGTAGCAGAATCCTGCCTCGCCGCAGGTGGCCACGTCGTTGGCGTCATCCCGGAAGTCCTCGTCGATCTCGAGGTCGCCCACCACGGCATCTCAGAGCTGCACGTCGTCGATACCATGCACACCCGCAAGGCCCTCATGGGCGAAAAGTCAGACGCCTTCCTCATCCTCCCCGGTGGCTACGGCACCCTCGAAGAGATGTTCGAAGTCCTCGCCTGGCAGACCCTCCGACTGCACGACAAGCCCGTCCTCATCCTCAACATCAACGGCTTCTACGATCAGCTCTTGTGCTTTCTCGACCACGCTGTCACCCAGGGCATGCTCAAGCCAAAGAACCGCGCCATCCTTCTCGTCGCCACCACCGTGGACGACGCCATCACCCAACTCTCAGCACTTCCCATGCGCACGACAACATAGTCAGATCGGTCCCACGCATCCCAACCTGTCACTCTCCGTTACATGAGATCTGCCTTCGCCTTGCACTCCGCACACTGGCAAACCTTCCGCAGATACTCCCAGCTATAAATCCCCGCTTCATGTCCATCATTCCACTTGAACTTCACCGCATACTTGCCCACCGGAGTCACTTCAACCGGACGAGGCGGAGCCTCATACATCATCAGCAGCGCCTGTGCCCTCGGCTTCGCCTCACCCGGCACTCGCCCGCTCTTCCCCCGCTCTTCATGACACGTCGCGCACGGGCATCCATTCCGCAGCCACGCAAAGTTCCACGCGCTCTTATGCCCGTCCTTCCAGTCGATCTCCACCCCAGTCCCTTCTGTCTTCATCACCCGAATCTTCAGCGGAGTCGTCGCCTCCACCGGCAGCTTCATCTGCTCCTGGCTGGCATCCCGCCTCGCCTCTTCCGCACTCACAATCTTGATTCCATCGTGGCTCATTGATTCCTCTCTTCCCGTACACTCACGTGGTCAAACCGCAGCTTTAATATCAAAATACTCACACTCAGCAGCAATGTCAGTCCATTCGACACCATCACAGGCTTCGACCCGCTAAGAATCCCATACACAAACCACAACAGCACCCCCACGGAAAACATCAGAAATGTTCCCAGCGAAATGTCCCGTGCCGACCGCAGCCTCACCACCCGCACCAGCTGTGGCACAAATGCTGTTGTCGTCAAAAACGCCGCAAAAAATCCCAGCTGCTCTACAGCACTCGCGCTCAACGCTGTCATCCATTTCTCCAGAAGAAGTAACCCGCCATCGCGCAACCCGTTACAACAACTATCGTTCGCAGCACATTTGCATTCATCCGCCGGGCATACTGCGCTCCCACATACCCACCTGCGCCTGCAAACACCATCGAGATCAGGCAATAGTGCCAGATAATCGCCCCGCTAAACACAAACGTCACCACTGCACTAAGGTTCGAGATGCACGCTGCCGTCACCTTCAGCGCATTCAGCTCATGCATCTTCTCCAGGCCAAACAACGCCAGCGCCGTCATAATCAGAAAGCCCGCACCCGCCCCAAAGTACCCAATGTAAAAACACACCGGCAGCAGTATCAAAAACAGTGGCAGCAGCGCCGGCTTCCTCTCCTCATGCGGCGAGTCCGACCGCGCCTTCAACCACCGCGACACCGGCCCGCTGATCCCGAACAGCAGGGAAGCCACCAACAGCAGCCATGGCACCAGGTGCAGAAACGTAATCTGCTTCGTCCGCAACAGCACCACCGCCCCACTCACTCCACCTAGAACTGAAGCGGTCAGCACCACCGGCAGCAGGTCCCATCGCAAATCCTTCCGCAGAGCGGCCACACTCGTCACCTGACCCGGCCACAACGCCACTGTATTCGTAGCATTCGCCTGAATCGGTGGCACCCCGATCGACAGCATCGCTGGGAATGAAATAAAGGATCCCCCCCCCGCCATCGCGTTCATCACACCGGCAATAAACGACGCTGCCACCAGCCACACAAAGTGCCAGTGCGAAATTAAGCCTGTAAGCATTCTCTTTCATTGTAGCGACTGTCTAAACCGGCATCTCCGGAGTAGCCGCAATCAACGCTCGCGTGTAATCCTCCCGCGGCTCCTCACAAACCTGCAGCACATCACCCAACTCCACCAGTCGCCCCCGCTGCATCACCGCCACCCGGTCGCATAGATACCGCACCAACGGCATCGAGTGCGAGATAAATAGATACGTCAGTCCATACTCCCGTTGTAGATCCCGCAGCAGATTCACCACCTGCGCCCCCACGCTGACATCCAGTGCGCTCACCGGCTCATCCAGCACCACAAACTCTGGCCTTAGCGCCAGAGCCCGCGCAATGTTGATCCTCTGCCGCTGTCCGCCGCTGAACTCATGCGGATACCGCTCCAGCGCGCTCTCATCCAGCCCCACCGTCCGCAGCATCTCATTCAACCGCACCGCCAGCCCACCCTCCGGCCGCTCCTTGTGGATCGCAAACGGCTCCGCCAATATCTCCCTCACCCGCATCCTCGGATTCAGCGCTGCATACGGATCTTGAAACACCACCTGCATCCGCCGCCGCAGAGCTCGCATCTCACCCGCGCTCGCCCCCAGCACATCCACCCCGTCGTACCGAACCTCACCCGCTGTAGGCTCAATCAGCCGCAGCAGCATCCGCGCCACCGTGCTCTTGCCGCTGCCAGACTCCCCCACCAACCCCAGCGTCTCACCTCGCCGAATCTCAAACGAAACCCCATCCACCACCCGCGACCGCCGTCCATCTCCGGCATACTCCTTCACCAGCCCCCGCGCCTCAACCAGCACCGTCGCATCGTTCGTCAACATAGCCGGATGTTAGCATCCACGCTGGGAGCCCAACACGCATGACGCCGCCGATCACCCCCATCACCCTCACCAACAAAGTAGCCCTCGTCACCGGAGCCAGCTCCGGCATCGGCCACGCCACCGCCCTCGCCCTCGCCCAGCAAGGCGCAGACCTCGTCGTCACCGCCCGCCGCGAGGACCGCCTCCGCGACCTCTGCACCCAAATCGAATCCCTCGGACGCAAAGCCGTCTACTACGCCGGAGACGCCGCCCTCGAGTCCACCGCTCACCAGGTGACCCTCCTTGCCCTCAATACCTTCGGCCACCTCGATATCCTCATCAACAACGCCGGCATCGGCAGCTACAAGAACCTCATCGACACCTCCGCAGAAGACTACGACACCCTCATGAACGCCAACATGCGCTCCGGCTTCCTCTTCTCTCGCCACGCCGCTCCGCACATGATCGCTCAGCACGCCGGCACCATTCTCTTCATCTCCTCCGTCGCCGGCCTGCAAGGCATCGCCGGAGAGTCCGTCTACTCCGCCTCCAAATTCGCTCAGGTCGGCTTCGCTCAGGCCCTCGATGCCGAACTCCGCAAACACAACATCAAGGTCGGCGCCATCTGCCCCGGCGGCGTCAAATCCGAGTTCGGTCTCGGCAGAGGCCGAACCGAAGAATTCATCCGCAACTCCCACATGATGGACCCCGCAGAAGTCGCCACCGCCATCGTCTTCGCCTGCCTCCAACCCCCCAACGTCCGCATCCCCCAACTCACCGTCCGCCACATGGGCTAACCCTACGTGTTGGTTGAAAAGCACCTAAGTGTGACAGACCGGCAGTAAAAACCTGAAGGAGGCTCAAATAGGAGTGATTTCCATCACTTTCTCCCGAAGATAAATCGACTAACGTATCTCTGCAGTAGGTGCGATTCGTACTTCGATTCTTATTCGGAGAAAACATGAAACTCAAAATCATATTTACTGCGGTAGCGCTCGCAATCATCTTCTTCACGATCGGACATATTACAGCCCAAAGCGAAAAAAGAATGAGCGAGAAGACGATGGAGAATCTATCCACTGCGATGCACGGAGAAGCATTTGCCTATGCGAAGTATCTGCTGTTTGCACAGCACGCTCGTCGAGGTGGAGACAAAGAACTCGCCGACATGCTGGAGAAAACGGCAAAAACAGAACGCTTCGAGCACTTTGCAGAAGAGGCAAAGCTGGCTGGATTGGTGAGTTCAGACTCGGCTAATTTGAAGGACGCCATCAAGGGAGAGTCCTACGAAGCCGAGACCATGTATCGCGAATTCTCACAGCAGGCGGAGCAGGCAGGGGACCATCAAGCGGCCCAACGCTTTGAAGAAATCCGGCTGGATGAGATGAAGCATCGCGATGCCTTCGCTGCGGCACTCCACAACCTGGAAAAAAAACAGACCGGCAGCCACTAACACGCAATAGTCATTCGAGCTCTGCAAGGTGGCCCTATGCGGACATGGTGGAAACGGATTATCCTCGGTGGTGTAGCGGTCTTGGCCATAAGCCAGTTGGCAAGGCCATCACGCGTCAACCCTCCAGTTACGGCAGCGCATACCATCGATGCAGTGTTGACCGTCAATCCGGAAGTGGCCGCCACATTCAAGCGGTCCTGCAATGACTGCCATTCGAACCTGACCGTCTGGCCCTGGTACAGCAATATTGCCCCAGTCTCTTGGCTGTTAGCTTACGATGCACGCCGCGGCCGGACTGCCTTAAACTTCTCTGAGTGGACAACTTACTCCGATAAGGAGCAGCAGGATAAATTGAAAGAAATTTGCTCTGAGGTATCAGACAAAGAAATGCCCGGCATTCCCTATACCCTGCTACATCCAGAGGCGAAATTGACAGACGCAGATACAGGATTTATCTGTGCATGGACAAAAAGCATGCAGCCCAAGTAATCAGTGATTACTTGGGCTGCTCTCAATGAAAACTGCCTAGATGTCCAGGTTCTTCACATCCAGCGCATTCTCTTCAATAAACTTCCTGCGGCTCTCGACATCCTCGCCCATCAGCGTCGTAAAGATCTCTTCACACGCCGCGATATCTTCGAGCTTCACCTGCATCAGCGTTCTACGTTCCGGGTCCATCGTCGTCTCCCAAAGCTGCGGAGCCGTCATCTCGCCCAGACCCTTATACCGCTGTACCTGGTACTCCTTGCGACCCTGTTCGATCACATACTCGAACACCTCGCGCGCTGTCTTCTTCTCCACTGGATCATGCGAAGCCCGCGCCCGCTTGCCCGGCTTGGCCTCAGCCACAGTTCCCGGAGCAGCAGCCTCTGCACTCACGCCCTCTTCTGAGGCAACTTCCTCTGCCTCGTCCGCGGCCTCCTGCTTCGAGGTCTTCGCTGCATACTCGATAAAGAACGGTCCCTTCAGCTTGTCCTGAATCTGCGCATACTTGCCCAGCAACTGACGGCTCTCCGCCGCATTCGCCAGAGCCCAGTCAATCTTGCGGACAGCACCCTGCGAATCCGTAAAGTTCACCGACCACGTCTGATGCTCTTCATCCAGCACCGGTTCGCCGACCGCGCGGAACTGATACTCCTTCACAATCGCCTGCAGCCGCGACTGCATCTCATTCAGTTTCGCAGGCGTCAGAAAGTCTTCCTTCTTCGCCGGAGCAGCACCTTCATGCGCAAACAACTCCATAAAGTCGGTCGTCACTTTTTCATTACGTAACCGCTTCTGTACCTTATCGAAGTAGCCGAGGTAGTCGTTCAACTGCCCCATGAACTTCGTCAGCTCAGCGCCTTCCAACTTCTCCGCGCCCTCACCGTACGTAATTACCATCCCGTCCGACGCGCGCTTCACCATCACCGACACATACTCGCGATCGTCCTTGATGTACTGCTCAAACTTGCCCTTCTTGATGCGGTACAGCGGTGGCTGCGCAATGTACACATGTCCGCGCTTGATCAGCTCCGTCATATGCCGGAAGAAGAACGTCAGCAGCAGCGTCCGGATGTGCGATCCGTCCACGTCGGCATCTGTCATCAGAATCAGCTTGCCGTAGCGCAGCTTGGTCGCATCAAAATCGTCCTTGCCAATCCCGCAGCCCAGCGCTGTAATCATGGCGCGAATTTCTTCATGCCCCAGCATCTTGTCGTAGCGGGCCTTCTCCACGTTCAGGATCTTGCCCTTCAGCGGCAGAATCGCCTGGAACCGTCGATCACGTCCCTGCTTCGCAGTTCCACCGGCGCTCTCACCCTCAACCAGATAAAGCTCGCAACGATCCGGCTGCCGCTCGGAGCAATCCGCCAGCTTACCCGGCAAACCGCCACCATCCAGCGCACCCTTGCGCCGAGTCAGATCCCGAGCCTTACGTGCAGCCTCACGCGCCCGAGCCGCATCGATCGCCTTGTTAATAATCTTCTTCGCAACCGAAGGATTCTGCTCCAGGTACCCGCCCAGCCGCTCATTCACAAACGCCTGCACCGTTCCCGCAATGTCCGAGTTCAGCTTGCCCTTCGTCTGCCCTTCAAACTGCGGCTGGCTCAGCTTCACGCTGATTACCACCACCAGACCCTCGCGCACGTCATCGCCGCTCAGGTTCTCCTTCACATCCTTGAACAACCCCAGCGACTGTCCCGCCGCATTGATCGTCCGCGTCAGCGCAGTCTTGAAGCCCGAGAGATGCGTACCGCCGTCCACCGTATTGATGTTGTTCGCAAACGTGAACACCGTCTCCGAGTAGGCGTCGTTGTACTGCAGCGCAATCTCCATCGCCACATTGTCACGCTCTGCCTCCATATAGATCGGCTTCTCGTGCAGCACTGCCTTGCCCTTGTTGATGTGCTTGATAAACTCCGCAATACCGCCCGCGTATTTGAACTCCTGGTGCTTGCTCTCACCGGTCTTCGCGTCGGTCGTGCGCTCATCGGTCAGATGAATTTCTAAACCCTTATTCAGGAACGCCAGCTCTCGCAACCGCTGCGCCAGCGTGTCGTAGTTGAACTCGGTAACCGTAAAGATGCTCTTGTCCGGAAGAAAGTGAACCTTCGTCCCCTTGCGCTTCGACGGCCCCATCTTCCGCAGCTTGCTGATCGGAGCGCCCTTGCTGTAGTCCTGCTCCCACGCAAACCCGTCCCGCCAGATCTCAACATCAAACTCTTCGCTCAGTGCATTCACGCAGCTCACGCCTACGCCGTGCAGCCCGCCCGAAACCTTGTAGTTCGAGGCGTCAAACTTACCACCCGCATGCAGCATGGTCAGCACTACCTGCACCGCAGGCATCCGCTCACCGTTGATCACCTTGTCGTCAACCGGAATACCACGCCCGTCATCCACTACCGTGATCGAGTTGTCCACATGGATCGTCACATCGATCCGCGTCGCATGACCACCCAGAGCCTCGTCCACCGAGTTGTCCACCACCTCGTACACCAGATGATGCAAACCCTGCTCGCCCGTGGACCCGATGTACATCGCTGGCCGCAGCCGCACCGCCGCCAGACCCTCCAAAACCGTAATGTTCTCAGCCGAATACCCTCCACCCTCTTTCTTCGGGGAGGTCGCTGCTGCGTCTGCTTCAAGGTTCAAAAGGTTCGTGTCGGTGGGGATTGCGGTCGATGCCATGTAACTCCATTCAGCGGTCGCTGAAGTTCTTGATTTTGATCTGATCCGAATTCGCTCCGGTAGTCGCGAAAAGCCCTGTCATTCCAGCGCTTTCAACATCTTGGAAGACCACTACCAGTGCCTTAAGTATAACACGTAGACCCCCGTTTTATGACCCCCGGCACCCCCTCCGTGCAGCCTCCTGCGACCGAACCCGCGATAGCCCCAACCTGCCCTTCAACCGAGTCATCCTTCAGCAGCATCCCCAGGCTTCATCGCCCGCTGCCCCGAAAGTTGTACTGCCCTAACACTTGTGTCTTGTTATGCTTCGGCAGCTGAACCAAAGGGGTTAACAATGAAGCTCAATCGTCTACTGATAGTGTCCCTCCTCTCCACCTCGCTGCTATCCACGTCAGCCTTTGCCAGTGAGAGCGGAAAAGGCCTCATCTCCGGTGCCCAGCACCACACCGATCGCGAGCAGGAACGAGAGAAGGACTCTCATCACGACTCGCGTGAAAATCACGACAGGAATTCCAGCCGCGACCAATCCACCAGCCACAGCTGCACCGGTAGTTCCAGCTCCTCCACCGGCGGCAGTACCTCCGGTACCACCAATCCCCCCGTTTACAAATAACCCAACAAACTCCTCCCCAGCACCTATCCTCCGCAAACCGGAGGATAGGTGCCCACCTCATCCATCCCATAACTCATTTCCCTGCAATGCTTTGCCGCAAACCTAGCCCCGCGCCTCCGTGGTCCAGCGCCCATCTCTCCGCGGGAAAGCCCCATCCAGCCCAAACATGCCGCTGTAAATCCACCCGCCTCGTATATACTCGATTAGTTGTCAGAAACACCATCCGTTAGGAACACCAATGCCAAAGTTGAAGACACACAGCGGTGCCTCAAAGCGCTTCACCAAGACCGGTACCGGCAAATTCAAGCGCGGACATTCCAAGATGCGCCACATCCTGACCTCGAAGGCCACCAAAACCAAGCGCAAGCTCGGCGGTTCGGCTCTCATCTCAGATGCGGATCACTACAATGTCTCCCGCATGCTCCCCTACGCCTAGATCAAGACCGTAAAAAGTCTTTAGTCCCAGGTAATGAAGGAAAGTTTTTCAAGTCGAGCCGCTCTCAACAGCAAAGGGTCAGTCAAAGCGTTCACGACCCCTGGATTTGCGTTAGCGAATCCACAGAGACTTGAAGTTGCATAGCGAGTGAAGAGGACACCTTTCCTCCAGCCGCTTAAACGCAGTACGCAAAAGGAGAAGTACGATGCCCCGTGTAAAACGGAGTACTAAACGCAATGATCGCCGCAAAAAGATCCTCAAGCGCGCGAGTGGTTACTTCCTCACAAAATCCAAGCTCTACCAGGCCGCTCAGGAAGCCGTCGAGCGCGGACTCATGTTCGCCTATACCGGCCGCAAACAGAAGAAGCGTCAGTACCGCGCCCTCTGGATCGCCCGTATCAACGCTGCCTGCCGCCTCAACGGTATGAGCTATTCCACCTTCATGAACGGGCTCAAGCTCGCCGGTAACGGTCTCGATCGCAAGGTCCTCGCTGACATCGCTGTCAACGACGCCGCAGGATTCACCACCCTTACCGTCCTCGCCAAGACCTCTCGCGTCTCCGCGAAGGCCACACGCGAGCAGGCTGCAGCTTAGTCAACTCGCAATCGCTTCACCCAGCAGGCACGGCTTTTCGCCGTGCCTGTTTGTTTTGTCTTCCATCTGCGCCTAAGCCCCCGCGACAAAGTATCCTATGACTATGCCTGAGCCACATCACCCGAAGGACGCCAACGCCCCCTCTCCGGCACCCTTCGAATCCTGGGGCCGCTACCCGTCCTACGACGCAAAAATCACCCCTCTCCATTGGCAGACTGACTATCAGCCAGCCATCGCCGGCCTGCACAACGGTGCGCTCCCCGTCGGAATGGGACGCAGCTACGGAGACTCCTGCCTCCTCAAGGACGGCAACCTCCTCGTTACCACCGGCATGAACCGCCTGCTCGCCTTCGATCCCGAAACTGGCCTTCTCACTGCCGAAGCAGGCATCACCCTCGCCCAGATCCTCGACTTCGCCGTCCCCCGCGGCTTCTTCCTCCCCGTCACCCCCGGCACCAAGTACGTCACTCTCGGCGGAGCCATCGCCAACGACATCCACGGCAAGAACCACCACGTCGCCGGAACCTTCGGCTGCCACATCGCCCAGTTCGAACTCGTTCGCTCCGACGGAACCCGTCGCCTCTGCTCCCCCACCGAGAACCCTGACTGGTTCGCCGCTACCATCGGCGGCCTCGGCATCACAGGCTTCATCCCCTGGGCCACCCTCCGCCTCCGCCCCATCGTCTCCCGCAAGATCGAGTACGAGGGCATCCAGTTCCACGGCATCGACGAGTTCCTCGACCTCACCACCCAGAGCCAGAACATCGAGTACACCGTCAGCTGGGTCGACTGCGCCTCCACCGGCAAGAACTTCGCCCGTGGCATCTTCATGCAGGGCGACCACTCCTCCCGGCCCGACATTCTCAAACCCTCTCCCGCTCCCAAACTCGTCTTCCCCTTCGAGGCCCCCGGCTATGCGCTCAACCACGCCACCGTCAGCCTCTTCAACACCCTCTATTTTCATAAGCAGATTCACAAACGCGTCGTCGCCCTGCAGGACTACGAGCCCTTCTTCTATCCCCTCGACAAAGTCCTCCACTGGAACCGCTTGTACGGCAAATCCGGCCTCCTCCAGTTCCAGTACAGCATCCCCTGGGAGCACGCCCGCGAAGGCACCATCGCCATCCTCCACGAGGTCGCAAAATCCGGCATCGCCAGCTTCCTCGCCGTCCTCAAGGTCTTCGGCGACATCCCCTCCCCCGGTCTTATGAGCTTTCCCAAGCCCGGCATCACCCTTGCCCTCGACTTTCCCATCAAGCCTGACAAGAGCTTCCCACTCTTTCAGCGCCTCGCCGACATGACCCGCGAGTTCGGCGGCCGCCTCTATCCCGCCAAAGACGCCGCCATGACTGCCTCCCAGTTCCAGACCTTCTATCCCCAGTGGCAGCAGTTCGCCCGCTATAAGGACCCACTCCTCACCTCCAGCTTCTGGGAGCGCGTCACCGGAGACAAGCTAAATTTATGAGCCAGACCGACAGCACGACCCCACGCAAGATCCTTGTCCTCGGAGCCACCTCCGGCATCGCTGAAGCCACCTGCCGCATCTGGGCCGCTCAAGGCGCAAGCCTCTTCCTCGTGGCCCGCAATGCGGAGAAGCTAGCCGCCGTCGCCGCCGATCTTCGCGTCCGCGGCGCCAGCTACGTCGACACCGCCGTCGCCGATCTCGACGACACCGACCAGCACCCAGCGCTCCTCGCCCACGCCATCAACTCCCTCACCGGCATGGACATCGCTTACCTCGCCCACGGCATCCTTGGCGACCAGCCTCAGGCCGAGCAGGACTTCAACACCGCCGCACAGATCATCTACACCAACTTCATGGCGCCCGTCTCACTCCTCACCTGGCTCGCCAATTTCTGCGTCCAGCGCCATGCCGGCACTCTCGCCGTCATCTCCTCCGTCGCCGGAGACCGTGGCCGCAAATCCAACTACCTCTACGGCTCCTCCAAAGCTGGCCTCTCAGCCTTCCTCCAGGGCCTCCGCAACCGCGTCGACCGCGAGGGCGTCACCGTCCTCACCATCAAGCCCGGCCCAGTCAAAACAGCCATGACCTCAGGCATGCCCAAAAGCGATAAATTCGCCGACGTCGATCAGGTCGCCAAATCCATCGTCGCCGCCATCGATAAGCGCCGCGACATTCTCTACGTCCCCTTCATCTGGCAACCCATCATGTGCGTCATCCGCCACATCCCAGAGAGCATCTTCAAGAAACTCAATCTCTGAGTTCCCCACCGAAATCCCAAAATCGTATTCGCAGTTGCCGATTCTTCTCCAACCCCTCACAATCCCTCGGGTGCCCCATCCATCGCAGCATCACCGCGATGGGTGGGAATCGACACCTCTCCCCGCACCAGCCTTTGCCGTTGCCTGTTCCTGATCCGTGTCTATCCCCGCGATCCGTAGTTGATCGCCGTCTGTCCGCACTGACACCCTCTAAATCTTTGGCAAAAAAATCGCCTGCTGCTGCTGCGCCATCTGCTGCTGCCGCGTCGGCACAGGGGCCTGCTCCGGCAACTGAGTAGCCTTCTCCACCAATATCGACCAGTCTTCCGGCACCGGTAGCTCCTGATCGAGCTGGGGTGTCCCCACACTCGGCGTCACTCGAACAGCAACCGTCAGTTCGCTCGCGGCCCGTCCGCGAAAGATTCCATGCGTTGGCGGAACATCCGCATAATCCCGTCCAATCGCTGTCCGAATATGCCGGTCTCCAGCCACCAGCCAGTTCGTCGGATCGAATCCCACCCATCCCAGCCCCGGAATCAGCGCTTCAACCCACGCATGCGTCGCAGAGTGCGCCGACCGGTCCGTATCGCTTTCCCCATGGAATAGATATCCGCTCACGTAACGGCACGGAATCTGCAGCTTCCACCGCACCAGCGCAGTCATGATGTGTGCAAAGTCCTGGCACACACCTTTCCGAGACCCCAGCGCAACATCGATCGGAGAATCCACCTTCGTCGACTTCGGAACGTAGTCAAAATACTCATATATCTGCCGATTCAATCGGTTCAGCGCCATCAGCGGATCATCCCGCCGCCGCACATCAAACTTCTTCGCCAAATCCTCCAGCGCCGGCGTTGGTTCGGTAAACTCGCTGGGAAACAGCATCTCCCAGTAGTCGCCCTGCTCCACTATATCGTCCAGATCACCCCATGCCTCTGGCGTCAGAAACGCAGGAATCTCAGCCGAAGGCTTCACTTCTACCAGAGACTCCGCAACAATCACCAACTGCCCATGTTGACCCGGAATATCAAAGTGATGCACATGGTTTGCCAGGTGGTCCCGATAGCTGAACACCCTGCACCGCGGGCTTACCGACAAGTGAAAAGTCAGGCAGCGCTGATTCTGATCGCTCCGCGGATGCATCCGCGTCTCCAGCATGCTCTCGCTCACAGCGTTGCTGTACAAAAACTTCGTCAAGTGGCGAATCGAGTAGTACATCTCAGCCTCTTATCTACAACGGTAGAAAAATTGACGCCCGCTACCCAGCCAGCGCAACCTGGATCGAATAATCCACATACAGCTCATAAATCGTCTCGTGGATTGCTTGGCACTGCACCTGAATCCCGCGCAGATACGCGATCACGTCCTGACTCATAATCTCGTCCACGCTGCTATAGCTCAACGAAGCCTGCAGTCGTCCCGCCAGCCGTCGCAGCGGTTCCGCAAACCCCCGGCTGCTCTCCCCTTGGATCGCACTCAGAGCATGCTGCAGGCTATCGATCGAAAAACGCAGTGAGTGTGGAAACTCCACATCCAGCAGCAGAAACTCCAGAATCCGGTCTGGCGTCAGGTCAGCCGTATAAACCTTGCAGTAAGCCTCGAACGCCGTCGCAGAACGCAGCAGTCCCATCCAGTCCAGATACTCGTTCCCATCGAGAGAACCATCCGTGCTGCCCCAAAGCTCTTCGTGATACGCCTCCAGCAACTTGGCCGTCGCCGCTGCGCGTTCAATGTACCGTCCTACCTGGATGAACTGCCAGCCCTCGCCATGACTCATCGTCGAGTCGCTCACCCCTTGGAACTGGTGGACCGCCTCCATCACCTGCTGCAGAAACTCGATCGGTTGATCCACACTCCCCATCGCCGTGTTCACCAGCAGATCGCTCTGCAACTCCGGTCGTGTGATCTGCAGATACAAGCCGTTCAGTTGGTGCCACTGCTCCGTCGATATCTGCTCACGCACGTGCCGCGAATTCTCCCGCGCTGAAATGATGCACGACACAATCGAAGCCTTATTCTCTGTATCGAACGCCAGCGCCCGCGTCAGCGCATAGGGGTCGCCCGTCCACTTCACATCCTTTGGATTCCCCAACGCCTGCAGCACGCGCAGCCAACGCCGGTCAGCGCTCGCAGCACTCTCATCCAGCATCAGGTTCAGGTTCACATCCAACAGTCGCGTCGCATGTTCCGCGCGCTCTAGATACCGGCTCATCCAATACAAACTATCCGCAACGCGGCTCAGCATCGGTATCATCCCCCCTACAAGATCCAGCTAGCTCAAAACCCAGGTATCTTTACTTCCGCCACCCTGTGACGAATTCACCACCAGCGATCCGCGCTTCAGCGCCACACGCGTCAATCCGCCCGGCACAATCGTCACCTTGTCGCCGTACAGAACATACGGCCGCAGGTCTACATGACGCGGCTCCAACTCATCCCCAATCAAACACGGTGCTCGCGAAAACGAGATCGTCGGCTGCGCAATATAGTTCCGCGGATCAGCCTCGATCTTCGCCGCAAACTCGTCCTGCTGTGCCTTCGTGGACTGCGGCCCAATCAGCATCCCGTAGCCGCCGCTCTCCCCCACCGCCTTCACCACCAGCTTGTCCAGATTCTGGAGCGCATATTGCCGCTCCTTCGGTCGAGACATCAGATACGTTTCCACGTTCTTCAGCACTGGCTCTTCACTCATGTAGTACTTGATGATGTCTGGCACATACGCATACAGCGCCTTGTCGTCAGCCACGCCCGTTCCAAACGCGTTCGCCAGCGTCACATTGCCCGCGCGATACGCATTGAACAGCCCAGCCACTCCCAGAATCGAGTCCCCGCGGAACGCCAGCGGATCGATAAAGTCGTCATCCACGCGCCGGTAGATCACATCCACACGCCGCAACCCACTCGTCGTCCGCATGTAGACGACGTTGTCGTGCGTCACCAGGTCGCGTCCTTCTACCAGTTCGATTCCCATCTGCCGCGCCAGGTACGCATGCTCGAAGTAGGCCGAGTTGAACACCCCCGGCGACAGCAGCACGATATTCGGCTCAGGCCGCCCCTCTGGCGCCAGCGATCGCAGCGTCCCCAGCAGTAGTTGCGTGTACTGCTCAATCGGACGAACATTATACATGCTGAACAACTGAGGAAAGATCCGTTTCATTACCCGCCGGTTCGTCAGCATGTAGCTCACGCCGCTCGGCACTCGCAGGTTGTCTTCCAGCACGACAAACTCGCCGTTCTCGAGCCGGATTAAATCCGTCCCGCACACTGCGATGTAAACATTCCGCGGCACTTGTAACCCAATCATCTGCCGCCGGAACTGCTTGCAGCTATACACCACTTCACGCGGCACAATCCCATCATTCAGGATCCGTCCCTCGTTATAGATGTCTTTTAGAAAGAGGTTCAGCGCCGTAATCCGCTGCGCCAGTCCCCGCTCCACCGTCGCCCACTCCGCGCTGGTGATGATGCGCGGCAGCAAATCATAAGGAAAGATCTTCTCCGTGCCCTCTTCGCGGCCATACACCGTAAAAGTGATGCCCTGATTCAGAAAACTCAGGTCCGCAGCCTGCTTCCGGCGCTGCAACTCGTTCGCCGGAAGGGAAGCGAAGTGCTCCAGCAAAGGTTCATAGTGTGGATGCCGCTCGCCCGGACCAGAAAACATCTCATCATAGGCATGGTCCAGCAGATAGTTCTTTAGCGCATTGTGCTCGAACTGTTTCGTCTGGGCTGTCTGCATAGGGTGGTCTGAGTATAAGGGCACTTCCTCAACCCGCCAACTAGAAACCGCACCTACTCCCCAATTGAGGCCATCTTGCTGAAAATAGCTCAATTGCCAGCATCCAAGGCGCTGCCAGCCGATAGATCCGCGATTTGACGCTCACTTAAATCCTCTCGCCCTTACATCTCCGCGGCCCAATTTGCCGTCCATCTAAATAATGGTGTTCGACATCCTCATCGTCCCCGCCGTCTTTAAGAAGAAAGAAAATAGGCACGACCCCTCAATGAAAGCCCCTCTGCAACGGATTCGCACAGCTTTTGCCCTCCTCTTGGTTCTCCTCCTCCTCGCTCCTCGGCCCGCCAGCGCCTACTCCGTCCTTACCCACGAGGAGGTCGTCGACATGGCTTGGCTCCCGTACATCGTGCCTCTGCTCCGCGCCCGCTTTCCCAACCTCACCGACGACGACCTCCGCAACGCCCATGCCTACGCCTACGGAGGCTCAATCATCCAGGACATCGGCTACTACCCCTTTGGCAGCCATCAGTTCTCTGACATCCTCCACTACGCTCGCACTGGCGACTTCGTCGCAACCCTCATCCGCGACTCCACCGATCTCAACGAGTATGCCTTCGGTCTCGGCGCCCTCGCCCATTACTGCGGGGACGTCTACGGCCATCCCTCCATTAACCAGGTCACCGCCGACGAGTATCCCAAGCTCCGCAGACGCTTCGGCAGAGCTGTCACCTACTCAGAAAATCCACTCGCCCACCTCCGCACCGAGTTCGGCTTCGACATCGTAGAGGTCGCACACGGCCGCTACTCTCAGCAGAACTACCGTGATTTCATCGGTTTCCAGGTCTCCAAAGACCTCCTCAACCGGGCCTTTCTTGAAACCTATGGCATCCCCGTCGACTCCATCATGACCCACGAAGACCTCGCCATCGGCTCCTATCGTCGAGCCGTCAGCAACCTCATCCCCAGAATGACCACCGTCGCCTTCGTCAGCTACAAGGACCAGATCCAGAAGGAAAACCCCGGCTTCCAGCGCGATAAGTTCGTCTACCGCCTCAAACGCACCGAGTTTGAAAAACAGTACGGCAAGCAATACGCCAACCCCGGTTTAGGCTCCCGCCTGCTGGCCTTCCTCATCCGCGTCCTTCCCAAGGTAGGCCCGCTCAAGTCCTTCAGTATCATGGTCCCCAACGCCGCCGACCAGGATCTCTACATCAAGAGCGTCAATGGAACCGTCGACCACTACAACACACTGCTGGGCCAAATAAAGACTCCTTCGCCCAACAAAGCGGACAGTTCTATGAAGAACCTGCCCGAATTACAGGAAATTGACCTCGACACCGGCAAGCCCACCCGTTTCGGGGAGTACAGGCTCGCCGATCTCGCCTACGCATTTCTTCTCGACAAGAATCTACACGACCAAAAGTCTCAAGCGATGCCAATGACGCCAGATGTCCGCCAAAGCTTCGTTGACTTCTATTCCGTCCGTACCGAACCCGCCTGGTACGCCCAAAAGCCCAAAGACTGGATAAAACTGCAGCTAAACCTCACTACATTTGACTCAAATCCTCTTCCTGTGTCCCCGACGAAGCTGGCTGCGGTAGACTAAAGGTGACGCGCATTTTCACCTCCAGGCCTACCCCAAGCGCCCAAGCCTAAATCAGAACAGGACGTACCCCCGAAGTGAGTATCCAGACGACCGCCCAAGCCATCCGCAATATCGCCATCATCGCCCACGTCGACCACGGTAAAACTACCCTCGTCGACGCCATGCTCCGCCAGTCCGGCACCTTCCGCTCCAACGAAGCCGTCGCAGAGCGCGTCATGGACTCCAACGATCTTGAAAAAGAGCGCGGAATCACCATCCTCGCCAAAAACACCGCCATCCAGTATCACGACTCCAAGATCAACATCGTCGATACCCCAGGCCACGCCGACTTCGGCGGCGAAGTCGAGCGCGCCCTCAAGATGGTCGACGGAGTAGTCCTCCTCGTAGACGCTTCCGAAGGTCCTCTGCCCCAGACCCGCTACGTTCTCTCCAAGGCCCTCGAAGCCAAGCTCACCCCCATCATCGTCATCAACAAGATCGACCGTCCCGACGCCCGCTGCCAGGAAGTCCTGAACGAAGTCTATGACCTCTTCATCGACCTCGACGCAGACGAGTCCATCCTCGACTTCCCCGTCATCTATACCAACGGCAAAGCTGGCACCGCCACCATGGACCTCAACGTCCCCGGCACCGACCTGCAGCCCCTCTTCGAGCTCATCTTCAAGACCATCCCAGCCGCCACCGGAACCGCCGATGGCGATCTGCAGGTGCTCGTCACCAACCTCGACTACTCCGACTACCTCGGCCGTCTCGCCATCGCCCGCGTCTTCAACGGCACGCTCAAGATCGGTCAGGAAGTTAATCTCTCCAAGCTCGACGGAACCCTCGTCCCGGTTAAGGTCACCAAGCTCTTCACCTTCAATGGCCTGAAGCGCGAAGACACCACCGAGACCGCTGTCGGAGACATCGTCGCCGTCGCCGGAATCCCCGGCATCACCATCGGCGAGAGCTTCTGCGCCCTCGAGAACCCCAAGCCGCTCCCCCCCATCAAGATCGACGAGCCCACCATCGCCATCGTCTTCTCGGTCAACAACGGTCCCTTCGCCGGTCGCGAAGGCAAGTTCGTCACCTCGCGCAACATCAAGGAGCGCCTCGAGAAGGAACTCCTCACCAACGTCTCGATCCGCCTCGAAGACACCGGCACCCCGGACAACTTCAAGGTCCTCGGCCGTGGTGAGCTCCAGCTCTCCGTCCTCATCGAAATGATGCGCCGCGAAGGCTTCGAACTCATGGCCTCACGCCCTCAGATCGTCACCAAGCGCATCGACGGCGAACTCATGGAACCCTCTGAAATCCTCACCATCGACATCCCGGAGAACTTCGTCGGAACTGTCATCGAGCGCCTCGGACCCAGAAAAGGCGAGATGGTCAAGATGGCGAATCACGGCTCCGGCCGCGTCCGCATGGAATTCAAGGTCCCGTCGCGCGGCCTCATCGGGCTCCGCAACGAAATGCTCACCGAGACCCGCGGAACCATCGTCATGAACTCCATCGCCGGCGAATACATCCCCTACTCCGGCGAAATCCCGCAGCGCCCCACCGGAGCCCTCATCTCTGACCGCCAGGGTGTCACTACCATGTACGCGCTCGACGGCATTCAGGACCGCGGCATCCTCTTCATCGGCGACGGTGCTGAAGTCTACGAAGGCATGATCATCGGCGAGCACTCCCGCGACAACGACCTCGACGTCAACTGCGTCCGCGAGAAAAAACTCACCAACATGCGCGCCTCCGGCTCCGACGATGCAGTCCGCCTCGTCCCCTACAAACAACTCACCCTCGAGCAGTCCATCGAGTTCATCGCAGACGACGAACTCGTAGAGGTCACCCCCAAGTCCCTCCGCATGCGCAAGAAAATCCTCCAGGCAAACCGACGCCCCAAGGGAACCCGCGGCGGCTCCACCCTCGAGTAACCTCCGCAACTCAACAAACCCAAACGGCTGGACGATCCCAAAGATCATCCAGCCGTTTTTCTTGTTTTATTTTCTCCCGCCCAAAATCTTGTCATCCTGAGACTAAGAAGGAAAATGCTGTGAATGAACCTCCCGTAGAGAGAGAGACAATTCGCAATATCAACAAAATCGAATCAAGCAGCTTGTTCGGACGAATTACCCCTCACTGAAGGTTGAATTCGAACACGCTCAATCTATGCGATTCCGATTGCGGAACGGGGCAAAGATCGTAGGCTCCGTTAAGGAGCAGGAGAAACTTCTTGTAACTGAGGTGGCCGATAAAAGCGATTCGGCGTTGCTTCTTCTAATTGGGGGCGCTTTCAATCCGTCCGAGACTTAGCTTCGGACTGATAAAGAAGAACGCAATCGCCGAACACCGCTTCAAAGGCGGCGACTTCCGCTGCATAGTAGTCGTAGGCAAATAGCCTAAAACTATCTCAGGCCAGCATCTTCAACCCATGCTTCTGCACAATTTCCAGAAGCTTCAAAGCCATTCCACTAGGCCGCTTCGCGCCTGACTCCCACTTCTCCACGGTCGATTCGCTGGTATTGAGGTAGCGGGCAAAAACCGGCTGACTGACCTTATATTTCAGGCGAATCTTCTTGATCTGCTGCGGCTGAATCGGAGTAGGAACGGACAGACATGATTGGTCAAAGTGCCGCATCGTCGCCTTATCCATCGCGCCAATCTTGAAGAGTGCAGAGGCTGACGAGTGGATTGCCTCAGACATATCGTCCTTGTACTTACGCTTGGTCGCCATGGCATATCTCCGTCCAGAGTTTTGTCTCAATCAGTTTGTCCACTTGCCGTTTCGTCAAAGCCGCATAGCTCTTCGCGAGTATCCGATAGTCAAGCAGTTTGTCGTTCGGAATATTGGCTTGGTCTTTCTTCGCAAACAAATATTCATAAACCCAATACCGGCCTGCCTTGGCCACAATAATAGACCGGTGCATGTTCTTGTTCAGACGCTTCTTGAAGACGCCACCGCCCAGATCGTCAGCCTGCCCCAACATCACTTGCTGAATGGCCGCGCAAAGCTCCTCATCAAAGATGTGTGCCTTCTTCGCTGCTTTGGAAAACCATGAAGTTCTGAAGACTCGGTCCGTGATCTTACTCTGCGGGGCCATAAGAAAAAGTAGCACCTGGTCCTACTTTTAGCAACCCCTATCTGCTAAGCAAACCGTCACCCAAAACTTGACAAAATCCGCCCTCCACAAGCCCCGAAGAAACCAGAAAACCCGCCAATCCGGGCCATTCTCCAAAGACCTAACCCATTATCTTAAAATACTTTGCCAGCCTAGAACCCCATAAAACAAGACTTTTCCTCATCATCTCAAATGAAGTCCAGACCTATCCCCAATCAATCGAAGACTTTGCGCAATATTGATGGGGGAGGGGGAGATGTGCCTTCCAGACGCAAAAAGGGCTGCCCGCAGGCAGCCCTCTCACTTCCGCAACGCAACCGCGAATCTACTTCTTCGCCGTCGCAAACCGCTTGTTGATCTCATCCCAGTTCACAACATTCCACCAGGCCGCCAGATAATCCGGCCGCTTGTTCTGATACTTCAGGTAGTAGGCATGCTCCCAGACGTCATTGCCCAGAATCGGGTAGAGCCCCTGCGACAGCGGACTGTCCTGATTCGCCGTCGTCACAATCTTCAGCTTGCCGCCATCAAAAACCAGCCAGCCCCAGCCGGAGCCAAACTGCTTCGTCGCCGCCTCGTTAAACTGCTTTTTGAAGTCCTCAAACGATCCAAAATCAGCCGTGATCTGTGCTGCAATGTCACCGGTCGGCGCACCGCCGCCCTGAGGCTTCATGATCTCCCAGAACAGCGTGTGGTTCACATGTCCGCCACCGTGGTTCTGGACCACCTTACGAATATCTTCAGGAATGCTCGCCAGGTTCTTCACCAGTTCCTCAGGAGACTTCGATCCCAGCTCGGGATGCTTCTCAATCGCGCCATTCAGGTTTGTCACATACGCCTGATGATGCTTGTCATGGTGAAGTTTCATCGTCGCTTCGTCAATAAAGGGCTCAAGCGCCGCATAGTCATACGGTAGGGGGGGAAGTTCGTAGGCCACGTGATATCTCCTGTTTTTATCGAAATCCGTCTCACGAATCTCTTGTGTTTGGGCACGCCAGACAATCCGGCGCGGTTCACCATATTTCGATGCCGTCCGCGCATTTCGCGATGCACTCGGCGCGGCCACGGAATCCTCGAATCATAGCGCATCCGTATCATTCCCTGTCCCTTTATCCGCTTCTTCTCCCATTCTGTGGACTTTTAGGTTCTAATAAATTTTAATGAACGCTCTATCTGCCGCTTACCGTTGGCTCGACGATGAAGGCCCAGCATTTGGTGCTCCTGGCCTCGAACCTCGATGGACTTCCAGCAAGAAAGATGCCGTTTCTACCGCATATGCGGCCTCCAGTCGCGTATGGTTCACCGTCTCTCACGGGATCCTCAACGAGATCTACTACCCCACCATCGATCGGCCGCAGACCCGGGACATGGAACTGCTCTTTACCGATGGTGCGACCTTCTTCCACGAAGAAAAGCGCGACCTCGAATACGACTTCCACTATGTCGATCCCAGGGCGCTTGCAGTCCGCGTCGTAGCCAACGACCTCCAGGGCCGCTACACCGTCACCAAGGAGTTCATCTCCGACCCCCATCACCCCGTCATCCTCATGAACGTCAAGGTCACCGGGGATGAACAATTTCTCTCCCGCCTCAAGTGCTACGCGCTCCTCGCCCCCCACCTCGATGGCGGCGGCGCCGGCAACTCCGCCCGCTCCGTCGAGGTCGCCGGACAGCGAGCCATTCTTGCCTGGAAGGGCAACGCCTCCCTCGCCATGGGCGCTGATTGCGGATTCACTCGCTCCTCCTGCGGCTACGTCGGAGCCAGCGATGGCTATCAGGACCTCTCCACCAATATGCAGATGGACTGGCACTTCGGGCAGGCACTCAACGGAAACATCGCCGTCATGGGTGAGATCGACGTCGCCACGCATCGCGAGTTCACCCTTGCCATCGCCTTCGGAGACGGCCCCCACGCTGCCCTCGCTGGCATGATGCAAACCCTCGCCACTCCCTTCGAACTGCATAGCAAGCGCTTCGTCGAGCAATGGCTCCGGGCCAACTCTCCGGAGCGTCTCGCCGCCGCTGCGACCGATGGCGGCCGCCTCTCTCGCATCAGTCACAACGTCATCCTCACCCACGAGGACAAAACCTACTCCGGCGCATTCATCGCCTCTGCTTCCATCCCGTGGGGAGCCTCAAAGAGTGACGACGACCTCGGTGGCTATCACCTCGTCTGGACCCGTGACATGGTCCAGTCTGCCACTGCCATCCTCGCTTGTGGCCGCACCGATACCGCACTGCGCGCGCTCGTCTACCTCGCATGTACCCAACGCCCCGACGGCAGCTTCGCCCAGAACTTCTGGATCGACGGAACCGCCTACTGGACGGGCATCCAGCTTGACGAGGTCGCCTTCCCCATCATCCTTGCCTGGCGTCTCTGGAAGCTTGACGCCCTCGGCAACTTCGATGTCTTTCCTTTCGTTGAACGGGCTGCAGCATTCCTCGTCCGCTACGCCCCCGTTACCCAGCAGGAGCGATGGGAAGAGAACGCTGGCTACTCGCCCTCCACCCTTGCCGCTGTTATCTCCGGTCTCATCTGCGCAGCCGACATCGCCCGGGGCCATCAGTCGCTCGAACTCGCCGGCTTCCTTGAGAGCTACGCCGACTGGATCGAGGCCCACCTGGACGAGTGGACCACTACCACCGAAGGCGTCCTCCATCCCGACATCAAGTACCACTACATGCGCATCAACCCGCCCGGCATTGGCGAGCCCTTTCACAATCCCCAGGCCGCCCCAGGCAGCATTCACATCGCCAATCGCAGTCCCGACGAGAAATACGACTACGAGGCCCGCGAAGTCATCGACGCAGGTTTCCTCGAACTCGTTCGCTACGGAATTCGCCGCGCCGACGATCCCCTCATCATCGACTCACTCATAGTCGTAGACACTTGCCTCAAGATCGAAACTCCCTATGGCTCCTGCTGGCGGCGTTATAACCACGACGGCTACGGCCAGAAAAAAGATGGCGGTCCCTACGAAGGATGGGGGCAGGGTCGCGCCTGGCCTATCCTCACTGGCGAGCGCGCCCACTACGAACTCGCCGCCGGACACGACGTCGACCCCTACATCACGGCCCTCGAACGATTCAGCTCCATCGGCGGTATGATGCCCGAGCAGATCTGGGACTACGCCGATATGCCCAACGAGGGCCTCTATATGGGAAGGTCCGCAGGATCCGCTCAGCCTCTCGTCTGGGCCCACTCCGAATACATCAAGCTGCTCCGCTCCTCAGCCGACGGACGGGTCTTCGACCGCATCTCCGTCGTGGAAGAGCGTTACGCCGTCTCGGCTGCCTCCCGAACCTTCAGCAGTCAGATCGAGGTCTTCCAGACCGGTCGACCGGTAACCCGCGTTGCCTCAGGCCTTACCCTGCGCATCATCGATGCCCAGGCATTCCGCGTCGTCTGGACCATGGACAACTGGGCAACTTCCCACACCTCCATCTCGCGAGCCGTAGGGTACCCCGGCTCCCACGTTGATATCGTCACCTCACCACACCAGACTGGCACCATCACCTTCACGATGCACTGGCCTGGTGAAGATCGCTGGCTCGGCAGAAATTATTCCGTCGCGATCACCCACCACTGAAGCTACATTCACCCTTATCCCGCTAGTACACTATCTAAGTACGCCAAGATTCATTCAGACCCAGAGCCCAGAGCCCAAGGCCAGCGTCCGCGACCTGAAGTCCAAGACCAGCGTCTCGCCTCTCCATAACGAAAGAGAAAATCATGAGCGATCAGCAACACGAGTTAGACCAGCTTTCCATCAACGCCCTCCGCTTTCTCGCCGTCGATGCCGTTGAAAAGGCAAAGTCCGGCCACCCCGGCGCCCCTCTGGCCTGCGCCCCCATTGCCTACTTGCTCTACCACAAGCTCATGAAGCACGATCCCTCGGACCCCAGGTGGATCGATCGTGACCGCTTCATCCTCTCCAACGGCCATGCCTCGGCCCTTCTCTATGGAGCGCTTCATCTCTCTGGCTATAACCTGCCCATGACGCAGCTCGAAAACTTCCGCCAGTGGGGCTCACACACCCCAGGTCATCCCGAATACGGCGAGACCCCCGGCGTTGAAGTCACCACCGGCCCCCTCGGCCAGGGCTTCGGCATGGCCGTAGGCATCGCCACCGCGGAAAAGCATCTCGCCGCCGTCTACAACCGCGACACCTATAACGTCATCGATCACCACACCTATGTCCTCTGCGGCGACGGTGACCTGATGGAAGGCATCTCCCACGAGACCGCCTCGCTCGCCGGAACCCTCAGCCTCGGCAAGCTCATCGTCCTCTACGATGACAACCTCATCTCCCTTGACGGCCCCACCGATCTCTCCTACACCGAGGACGTCACCAAGCGCTTCGAGGCCTACCACTGGCAGGTCCTCTCCGTCGCCGATGGCAACGACCTCGTCGCCATCGAAGCCGCCATCCTCGCCGCCAAGGCCGAGACCACCAAGCCCACCCTCATCCGGGTCCGCACCGTCATTGGCTACGGCAGCCCCAAGGCCGGCACCAACAAGGTCCACGGCGAAGCCCTCGGAGCCGAAGCCACCAAGGCCACCAAGAAAAACCTCGGCTGGCCCGAAGACAAGTCCTTCTACGTCCCAGACGAAGCCCGCGCCAACTGGGACACCATCAAGCTCCGCGGCAAGGATGCCAAAGCCGCTTGGGAAGCTGAGTTCGCCGAGTACGCCAAGGCCTACCCAGAGCCCTCCGCTCAACTCGCACGCACCCTCAAGGCCGAGCTAGCCGCTGGCTGGGAGAAGAATATCCCTGTCTTCCCAACCGACAAGGCAGTCGCCACCCGTAACGCCGGTCAAGTCGTCATGAACGCGATCGCTGGAATTATCCCAGAACTCTTCGGCGGCGCAGCCGACCTCACCGCCTCGACCAAGACCATCTTCAAGGATTCACCCAGCTTCCACGTCGATCCCGCCGGCCGCAACGTCTTCTTCGGCGTCCGCGAGTTCGGTATGTGCGCCATGGTCAACGGTATGGCCGCCCACGGTGGACTCATCCCCTTCGGCTCCACCTTCTTCGTCTTCTCGGACTACTGCCGTTCCGCTCTCCGCATGGCAGCACTCATGGGCGTCCACTCCCTCTTCGTCTTCACTCACGACTCTGTCGGTCTTGGCGAAGACGGCCCCACCCACCAGCCCATCGAGCACCTGATGAGCCTCCGCGCCATTCCGCACCTCACCGACTTCCGCCCGGCCGACGCCAACGAGACCGCTGCCTGCTGGCGCCTCTCGCTTCAGCGCAAGTCGCCCAGCTTCATGGCCCTCTCCCGTCAGGACCTTCCCGTGTTCGACAACGAGAAGTACAACGTTCAGGACGGCTGCAATCACGGCGCCTACGCCCTCGACGCCTCTGGCAAGGACATCATCCTCCTCGCTGCAGGCTCCGAAGTAGCCCTCATCCTCAAGGCGGCGGAAGCCCTCAAGGCCGAAGGAATCAACGCCAGCGTAGTCTCCATGCCCAGCTTCAAAATCTTCGACGAGCAGTCAGCTGAGTACAAAGCCAGCCTGCTGCCCGAAGGCACTCCGAAGATCGCTATCGAAGCAGGCGCCACCATGGGCTGGTACAAATACGTCGGCCACAACGGAGCAGTCATCGGCCTCGACCGTTTCGGCGCCTCCGCTCCCGGTCCCATCGCGCTGGAGAAGCTCGGAATCAGCGTCTCCAACGTCGTGGAACACGCCAGGAAGCTGGTCAGGAAGTAAGCCAGGGTGGGCGGGAATCAACTCACGCCCACTCGTTTCCTCTACAGCACCGCCGATTCAGCGTTTCGCTGCGAATCCCTAATCTTGCATCAAAAGACAGGCTACACATGAAGATCGCCATCGCCTCCGACCACGCCGGCTTCCCCCTCAAGGAAGAGGTGCGGGACTACGTTAGAAAGCTGGGCCATGACATCCAGGACCTCGGTGCCTACAACACTGAACCCTCCGACTACCCGGACTTCGCTGTCCTCGTCGGAAAAGCCCTCATGTCCGGCTCCGTAGAGCGCGGTATTCTCATCTGCGGTTCAGGCGTCGGTGTATGCATCGCCGCCAACAAAATGCCCGGAGTCCGCGCCGGCATGTGTCACGATACCTACTCCGCCCATCAGGGTGTCGAGCACGACGAGATGAATGTTCTCGTCCTGGGAGCCCGTATCATTGGCCCAGCGCTCGCCTTTGAGTGCGTCGACTCATACCTCAACGCCAAATTCATCGCGACCGAAGACCGCTTCGTCCGGCGTCTCAACAAGGTCTACGCAATAGAGAAGCAATACATGCCCTCAGTCAAAGGCACCACTCTCAATGACTAAGCTCGCTCGCGTCAATATGCCCTCAGTCAAAGGGACGACGCTCAAACCTTAGTCGCGCGTCCAGTCCGCCACCTTCGACTCGCGGCCTCCGCTGCCACTATAACGAGTCCGTGCTTGTTCGAACCCAATCGCCACTCTGAAGCATCTTGAATAAATGACGCAATCGCATCCATCCCGCACTTGGTTCATAACTGGAGCCTCTACCGGCTTTGGCCGTCACCTTGCCGAAGAGGTCCTCAAAGCTGGCGGAAACGTCATCGCCACCGCTCGTAACCCCGAGCAGGTTGCAGACTTTGAGCAGCCCGCCCAGCTCCAGGTCGAGCTGGCTCAACTCGGCATTCAAGCCCACAAGAATTAAACGAACAGTTTCTCAAAATCAAGGAGCACCGCACATGGAACTCGGAATTATTGGCCTCGGCAAGATGGGCTTCAACATGGCAGAGCGTCTGCGCCTCGCGGGCCACAAAGTCGTCGGCTTCGACTTCAATCAGGAAGCCACCGCAAGACTTACCGCTACCGGCTCACTCGGCGTCAACTCCCTTGAGGACCTCGTCGCCAATCTGTCCGCACCGCGCGCCATCTGGATGATGGTTCCCTCGGGAGACCCGGTTGACCAGACCATCGCCAAACTCGAACCACTCATGCAGCCGGGCGATACCTTTATCGACGGCGGCAACTCCAACTACAAGGACACGCAGCGCCGCCACGCCCAGGCCACGGCCAAGGGCTTCCACTTCGTCGACTGCGGAACCTCCGGCGGCGTCTGGGGGCTCACAGAAGGCTACAGCCTCATGATCGGCGGAGACCAGGAGCCCGTCGAGCGCCTCACCCCTATCTTTGAAACCCTCGCTCCCGGCAAGACCGAAGGCTGGGGACGTGTCGGCCCCTCCGGTGCTGGCCACTTCGTCAAGATGGTCCATAACGGCATCGAGTACGGTCTCATGCAGGCCTATGCCGAAGGCTTTTCCATCATGAAGGCCAAGACCCCGCTCAATCTCGACCTCACCCAGATCTCCCACATCTGGCAAAAGGGCTCTGTCGTCCGCTCCTGGCTGCTCGATCTCACCGCCGACGCCCTCGACAAAAACCCCACCTTGGCCGGACTCGAAGCATTCGTCCCGGACTCCGGCGAAGGCCGCTGGACCGTCACCGAAGCCATCGATCTCAACATCTCCGCGCCAGTCATCACCGAGTCGCTCATCCGTCGCCTCCGCTCCCGTGAAGAGAACAACTTCACTGACCGCATGATCTCCATCATGCGTGGCGCGTTCGGCGGCCACGACGTCAAGAAAACCTAACCAAAGCACAAGAGGTAAAGAGACATGTCGACCACAGAATTCCATATCACTCCGACCGCCGCTCCAGCCACTCCGCAGCCGGAACGCACTCCTGACCCATGCATCGTCGTTATCTTCGGTGCCTCCGGAGACCTTACCAAGCGCAAGCTGCTGCCCGCCCTCTATCACCTCGAACAGGCCAGCCTCCTCCCCGAGAAGATCACTGTCGTAGGCGTCGCTCGCCGCCCTCTCGAGAGCACCTTCGCCCTCGACATGAAGGAAGGCATCATCTCCGGAGGCGGCGTCGATGTGGAGGACCCCAAGCTCGCTCCCTTCGTAGCAAAAATCCAGTACCACGCCATGAACTTCGATGACGCGGCAGGCTACGATGCTCTCAACAAGAAACTCGCCGAAATCGACCTGCAGAACGGTACCTGTGGCAACCGGCTCTTCTATCTCGCCACGGCCCCGGAGTACTTCTCAGACATCATCAACTACCTCGGCGAACACGGTATGGCCAAGCCCGTAGCCTGCACCGACGGCAGTAACAGAAAGCCCTGGGTACGCACCATCATCGAGAAGCCCTTCGGCCACGACCTCGACTCAGCCAAGGCCCTCAACGACGAAGTCAATAAAGTCTTCGACGAAGATCAGATCTTCCGGATCGATCACTACCTCGGTAAGGAAACAGTCCAGAACATCCTCGTCTTCCGCTTCGCCAACGGAATCTTCGAGAACGTCTGGAACCGAAACTACATCGATCACGTCGAGATCACCGCCGCTGAGAGCATCGGCATCGAAGGCCGTGGCCCCTTCTACGAGACCGCCGGAGCTCTCCGCGACGTCGTCCAGAACCACGTCATGGAACTCCTCAGCTTCGTCGCCATGGAGCCGCCCGTCTCCTTTGAGGCCGACTCCGTCCGTGCGGAGAAGGTCAAGGTCTGGCGCGCCATCACCCCCATCCACCCTGCGGACACTGTCCGTGGCCAGTACGGCCCCGGCAACGTAGATGGCAAGCCCGTCGTCGGTTACCGCCAGGAAGATCGCGTCCATCCCCGCTCTCAGACTGAGACCTACGCTGGCCTCCGCCTAGAGATCGAGAACTGGCGCTGGGCTGGCGTTCCTTTCTACATCCGCGCAGGCAAGCGCCTCGCCAAGCGCGTCACAGAGATCACCATTCAGTTCAAACAACCACCCCTGCTCTTGTTCAAGGATCACGAAGGCAAAGGCGCCGAGGGCATCAAGCCCAACGTCATCTCCATGCGCATCCAGCCCGATGAGGGCATCGCCCTGCGCTTCGGAGCCAAGGTGCCCGGCCCCAACATGGCCATCAGCCCCGTCACCATGGACTTCAACTACGAGCAGGCCTTCGGCAAGTCCTCCGCCAACGGCTACGAGCGCCTCCTGCTCGACGCCATGCTCGGCGACGGAACCCTCTTCGCCCACCGCGACGGAGTCGAAGCCACCTGGGCCCTCATGACCCCTATCCTCGAAGCCTGGGCCAAAGACCCCATCAAGGACTTCCCCAACTACCCCGCCGGAACCTGGGGCCCACCCACCGCGGACGCCATGCTCAAATCCGACGGCCGCAAGTGGCGCAAACTCTAACCAGATAAGAGGCACTCAGCAATGCCCCGCGCAGTAACCATCCACTACCAGGTCTCACCTACACCCGCAGACGTCGCCCGGTCCGCAGCAAGTCTCTTTGCTGCGACTGCGGCGGCGGCGGTCAAGGCTCGCGGCCTCGCCCGCATCGCCATCTCCGGCGGCCAAACCCCCAAAGCCATGTTCGAGCTCCTCGCCGACCAGGCACAGCCCTTCCGCAATCAGGTTCCCTGGGACAAGCTCGATCTCTTCTGGGTCGACGAGCGCTGCGTGCCCCCAAATCACCAGGACTCCAACTACCGCATGACCGACGAGGCCCTGCTCTCCAGGGTGCCGCTTTCGCCTCAGCGCATTCACCGCATGGAAGGTGAACTCGATCCCGAGGTCGCCGCTGCACGCTACGAGTCAGCAATTCGCAACGCATTCAAGCTCGAAGGCGCACAGACTCCAACCTTCGACCTCATCTTCCTCGGTATGGGCGATGACGGCCACGCAGCCTCGCTCTTTCCCCACACCGAAGCCCTCGATAACCTCTCCAATATCGTCACCGCAAACCACGTCCCCCAGAAGGACACTTGGCGCATCACCCTCACCTGGCCCGTCATCAATCAGGGCAGGGAAGTCGTCTTCCTCATCGCAGGCGAAGCCAAGGCCGAGGTTCTATATAACGTTTTCCTGGGTCCCTACGACCCTGAGACTCTTCCATCCCAACTCATCCGCCCTGCCAGTGGCCGACTTAACCTCTTGCTCGACTCGGCGGCAGCAGCTAAGCTGCCTGAACCGGAAGTAGCAACCAGTACCGGGACTCTGGAGCTGAAATAAATGATTCTTGCAGGTGATGTCGGCGGTACCAAGGTTCATCTCGCGCTCTACAGCTTCGCCAACGGCCGTCTGCAGCCTGTCCGCGATCAAAAGTTTCCTGCGCACGAGTTTGCCTCGCTGGATGCCGTGGTCAATCAGTTCCTCTCCCACAACGAGCAGCATCGCTCAGAGATCGTAGCTGCCTGCTTCGGCTGCCCCGGTCCCGTCCGCGGAGGCCGCATCACGCTCACCAACCTCCCCTGGACCCTCGACACCCGCGAACTGCAGAAGTCGCTCTCGATCCAGCACATCTTCCTCATCAACGATCTCGAAGCAAACGGCTACGGCATTCCCGAGCTGGCTCCAGACAAGATCTTCACCCTGCACGCCGGAGATCCGAACGCCGAAGGTCACCGCGGCCTGATCGCCGCTGGCACCGGCCTCGGAGAGGCCCTCATGATCTGGGACGGCAAGCGCCACCGCCCCATCCCCTCGGAAGGAGGTCACTGCGACTTCTCCGCCCGCACCGACCGCGAGATCACCCTCCTCCAATACCTCCACCACACCCTCGCAGGCCGTGTTTCGTGCGAGCGCGTCGTCTCCGGTCTTGGCATCAAAAACGTCTACGCCTTCCTCCGCGACGTCGAGAAGCTCGATGAGCCACAATGGCTCAGAAACCGCATGGCCAGCGAAGACCCCAACGCCGTCATCAGTCAGTGCGCCGAGGACGGCTCCAGCTCCATCTGCTTCGAGACTATGAAGATCTTCTCCGCTGCCTACGGCGCCGAAGCCGGCAACATCGCACTCAAGGTCCTCGCCATGGGCGGCATCTACGTCGGCGGAGGCATCGCCCCCAAGATCCTCAAGACCCTCCAGAACGGCTTCTTCACCCAGGCCTTCCTCGACAAGGGCCGCCTCTCCGTACTCCTCCAGGCCATCCCCGTCCGCGTCATCCTCGACGACACCTGCGCCCTCCTCGGGGCCGCCGCCTTCGCCGAAGCCCGCGCCTCGGAACTCTCCGGCCACTCCGAACGCGCTGCGTCTCTCCAGCTTTGACATCAGAATCATGACTGTACCGTGACGTGGTACAGTAGCGCATAGATGATAGCAAGCTGGAAAGATGCGTGGCTGCGAAACTTCTTCGAGAAGGACGTGCACTCAAAGAAAATACCAGCCGATCTCCGCGACAGGCTCTTTCGGAAGCTGCAAATGATAGATGATGCGGAAACTGTCGCCGATCTTCGAGTCCCGCCGAGCAACTACTTCGAGCAGTTGGAGGGAAATCTTGCCGGGTGGCACTCCATCCGCGTCAATGCCCAATGGCGACTGATCTTTCAATGGCAAGAAGGTAAGGCAATAGACATCTATCTAGATAACCACACCTACAGGTAGACCAACTATGTTGATGACAAAACGAAAGCCCGCAACCCCCGGAGAGATTCTCGTAGAGGAATTCATGCAGCCTCTTCGTATCAGTCAGACTGATCTTGCTGAAAGAACCGGTCTCCCGCGAAAGCACATCAACGAACTCTGCCGCGACCGCAGGGTCATTACTGCGGATACAGCGCTCATTCTCAGTCGCGTCTTTGGCAATACCCCAGACTTTTGGCTCAACACCCAACGCCGCACAGATCTCTGGGAAGCTCTCAACACCCCGGCACGCCTGCTTCGCATCCAGCGCGCAAAGCCTATTCGGAAAACCCTTGTTCGCCAATGGAAGATATCTGCTTGATATCGAATATCCCCTGTACTAGCTAAGTTTCGCCATTCGCCTTTTACCCAACAATAAAAGGTTGTCGTCCGGCACGACACTACTCACAGCTTCATCGCGAATCCCGCGGTCAAGCAGGTTCCATGACCCAACCCGAGTATCCTAACAAGATATGCGCCTGAACTCGGCTCTCCGCCACACCCTCCTCGCTCTCACCGCGCTCGTCCCAGCGGCGTCCCTCATGGCCCAGCGCCTCCCCGCCAACGCTCACCCCGACCATTACTCGCTAGCTCTCACCCCCGACCTCAAAGCCGCCACCTTCACCGGCTCCGAAACCATCGACCTCACCCTCGACTCCCCCAGCAGCGCCATCACCCTCAACGCCGCCGAGATCAAATTCCTCTCCGTTACCGCCGGAACCCAATCCGCCACCGTCTCCTACGACGAAGCCAAAGAGCAAGCCACCCTCACCTTCCCCCAACCGCTCTCCGGCAAAGTTACCCTCGCCATCCAATACACCGGAATCCTCAACGACAAACTCCGCGGCTTCTACCTCTCCAGGACCACCGCCCGCAACTACGCCGTCACCCAGTTCGAACCCACTGACGCACGCCGCGCCTTCCCCTCCTTCGACGAGCCAGCCTACAAAGCCACCTTCGACATCGCCCTCACCATCGACGCCGCAGACACCGTCATCTCCAACACAAACCAAATCTCAGACACCCCCGCCACCCCCGGCAAGCACACCCTCAAATTCGCCACCACCCCAAAGATGTCCACCTACCTCGTAGCCTTCCTCGTAGGCGATTTCCAGTGCACCACCGGCAAGTCAGACGGCGTTCCCATCCGCGCCTGCTCCACGCCCGACAAGGTCAAGCTCACCCGCTTCGCCGTCGAGTCTGCCAAATACATCCTCCACTACTACGACACCTACTTCGGCATTAAGTACCCCATGCCAAAGCTCGACATGATCGCTCTCCCCGACTTCGAAGCCGGAGCCATGGAGAACTTCGGCTGCATCACCTACCGCGAGACGGACCTTCTTCTCGACAGCAAAACTGCCACCATCACCGCAAAGAAAAACGTCGCCTCCGTAGTCGCCCACGAGATGGCCCATCAGTGGTTCGGCGACATGGTCACCATGCAGTGGTGGGACAATATCTGGCTCAACGAGGGCTTCGCCACCTGGATGGAGGCCAAGCCCCTCGCCAACTGGCACCCTGAGTGGAACGTCCCTCAGGACGTCGCTCAGGATCTCGACGCCACCCTCAACTACGACGCGATCGCCACCACCCGCACCATCCGCGCCAACGCCTCCACCCCCGACGAGATCAACGAGCTATTCGACGGCATCGCCTACGGCAAAGCCGGAGCCGTCCTCGGCATGCTCGAAACCTACCTCGGCCAAGAGACCTTCCGTCAGGGAGTCCACAACTATCTCCAGGCCCATCTCTACGCCAACGCCACCGCAGAAGACTTCTGGAACGCCCAGACCGCCATCTCCAACCTTCCCGTCGACAAGATCATGC
Organism: Granulicella sp.; assembly: GCA_025408425.1. Classification (GTDB taxonomy): domain Bacteria; phylum Acidobacteriota; class Terriglobia; order Terriglobales; family Acidobacteriaceae; genus Edaphobacter. The sequence goes on from JANXYX010000016.1 coordinate 67,218, forward strand.
AGAGCTTCGTCGATCAACCCGGCGTCCCCCTCCTCACCTTCCGCGACGCCTTCGCCGGCCTTGCTCCTGTAACCCAGCAGCGCTTCTTCTCCGCTGCACAGGGCAATCCCGCCACCGCCGCCAACCCCCAGCGCTGGACCCTCCCCGTCTGCATCAAGACCAGCTCTACCCCCACCTGCATCGTCCTCACCCCCCAGGACTCCGCGCTCTCCCTCCCCATCGACATCGGCGTCCCTGTCTTCTATGCCAACGCCACCGGCAAGGGTTACTACCGCACCCAATACACTCCCTTCCAATACGCTGCCATCACGGCCAACACCGAAACCGCTCTCCCCCCCGTGGCGCGCATCGGTCTCCTTGGTGATCGCTGGGCACTGGTCAACTCAGGCCAGATCAACATCGGCGAATTCCTCGACCTCATCCTCTCCCTCAAACACGACTCCAGCGCTGCAGTCATCGAGACTGTCCTCAACAAGATCAACGCCATCGAATCCCGCATCGCCAATGCTCAAGATCGCGACCAGATATCCGCAGTGATCCGTCACGAGTTCGGCCCCATCTACGCAGCGCTCGGCCGGCCTGCAAAGAACGACTCCTTTGATCGCCAGATGCTCCGCGCCAATCTCTTCGAACTCCTCGGCGAAGCAAAGGATCCAGCCGCCATCACCCAGGCCAGTCAAATCACCAACCGTGTCTTCGCCCGGCGCACCAAACCCGACAAGACCTTGGACCCCATGCTCTCCGACGTCGCACTCTACATCGCAGCTACTACCGGAGACGCCACTCTCTACGACAAAGTCCTCGCTGTCAGTCAGGATCCTCATGACCCCGACCTTCAGTCCGACGCTCTTCGCGCTCTTACCCGCTTCCAGTCGCCAGCTCTCGTCACCCGCACCCTGGACTACGCCGTCTCCGGACATGTCCGAAATCAGGATAGCTGGATCCTCATGGCTGCTGTCCTCACCGCCCGGGAGACGCGCGATCAAGCTTGGGATTACATCCAGCAGCACTGGGACAAAGTACACGCCCAGTTCACCACCAACTCCGGCGTGCGCATCGTAGCCGCTGCCGGCTCCTTCTGCACCGCGCAGCAGCGGGATCAAGTCACTACCTTCTTCGCGACTCATCCCGTCGATGCCTCGGAGCGCACCCTCGCCAAATCCATCGACAGCATCAACGCCTGCATCCAGCTCCGCGCCACCCAGCAGCCCAACCTCCACCACTGGCTCGCCACACAACCCAACTCAGCCCTGTCACAATAGCCCTACCGTGCCCAGTACTTTGACCAGTGCAACCTTCACCGCACCGCGCCCCACCTTGGTCCGCCAATGGGCACCCTGCATCGCGATGATGCTGCTCTCGCTGCTCAGTTACGCTGACCGCAGCGTCCTCGCCATCCTCAGTCCCACCATACTTGCCGATCTGCACCTCTCGGCGACACAGTACGGCTATGCCGTCTCTGCCTTCAGCATCTGCTACATGCTCGCCAACCCCATCTGGGGTTATTGGATCGATCGCCGCGGCCTCTGGATCACCATTCTCGTTGCAGTCACCCTCTGGTCCTTCGCCTCCGGCAGCCATGCCTTCATGCTCGGCCTTACCAGCATGTGCCTCGCTCGCGGACTCCTCGGCTTCGGCGAAGGTGCCACCTTTCCCGCTGGTCTCGCCGCCATCGCCGAAACTCTGCCCCTTGAGCGCCGCTCCTTCGGCCTCGGCCTCGCCTACAGCGGAGGATCCCTCGGAGCCGCCCTCACTCCGCTTCTCATCACCCCCATCGCGATTCGCTACGGCTGGCGCTCAACCTTCCTTCTCACAGCAGTACTCGGTCTCGTCTGGATACTGCTCTGGTTCTTCCTGCGAGCCAGCGGAATCTATCGCTCACACACACCAGCAGAGGCCTCGAAATCAGCCGTCCCTGCTCATCGCTGGAACCGCAACCTCATCGCCACTGCCGCCATCTACGGCCTCGGAGCCGCACCCCTCGCCTTCGGTCTCTATGCCGCTCCGCTCTATCTCTCCCGCGTCCTCCATGTCAGTCAGGCCTCACTCGGCCATCTCCTCTGGATCCCGCCCGCTGGCTGGGAGGCTGGCTACCTCTTCTGGGGACGCGTCGCCGATCGCCGGCAACTCCGCAAAGCAGCACGTCCCTCCAGCCTCTTCGTGGCCTTCTGCGTTCTTGGCTTCCTCATCACGCTTGCTCCGCTGGCAGCGATCAGCCCGCATCCCATCCTCGCCACCATGCTGCTCTTCTTCTTCCAGATGTTCATCGCCGGTGGTTTCGTTGTCCTCACTCTCTCCGACGGAATGAACGCCCAGCCCCGTCAAAGCTCTGGCTTCCTCGCCGGTGTCGCCATCTCTTCCTGGGCGGGAGTCACCGGGCTACTCACCCCCGTCCTCGGCCACTTCTTTGACCACGGCCAATACACCCGTGGCTTCTGGCTCATCGCCTGCCTCCCAATCCTTGGCACCCTCCTGTGGAAGCTTCTCAGTACCCCGCCACCGCTGTCGCAACACTCCCTCTAGCCCATCGGTACTCTCCAGCGCCACCCAAGAACCTGAATAGTTACCCGGCATCAACATCCTCAACCTATTCACCCGAGTTGCATCCACACCATGCAACGATTCGCGTCACGTTCGTTGTAAACCAGCCTTGTACAGCTAAATGGCTTACACTCCGTCGCAGCATCGCAGCATTACGGCCTTGCAATCACCCGTCTTTGCTTAAGTCACTACAACTAATTAGCCAGATTACAACCTGTAAAAACGCCTCTTGTTCGTTGACTTTCGATATTGCGGTAAGTAACGTTTGACCTGAGGACACTCATGAAGAAAACATCGCTTTCACTCATCGGTTTCGCACTACTCTTATCCGTTGCCCTCCCTCTCCATGCCCAGGGCGGCTGCGTCAATTCACCAGAAAACCCCACCGCGCTTCTCGCCGTCGTTGGCTCCGTCGGAGCGTTTGTCGTCTCGGCTCGCGCACGCATCAAGGCACGCCGTAGTTCGTCGAAGTAATCTGCGCCGACACTCTCGCTGCTTCCAGCGAGTTGGTAGTATCGGATACGTATGGCATCTCTCCCCGTTGCTGAAGTACGCCCGATTGTTCCCGGTCGGCTCGCTAACCTCTCGCCCCAGCAGGCTGCGGGTTTGGCGTCAGTCCTCGCGGTACTCGGTCTTTCCACAATCTGGTCAACTGTCCTGTTCCTCTGGGGCCTGTGGACCACGGATGCCCTCAAATCGATCGGAATGTTCATCCCGATCGTCAGCTTCATCCTGATCCTCCGCGTCTGGCGATCCCGTAACTGGGAGATGGATGGCAGCTGGTGGGGACTCCTCATTCTCCTCATCACCATCGCAGCAGTCCGGCTTCGCGATCAGTCTGTTCTCGTCTTCATGGTTTCGCCGCAGTGGTCCGTCTACGTTCCGCCCCATTCGTTGGTGGCTTTCGCTTATGTCGCGGGCGTAGTGCTCCTCTTCGGCGGAACTGCCCTCTTCCGCGCCGCGCTCTTCCCCATCCTCCTTAGCTGGTTCGTCAATCCCATCCCTCACATCTTCAACGTCTTCGTTGACCTGCCCTTGCAGCGCGCCTCCGCTCACGTTGCTCGCGCCTTCGCCATGGCTCTCGGCCAGCCGCTCAGCCCTGACAAACTACGCCTCATGTTCACGCCGGAGTTCGGCATGTTCATTGCCCCGGGTTGCAACGGAATTCGCGGCGCCGTCACCATGGGCTTCATCGCTCTTATTGCTGGCTATCTCTATCGCTTTCGCTGGTACGCTCACGCCGCCGTGGTGCTCGGTGCCGTGCTCCTGGGATACGTCTTCAACTTCGTCCGGCTCTGCACGCTGGTCCTCTACTACCTCGTAGCCCTGCGCTTCACCTGGCTCCAGGACAGAGCGGAGATGGGCGATTACATCATCGGTGCCTGCCTCTTCTTGTTTGGCACCTTCCTCCTCTTCTATGTAATTCGTCGACTAGGCGAATCTCCCAGCCAGACCAAGCCCCTGATCGACGCTCCTCAACTTCCTGCTCAACCAGCTCCGCGCTCGGTGTATTTGCGCTTCGCCATCATGGCGTTGGTCACCGTCTTCGGTTGCGTCGGAGTCGCTCGCGCCATCGCTCACAATCACGCCTCTGCGGTTGTAGCTGACGCTAAGGCCGACCAGACCGCCCTCGGCAAATTCCCCGCCACCATTGGTAACTACTCCCTCGTCCGATCCTGGAATGAGAATCTCGTCACCGGCACTCTGCTCTTCCATTGGGCGGAGTACGCTCCTCCCGCTGGTGGAACCCACATCTCTATCGGAGTCTCACCCGTCCTCGGCTCGCACGACACCCTCATCTGCCACTCAGCCCGTGGCGAGGACCCCCTCTGGCACGATCAACTCAACTTGCCCACCGCTGGCGACACCCCCGTAAGCTTCAGTGCCGCGTTCTTCAATGACGGCGCAACCCAATTCTTTGAGGCCACCACTCTCTGCAACGGTGCTTCCTGTGGCGAGTACGCCACTGACCGGACTCACTTCGGCTTCGTCTACAGCCGCCCCGATCCCCAATCCATCTTCGTGCAGGATCCCGTCCGCCCCATCCCCATTCTCATCCGTGCCGAAACCATCGACACCACCCTCCCCGTTGATCAGGCACGGGTGCAGATGTCCGCTGCGATCCGCAGCTTCGTTGCTGGCGTCAACCTCAACAATCTCACCCAGCCGTACCGCCGCAGTTAGTCCCGCTCGGTATCAGCTCAGGTATCCTGACCCACTGTGAAGCTCACCTCCCCGCACCTCCGTATCCTTCTCTTTGCCGTTTTAATCGGCACCACGCTCGCGCCTCTGCTCGGTTGCGGCAGCGGCGGCACCTTATCAACCCCCACGAACCCCACCCCCACTCCCACGCCTACCCCAACCCCCACTCCCACAGCCGGAGCCACATTCAACGGAAAAGTCTTCGCAGGCACCCTGCCCATCGTTGGAGCATCCGTGCAGATCTATGCTGCCGGAGCTGCGGGCCCCACCTCCGCCCCTACCGCTCTCCTCTCATCCCCGCTCACCACGGACGCTAATGGAGCCTTTACCATTCCTGCCGGCTATCCTTGCCCCGCAGCCACCTCGCAACTCTACGTCATCGCCCGTGGCGGCAAGATCGCGGCAGGCTCCACCAACTCCAGCATCGCCCTCTTCACTGCCATCGGCGCTTGCAGCCAGCTCACAGCCTCCAGCCAGTTCGTCATCAATGAGGTCACCACCGCCGCAGCAGCATGGGCCCTCTCGCAGTTCATCTCGACGGGAGGCCAGATACGCGCCAGTGCCACCAACGCCATTGGGCTGGCCAACGCCATCGCCACCTTCGGCAGCCTCGCCAACCTCTCCACCGGCACCTCTCCCGGAGCGGCTTTCCCCTCCATCGGCTCCAGCCCCGCTGCCCGCATCAATAGCCTGGCCAACCTCCTCAACGCCTGCACCACTTCCACCAGCGGCTCCGGTGCCGCAACCCCCTGCGGACAGCTCTTTACCGCGACCACCGTCAGCGGCTCCTCTGCCCCCACCGACACCCTCGACGCCGTTATCAATCTCGTCCATCATCCCGCCGCCAGTGTCGCAGCCCTCTACGCGCAGTCCACCGCCAGCACGGCCTTCACCCCCGTTCTCGCCAGGACTCCATCCGACTGGACCCTCTTCGTCACCTTCAAAGACGGCGTCATGAACTACCCCAGTGCGCTTGGCGTCGACAGCACCGGCAGCGTCTGGGTGGCCAGCTACTTCAAAGCCGCTTCCAAGTTCTCTCCTACCGGCCAGCCCATCTTTCCCAATGGCATCACCGGTAACAACCTCAGCGACTCCTACGGTCTCGCCATCGACGCGAAAGACAACGTGTGGATCACCAATGAGCCAGAACCACCAGTAGCCGGAAACAGTGTCACCGTCCTCAACTCCAACGGCCAGTCCATCGCCGGCACCACCGGCTTCACCCAGGGAGGCCTCAACTTCCCCGTCGGCATCGCCATCGATCCAGCCGGATCCACCTGGGTCGTCGACTACGGCAACGCCCACGTCACCGTCCTCTCCAGCACCGGTACCCCACTCTCCGGAACCGCCGGATACACCGCCCCGTCCCTCGCCTTCCCCGTTGCCGTCGCCATCGATGGCAATCACAATGCCTGGATCGGCGATCAAAACGACGGTGTCGTCACCCGCCTCTCAGCCGACGGCAAAAGCTCCCTGGCCATCTCCTGCTGCAATGGTCCCAACGGCCTCGCCATCGACCAGTTAGGAAACGTCTGGGTCGCCAACTTCTTCGCCGACAACGTCAGCGAGCTTCGCAGTGACGGCTCCATAATCTCCGCCGGCGGATACACCAGCAACGGCGCGATCAATCATCCCCAGGCCGTCGCCGTCGACGGCTCAGGCAACATCTGGATCGGCAACTACCGCGCTGCATACCTCACCGAACTCGCCGGAGCCGCATCCACCTCACCCGCACCCGGCCAGCCGCTCTCACCATCTCCAGGATGGGCTCCAGACGCCAAACTCTTCGGAGCCTTCGCCATCGCCATCGACGCCAGCGGCAATATCTGGGTCACCAACTCCAACAGCAACTCCCTCACGGAGTTCATAGGTCTGGCCACTCCGGTCAAAACACCGCTGCTCGGCCTTCCCCAGGCTCCCTGAACCCCGCTCCTACAAACAGAACAGCCGCCTGAATCCAGGCGGCTGTTCTGTCTTAATGCAAGAAACTACGGCAACTAAGGTTTCACCGTCACCATCACCACCCCATGGCTGGGCACTTCAGCCGAGTAGCTCCCCGACTTCCGTCCCACATCCTTCTTCGCCCACAGGTCCCGTACCGCCGCACTCACCGTCGTCGGATAGCCAATGTCGGTCCAGTCAGCAGAGATAGTCGCCGCCTTGTCGCTTCGATTCAGCAACGCCACCGCCCGTCCGCCATCCGCCAACTGCTTCGACCAAACCTCCAGATCGCCCATCTTTTTCACCCGCCGGCCCTGCAGACCCATCACATCCTGATCAACAGCAATCACTTCCTTATTCAGCAGAATCTCTCTCGTATCCGCCGACATATTTGCCAGATCATTACCCGCCAGCAGCGGTGCCGATAGCAGCGCCCACATGCTGAAGTGTGCTCGATTTTCTTCCTTGTTCATCCCGCCGTTGCCCACCTCCAGCATGTCCGGATCGTTCCAGTGCCCCGGCCCGGCATAGCTCTCAATCCCATTCAACTGATCCAGAATCTGGACCACGCCATTTCCACCCCAGGCCTTCTTGCAATCCCAGCAATCCTGAATGTCCCCTGTCGAACGCCACATATTCCCAATCGATCCCGCCCACAGCCAGGGCTTTGTCGATCCCCACTCGCAGATGCTGAACACAATCGGACGGCCTGTTGCCTTCAGCGCCTCTCGCATCAGCGTGTAGGACGATTCGCTGCTCTGCCCAGGCAGAGTATTGCACCAGTCTTCCTTCAGATAATCCACGCCCCAGTTCGCATACTGCTGCGCGTCCTGGTACTCATGCCCAATGCTCCCTGGACGCTTCGCGCACGTCATCGTCCCCGCATCCGTATAGATCCCGAACTTCAAACCCTTGCTGTGAACATAATCTGCCAGCGCCTTGATCCCGGAAGGGAAGCGCTCCACATCCGCAACGATATTCCCCTGCGCATCCCGTCCCGTCTGCCAGCAATCATCGATCACCACAAACTCATATCCCGCGTCTTTCATCCCATTCGACGCCATTTGGTCCGCCGTCTCGCGTACCACCTTCTCGTTGATCCCTTTGCACGCAAACTTGTTCCAGCTATTCCACCCCATTGGCGGAGTCCTGGCCACGCCATTGTCCAGCCCAAACGCTCGCGACCCTGTCGTCCCCGACAGCACCACCATCAATCCCATGAAACCGGTTACAACCATGCTCCTGATTCGCATCACACATCATCCTCCACTTCTAAATTTTCAAATCATCCGAGCCGCTCATCCCAGCTCGGCAAACATCATACCCGTCTCAGCCCTCACTCGGCTTCAAACATCAACTCATCCTCGTAGCACCAGTACCAGTCCTCACCCGGCTCGGCAGACCGCACAATCGGGTGCGTCGTCACATGGAAGTGCTTCGTCGCATGCTTCCCAATCGATGAATCGCAGCACCCCATATGCCCGCACTCCGTGCACAGCCGCAGATGAACCCACCGCTGCCCGATCGCCAGACACTCCTCACATCCACGCGTATGCGGATGCACCTTCTTGATCGACCCCAGATGTGTACAACCAGCGCTCATGCGAAATAGTCTACTCCCACCGTCGCGTCCAATCTCATCACCCTGCAGCCAATTTGTTGATATCCCGGTTCTCCAGCAAAACCTTTCACCGTAGCACCTGCTCCCCCTCCAAACACAGAAAAGCTGGTAAGCCAGATCTCGTAAGTAGATCCAGCCTGCCAGCTGCAGAAAAGCAACCCGCATTGTTACAAACCGAAAATCCGAGCTGCCGTCTGCCTGGCAGCAACTCGTTAACTCCCTCTCCGGCGTACAAAATTCAGAAGAGCCATATGCGGTTCTTCAGTAGCTACTTTACCTTTTCCGCAGTCTGCGTCTGTGACGCAAGTCACATGATTCTGAACCGTTCCCGCATCAGCCGTTGAAACCGCGGCTTCCATATCAGGTCGTACGCCAGCTCTTTCCCCGGAAACATCGCCAGCGCAGCGGCCCTGCTGTCGGCAATCATCTGCGCTGCATCGTCAATGCTCAGCGATCCATCCTGCGCGATCACCTGCATCACCATGTTCATCATCATTTGAAGCCGGCGAATCAGCTTCTGTTCTTCCGCCACTTCCTCAGCGGTCATCGGTGCAGTTTTTTCACCCGTCTCGTTCAGTTCCATGCATACCCCCTAAACCTCAGGCATTGCCACGATTCTGATATCGGTCGCGCGTTTTGTCACTCGAAAACAGACAGCAGGGAATCTTCCGGAACGCGGCCTATTTTCTTCCTTTGCGAAAATACTGGAACAATGGCAATCCAACCACGCCCACAGCCATCAGAAAAATCGAATCTGGCTCGGGCACAGGACTCATGAAGACATTTAGATTCTGAATCCCGCCATTCGTTGCGAACTGCGTATCATTCGCCCATCCTGCAATCTCATAGACGCCTGTACCGGCAGTCGCAGTCGCCCCAAGATACACCGGCGGCAGTGTCACCTGCCCCCCATGGGCACCCGTAGTCGCCGTCGAGCAGCTTCCCACCGTCGGACATAGAATCACCTTCTCTGAAAATGCGAAGCCCCAGTCGCTGTCCTTCCCTGGAGCGCCAAAGTCTACGAAGTTCGACAGAAATAGATTGTCGATCGTCCAGCCCGGTGCCAGGTCATACGTGAAAGAAACAATGTAGTCGAAGTAGAGATTCTGCCCAATACCGTTGATGTTGATACCAGATCCCAGCAGTGGCGCAATGTAGATTCCGCTGCCCAGCGAAATAGGCGATGTCGCTCCATCCGTCCCAAACGGAGAGTTATTCCCAAACGCCAGCGGCCCCATCGTATCCGCCTTGCACGTCCCCATCGTCCCAAGCATTACAGCAATCAACAGTGCGACCCGGTTCAGCATTAAGACTCCTTCGGCATACTCGATGCCCTGAGCTACAAAGGTTATCGGTCGACTACCTCCCCGTACACGACCCATTTGGGGATGCCGTTACAACTTTCGACAGCTCCATATCCACAAAAGTTGCAAGCCATCAGCGCCCAAATCCCCACCCCGCCTCATTCGCCCCCACCACTGCGCGAATCCCGCCATCCCGCCCCAGCATAAACCTCGTCAATCCAAACTCATCCGTCCGGTAAAGCCTCGTCCCACCCTCCGCAAGCCGTCCAACCACCTCACCCCGGGGATGACCAAACGTATTCCCTTTGCCCACAGATACCACCGCATCCCGTGGCGCAGCCGCATCGTAAAACTCCTGCGTCGTCGAGGTCTTGCTCCCATGATGTCCCACCTTCAGCAACGTCACCGGAGCCACCAAACCACTCGCCAGCATCGCCCGCTCGCTCGGCGTCTCAGCATCGCCCTCCAGCAGCACAGAAGCCTTCCCATACTCCATCCGCAGCACCAGCGAATCATCGTTCTTCGGGTCCGACGCATTCACGTAACTCGCCGCCGGAGACAGCACCTTCACCGCTACGCCGCCCCAATCAAACCCATCGCCAGCCCGATAATGCCGCACCACCACTCCAGCCTCAGCAGCCTCTGCAATCAACGCCCGGTACGCCACTGAGTCAGGGTCGCTCCCCACCCACAACTCTCTCGGTCGAAAACTCCGCATCACCGCCGCCATCCCTCCCATGTGGTCGCTGTGTGCATGGCTCAGCACCATCACATCCAGCCGTCGAATCCGCCGCGACCACAGATACGGCGACACCACCTCTTCCCCCACATCAAACGCACTCTGCGCCTCGGCAGCCTCCTTCACGCCTCCCACCGGCCCACCAGCATCCACCAGCAGCGTGCGTCCCTCCGGGCTCACCACCAGCAGGGAATCGCCCTGCCCCACATCAATCGCCGTTACCTCCATCACACCCGGCACCACCACCGCCTGCTCCGGCCACAACACCATCACCGCAAACCCAGGCAGCATCAGCACCGCAACCCACGCCGCACCACGCGACCTCCGTACCGCCCAGCAAATCACCGCCCACCCCAACACCGCAATCACCATCACCCACCAAACCGGTGCTGGAACTCGCACATCCGCCACCCGCACCTTACTCATCTGCCCAACGCTCCACGTCACCCCATGCAGCAGCAGTCCTGTGCAAGCCCCCGGCAGCATCGCCAGCCACGGACTCACCAGCCCCGCACAAAACGTCATCACTCCCATCGGAGCCAGCACCGCCACCATCGGCACACTCAACATGTTCGCTGGCAGCGCAAACGGCGTAGCTCGATGGAAGTACACCGCCATCGGCAGCACCATCACCATCTCCACCACCAACCCCAGCAGCACCAATTCACCCGTCCAAAGCACCCATCGCATCACCGCCGCCGGAACCCCAAACCCCCACCGCCCCACCACTCCAGCAAAGGCATCGCTCCAAACCCGCAGCATCACTCGAAACTGCGCCACTCTCGGCACCAGCCCCACATCCTCCCACTCATCCCGCAGATGCCGCGACGCCCGCGCATAAGGCACCAGGCTCCACTCCCCCAGCGGCCCCGCTATCCCGCCAATCGCCACCACCGCCAGAAACGTCATCTGGAAGCTCGCCTCGAACAAGCTCCCCGGCGACCACACCAGCACCCCCAGTGCCGCCGCTCCCAGTCCATTCAGAACATTCCTGTCTCGCGACAACAACCGCGCCAACAGAAAAATCGCCGTCATCCATAGCGCCCGCTGCACCGGAGCGCCAAACCCCGTCACCACCGCATATCCCGCCGTTAACCCCAGCGTCAGCAGCGTCGCCAGCCACTCCCGCAACCGGAGCCGCCGCGCCATCCAGAACACCCCCCCCGCCAGCAGCGCCACATGCATCCCCGAAACCACAAACAGATGAAACGACCCAGTCCGCTGAAACCCAACGCGCTGCGTCCGTGTCAGCCCCGCTCGGTCTCCAAACAGCATCGCCTTCAGCATCCCTGCATCGTCGCCACTCAGCCGCATCACCCGCGGCAACCACCCGTTCGCATGCGAGCGCACATACCCATCCATCCGCCTCGATGCCCAGCTCTGCGCCGCATAAATCTCGCACTGCACGTTCGCCCCGCCATCGCTGATCTTCCTCAGCTTCCCAGCCCGCAAGCTCGCATGCGCCCCAATACCCTGAGCCAGTAGATAGTCCGCATACTGCCACGCCCCCGGATCGCGATATCGCTCCGGCACCTTCAGCCGCATCGGAGCCTCCACCACATCGCCGCACTTCAACTCTGGCAGCCCTGATTGCCCCACGGCGAATGGACCCGTCCGGCCCAAAATAGCTCCGTCCGCACGCACACTCGCCCTCACCCCACCCTCCACTGGAGCCATCCATGCCACATCCGGTGTCACCTCTTCCACCGCTGTCACATCCAGATCCACTGACATCGCTTCCGCAGCCTCCGCCTCATGCCACTGCGTCCCATCCGAGTCCCCATCCACTCCCTCCACCCGCGCCGGCAGCACCGTCACCCTCACCACGCGTCCCCGCACCGCCCGGCTCAACCCATCTGCGTAGCCCATCAGCTGCGCCTGCGACGGAGCCACCGGCTGCACCTCCACGCACCACATCCCTACCACCATCCAGACCCCGGCCAGCGGAACCAGTGCCACCCGCGACGCTCCTTGCAAAGCCGCCACCGCCATCCCGGACATCACCACCACCGCAACCAGCAGCACCACCGCAGGCTGCCAGCTCCGAGCCATCACCTCACCCAAAGCGAAAAACACAGCCGCCGCCAGCAGCGGAGCACGCCGAAAAGCAAGCGCCTCCACCCGAACACTGCGCGGCCAAAACTTCGGATTAGGTCCATCAAACTTCTCGGTCGTCAAAGCTCTACCTGCGGACCGTACTTGCCACGTCATTCACCACAACTTGCACAACAATTACCGCGACAAAACTGCAATCGATTCCACGTGAAACGTCTGCGGAAACATATCCACCATGTGTAACTCACTGATTCGATAGCCCGAATCCACCAGCAACTTCAAATCCCGCGCCAAAGTCACCGGATCACAAGAAACATAAACCATCTCCCTCGCACAAACCATTGATAACAAATCACATACCTCACGACCCACACCTGCCCGCGGAGGATCCATCACCACCAACTCCGGTCTCTCCCGCTGCACCACCGCCCCCCGCAAAAACTCCGCAGTGCTTGCGCCCACCGCCCGCATCCCCTTTGCTTTGAAGCTCTTGGCCAAATCTCCCGCCGCAACCGGCCCGCCCTCTACCGCCACCACCTGCTCAAATCCCTCCGCCAACGCCCGCGCAAATAGCCCCACGCCAGCATACAAGTCCCATGCAATCAATCCCTTACGCCCAGCCGTCACTATCCGAACCATCTCATCGACCAAAAAACGATTAACCTGAAAAAATCCACCCCGACTAACCCAATATTCCCGTCCCGTTGCTCCATACATCAACCCCGCCGCACCCCAACCAGCTTCCACCTTCGGCCTCTCCATCCGCCGCCCTCCTTGCGCCGTTTCTGCTCCCAGCAAAGCAACGCCCGCGCCAACTAATTCCGGCACCAGCCTCTTCAGCCCGTCACAAACTGCAGCAAATCCAACCTTCAACTCCTTCCGCACAAAGACCGTCATCTGCAACCGGCTCTCATCCGCACTCGAAAAAAACTCTACCTCTACCGCCGAACTCAGCCACCGCCCCGCAGCCGCGTCCATCTCAGCCAGTTGCAACAACGCCATCGCCGCCCGCCACAACACCGGCGCAGCAATCGGACACTCCTCAATCGGAAGAAACTCATCGCCACCCCGCCGACTATATCCCACCCGCAGCGCTCCACTCACCTTAGCAACCCGCACCCGAATCCGGTTTCGATACCCCCACGTCTCGCCCGCATGGACCTGTATCTCCGGCAACTCCACAACTCCCGCACGCTCCAGCGTCTCCCGCAGAATTCCAGTCTTGATCCTCAACTGCGCTGCATACGCTGCATGCTGATACTGGCACCCCCCGCAAGCCCCAAAATGCGCGCACCCAGCCTCCACCCGATCAAGCGAAGCCTCGATAACCTGCAACAGCACAGCATCCCCATGCCCGCTCGTCTCGTCCAGGCGCGCCTCGACGATCTCCCCCGGCAGCGTAAACGGCACAAACACCGCCTTGCCCTCGCCCTCGCTATCTGCCCGGCGGCCCAGACCGCCCCCCCCGTACACCATCTTTTCTATTTGTAACTTCATTCGTGGCTCATATAGAAAAGGCTTAGCCGTGGCAATTTCCGGGCTTCCAGCAATCGCTTCTGCAGAAACTGCTGTTGCACCTGTTTGATCTGCACCGACTGCATCTTCCCGCGATACGGTGCCAGCTCCCGAGCAGCTTGTTCGCGCAGAGTTACAAGTTTCTCTTCAGTCGCTCCAGTCAGCAACGCCGCGAATAGCTTCTCTTCCAGCACGCTCAGCGTTCGGTCTAAATCCTCTAGAGACATCGCACCAGCAGCGCCCTCAATCCTAATCCCGTCCGCCAGCCCACGCAGCCGCGCAGCAATCTCCGTAGCCACGCCATCCGCAGGCGGAGCCAATGCAGCGGCTCCAATCTTCGCTGCAGTCTCTTCCAGATAACGCCCTACCCGATCCGCTTCGAACCCGCTCTCAACCGGCTCCTTGCTATCCACCGGAGCCGCCCCGATCGCCGCTTCCTTCGCTTGCTCCACGGCCTCCATTACACTCTGCGCGCACCATGCCAGCCCGTTCACTTTCCGGGTCTTGCCTTTCGCACGCAGCGCCTTCGCATCATGTTTATCAAACGCATCATCGATTCCCCGTAGTACTGCTTCCAGCGGAACCCCTGCTTCGCGCCACGTCTCAATCAGCGCCCAGTCCAGCGTCGACAGCATCAGCAGCGACCCCCTCCGCTGCTGAAACCGCTCCTCGATCTCCGTAAAGTAATTGAAGTAGTTCTGCATCCGTCGAGCCTTAGGCTCTATGCCCCGCGCTTTCTGGTTCGCTCTTGATTGCGTTCATAGATAATCCGTAATCCCGTCAATGTCAGCATGTCATCTACGGCGCCAATGTACTTTGATCCGCCTGCAATCAGCTTCGCCAACCCACCTGTCGCGACCGTCTTTGTCTCCGGACCCAACTCCGCGATCATCCGTTCTAGAATCCCATCCACCAGCCCGATATACCCGTAGTACAAACCGATCTGGATGTTATCCACCGTGCCCGTGCCAATCACCTTCGTCGGCTTCTTCACGTCGATCCGTGGCAGCCGCGCGGCTCTCGCGAACAGGGCATCCGCAGAGATGCGTAGCCCAGGTGCGATCGCTCCGCCAATAAATTCGCCCTTCTTCGAGATCACATCAAACGTCGTCGCTGTGCCCATGTCGACCACAATCGTCGGCCCGCCAAACCGTTCAAACGCCGCCACGCAGTTCACAATCCGGTCAGCACCAACCTCTGCCGGATTATCAGTCAGTACCGGCAAACCCGTCCTCACCCCTGGCTCGATAAATAGCGGCTTCAAGTGAAAGTAAAGCTGGCATACATGCCGTAGCATGGAGTCCAGCGGCGGCACCACCGAAGAAATCGCAACCCCATCGACTACGCCGATCTCCAGTCCACGCAAAGCAAACAAATTCCGCAGCAGGACACCGAACTCATCCGTCGTCTGTTTCGCTGGTGTCGTAAATCGCCAGCTCGCCACCATCTCCGTCGCTTGGCCTTCACTCGCCAGCCGGTACAGGCCCATCACCGTATTCGTATTGCCTACATCGAGTGCCAGTAGCATCGTCGCCTTCCCGCCTCGCCTTTCAAATCGCCCGAACACCGCCAGAAAGCACCGTGCGCAGAACGCCATCGTCACCAGCCACACGCAGAAACCCACGCGCATCCAGCCCATCCGTCAGGCCAGTATAGCCGCCGCCCTCTTCCACACGGACACGCTTTCCCCATACCCAACTTGAAGCCGCTCCAAAGCGCTCCAGCAGACCCGCACCGGCCAGTTCTCCACCTAGCTCCGCACGCAGCACGTCCATCTCCGCGTCCAGTGCCAGCAGCAGTTCTACCAGGACGCGCTCCCGCTCGTGCTGCCTGCCACTCTCCCGTCGCAATGAAGTCGCAATCTCCTCAATCTCTGCAGGAAACCCCTCATGATTCACATTGATCCCCACGCCGATCACCGCATATCGCAGCGCCCCTGCAGTAACCGACGTCTCCACCAGTACCCCGCCGCACTTCTTCTTTCCGATCAGCAGATCATTCGGCCAGCGGATATCCGCTTTCAGCCCGGTCGCGGCAGCGATTGCGGTCTGCGCCGCCAGCCCCGTAGCCAGGGACATCCAGAGTGCATCCGCAATTGCCATCTTCGGACGGAGCAGAACACTCACATAAAGCCCATTGTCTGCGGAAGAATGCCACTCATGCTGGCCACGGCCTCGTCCAGCAGATTGTTCATCCGCAACATAGACGCAGCCGTCAGCCGCTCCAGCCTGCGCGGCATCCAGTGCAATCGCATTGGTCGATCCGACCGTAGCAAAATGCTCTACGCGCCCTGAGAATCGCGTTCCCCGCAGCGCTGCCTCTACAGTAGCCAAGTCGAACAATTCAGCCACAATACCTCAGTACACATCCGCAGTAATTCGCATCGCCAAATCAACCGCCACCGCAGAGTGCGTCAGCGCACCGACTGAAACAAAATCTACGCCAGACAGAGCATATGATCGAACCGTCTTCAGATTGATGTTGCCTGAGGCCTCAATCGGCACCTTTGGCAGCGTCGACCGAATCAGCTTCACGGCCTTCTTTACCGCGGCCGGCGTCATATTATCCAGCAGTATCGAATCGGCTCCGCCCGCAATCGCCTGCTCCAACTCAGTTTGCGTGCGCACTTCCACCTGCACAATCTGTCCGGCCTTTCTTCCCGCCAGCGCATGCTTCAGGGCCGTCGGCAAACCACCCCCCAGAGAGATGTGGTTGTTCTTGATCAGAATCCCATCCTGCAGATCCAGTCTGTGGTTTACACCGCCGCCGCAGCTCACCGCATACTTGTCCAGCACCCGCAGCCCGGGAATCGTCTTCCTCGTGTCCAACACCTTCGTCTTTGTTCCCGCCACGGCCTTCACAAACTCATTCGTCAGCGTTGCAATTCCGCACATCCGCTGCATCAGGTTCAAAATCACTCGTTCGCACGAAAGTATTGCCGCAGCATTATGCCGGATCACCGCCAGCGTTTGGCCCTTCTTCACCCTCACCCCATCGAAGATCTCCGGATGGCTCACCACCTCAAATCGTCCCATCGGCGTGCTGCTCAACTTCGCAAATGTCTCAAGGAAAATGGGGATGCAGCCTAGGCCCGACACAACACACGCTTCTTTGGCAAGAATCGTGCCGGACGCTCGCAGCTTCGGGTCGATCGTCAACGCCGTCGTCACATCGTTCGCCGCCTTGTCTTCCGCCAGCGCCGCCTCAAGAATTGCTCGTATTCGCTTACTCTTCCAATCCATCTCGTAATCCTAACTCCTGCCATCCCCTCGCTGTACTAGGTTGTTGGCAATGCTTCCAAAGCAGACTTCGCCTTATCGTGCAACATCTTGGTCTCCGCCGCCTGCTTCCGCAATCCGTCCACAATGTGCGCCGGAGCCTTTGCCATAAACCCATCATTGCCCAACTGCCGTTCTGCCGCTGTCAGACCCTTCTCGTACTTGGCCAGATCCTTCGTCAGCCGCTCCCTTTCCGCTACCACGTCGATCTGCCGCTCGTACACTACAGCAACATCAAAGTCCGCCGTACTACGTGTGCCATCGCCCGTCAGTGCTACGTGCTCGAACTTCACCTCGCTCACCCGAGCCAGTCGGCGCAGCAGGTCCGCGTTCGCATCAGCCAGTGCCACAACACGGTTGTCCGCAAAGACGCGAATAGGCGCAGCCTCCTTCTCCGGAACGCTCATCTCCTTGCGCAAACCCCGCACCGTCACGATCATCTGCTGCAGCACCTCCATTGCAGAGACACTGCTCGCATCGGCATCCATATCCTCCGCCCGCGGAAACCGCGTCAGCGCAATCGACTTCTCCGGAACCGCATCATCCCCATTCAGAGACCAGAAAGCGTGCCAGATCTCTTCCGTGATAAATGGCATAAACGGACTCAGCAGTCGCAGCGCCGCCTCAAATACCGCCAGCAGCGTCGTCAGCGCAGCACCCGAAGCGGCAAGGTCGGCCCCCTCGCCAAACTCCAGCCTCAACTTCACAATCTCGATATACCAGTCGCAGAAGTCACCCCAATAAAACTGGTATACCGCACTCGCTGCCTCGTCGAACCGGTACTGTCCCAGGGCTGCATCCACCGCAGTACAAGTCCCACTCAGCTTAGCCAGAATCCAACGCGTCTCCAGCGGAGCATGGTCGACATTCTTCAACGCCGATTCCAGCTTTGTCAGATCGATCACAACTCCGGCCTCACGCGCCCGCTCCACGTTCATGAACAGGAACCGTGCCGCATTCCAGATCTTGTTCGCAAAAGCCCGGTACCCATCCGTTCGCTCTTCGCTAAACGCAATATCTGTTCCCGGCGAAGCCATGCTCGCCAGCGTAAACCGCACCGCATCCGTCCCGAACTTGTTGATGATGTCGATCGGGTCGATCACATTGCCTTTCGTCTTCGACATCTTCTGCCGGTCCGCATCCCGCACCAACGCGTGGATATAAACCTCGCGGAAAGGCACAGCCTCAGCCAGGGTACGCGCCGAACCATCCGGCATCGGCACATCCAGCATGAAGTGGCATCCCAGCATAATCATCCGGGCCACCCAGAAGAACAAGATATCGAACCCCGTCACCAGCACCTGCGTCGGATAGAACGCCGCCAGATCCGGAGTATTCTCCGGCCAGCCAAACACGGTGAAGGGAAGCAGCCCCGACGAGAACCACGTATCCAGTACGTCGGTCTCCTGCACAATCTCTGCCGAATTACACTCCCCGCACGCCCCCGGAGTCTCCCGCGAAACTGTAATCTCCCCGCACGTCCCACAATGCCACGCCGGAATCCGATGTCCCCACCAGAGCTGCCGCGAGATGCACCAGTCATGGATATTGTTCATCCACTCATCGTACGTCTTGCGATATTGGTCCGGCGTGAACTTGATATAGCCCTTGTCCACCGCTTCAATCGCCTTCTCCGCCAGCGGCTGAATCTTTACAAACCACTGCTTCGAAAGGCGCGGCTCAATAACCACACCACTCCTCTGGCTCAGTCCGATCGCCAGCGTGTGGTCCTTCACCTCTACCAGCAGCCCCAACTCCTGCAGGTCTTCGACAATCTTCTCTCGCGCCGCATACCGATCCAGCCCGTGATACTTCGATCCCGGTAGCAACACATGCGCCGTCTCATCCAGAATCGTCAGATTCGGCAGGTCGTGTCTTTGCCCAATCGCGAAGTCATTCGGATCATGCGCCGGCGTCACCTTCACCGCACCCGTCCCAAACTCAGGCTTCGCCCAGTCGTCCGCCAGTATCGGAATCTCCCGGTCCGCCCCGCCATTCACTCCGCTCAACGGCAGCCGTACCATCTTGCCCTGCACTGCCAGATACCGCTCGTCGGTCGGATTCACCGCCACCGCCGTATCACCCAGCATCGTCTCGGGTCGCGTCGTCGCGATCACGATCGAACCCGTTCCGTCCGCCAGCGGATAGCGGATGTGATAAATCTTGCCAACCCGCTCTTCGTGCACCACCTCCAGGTCCGACACCGCAGTCTGCGCGCTCGGGTCCCAGTTCACGATGTACGCACCGCGATAGATCAGTCCCTGGTCGTACAGCCGCACGAACGCCTCTTTCACCGCAACGCTCAATCGCTCGTCCATGGTGAAGTACTCGCGGCTCCAGTCCACGCTCGCGCCCAACCGCTTCATCTGGTCCAGAATCGCGCCGCCGTAGACCTCCTTCCACTCCCACACTCTCTCGACAAATGCCACGCGCCCTAACTCTTCGCGCTTCTTGCCTTCGCCTGCAAGCTGCCGCTCCACCATCATCTGCGTCGCAATTCCGGCATGGTCCGTCCCCGGAACCCACATCGCGACTTCACCTGACATCCGGTGCCAGCGCGTCAGAATATCCATCTCCGTCTGGTTCAGCATGTGGCCCATGTGCAACCGGCCCGTGACATTCGGAGGTGGGAGCAGTTGGGTGAACTTTCTTGACGTACCCTGCGTATCTGCAGGCGTGGCAACATCAAACAGGCGTTTCTGGACCCAGTACTTGGCCCAGCGCTCTTCTATAACGGACGGATCGTATGCTTTTGGAAGTTCGTGGCTCATCGGTGTTTTAAGGTTAGCACCCACAGCCCGAACTCATTCATTATTGCCACTCCCACGCACCTCAAAACCGGGCCCGGATCACACAACACAGGCTTTATCCTGAGCTATAGTAATCACCAAGAGGCAACCTGATACTCATGACGCCTATCGCCCTTATGCTGCGTAGACCTCTCCTTGCCACCGTTCTGGCCCTTTTCGCCGCTACCCCTGCCTTCGCCAGGTCGGCGGATGACCACGTCGGCGTCGGCCAGGACATCTCCGTCTCCGCAGATGAAAACGCAGGCGACATCGTGTGCGCCTTCTGCTCCGTTCACATCCACGGCGATGTTAGCGGAGACGTCGCCATCCTCTTCGGCTCCGTCTCTGTTGATGCAGATCACTCCGTACACGGCGATGTCGCAATCCTGGGAGGCGACCTCAATCTCGCAGCAGACTCGCATGTCGGTGGCGACGTCGCCATCGCGGCAGGAGATCTCAATGCCAGTCCCGATGCCACCATCCGTGGTAACCGAGCGGTCTTTCCTGGACGCTTCTGGCTATTGGTCCCCCTCGCCCCACTCCTCATCATCATCGGAATCATCTGGTTGATCATCTATCTCGTCCGTCGCAATCGTTACCGGGTCCCCACTTAACCCAACGGGCGCGGCTTTAATCCTGGCCCGTGAACCAATAGATCGCAGACAAACAAAGCAAACCAACAAAAAAGGTGCAGCCTTGTGGCTGCACCTTTTCACATCTGATCAAACCTTCCACCTAGAACGGATTCAGCTTGTCCAGACCCTTCTTCTTCTTGTGCTTGCTGGATGACTCGTCGCCCTTGTCGAACTCCGGCTTGGCCTTCTTGCCGTTAGCGGCTGGTGTTTGCGCGGCTGGCTGCGTTCCAGGTGCGATGTCATTCACCTGATCGGGCGCTCCCGCAGCCTTTTCAACTGCCGGAAGCGGAGTGGAATTCTCCGGTCCAACTGCCTTCAGGCCGCTGTTATCGCCGCTCGTCGCCGCTGGGTGCGTAACGATCTCCACACCCATCGAGGTTGTAGCCGCGCCACCCGTCGTTGCTGCCGGTGTCATTGTCACTGCTGAACCGTTGGCAGTACTATCACCCGCCGTCGGCACGTCCTGCAGTTGAAGCGGTGCCACTGCGACAGGTGCCCCTTCTGCAGGAGCCGCCGCACTTGTATTCTCAGACGCTGCAGTCTTGTCGACCGCAGGAGCCGCTACCGCATTCGGATTCATAGCCCCATTGAAATCGGCAACGATTTGCTTCGTTACTTGAGGGGCAAAAGTTGCCTTCGGATCCGCAATCGTCGGTTCCCCGGCGGTCGCAGCCTGCACCACGTCTGGCTTATGCAGGATCAGCAAGCCCAACCGGTCTTGAATCCGGTACTGCCGCCGGCTGTTCTCTAGTGCAGCGCTGGCAGCCATCTGCTCCGGTGTTGGCGTCGGAATCGGAAGATTCATCGCAGCCAGACGGTCACGTGCATCCTCAACGTGTGGGGATGCCGAATGCTCCAGTACAACCTTGCGATACGCCGCGGCGGCTTGATCGTCGTAAGTCCGCTCCAGCCGCGCCTTGCCGGCTTCCGGCAGCTTCAGCGTCCGGACGTAGCGCGCTTCAGCCTCATACGCATCGCCCAGTCCTACCAGCACGTCGTCCATGTGGCTGTACTGCGGATAGGTATCAACCACCGTCTGATACCGTGCGATCGTCGCTGGCCAGTTCGAATGGGTCGAATAGAAAGCGCCAATCTCGCTCTCGCGCGTCGCCAGAACCTCCTGCACCTCGCGCAACCGCTGCTTCGCATCCGGCACCAGAACCGACTCCGGATAGTCCGTCAACATGCGCCGGTACTCTTCCTCGGCGTGGGTCGCCTTCGCGTAATCGCGGTCCGGCTTATCCATCTGACGGAAGTAAATGTCGCCGATACGCATCTGCGCCTCGGCAGCTTCCGGAGCGTTCGGGAAGAACACGCGGAAGTCCGCATACTCGCTCTCCGCCTGCGTCAACGCCGCCGTACCACCCTCTTTGTACCAGCTATCTGCAATCGCCAGCTTCGCCCTCATCTGGTACTGCGAGTCAGGGTAAGTATTCAGCAAAGTCTGCAGATCCAGCCGCGCTACGTCGAAGTGTCCGCGCCGCGTTGCCTCCGTCGCCTTGTCATACAACTGCTTGTCCGGCAGCTTCGAGTCCACGCCCGCCAAAGGGTCAGTCTTCTTCGTCTTCTTCAGCTCGCGCTTCGTGTCCTTGGACTGGACGACCTTGGCTTCCTTCTCGGTCTTCTCAGTCTTGTCTTTGCTCTTCTTGCCCATCGTCGGAGCTGACAAAGTCACAGGCTGCTGCTGGCCATTGGCGTCAGTGGTCGTCTGCGAACTGCCAGCCACCTGCCCAACCGCACTCATCGAGATCATCAGCAGACTGGCCACGGCCAATCCCGCCACCACGCTTGCCTTAAGAATAGGAAAAAAGGAACGTTCACTCATCAAATCGAAACCCCATCTGTCCCGCGCATCAACGCGGAGACTGCACTCTATTCTAAACTTCCTGCGAGACTCGTGCTCACTCGCGCCTGATCCAGCCTGCTATTCCTGCTCAATAAATTCTTGTTTCGCAGCCTCTTCGGCCGCACGAGCCAGCTTCAGAAACTCGACCGCGTTCTGCTCAGTCTTGCCCGGGCTGAAGATCGCCGACCCGGCCACCAGCATGTCCGCTCCTGATTCGACCACCAGACCCACCGTATCGTGAGCAACCCCACCATCCACTTCAATCCGGAAGTTCAGCCCCATCTCATGCCGAATCTCCTTCAGGTACGCAATCTTCTCCAGCGCCAGCGGCAGAAACTTCTGCCCGCCATACCCCGGATTCACGCTCATGATCAGCACATGATGAACCATTGGAAGGACTTCTATCAAAGTATCCACCGGCGTCGCCGGATTAATCACCACCGCCGGCAGCATCCCATGTCGTTCAATCTGTTGCAGCGTCCGGTGCAAATGCCGGCAAACTTCCTGATGCACGCTGATCATGTTCGCGCCAGCCGCAGCCAGGTCCGCAATCAGAGCATCCGGATTGTCAACCATCAGATGGCAGTCCAATGGCAGCTTCGTCGCTGCCCGCAGTGACTTCACCACAGGTGGCCCAAAGCTGATGGTAGGCACAAAATGCCCATCCATTACATCCACATGCACAATCGTCCCGCCGCCACGCTCCGCTGTCGCAACCTCATCCGCCAGGTGCGCAAAGTCCGCCGCCAATATCGAAAATGCCAGCTCAACCACAGTTATCTCCACCAGAAATCGATAGCCCCAGTCTACCAGTCGCTTCCCGCCCCTCTACTTTCGGCGATCCATCATGCCGGGTGCCCCATCTTCGCGGCAGTTTTATCGCCGCTAAGGTGGGCATCGCGCAAAGCGCGACCCATCCTGCCAACGCAGAATCGGTCTCAGCTCTGAGAGGAATCCGACGCCTGCTCGCCCTCAATCTCATCGGCTTCCTTGACTAGCCGCCCAGCGTCCCCCGAAACGACAGGCTCCACCCCCTCCCGCACTTCCTCCAGAATCCGCACCTTCTCCCCCTTAGCTGCCTCCCGCTGCGTCTCAGCCATTACTGCGGGCTCACCCAGCACCATCCGCGCCGCGCCCCGCAGAATCCGTCGCACCGGCCAACTCCCATCCTCCCGCGGCAGAAAAACCTCACCCACCCGCTGCTTCTCAGGCCTGTAGTACCACCGCCGCAGCAGCGACAGATGATCGCTCAGCATCGCCAGATCATTCGTACTCCCCACCCGCTCCTTCAACGCCGCAAGCACCTGCGCAGCCCGTTCCTCCGGCGAATCCTTCACCACACCTTCCACCCCAATCTCCCCATCCAGCGGAACCGCCTGCAGCATCAGTGGCTGTGCAAACAAGCTGCTTCCCACGCTCGTCTGCTCCTTCACCGCCCTTACCCCCAGCGTCGACAATCGCTCCGGCCCCGCCAGGCACCCACCCTCCAGCATGAAAATTGCCGCTTCATCATCCCGCTCACCTGTCTTCGCCGCCGCCTGCACCACCACCGCCTTCAGCTTCGGCACTGGCCTCACCATCTCATCCGCCAGCGCAATCGCCGCCTTCACCTTGTGCCACTGAGCATGCAGCGCCGCAGCCTTCTCAAACTCCATCGCCGCCGAAGCCTCTTCCCGCTCCAGCCCAATCGCGATCACCATGCTCTCGCCCCGCGTATCGAAAAACGCCTTCACCGCCCTCGCCTCCGCCCCATACTCCTCCGCCGTACAAGCCATCTTGCAGGGCTCCAGACACTTCTTCATCTCCCCATACACACACCCCGGATGCTCCGGATACGGATGCAACTCCTCATGGCACCGCCGCAGCTTGAACAGGTCCAGCACCGCATCGCAGTACCGCTCCGCCGCCGCCCGCGAAGGAAACGGCCCATACATCGTCCCCAGCGCCCGCTTGCTCAACCGGTTCGTCACATATACCCGCGGAAAATCATTCTCCATCGTCATTCTTAGGAAGTAAGGCGTATGCAGCTTCAACCGCCTCCGCGCCTCCGCATACCCAAAGATCGCCGCCGCCGCGTGATACAGCACCACCGAAGACTCAAACTCCGACCCCGTGGAGCAGTACTCGATCCGCGCCACCTTCTCCCGCAGATTCAGCCGCTTCGACTGCTCCTCCGGCGGGTCCAGTAAGCGCCGCATCCTCCGCCGCATATCCGCCGTCCGCGTCAGATAAGGCTCATCCCCCACCCGCGCCCCACACAGCGCAAACACCCCCGGACCCGCCGGAACCGAGCGCAAGATCTCCTCCGCCCGCCCCGCCTCAAACCCAACCAGCACATCGAAATGAAAGTGAGCCGCCACCGCCACATTCTACTTGGCCGAAGCGCGCACCATAGACGGGGTAGGATTATCGTCACGACTATGTTCACGATTCAAGCTGCTCGCAAACTGATATCGTTCACCGCCCTAGCCTTCGTGTGCGGCTTGCCAGCGCGTAGTCAACAGAGCCGGAACAGTCAGCATTCTGTAGCGAATGTGAGATCGTGCACCCTATCGCTGCTCCATTCACTTCGTCGGAAACCACTATATTCAGTTCAAGCAGCAACGTGGCAATTTGTAGCCATCACGACCCCGCGATCATCATCCCCTCAACCCGAATCGTCGGCGCAGCACTCGCCCCACGAAACACCAGATCGTTCCCAATCGCCACAATATTTTTGTACATGTCCTTCAAGTTCCCAGCGATCGTAATCTCCTCCACCGGATACGCGATCTCGCCGTTCTCAATCCACATCCCACTCGCCCCCTGCGAGTAGTCGCCCGTCACCAGGTTCACCCCGAACCCCATCACCTCTGTCACGTACAAGCCGCTCTGCACGTCCAAAATGATCTCTTCCGGCGTCTCCGTCCCCGGCTCCAGATAAAAATTGTGCGCCCCAATCCCAGGATTCCCAGCCAGCCCTCGCGAAGCGTTTCCCGTCGATCGCAGCCCCAGCTTCCGCGCCGTATAAGTATTCATCACATAGTTCGTCAGGATGCCGCGCTCCACCAGCACCGTCCGCCGCGTCGGCAGTCCCTCGCCATCGAATGGCGAAGTCCCAAACCCGCCAATCCCATCCAGCACCATCGTCCCGTCGTCCACCACGGTAATGTTGTGCCCCGCCACTTGCTCGCCCAGCATCCCCGCAAAGAAAGATGCATTCCGATAGATCGCATCTCCTTCTGCCGCACTGAAGATATTGCCCATGATCGACTTTGAAATCTCAGGAGAAAACACCACCGGAGCCTTCTGCGTCTTCACCCGCCGGGCCCCCAGCCGTCTCAGCGTCCTCCGTGCCGCCTCCTCGCCCACCTCTTCAGGAGACTCCAGTTTCTTCGTCGTCCGCGAGCTCGAATACCAGTAGTTCCGCTGCATCCCACCCTTCTCGTCCACCGCAATCGGCGAAACCGAGAACCCGCAATAACTCCGCCGATACTCACCCCAGAACCCCCGGGAGTTCATCAGTATCTTATGGGAGGTCGCCGTCTCAAACTCCGAACCCCCAGAGTTTTGAATCCGCGTGTCATACGCCATCGCCGCAGCCTCGCACCGCCGCGCTACCTCGATCCGCTCGGCCGGCGGCTGCTCGTTCACATCATCAAAGTACAACTTCAGATCGCCCCCGTCGGGAGCACAGGTCTGCCCGAACTCATGAGCCTCCGGCAGCCCGGCGAACGGGTCTTCACTGGTAATCTTCGCCAGCGTCACCGCCCCATCCACCAGCCGGGCAATGCTCTCGTCCGAGAAGTCCGACGACGAAGTACTCGCCACACGCTGCCCGATAAACACCCGCAGGCCCACCGCCCGCGAGCCAGACTCTTTCAGCGTCTCCACCTGCCCCAGCCGCACCAGTGCAGAGAACTCATCGCCCTCATACACCACGGCCTCAGCATCCGTAGCCCCAGCCTTCAACGCTCGGGCCAGAACATCCGCAGCAAGCTGCTTCATATCAGAAGAGACAACTGGGGAGGAGACATTCGCCGACGCAGACTGTGACACGATTCACCTCAACGAACAGGGGTTTGAGACATCCGCGGCAAACGGCCATCGGTCGACTTCAGAAAGTGAATGCCAGCCGAGCAATACTCCGAGTCGCTCTTCAGCTTGTGCTCAATATGCGGTGGCGGAGCATTCTCAACATGCCGCCGAAAAAGCTTCACCGCGCCGCCGCAATCCTTGCAACGGAACTCCGTATCGCTGTCGATCAGTGCCTCGGAGATCAGCTTCACCTTCCAGAACGGCTCATATCCACCGGTGGCGCGTACTCGCCGACGCTTCACTTCACACTCATAAAACTTCTCGCGTTCGACTGCCATCATTCACCTCGGGAATCTTGGTTATCTTTCGTTGTTTCGAACTTTCAGATGTGCCGCACGCAAGTCAATCGTTCTGCGCTGCTGCAAAAATCGTTATTCGACAGGATGCGCCGAGTGCTTCGCTTCGCGCCCATCGGTCGCCTTCTTAAACAGCATCCCGCCGGCGCAATACTCTGAGTCCGCAGGCAGCTTGTGTTCAACATAAGGGATCGTTCCTGCCTTGCCATTCCGGCCCATCAATTTCACTGCACCAAGGCAATCCTTGCAACGGAACTCCGTATCGCTGTCGGCCAGTGCAACTGCTACCGTCTTCACCTTCCAGAAAGGTTCGTAACCGCCGCCAACTTTCACACGCCGCCGTTTTACTTCACACTCGTAGATCTTCTCGCGTTCAACGGCCATTTATTGTCCTGTTCCTCCGACCGTCATGCGGTCGAGCTTCACTGTTGGCATCCCTACGCCTACCGGCACGCTCTGCCCGGCCTTGCCGCAGGTGCCTATTCCTTCATCCAGCGCCAAATCGTTCCCAACCATCGAAACGTACTTCAACGCCTCTGGCCCGTTTCCAATCAACGTCGCGCCCTTCACCGGGCGAGTCACCTTACCGTCTTCAATCAGGTAAGCCTCACTGGCCGAGAACACAAACTTGCCGTTCGTAATATCCACCTGCCCACCACCAAAGTTCACCGCGTACAACCCGCGCTTCACGCTCTTGATGATGTCTTCCGGCATATCCTCACCGTTCAGCATGTACGTATTCGTCATGCGCGGCATCGGGATATGGTGGTAGCTCTCCCGCCGCCCACTCCCCGTATTCGGCATTCCCATCAGCCGGGAGTTCAGCTTGTCCGAGAGAAATCCCTTCAGAATCCCGTTCTCAATCAGCACCGTCTCCTGGGTCGGATTCCCCTCGTCATCGATGTTGATCGATCCGCGCCGGTTCGGCATAAGTCCGTTGTCCACCACCGTCACCTTGCTGCTTGCCACTTGCTGACCAATCAATCCCGCAAACGCCGAAGTCTTCTTGCGGTTGAAGTCCGCCTCCAGCCCATGACCGACAGCCTCGTGCAGCAGCACGCCTGGCCAACCCGGTCCCAGTACCACTTCCATCTCGCCTGCCGGAGCATCCACCGCCCCAAGCTGCAGAATCGCCGTACGCGCCGCCTCCCGCGCATAGTGCTCCGGGCTCTTGTCGCCTTCAAAGAAATCCAGTGTCACCCGACCACCGCCGCCGCTCGTTCCCCGCGCCGTGCTCGTCGCATCCTTTGCGATCACGAAAACGTTCAGTCGCGCCAGTGGCTGCGTATCGCTCGCAAACGTTCCATCGCTCGCCGCCACCAGAATCCGTCTTAACTCGTCGTTAAAGCCCGCTCGAACCTGTGTAATCCGCGGATCGTAATCCCGCGCAGCCTTGTCCGCCCGCTGAATCAGCTTCAGCTTCGCCGCAATCTCTGCATCGCTCGTCGCCCCCGCCACTGGGTAAAGTGACTTCGGCGTCTCCGCATGGCGAAACCCGCTCATCAATTCCTTCGCAGGGCCACTCGCAATCAACGCTGCCGTCCGAGCCGCCCGCAGAAGCCGTTCGCTCGATAGATCATCCGTATACGCATACCCGGTGCGCTCACCGGACACCACACGAATCCCGCAACCAACACTGATTCCCTGGCTCGCCGACTTCACCAGCGACTCATCCACTCCCAGTGACGTAGACGTAACTGACTCAAAATAAAGGTCTGCATAATCCCCGCCAGCCGATAGTGCCTCCCCCAGGCAGCGTTCCATCAGGCGTTCCGATAAACCAAGCTTCTCAATGAAGTAGCGTTTATGGTCGGGTGCAGGTATTGTCATCTATTCAATTCTAGGCTTCGCAGCCACGCGCGGCAAATGACCTCCCTCGCACCGTCGCTCAATCAGCGTCCGTGCGACGGATCAGCCGACTCCGCAACGCTCAAATCCAGATGCACTCCCGCCAGTTCCGGAGCGTAGCAGTTCCCATCCGCCGCATAGGTCTTCGCACACGCCGCCGTAATCTCCGGCCGCCGCGGAGACTGCGCATACTGCCAAACTGTAGCCTCCGGAGTCCCACTCGCCTCCAGCTTTGGTGCCTGCATCCTGCACCCATTCGAGGGCGGACACGCATCCTGATACACCCACACCGCAATCTTCCCGCGGAAATACCCGCGAGTCTCTCGCTCCCGAATGTCCTGCGCCGTCGTAATCGTCTTGCCCCCGCCCTCGCTCACCGGTTGGCCGCTGCAATATAGTCCAGGCTGGTACCCTCCGTCCGCCACCCGCTCCATCCAGCCCTTGATGTACCCGGCCTGATCCTCCGTCAACCGGCCACCCTCCTCCTGGTCCAGAAACACAATCGTTCGAGCCGGAAAGCCTTCGCGCCGGGCGGCAGCGACGGCGTCCGTACCATCTTTCTGCCCCAGCGCCACCGCCGTCCCATGCATCGAGGCCCGTGTCGCCTTAATATCCGCCTCCTCTCTACCATTCGCCAGCACCGCAAACCCAAATCCATGCCGTATCAAGATCTCGCGCTTGCCGCTCCATGTGTTCGTCTTCTCCCCCGGCGGATTTGTCAGCCAATATCCAGCAAACGAGAACTCCTTACGCAGTACATCCAGCGCCATATCCCCCGGATAGTCGTTCCGGTCAAACCCCACAAATCCGCGCCTCTGCTGAGCAACACTCACCAGGCTCAAAGCAAGTACTGCCACACCGCTAACCCACCACCGCGCAGATATTTTCCAATTCATCCAGTGCACCTTATAACCTGATGCTAATTCCTGTGCTAACTTTGCTTTCCAGAGTCTAAAGGAACGACATGCCGCCCTCTGCTATCGACCCGCGTTACCCAATCGGCAAATTTGCCAGGCCTGAAGCCATCTCCACGGACGATCGGCTTGGCGCCATCGCCACCTTGGCCGACCTTCCCAGCGAACTCCGCAACGCCATCAAGGGCCTGGCCTACGCTCAGCTCAACACACCCTATCGCGACGGCGGCTGGACTCTCCGCCAGGTCGTCCACCACCTCGCCGACAGCCACATGAACGCCTTCATCCGCGTCCGCCTCGCCCTCACCGAGGACTGGCCAACCATCAAGCCCTACAACGAGGCCGCCTGGGCCACCCTCCACGACTGCACCTCCCCCGTAGAGTGGTCCCTCGAAATTCTCGAAAGCCTCCACGCTCGTTGGGTCATCTTGCTCCAGTCCCTCGACGACACCCAGTGGCAGCGCGGTTTCCGCCACCCCGAAAATGGCCCCCAGACCGTCGAACTTGCCACACTCATTTACGCTTGGCACTCCCGCCACCACGTCGCCCACATCACCCACCTCCGCGCCAAACAGCACTGGTAGCTTAATGAGCCTTTCCCCTCCGCCCCGAGCGTCTTCCGCGGAAACCCCACCACTCCCCGAAGCAATCGCCACCGCACTCGAAGCCTTCCTGGCCGAGAACCCTCGCGCCCTCCTCCTCGAAGACGGCAAACCCCTCTTCGACCTCCGTACCGCCAAATACTCCCTCGCCACCGAGCACGGCCGCTGCACCCTCCACCTCTGGTCTGAAGACCGCAACCTCGTCCGCCGCATCACCGCCACCACCCTCCGCGCCGGAGTCCTCCGCCTCACCACCCTCCGCTTCGGCCAGACCAAACCTCAAACCCTCGAACTCACCCCCGATCAGGACCGCCGAACCCCCTCCACCCGCGAAGCCACCCGCACCAAATACCTCCGCATCCTCGATCGTGTCCTCCAGCGAGAGTTCCCCGACTGGAAGCCCGAAGCCTTCCGCACCGCCATGGACCTTGAAAAATCCTTCGGCCCCGCTTACGCCCGAGGCTCCCTCGTCCAGGGTCAAAAAGCCTGGGCTGTTATCGCCGTCAACGACGAAGAATCCCCCTCCATCATCGACGGCATCCTTACCCTCGGCATCCTCTGGCTCCACCACTGCCGCGAATCCGGCAACGGCCGTCGTCTCTATCAGGGCCTCAAAATCATCGTCCCCCGCGGCACTGCCACCCTCACCCTATCCCGCCTCGCATGGCTCAACCCCGCCGCCGCCAAGTGGGAACTCTATGAACTCAACCAATCCACCGAAGAACTCGAGCAGCGTGAAGCCGCAGACCATGGCAACCTCACCACCCGCCTCATCCACGCCCCCAATCAAAGATCCGCTCAAGAACGCTTCGCCGAAGCCACCGCCCGCGTCCTCGCACTCGTCCCCGCTGCCGCACTCGATCAAGTCGAACAAAAGCTCCGCTCCGGCGCCGAACTAGCCTTCCTCCTCCACGGCCTGGAGTTCGCCCGTATCCGAACCGGCTTCTCTGGCAACTCCTTCAACCACTCTCTCGAAATCACCTTCGGCGCCGGAGCCAACGAAACCCCGCTCACCGACGACAACGCCTCCGACCTCCGCGAACTCGTCTCTCGCCTCTTCAGCCGCCGCACCGCCACCGGAGACAAACGCGACCCCCTCTACCGCACCCAGCCCGAGCGCTGGCTCGAATCCCTCCTCCGCCGCCACATCCAGTCCATCGATCCCCACCTCGACCCCGCCCACGTCTACACCCAGGTCCCCGCCTTCGCCGCCGCCGACCGCGGCATGCTCGACCTCCTCGCCATCACCTCCGACGGCCGCCTCGCCGTCATCGAGCTCAAGGCCGAAGAAGACCTCCACCTCGCCCTCCAAGGCCTCGACTACTGGATCCGCGTCCGCCACCACCACCTCGAGACCGCCGACTCCGCCACCGGCCCCACCTTCGGCCTCAACGAGTTCCAACGCCACGGCTACTTCCCAGCCACACGCCTCTCCCCCGACCCACCCCGCCTCTACCTCGCCGCCCCCGCCCTCCGCATCCACCCCGCCACCGAAACCATCCTCCGCTACCTCTCCCCCCGCGTCGACTGGACCCTCCTGGCCCTCGACGAACGCTGGCGCAAACAAGTCAAAGTAGTATGGCGAAAACGATCCCGAGAACAGAATCCTTAGCCTCGCGCAGTTATTTCTTGCCCTCTCCAAGAGCCTCGCGCATCGCATTCATGCTCGTGTCCACGTTGAACCACAGCTCCTGATCTTTGCCCTCCCGATCTTTAATCTTCAAGAGGTCGAACGAGTGACCGTCGACGTTCATCAGCGACTGTGAGGAAGGAAGCCCTATACCCAGCACTACGTTGAGTAGGAAATATTCCTCACCTTCGTCCACCACAAAGTAGGCGGTCTTGCTGGACTTTCCATCGCCAGATGTGAGGATGGATTGAACAAAGGCGTCCACGACCTTACGCTCAAACGCCGCATCTTGAGGTCTCCCCATCTTCTGCAATGCAATCATTGCCAGCAGGTGTCCTTCGGGCTCTGCCATATTGTGGTTTTTGATCTGATCGGCGCTTTTGAGCGCCGCTTGAACGTCGCCATCCTTCATCTGCTGCATGAAACGATTGCGAACGGGATGCCAATCGAAGTCGCCAGCAGCACCGCAGGACACAGCCGCGAGGCGATATTCTTTCCAGTCAAAGAGAAGATCTCCGCTCCGGACTTTCTTCGTGTCCTCATCGAAGATCTTGCGCGCTGCGCCGTTGTCCAGCGCAAAGGCGGTTGTCGCCATTCCTAACCACACTGCCAAGCCAAACAAAAGACGCATCGGTTGCTCCATGAACTAAGGATGCGACATGTTTGCAGACGCAGTGCTGTGAGTCAACAGATGCGACTGATCACTGATCTTAGTAGCAACCCAGAGGCTCGAGGCTCTCAAGCGGATCTGCCGGCTCGCCCTCGATGCGTTCTGCCTTCTCCGCAAAGAACCCCTCCACCGCATCCAGCACCAGCCCGCCATTCTTGGCCTCGAAGATCTGCTTCCGCAGCCCCCCGCCCCCTGGAACGCCATGCGTAAACCAGCTTGCAAACTGCTTCATCTTCCCCACGCAATCCCGGTTCCTGGCCTCCCGCGCCAACTGCCCCGCCGCCGTCAACGCCGCAGCCCTCGCAGCCTCCGCCGCTTCCTCCAGCGCAATCTCATCCACCAGCATCTCGAAGTAAGTCTTGATCATCCGGTACCGGTCCTGATCGGTAGGCAGGTCATACACCCCAACACCAGTGGCCTCCTTCGAAGCCGTGTACTGCGCAATCTGCCGAAAGATCCAAGGATTACTCGGTGCCGCTCGCCCAATCATCACCGCATCGCAGTGCGTCGCATCCACCATCGCGGCAGCGTCCTCAGGCGTGCGAATGTCGCCGTTCCCAATCACCGGAATCCCGACCGCATCCTTCACCGCGGCAATGTACTCCCACCGAGCCTGTCCCGTGTACCCATCCTCGCGAGTCCGCGCATGCAACGCCACCGCGTTCAGCCCGCAGTCCTCGGCCATCTTCGCCAACTCGACACAAACAATGTTCGAGTCGTTCCAACCCATCCTGAACTTCACGGTGAAGGGAATCGACACCGCCGCCCGCACCGACTTGAAGATCGTCTCAATCAGCGGCAGATCCCGCAGCAATCCAGAGCCGCCATTGCACGCAACCACCCGCTTCGCAGGACAACCGAGGTTCAAGTCCACGAGGTCAAAACCCGCATCCTCCACTATCCGAGCCGAATCAGCCAGCGTCTCCGGATTCGATCCAAACAGCTGCGCCGAGATCGGATGCTCGTCGTCGTAGTACGTCAGATACCGCTTCCGCTTCGTCTCCCGCATCCGCGACAGCCCATCCGCCGAAGTGAACTCCGTCATAATCAGCCCGCAACCCGACTGCTGATTCGAAGTAGCCTGCTCCACATCGCCTTCCGCATTCGCCCCCGCAGCAGAAAACTGGCTTGCATTCTTGATGAACCGTCGAAACACGGTATCCGTCACTCCCGCCATCGGCGCCAGCACCGTCGCCGGAGCAATCCGCACGTTGCCGATCGTGAACTCCGCCGGCACCCGCGTATGCTCAGGCATCGCATGGTCCACCGGGTCGTCCCAGCGCTTCTGTTCGAGGGTGTATCGCTTCTTCATAAAGAAAAATAAACAAAAAATTTCTAGTTTTTCGCGCCTTCAGCCCTTGCACAAAAGGCCCCCGCACTGGCGGAGGCCCTTCGAGTAGTGGTTTGGGTTCCGCTTGATTAGTTGACGGTCTCGGTCTTGGCTGCAGTCTCTGCTTTGCCGGCGTCCGACTTGGCAAACTTGCGGCGGAAGCGCTCGACGCGGCCTGCCGTGTCGATCAACTTCTGCTTGCCAGTAAAGAACGGGTGGCAGGAAGCGCAGATTTCGAGCAAAATGTCGCCCTTATGGGTGGAATGCGTCGAAAAATTCGTGCCGCACGCGCACTTCACCATAATGTCGTTGTACTGGGGGTGAATACCTTCTTTTGGCATCTAAAATATCCTTATCTAACTGAAGCAAATAGTGTTAATGCCCTCGTTGGCTCGCGGATCGCTTGCAACGGTTCAACTCACGTCACATCGAATTACCTATCGCGCCGCCGGTCGTGCTCCGGGTCAGGAAGCATTGAGGCACTTTCCTCAGTTTAGCTTGGATTCCCACACAGGGCAATTGGATTCATCTCCTGCCATACTGAATAGCAACCGAAACTAGGAATCAGGAACGTAATGCAAGAGACTTGCCCCATATGCGGAGGCTCAGGTCTGCGGATCGTCGAGCAGCCCAGCCAGGATGGTTTGACCCAGCGCTTCGCCCAGCCCTGCGTCTGCCGCGTAGAACGCCGCGCAGCCCGGATGCTGGATCAAGCTCGCATCCCGCGCCGCTACGAACTCTGCTCTCTCGATAGCTACGAGACGGTGCACAAAACCGCCAACCCAAGCATCGCCAAAGCCCTGCGCATGTCCCGCAAATTCGCCGAAGGCTACCCAGTCGAAACCGCAGGCAAGGGACTACTCTTTACCGGGTCCAGCGGCCTCGGCAAGACCCACCTCTCCGTCAGCATCCTCAAAACCCTCATCGCGGAGCGTGGAGCGACAGGCGTCTTCTGGGAGCACAAAGAACTCCTCGACGAACTCCGCTCTATCTACAGCCTCCGCACTGCGGGCGCCGAGGGCCGACTCCTCAAGTCCGTCATCACCTGCGACATACTCGTCCTCGACGACCTTGGCGACATAACCCCCAGCGACTGGTCCTGGGACACCACATCCTACATCCTCAACAGCCGCTACAACGAGAACCTGTCCACCATCATCACCACCAACCTCGCTAATGAGACCCGAGCGTCGTCGACTTCCGGAGAGCCCTTCGACAAATTCGCCGAGGCCCGCCGCGCCGTAACTCGAGAAACCCTCGGTGACCGCATCGGCGAACGCATGCGCTCCCGCCTTCAGGAAATGTGTGTCGTAGTCGAAATGCAGGGGGAAGACTTCCGCCAGCGCGTCAAACGAGCCAGCTTCGCTTAGAAGCGCGAGTGCCTTGGCTCAGCCGGCCTGCCTAAACCACCGTAGCCAGCAGGAAGATGACTGCCGTCATCGTGGCGATACGGTAGACCACTTCAGCAGTAGTCGGGTGCCCTGCAGCGCACGTCTCGTTGCCCGCCACATTACCTTGGATCATCGAGGCTGCCGTCCCGTTATGTCTTTGGCTCATCATGATGATCTCCTGCGGCTGAAAATTCTTCCTACACCTGTGTTAACGGCATCATGACTCAATTGGTTCTGTTCGTTTGTGAATTTAACTTAAGTTTTTGCTCGGAATCAGAGCGGGTTCACAGTGTGTGATGCTTAAGTCCGCTCGGCGGTTACGAGCGCAGCAGAAAACAGTTCGATCCGAGGTATAAAATCCCGAGTAATGAGCGATCCAACACAGTCCGGGGATACCCCCCAACAACACCCAACCGACGAAGTTGCCCTCTTCGCCCCTGCGCCGCCTGATCGCGGTAGCTCGCCCGTCGCCGTCTGGGTTGTCGCTGGCTTGGTTGTTCTCGCGATCGTCGCTGGTCTTATCGTTGCCGGTCGCAAAGGGACGACTGCGCCCCTCAACAGCATCCAGCCACTCGCGCCTTACTCTGCAACGTTGCCCCTCTCGAAACTTGCCATGAGCGAGTCCACCAGCCTCTCCGGAGGCAAGTCCACCTTTATCGATGGCCACGTTCAGAACACCGGCTCCCAGACCGTCACCGGTGTCACAGTCCAAGTACTCTTTCGCAACGACGTCGAGATGCCGCCCCAGGTCGAAACCTTGCCACTCACCCTCATCCGCACCCGGGAGCCCTATATCGACACTCAACCCATCAGCGCGACTCCCCTCAAGCCAGGCGATGAGCGGGAGTTCCGCCTGATCTTCGAAACCCTACCCACTAACTGGAATATGCAGATGCCAGAGATCCATGTCATTCACGTTGAGACAAGGTAACTCGATCATTTTCAATGGTATCGGCAAATGTTACGCGGTCGCTAGTAGAAATTTCTTAGCTTGCTGCTACAGTTGCCTTCGGAAATACCCCCGGCGATCTTGCTAACCTAATCATTACAGGCAACTTATAATCATGCTTTGAGTTTGGCACGTGGCTTGCAGTAGTCATAGCGTGTGAAGTTATGCACGAACCGGCAAAGTGTCCAGTTCAGGAGCTAAAACAATCATGTCTAAGTCAAAAAATGCACTTGGTCTTTCCGTATTTCTTCTGGGTAGCGCAATGGGCGTCTCCGCGCTAGCTCAGTCGAGTGCTTCTGCCAGCCAGCCCACACAGACATCTGATTCAGCCGCTGCAGCAAGCTCAGTGAGCCAGCAAGATAAAGGCGGCGTCTATGCCACCGGTAAGCCTCTTGAGATGCAGTCCAAAGAAGGCTTCTGGGGACACGTAAATCCCCTCGCCCGCAAGAAGTGGGTAAAGAGGCAGATCGATCCGATCAAGGATCGCACCAACGAGCTCGATCAGCTCCAGGCGAAGAATGCCAACGATATCCGCGACGTAGACTCCCGTGCGCAGGCTGGCATCAACCATGCAATGACAGCAGCCCAATTGGCGGACCAGCATGCGTTGGATGCAGCGAATCGCGCCAACTCTGCTCAGACTCTGGCCGGGACAGCAAGCACCCGCACCGACGCACTTAACGGCACTGTTAGCAACCTCGACCAGTATCAGGCCGTAACCTCCACCTCGGTGCCATTCGCCGCAGGGCACACAGCACTTGGCAAAGCAGGCAAGTCCGATCTGGATGATGTCGCCGCCAAGCTCGCAGGCGAAAAGGGCTACATCATCGAAGTACAGGGTTACAGCCGCGCAGGTGTCCAAACCTCGCAGGCGATGGCAGACGCGGTTGTTCGCTACCTCGTAACTGAGCACCAGGTTCCTGTCTATCGCATCTACCGCACCGGTCTCGGCAAGAACACCGCCAAAACGGAGGATGGTGAGAAGGCCCTCGTCAACGGAGTCCGCGTAACCCTCCTTCACAACAGCTTGGCGTCGATGAGCACGACCGCTTCGAATAGCGGTTCATACACGCCCGCAACTTCCGGTCCCACCGGAGTAAGTGCACCACCGGCTAACTAGTAGCCCTCCCCCAGGGCGGCATAGCCTGAAGCGAAGTTTGCTTCCCCTCTGCCGCCCGCAAGTTTGCCGAGATAGCGACCAAGAGCGCACTCGCAAAACCCTCTCCTAACCAGAGAGAACCAAGGCAGATTGGCCCCTCAATGAGGGGCCGTTTTTTTAACCTGTCATCTGGATCAGAACCGAAATCTAGCTAACTGCTGCATGCACCGCCAGGAGCTGCTCAAGAACACCCTGCAACTTGTTCAAGTGCAATGCATTTGCTCCGTCGGATTTCGCCTGCGACGGATTGTCATGTACTTCCAGAAACACGCCATCGACGCCCGCAGCCACCGCGGCACGTGTTAGCACCGGAATAAACTCCGGCTGGCCGCCACTCACACCATTTCCAGCAGATGGCGTCTGCACCGAGTGCGTGCCATCAAACACCACTGGAGCAAATCCTCGCATGATCGGCAACGATCGCATGTCGACCACCAGATTGTTGTATCCAAAACTCGCCCCCCGCTCGCAAAGCGACACTCGCTCATTGCCGCTCTCGCGAATCTTCTCCACCGCATGCTTCATGTCCCACGGCGAGACAAACTGACCCTTCTTCACATTGATCGCCCGTCCCGTCTCGGCCGCAGCGATCAGTAGGTCCGTCTGGCGACACAGAAACGCCGGAATCTGCAGTACATCCACCGCCTCTGCGACCGCCGCACAATCCACCGCTGTATGCACGTCCGTCAACACCGGCAGACCCGTGCTCTCACCGATAGTCCGCAGAATTCGGCAGCCCTCCACCAGACCCGGCCCGCGGAAGCTCTTGATCGAGGTGCGATTCGCCTTGTCGTAGCTCGCTTTGAATATGTAAGGAACGCCCAGATCAGAGGTGATCCGCTGAATGGAATCGGCCAGCATACGCGCATGGCTCTCAGACTCCAGAACACAAGGCCCGGCAATCAAAAAAAGCTTGCCGCGCCCAACTGCCACATTGCCAACTTCGAAATCAAAAGAATTCATCACAGCCCTATTTGACCATAGCGTCCCTGCTTAAGGGCCGGATAGCTGGTGCAACCTGCTAGCGC
Source organism: Granulicella sp. (assembly GCA_025408425.1). Taxonomy (GTDB): domain Bacteria; phylum Acidobacteriota; class Terriglobia; order Terriglobales; family Acidobacteriaceae; genus Edaphobacter. The sequence goes on from JANXYX010000016.1 coordinate 105,578, forward strand.
TTCATCGACCGTCCCAGCCCTGCCAGCAGCATCGTCACAAACGATAGCCCTCGGCGGCTATCCTCGCTGGTCGTCCGCCTCGCGATCTGCCACAGGCTCGGCGGCTCTTCTTCGCGCCTATGCTCTTCCGACGCACTCACGATTACCTTCGAGAGCTGATCCAGTACTTCAGGGTCCAGCGCAGTCACAATCTTCGCAGCGGCCAGCAGGTTGCGAATGCCGGTGATCCCTTCCGGCTGCTTGGCATACTCGGCAATCTTTCCGGTGATGGCGTCCTTCGCGCCAATCAGCCCATGCAGCGCGTCCAGTAGACCCTGGTCGTGCGCGGCCTGCAGCACATCCCAGGCCACCAGCAGGGCCTCGGCATGCTCTATGGGGGCGGCATCCAGTCGGCGCTGCAACTCAGTCTTCGGATCGACCGGAAGCGGTTTGAATACGAGCGGATCAGCCATAACAACTCCTCGGAAATACAACTAACTTCAACTGTGTGACTTCACCCATGCGCCGACTTCACTAGACCGTCGTCGAGGTGATCTGTACCAACTTGTCTGAAGCTGCAGTGCCAGGCACGTGATAGTCGGAGCGGGCCCATTTTCGTTCCACCTCAACCCCCGCCTGTGGTGTGCGGGTACCGTAGCGGAAGTTCTTACGCGGCAGCGGATTCTTACCCTGCTCCGGCAGCAGAGTCATGCTCACCGCTATCTCCTTGAAGGCCGGTGTATGCGTCTGCCGATCCGTATGGCTACTGGTCAACCTGTTCACCGGCTCTTCCACCGAGTTCAGCGACATATACAGTTGCTTCCCCTGCACACGATCCGTCACCAGCACTCGTACCTTCACTCGGCCATAAGGAGATGTGATCTGAACATACCGTCCACTCGTCACTCCCCGCTCGGCAGCAAGCTCTGGAGAAACCTCAATAAATCCATTCGGCGTAATCTCCATGATTCCCGGGGACCGATACGTCATGCTGCCTTGTTCAAAGTGCTCCAGCAGTCGGCCATTGTTCAGGTGCAGATCGTACACCGCACTCGTCTCTTCAGAAGAGGCGATGTACTCAATCGGGAAGAACCGCGCTTTGCCATCCGGGAAAGGAAACTTCTCCGTAAAAAGCAGCGGTGAATCAGTACCATCCGCCGCCACCGGCCATTGCAGGCTGTTGAAGCCTTCCAGCCGCTCGTAGCTTACGCCCGCAAACAACGGCGTTACCCGTGCCGCTTCATCCATTACCTCGGACGGATGCTTATACTTCCACTTCCCACCCATCCTATTGGCGATCAACTGGATGATCTCCCAATCTGCCTTCGAGTCCCCAACCGGCTCCAGTGCCTTGTAGATCCGCTGGATTCGCCGTTCCGTGCTGGTAAACGTGCCATCCTTCTCCAGCGAAGCCGCCGCCGGCAAAACCACATCCGCATACCGCGCCGTCTCTGAGAAATTGATATCCTGCACAACCAAAAACTCCACCTTGCGCAGCGCATCTCCGACATGGTTAGCATTCGAATCGGACGTAATCGTATCCTCTCCCTTGATATACATGGCCTTCAGCGAGCCCTCAAGGATCGCGTCGATCATCTGGTGGTTATCCTTGCCCGTGTTGGTCGGCAGCGTCACCCCCCACTCCGCCTCAAACTTCGCCCGCACTGCCGCGTCATCTACCTTCTGGTAGCCGGAGAGCACATTCGGCATCGATCCAAAGTCACTCGCGCCCTGCACATTATTGTGGCCGCGCAACGGATACGCCCCCGCTCCCGGCCGCATGTAATTACCCGTCAGCAGTAGCAAATTCGAGAGCGCAGTCGCCGTATCAGACCCTCCGCAGTGTTGCGTCACTCCCATTGCAAACAGAATGCAAACCCCATCCGCTGCCGCAATTTCATGCGCCACCGCAGTCAACGTACTCACCGGAACCCCGGTGATCTTCTCCGCATACTCCAGCGTGAACGGCTCCAGCGATTTCTTGTACTCGTCAAAGTGATTCACCCACTTTTCAACGAAGTCCATCTTCGCCAGCCCGCTATCCAGAATGTACTTCGCCACCGCCGAGAACCACACTGCATCGGTCGATGGGTTGGGACGGAAGAAGATATCGGCACGCTCAGCCATCTCATGCTTCCGCAAGTCCGCGACGATCAACCGTTGCCCACGGTGCTTGTGCGACCGTTTCACTCGCGTCGCCAGCACCGGATGGTTCTCTGCCGGATTCGCACCCACAATCAGCACCAGCCCAGCCTGCTCGATATCCGAAATAGATCCTGAGTCGCCACCATAGCCCACCGTTCGCTGCAGTCCCATCGTCGCCGGGTTCTGGCAGTATCGGGCGCAGTTGTCCACGTTGTTAGTCCCAATCACCGCACGCGACAGCTTCTGCATCAAAAAACTCTCTTCATTGGTGCACTTCGAAGACGCAATAAAAGCCAGCGCATCCGGCCCATGCTCTTGCTTGATGCTTTTGAATCGCTGCTCAATCACATCCAGCGCCTCATCCCACGTCACCTCGCGGAACGTATCCCCGTCGCGCAACAGCGGCTTCGTCAGTCGATCATCGGAGTTGATGTGCCCCCACGCAAACTTGCCCTTGATACAGGTCGAAATCCCATTCGCCGGTCCATGCGTCGGTTCGATCTTCAGGATGTGCCGGTCCCGCGTCCACACCTCGAAGCTGCATCCCACCGCGCAGTACGTGCATACCGTCTTCGTTCGCTTCACCCGCGCATTGCGCATCTCCGCTTCAATCTCGGAGAGCGCTAGGATCGGCCCATAACCAATCGGCGGCTCAATTCCTTTCACCACCTCAATCATGTCGTCGAGAACCTTCGCCGGAGTATTCGTCAAATATCCCGCATGGCCCAGCATCGACTTCTCCATCAGCGCGTTGCATGGGCAAACCGTTATGCAGTGTCCGCATGACACGCAACTCGATCCTTCAATCGTCTCACCACCATCCCATAGCACCCGCGGATGCTCACTCTCCCAGTTGATCGTCAGGGTCTCATTCACCTGCACGTTCTGGCACGCCTCCACGCAGCGGCCGCACAAAATACACTGGTCCGGATCATATCGATAAAAGGGGTTCGACATGTCCTTCTCATAAGGCTTCGGCGTGTAAGGCCGCGCCTGATGCTTCACCTCCAACTCCGCAGTCGTGTTGTGGACCGTGCAGTTCTGGTTGTTGTTATCGCACACCGTGCAGTACAGCATGTGGTTCTTCAGTATCCGGTCGAACGCTTCGCGCTGTGCAATATCGACGGCTTCACCCTCCGTCAGCACAGACATTCCACCAGCAACAGCAGTAGCGCAAGCCCGCACCAGCTTTCCATCCACCTGCACCATACATGTATCGCAAGTCTCAATCGGCCCCATCTGCGCCACGTAGCATACCTGCGGCACCGGCTTCTCCTGCGTCGCCTTGGCATGCCGGTTCAACGCATCGATCAGCAGTTCGCCATCATGTGCAGAAATAAGCAGTCCATTCACATTAATCTGCGTGTCCGGAGTAGCGTCTGTCGGCGTGTTCAAGAATGATTTAGTCGGTGCCATAAGCCCTCTGATGCCACGAAGCATACCAGACGTTTCCCAGCACTGGTATCAACCTCGATCAATGCTCATTCGGATGCATCAATTTTCCGCCTGGCCAAAATTCCCCTCAGCGAACCTTGCCGCAACCAGCACTTACTCCCGCACATGTCAGACGCCGAACCGCTCCTGCACCAGGCTCAATGCCTCTGCGGATGTCGCTACTGCTCCCTCCAGTTGCGCATCTTCAGCCGCTTCCAGCATCGCCTTGAACCGTGGCCCCGGCCGATATCCCGCAGCGATCAAATCCCTTCCCGTCAGCAGCAGCTTGGGCCGCATCTCCTCCACCGGAACGTTTTCAAACCGTTGCCTGGCATACTCATAGAGCCGCAGGTCCCCATGACACGAACTTGCGTCCAGCCAATGCAGTGCAAGGTGCTCCTCAAACTTCGGCAGCCGCAAAAAACGCTTCAGCGTCGACTCTCGCATCTCCATCACATCGCCAAAACGCATGTGATTCTTCACCAGCGCCAAAATCTGTGCCGTATCTTCGTTTGAGAACCGCAGCCGTCCCAGAATCTCCTCTGAGACCCTCACCCCCACCTCAACATGCCCATTGAACCGAATCCGATCTCCCGGAACCCTCGGATCAGGCGCTCGAAACGTAGCCGGCTTCCCAATGTCGTGCAGCAGCGCCCCCCACGCCAGCGTCGCCGAGCAGCCCGGCCGCAGCTTCTCCAGCAGCAGCATCGTATGCACCCACACATCCCCCTCCGGATGAAACTGCGGCGGCTGCTCCACCCCGCGCAGCTTCAACGCCTCCGGCAACACCTCCAGCAGCAGTCCGCTCTCCCGCAGCAGCTCAAACCCCCGCGCCGCTCCACCCTCCGTCAGAATCCGCGTCAGCTCATCCCGAATCCGTTCGCAGCTCACCTGCCCAATCTCGCCCGCCAGCTCCTGCATCGCCGCCATCGTCGCGTCGTCAATCGCAAACCCCAGCCGCGCCGCAAACCGCACCGCCCGCAGCATCCGCAGCTTGTCCTCCGCAAACCGCTCCGCCGCCACCCCAATCGCCCGCACTACCTTGTTGCTCAGGTCCGCCCGGCCACCCACAAAGTCCAGCAGCGCCGCCCCAGCGTCCCCAGTCTCCTCCAGCTTCACCGGATCAAGCAGCATCCCGTTGATCGTAAAGTCCCGCCGCACCACATCCTCGCGCGCATCCACTGAGAACCGCACCGCATCCGGCCGCCGCCCATCGCTGTAAGCCCCGTCATGCCGAAACGTCGCCACCTCCGTAGCAATCTCCACCCCATCCACCCCGTCCAGGCAAACCAGCACCACCCCAAAGTGCGCTCCCACCGCCATCGTCTTCGCAAACATCCCCAACACCACATCCGGCGTAGCACTCGTAGCCACGTCGTAGTCCTTCGGAGCCACTCCCAGCAGCAAATCCCTCACACACCCACCCGCAAAATAAGCCTGATGCCCAGCCGCCCGCAGCACACCCGCAATCGCCCGAGCCGCCTCGTACCTCGCATCGTCCTTCAATCGCACAGCCACACCCCTCTGTCTCCCACCTCTCACCTCCCGAATCGCTCCCCACAAGCCGACTTCACGGGAGCGATCCGGTTGCGCTGAGAACATGGTCTGCTAACCCGTTCATAGAACTTTCGAGGCTTGGTCTTACTCTCAAGCTTCCACACCGGATAGCCAGTTAGGATCGATGTGCGAATGCGGCAGACGGACCAGCGATAGAATCGGCCTCATTTCCAAGGTCCATGGCTGCGATGAGACCGCTGTTCACGGTGAATACGTGGAGAACCTCGCTATCCGAAAGAACATCCCCTTGAAGGCTCTTGACGAGTTGGTGCACCCTGACGCGGGTCTTGCCTCCATCTTCCTCGGTCATCGCAAGCGGTTCGACATACGGATCGAACTCACCCCATTGTCGAGTCCAGTAGGCGCGGATCTCTTCCTTTCCGACGACCTTGCCACCCTCCGAAGCCTTGGGCCAGCTCACGTCCTGCGTCATCAGTGCTAATGCACCGTCGATGTCCCGCTTGTTGAATGCGGAGTACGCCTGCTCAATAAGGGTCTTAGTGTCTGCCATTCATCCTCCTACAACGCTTGCCATGCACACGGTTCTCGTTATCCGGCCAGCCCACATTATCGCTGACGAGTTTCAGCAAAAGGAAGGGCGAAGCGGCACCGTGTTCATCCTATTTCTGCCCTTCGACCACAAGCCAATTTGTGAGGACTGATCCAAATTGAGGGTAACTTCCGGTTTGCCGACAACGCGCCCGGACCTGCCAACGAACGCATTGGCCTGTAAGCATCCACTCAGCCGGTTAATGCCAATACACGAGTCCTTAATGCTTTACTTCTTGCGTCTTCGTTGACGATGACTCAGTCTCCACTTGCTTGGTCACTTCAAGCACAGTAATCGACGTCTCCTGGTTGCTCGGGACAAGCTCCAGCCCCAGAGTCCCTTTGAGGACGGCATTCAGGCTATCAACGTCTCCCCTGCCAACTTCGAATCGTGCATCATACGTGCCGTCGATGCCTGTCTCGTTCAATACGGGGTTCTCCAGCCCGGTAGCCAACACATAGCTCAGATCGTCCATCGTTCCGTTCATCAGAATGAATTTGCCATGCCAGTAGCCTCGCTTCACCGCATGTGTCGAAGCCGATGGACTTAGTAATTTCTTACTCGCATCGGTGGCCCGGAGAACATACGCAGGTTTGGTCAGGGTCCTTGGCTGGATCTGCACATGCAAAGCAGCGAGGACGGCTTGCTGGACAACCGAATCGATCACAGCTTGGCGTACATCAACCGAATTCACGCGGACATCGTAGCGTCCTTCTGGCAGCGGGTCCTTCAGAACATAGCGATCTCCAAATACGTTGAAAACGTCCGTCATAAGGCTATCGGCGTCCTCTCCCAGCAAGTCCGTTCCGGTTGGCGGATGTTTGGCCAGAACCGGCTTCGCATTGGGCGAAGCTTTTCTGACCGACACAGCAAACAGAGGGCGTTCGGCACTCGGCGTCGGTGGAACGCTCACTTCTGTAATCTCCGACAACGGCTTGAATGCTACGTTTTTTCCTTCTGACACTGCCTGCAGATCGGCGGCGCTCACCGAATCAATCTCTGTGACCGCGACAATCTTTCCGTTACCACCGACAATGACGGTGGTCGGCCTTGATTCAACTCCATACAGACCAAAGACGCCGCCTGAAGCATCGACGCCAACCCAACCAGACATCTTCTTCTTGGTCAAAAAAGTTTGCACGGCCTTCAGGTCCTCATCATCGATGGAGATGAACTGGAATTTCGCCGGATCGAGCGACTCCACAAGCTGATTGAGATGCGGAAGGCTCGCCACACACGGAGAACACCACGTGGCCCAGAACTCCAGAACCACAACCTTACCCTTGAGACTTGCCCAGTCTGCTCTGGCTCCTAAAGGGGCTTGCAGCAATTTCAGGGTATCCAAAGGAGGGGCAGGCGTGCCCTTTTGTGGATGCGCCCATAACGGAGCCGTTCCAAGCAAGACCAGAGCAAGAGTGATCAGCCTACCTCGCAAAGCTATGCCAATGTGCATGCGCTCAAATATCCGCTGCATCTCTACTCCTCCAAACGAATTGCACAACCGCGTAGCATCAGAATCAGCAACAGGAAAGCCACAAGCGCAAGACATCCGGCGCGGGACGTTTCTCTGGCGTTACCTAGCGTAGCATTCGTCATAGGAGGCGTTAAGTGTTTTTGAACATAGGAACTCTTCCCTATCTACGCGCCTTATTCCGAGTCTGCAACAACGCGGAAGCAGTTCGATCAAGACCGCCGCACCTTGACACGCCTGATAAAATTAAAGCCAAGCAATGAGTGTGAGTCCGGCCACCGCGCCGGACTTTTGACGTTAAAACAGAGCCGGTTAGTCCAGACCTAAAGTCTCTCGATAGAAGACTTTGACACATAAACGGGGGAGGGAGGGGGTACCCCAGGCATGATCGAAAACAGCCTCATCCTCGGCATCGAATCCTCCTGCGACGAGACCGCCGCCGCCGTCGTCCGCGCCGGCAGCCACCCGCTCTCCAACGTCGTCGCCTCCCAAATGGCCCTCCACGCCAACTACGGCGGAGTAGTCCCCGAACTCGCCTCCCGCGAGCACCTCCGCAATATCGTCCTCGTCGTCCGCGAAGCCCTCACCCGCGCCAGCGCCGCAGCCGGACATCCAGTCACATTCGCCGACCTCGACGCCATCGCCGTCACCGAAGGTCCCGGCCTCGCAGGAGCGCTCCTCGTCGGCATCACCTACGCCAAAGCCCTCGCCTACGGCCTCGATAAGCCCCTCATCGCTGTCAACCACCTCGAAGGCCATATCCACGCCGTCCTCATGGAAGCACGCGAAGCCTCCGCAACCCCCATGGAACTCCCCCTCCTCGCCCTAGTAGTCTCCGGCGGCCATACCCATCTCTATCTCGCCCAGCACCCACACCAGCAGCAGGGAAGCGCCCTCCCCGATCAAACCGCAGCCCCCTGGCGCTACCGCAACGTAGGCCGTACCGTAGACGACGCCGCCGGCGAAGCCTACGACAAAGTCGCCAAGCTCCTCGGCCTCGGCTACCCCGGAGGCCCTTGGATCGACGTCCTCGCCCCCCACGGCAACCCTCGCGCCGTACCCTTCAACTTCGCCCAGATCAAGCCCCGTCCCCACCGCGAAGGCATCTCCCTCCCCAACAAAAAATCCCCCACCGAACCCCGGGAAGGGAACACCACCTTTGACTTCTCCTTCAGCGGCATCAAGACCGCTGTCCTCCGCTACACCCAGACCCACCAAATGGCCGAAGCCATCGAAGCCCGCCGCCGAGCCTTCGCCGCCAACCCCACCCTCAAGCCCTCGTCCCCCGAGTCCGTCGCCCTCTGCGATCCCCAGACCCTCGATCTCATCGCTTCCTTCCAGTACGCCGTCGTCGGCAACCTCCTCCGCCAGACCTTCGCTGCAGCCGAAGCCTTCGGAGCCCACGGCCTCGTAGTCTCCGGCGGAGTCTCCGCCAACTCCGAACTCCGCCGCCGCTTCCAGGCCGAAGCCGACCGCCGCGGCCTTCCGGTAGCCTTCCCATCCCTTGCCCTCTCCACCGACAACGCCGCCATGATCGCTGCCGCCGCCTGGCCCAAGTTCCTCTCCCGCTCCTTCGCCCCCGAAGACCTCAGCGCCACCCCCCAACTCCGCCTCGGCTAACTTCCTCGCACATCAGCTAAAATCACTAAAGGAAATCAAGTGAGAGCGTCTGCACCGCGCCACGCGCCCGGCTGCGGCAGGGATACAACGCAGTGGCAACGATGGAACTCTTCAACACCCTCAGCGGCAAAATTGAGACGCTCGCCCCCATTGGCGCACCCGAACTCCGCATGTACTGCTGCGGCCCCACCGTCTACGACTACGGCCACATCGGCAACTTCCGCACCTTCCTCCACGTCGACGTCCTCCGCCGCTTCCTGCTCCAGCTAGGCATGCCCGTCAATCACGTCATGAACATCACCGACGTTGATGACAAGATCATCCGCAACGCTACTGCCGCCCAGGTTCCCATCGGCGAATACACCGCCAAGTTCGAAACGGCATTCTTCGAGGACCTCACCGCCCTCAGCATCCAGCTTCCAGAGAACATCGCCCACGCCACCGACTGCATCCCCGAGATGGTCTCGCTCATCCAGCAACTCGCCGCCAAAGACATCGCCTACCAGACCGAGGACGGCAGCTGGTACTTCCGCCTCGCCCGCGACCCCGACTACGGCAAGCTCTCCAAGAAAGACCTCGAAAACATCGAGGACGGCGCCCGCGTCGACGTCGATGAGTACGAGAAGGACGCCGCCCGCGACTTCGCCCTCTGGAAGGCCGTTAAGCCCGGCGAAACCTCCTGGGAGACCCCACTCGGCACCGGCCGCCCCGGCTGGCACATCGAGTGCTCCGCCATGGCCACCAAGTTCCTCGGCAACTCCTTCGACCTCCACGCCGGCGGCGAAGACCTCATGTTCCCCCATCACGAGAATGAGATCGCCCAGTCCGAGTGCGCCTCCGGAAAGACCTTCGCACGCCATTGGATGCACGTCCGTTTCCTCCTCGTCGAAGGCAAAAAAATGTCCAAGTCCGAGGGCAACTTCTACACCCTCCGCGACCTTCTCCTCAAGGGCTACCGCGCCTCCGCTATCCGCTTCCTGCTCATCTCCGTGCCCTACCGCAACCAGATGAACTTCACCATCGACAGCCTCACCGAATCCACCAACGCCGTCGATCGTCTCCGCACATTCGCCAAGCGCATTAAGACCACTGCCTTCCCCGAAGGTTTGGACGAAACCATCGCCGCGGCCACCACCAAGGCCGAACACGACTACACCGCAGCCCTCGCCAACGACCTCAACACCGCCGAGGCCCGCGCCGCCATCTTCGACCTCGTCCGCGCCGCCAACGCCGCCGCAGACCACGGCACCCTCCGCACCGAAAATGCCTCCCATATCCTCCGCGTCCTCTCGCTCTTCGATGGAGTCTTCGCCGTCCTCGAAGACAACGACGCCGCCATCACCCGCACCGCTCTCGCCTGGGCCGAGCAAGTAGGCCGCCTCAACGAAGCCTCCCCCGAACTCCTCGCCACCCTCGCCCTCTCCGACGCCGACATCGATGCCCTCGTAGCCGAGCGCACCCAGGCCAAGAAAACCCGCAACTTCGCCCGCGCCGACGCCATCCGCAACGACCTCCTCGCAAAAGGCATCCTCATCGAAGACAGCAAAGACGGAGTCAGTTGGAAGCGTAAGTAGACTCGCCGTTGGTTTAGTATTACCGGATGACCCGAGCCACTGGCTTCATCTGGACTGTCGTCGTAACCTCTATTTCGCTCTTCTCGATGCAGGCCCAAGAGGTGCCGCCCTACTCTCCGCCAGTCGAAGCGAACATGATGACTAGTTACGTAAACTCGGAACTAGGATTCACAATTCGTTTTCCTGTTGAATTCAAGGTAGGCACATCACAGGATTTGCATACCGTTATGGATCTTGGTCACCGCGAGGGAAGAGGTACAGCTCCAGAGAGTGACCAGGAACACGCGCAAGCAGTAAGGTGCATGCATTCGCTTCTCTATGCCACTTCCGAGGCGTCAAAATCGAGTGGTAGCGCAACCGAGAAGAGTGCTGATGCTCCAGACACAATTCTAGTAGTAGACTTCGACCGCTCTTGCGCGACGAAGAAGGTAAAAGGCGACAAGGCTCTGACACAACTTGCTGGAACTGTACTCAACCTCCCAGGTATGGCTCAGGTGGTGCCACAAACATGGTTTGTCGCCGGGGGAAGCCGCCGTATTCACAGTGGTATGGCGGGAGGCATCATATCAATTCCCGCAAGCGGGACAACTGGCGGAACATTGTCGTCTCGGCAGGTACCTACATACGTTCTCGCCGCTGCTTTCGAACAGAAAGACCACTGGATTCTTGTGGCGTACCTCAGCGGCACCAACGCCGATGCGAAGCATGAATCCTTTCCGTTTACGGCGGCCAGCTTTGAGGACGGTCAGCCCATCTTGTTGTTTCCGTTCCTGCTCGGCAAGATGAATGTGATCAAGTGACGAGCGTATAACCTACTGGTAGTCCAGAGATTACAAGTCCTACTTCACCCAATTCGGTCCAATCATCTCACGTAGAAACTCCGGTGTAGCCCACCCCGCACTTCCCGCCCACTCCTTCACCCACGCCGCGCCCTCACCAATCCTCACCCGGTCTGGCGTAAACTCCGGCGAAAGCGTATTCGCCATCAGCGCATACCCCGCACCCTCATGCAGCTTCAGTGCCTTCCAGCAACCACCCGGCACCGCCACAATCGGCCTCTGCCCCGCCGCCAGATCCATCCCCAGCGTCACCTTCATCGCTGCCTTCCCTCTCTTCCCATTAGCCGGACAGAAGATGAAGTAGTCCACCGGCCCACCCTCAATCAAAATATGCGTATCGTCCGGCGCCAGCCAATGCAGATAGTTCACCGGCAGCTCCCGTGTCAGCATGTAGTAGTTCTGGCTCTGCGCCGCCAGCGAGCGTCCACCCGCATCCACCCTCTGCGCCGAAGCCCCCACAATCCCCAGATACCCCGACTCCTTCGGCAGCACCGTCAGCTTCAACTCCCGAATCAACGCTTGCGCCCGATCATCCTTCGCAACCGGAGTCGCCGCATAAAGCGGGCTCAGCGCAACAACTCCCATCACCCCAACCAGAAGATGCCTCATGCCCGTCAGATTAGCAGACGCGCTGCAACTACTCGCCTAAGCTAATTCCTCGGTGGCTCCGCATTCCACCTCAGCCATGGCTGTCCCGCTCTTCAGCTTCGAACTCGTCACCAGCCACACCGCCGCCAGGATCGCAGCCATTCCCACATACTCAATCCCCACCATCCGCTCATGCAGCAGCAGCGCACCTAGCCCCACCGCGACAATCGGATTGATGTACGCATACGTCGACACCTTTGCCACTGGCACGTTATCCAGCAGATAGATATAAGCCGTATAACCCACCAGCGACCCAAATGTAACCAGATAGAGCACAGAAGACCACGCCTGTACGCCCCAGCGCACCTCCTGCCAGTTCCCCATCGCCAGCATCACCGTGCCGTTTACCAGCCCTGCAATCAGCATCTGCCATCCTGCCGAAGCAAAAGGACTTACCCCCATCTTCGATCTCCGCGCCAGAATCGACCCAGCCGACCAGCTCAGCGCGCAAACCAGCGCCGACACTCCGCCGATTAGTTGTCCCGTGTCACCATGCCGCCCCTGTTTCAGCCCCGGCGATAGCAGCACCAGCAAGCCCGCAAACCCAATGGCAATCCCCACCCAGCCCTTCGCCCTCAGGCCCTCACTCCGCGGAGCAACCGCCTCGAACAGCGCAATATAGAGCGGAATTACCGCAATAATCAGTGACGATAGCCCACTCGCCAGTGTCCTCTCCGCATACATCAGGCCGACGTTTCCACCCGTCAGCATCAACACGCCAATCGCCGCCTGTGTCCACGCTTCGCGCCCCGTCAGCCTCAACCGGATGCCGCGTACCATGCAGAACGCCAGCATTAGCAGCCCAGCCAGCGTGTAACGCAACGTCCCCAGCACAAACGGAGGCATCACTGCCACCCCAAACTTTATCGCGATGAACGTCGATCCCCAGAAAAAGTACACACATCCAAACGCAATCCAGATCCGGGTTCGCAGCTTTGCTTCGGGAGTTTTCGTAACTTGAGAGGTAGACACATCTCCTATCTTAAATGCCCTTGCTGGTCATAGTGCATACCCACATAAAAAACGGGCGCAGACGACCTTCCGTCTACGCCCGCAAAGTCTATCTGTCTCAGAAGTTCAAAGTCATCTGCACACTCAAGGTCCGTGGCGAAACGTAGTGTGTTCCGCTGAACGTAGAAAGGAAGTTATACAGTGCGACCTTGTTCGTCAGGTTCGTCGCGGTCACACTCAAGTTGGTCTTCACCCGGTCTTTCGGCATCAACCGGTGCAGCACGTTGTCCCAGCCAAGCGATGCATCCAGTAGGCTCCGTCCCGCGATCCGTGCCGGATTCTTGTCCGGATCGAAGGTCCCTGGCGACGGTATGTTCAGCAGTCGCGCGCCCTGCTGTGGGCTGCTGCAACTCCGGATCGGGTTTGCCAACGTCGCCACTTGAGTCCCACAATACAGTTGAATCTGTGCCTGCTGGTCTGGAGTAAACCCCAGCGCAGTCTGGTAGTCCGGCACAGCTCCAGCCACCGCACCCGAGTCATATCGCCACGTGAACGCCATCCATGGCGCCGTCTGCTTGGGCTGATACTGCACATGCGTCGTCTGCTCAAAGGCCTGATCGTGATCGATGCGGAACGCCCCGGTATTCAACGGCGAGTTGAAGATCAGCCCACCCGTCTCCGGTCCAAAGAACCGCGCTCGCGTATGCCCCAACACCACATATCCTTCCAGCCCATGCTGTTGCGGAAACGTCAGTCGCGCATCGAAGCCATCGATCTTCGACTTGGCCCACTGAATCGGAAACGTCAGCGGCGTGTTGAACAGCACATCGAAGTCGAAATCGCGGTCCGTGTACTTCCAGAAGTAGTCCGCGCTCAGCACTACATATTTGCTGATACCCTGCTCGATCCCGGCGTTGTACTGGTTGCGCTTGCCAGGCTTCAATGCCTGTTGCCCATACGCTCCTCCGCTCGCTGCCAGTCCGCCTGATCCCGTTGCGCTCGAAAGAATCAGGTTCTCGTTATACGGTGTCGGAAACAGTTTGCTGTAGCCCACTCGCAACACAGTCGCCGTAGGCTTGTAGGTGTAGGTCACTCCTAACCGCGGCTGCAGCATCGATCGCGAACTCAGCCCGTTATAGTTGTCCGCGCGCCCGCCAATCAGGAAGTTCCACTGTCGCCATGTAATGTTGTCTTCCAGGTACGCCGCCTCCTGCTTGATGTCGGTGCGTCCGCGAAAGTGAAACAGGCTGCCACCGCGTGTCAGATCATACGGAGCCAGCCCCGCCTGGTAGTTCTCATTCACGTCGTACCCTGCCGCCGCGCATTGGCCAGTGCTGCGCAACGCCGCATCAGGAACCGGTGATCCATTCGCATCCACGCACGGCGAGTTGTAACCCGGGTCAGTCAGTCCGGTAGTAAACGCCTCGGACAAGAACGTGTGATAGAAGTTCACCCCACCCTTCAGCGAATGGATCCCCCGCACGTAGCTCAGGTCAGCTTTGATCCCGGCATTCGTCAGCCGGCGGCTTTGGCTCAGTGTTGCGGGAGTATCGTCGAACGGGTTTGAGCTTGGGTAGTATCCAATTCGGTCCTGCCGCACGTAGGCGTTCACGTTCAGCACTGTGCGTTCGTTCAAAATATGCGTCCACATCGGCGACACATTGAAGCTCTTATTCTGCTGCCGCTGGTCCTGCGTTGGCTGGTCGTACTGGTTCGGCTGCTGGAACCAGCTCCGCGCCGCAGACAGATTCAGCTGGAAGCTGTCCGCCGCTCGCGGTCGCCAATCGCTGCGATCAAATACGCTTTCGGAGTTGCCTCGGTCATGTATCGGCCGGTACTCCGGCGAGTCGAGAAAGCGTCCGCTGCGAATAGCATCCACCGCCAGAAAATTCCCTAAGGTCTTGCCTCCATCGGACAGCGTCATTCCAATCGACGGCGAACCGAAGCTGCCATATCCGCCACTCAACGATCCATGCACCCCATTCGAATTCAGGCCCGATTTCGTCGTCGTCTTTGCCACCAGGCTCGCCTTGTCCCCAAACTCCGCCGGAATCACGCCATTTAGAACCTCCACCGACGCAATCGCGCTCATCCCCAGCTGATTGGAGAAAGTCTTGCTCTGTTGATCGCTCACCGGCTGGCCATCGATCGAGAACGTCGTGTCCGAGTGCTCGCCCAACGGATGAAACATCCCATTCGAATCAGCGGCAACGCCCGGGCTGGCCAGCGTAATCAGCGTACTCAGCCCTGTGGAACTCTGCGGCACAGGCATCCGGTCAATCATTTGAGCGTCAATGTCCGTATGAGAGCTCGGGTCCGGCTCAACGATATTCGACGTGTTCGCATCCACATTCACCGTCTCGGTAATCCCGCCGATTGCAAGCTTCAGGTCCACCGTTACAGCCATGCCCACGTGAATGACAACAGTCTGATTGGCGGTCGAGAATCCCTCAGCGGTCACGGTTAGCCGGTAACTATGTTCGGGAACGTTGTTGAAGACATAATGACCCAGCGCATCGCTGGTCACGGTCTGTTCCACGTGTCCGGCGGAACTTGCCAGTCGCACTGTTGCACCTGCAACTGCCGCCCCAGAGGGGTCAGTCAACGTCCCGCTCAAACTTCCCGTCGCTGACTGCATCGCTGCGGCGTAGGACGGTGCAGCCCACACAGCGGTCAGCAGTGCAAAACTTGTAATAAGTGCGCGAAAAAGAGCGCGAGATGAAAACATCAGAAACTCCTGAAAAGTAGAACCACCAGCCGCATTAGCAGCAGCGCGGCAACAATTATTTCTAAAGTGGGGTGCGGTTCGATGCCTGCGAGAACAGATCCATGACCGCAATAGAAACAGGAGGGGCGCTAAGCCGCGGGAGGAGGCCGTGTCTGTAGCTCAAAGACCCGAATGGTACCGAGTCGTTCCACCATCGGGGGCATAGTCACATGCTCCGCAACCTCTGCCGTACCATGCGCCGTTTGCGCCGCCGTCGGCATCGCAGAGTGCATCGCAACGCACAACTGACAATGGTCCGATATCGGAACACTCTGGCGCGAATCCTTAGTCGTTGGCGAGAGGTCACTATGGCTGTGGCACGCCTGCGCGGTGCTCACAATGCAGATCAAGAACAGACACAACACGGCCAGCAGCCATCGGAACTTCGGCTGGGCGGTCACCCCGGTCTGGAATCGTATCTGCATCGTTTTCGTTGCTCTTACCTGTTTAGCACACTTGACTTAGCATAGCGATAACACGGCCCGGACTTCCTTGCGTCTAAACTAATCAGTCAGCCCTATCCATAGGACGAATCTAATGCGAACAAAGTTTGCCGCCGGTCTCTTAATCTTCGCCGGACTTTCCCCTGCAGCTCATTCGTCCCCCCCTCCCCCCCAGCAAAAGCAGCTACCTGCGGATACCTCCTCCGCGACTCCCCACCGCACCCGCCTGATTCTCAAAGACGGCAGCTATCAGCTCATCATGAGCTACCGTGTCGTCGGCAACGTCGTCCGCTACGTCAGCGCAGAGCGTGGCGGTGCCGTGGAGGAGATCCCCGTCGCCCTCGTGGACTTCGACGCCACCCGCCGCTGGGAGGCGCGTCACGCCCCGTCCTCTGAAGATGGCTCAGAAGCCAATCAAGCTCCCATCCTCGACCCTGAACTTCTGAAGGAGGAGGCAGACCGTGCCGCCCGCACTCCCGAAGTCGCGCCCGATCTCCGCCTCCCATCCGAAAGCAGCGTCCTCGCCCTCGACACCTTTCAGGGCACCCCAGAACTCGTTCCACTCATTCAGTCCGATGGCGATCTCAACCGCAACACAGCCCACAATACCCTCCGCGCCACCGTCAACCCCTTGGCCAGCGCCCATCAGATCGTCCAGCTCAAAGGCGAACGAGCACCCATCCAGCTCCATATCGACACCCCGGTCCTCTATCTCCGTGTCGGAGACGATAACGCTCCTCCCACCGGCGGCGCTCCCCTTACGGTGGATACACACGGAGCCTCAGGGCAGGCCCCCACCGCTCCATCTGGCGGCTCTCCCAATAGCCGGTACGTCGTCGTTCGTACCGACGTCCGCACCGGCGCACGCGTCATCGCCAGCTTTCGCATCAGCCTGCTCGGCAGCGTGCATCAGCAGGAGGATGTCGTTGAAACCACCACCCAAATCCTCCCCGGCAATCACTGGATGAAGATCACCCCACGGCAGCCTCTCAGCTTTGGCGAATACGCCCTCATGGAGGTCATCTCAGACAAAGAGGTCAATCTAGGCGTGTGGGACTTCGGCATTCATCCCGTAGCCCCTGAGAACCGCGACGTCATCAAGCCCGAGCCACGCCGCCCCGTCAGTCTCGAGCGCCGCCGCCCAAACTAGCTCACACTCGCGAATGGAAGGCCTCATCTCCACGCGCCTCCATAACTGCGGTTAGCTCTTGCGCCCCACCCGCGCCGCGCCACCCGCCCGGTCCAACTCCAGCATCAAGCCCACCCCGGCCACCGCCACATTGTCCCGCGTCGCATTTTTTGCCTCATACATCATCGTGTCTGCCGACCGCAGAATCGTCGGTACCGTCTCGCCATCTTCAGGAAACGTCGCCATCCCAAAACTCCCGGAGATGCTCAGCGACAATCCCGCCCCCTCCAGAAACCGAGCGGCCCGCAGATCATCCCGCAGCTTCATCGTGGCTTCCATGCCCTTTTCCTTGCAGGTCCCGGGCATCAGTGCCACAAACTCATCGCCGCCATATCGGAAAGACGCCACGTTCGGTCCCAGCGAGCGCTTCATCAGCCCGCCTACTTCAGCCAGCAATCGGCTCCCCACCAGGTGCCCATGCGTATCGTTCACTGACTTGAAGTGATCCAGGTCTACAAACAACAGCGTAAACTCTTCCTCCAGCTTCACCTGCTCATCCAGCATCGTGTACAGGTGCCGCGCATTGAACAGCCCGGTGCAGTCGTCCGTAATCGTCAAATCATGGATCAGCGTCATCGACCGGGCATTCTGAATCGCAATCGCAGCGTAGTCACACAGAATTCGCAGAAACGAAATCGAATACTCCGACATCAGATCCAACTTGCTGTTTAGCAGCTGAATCACTCCCAGCGTCCGGTTTGAAGATCGCACCGGTACGCACGCAATCGATTGAATATGTAACTCTGGAAACTTCTTCGCAAACGCCGCCCAGTGAGGATCCAGCGACACATCTGGCACTACCAGCGGATTACCCGTGGCCGCCACCCACCCAGCGACACCTTCGCCCATCGGAACCCGCAACCCCTTCAGCCTCTCAGCATTCTCCCCCACAGCGATCGCGTAATACAACTCGCCCGACGCCTCGTCCACCATCAGCAACGACCATCGCTCCGGCCCGAAGAACTGTGCCATCTTCTCCATGATGGCGCTCAGTATCTCTTCCAGCTCCAGCGACGAAGTCAACGCCCGCGCCACTTCGTGGAACACGCGAAGGTGGTCCATCTGGCGGCTTTCAATCACTTCAAACTGGCGCTTGTCCCTCAACGGTCTACCCCGGGAAAACTGCAATGCATCAAGAACTTCCTAAACCAGAAATATAGGGCTGCAATTAATAGTGCGAAAAGCCAACGCCAAATTCAATCCCCCATTAGCCCCCAATGTGGACCATGCTGCGGGACGGCTTCTCGAACCCAGGCTCGCCAATATGATGACGGGCCTCCTTCTGCATCACAACACGACGGATATACGCGTCCAGATCGTCATCGGTTCCCCCGCGCATCATCACGCCCTGCAAATCGTGATCGCTCTGCGAGAACAGACACGTCCGAATCTTTCCATCCGAAGTCAGCCGAACCCGGCTGCAATGTCCGCAAAAAGGACGCGACACCGGGGCAATAATTCCAATCTCGCCCACCCCATCATCGAACGTAAAGCGCTTTGCCGTCTCACTTGCGGCATTGGGCGCCAACTCCACCAACGGGCGATACGCATTCAATCGCCCCACAATCTCATCCATCGGAATCACCGTCTCCGGCTTCCAGGTACGATCCTCTTCCAGCGGCATAAACTCTATAAACCGCACAATCACATCTTCGTTGCGCGAAAATTCGGCAAATTGCTCAATCTGTCCATCATTGAATCCCCGCAGCAGAACGCAGTTCACCTTCACCGGCCCCAACCCTGCCTCGCGCGCCTTCCGAAGCCCAGCCAGCACCTTCTCGAAGCTCCGTGGCACCCTCGTAATCGCCGCAAAAGTATCCCCATCCACCGCATCCATGCTCACCGTGACGCGATTCAAGCCGGCATCTTTCAGTGGCTCAGCCAGTCCCTCCAGCAGATGTCCGTTCGTCGTCAGCGCAATATCCAGCGGCTGTCCATCAACCGTTGCTGTGCCATCCGGTAGATACGCTGTTCGCATCGTCGCCAGCTCGCGAACCATCTCCAGCAGCCCCGACCGCAGCAGTGGCTCCCCACCCGTCAGCCGGATCTTCTCCACCCCCAGCGCGACAAATCGCCGCACCATCCTTAGATAATCAGCAATTGGAAGCTCTGTATATTGCGCCCCTTCGTTACCTGTTCTGCAATAAACGCAGCGATAATTGCAGCGATCCGTTACCGAAACTCGCAAATCGGTGATCGCTCTTCCAAACTTGTCGCGCAGTCGTCCACTCGTGCCCGGCTGTTGCTCAACATGGTCCCGCACCATCGTTCCCGCAGCTTCAATCGTTCTGTAAGATACCGTTTCAGACATGGGAACCCGTTAGTTTAGATGCAAGCGACAGAAACCAGGGAGCAGGTCGCGGATATCCCAAGTATAACCAGCAGTTTCTTTTTCAATTTGAATTCAACGGGCCCGTTCCACCGGAAACAATAAACTCACAAAGAAATTAAGCATTCGATGGGGTTTTCTCTATGTTTTGGTCTGATCGTGTCCTGCCCTGGATCAGCGAACACTCTCTTTCGCTTATCCTCACCCTCTGCCTTATCGTTCTCGCTATCGTGCTCTTTTCGCTCGCCTTTCAGCGCCGTCTCTCCTCCGCCTTGCTCAACCCACGCGCTGTCTCGTTCACCCCCGGCCCTTCTGTCACCACGCAGCAGCCAGCCACACAGAATCCCGCTGCAGCCAATCTCAATCCAGAAATCACCTACACCACCAACCGCTATCTTCAGGAAAAGAAGAACGTCGGCCTCTCCGTCCCTCCCACAGCCCGCCTCGTCGACGACATCGGAATGACTCCGGACGACCTCACCACTGCCATTCACGATCTACTTGCCGCCACCCGAAGAGGATATAACTCTCATTCCCCCAACACTTCTCTCACCACCGTCGGAGATCTCATCCTCTACGTTCAGAACGCACCGATACTAGGCGAAGAATCTCGGCCGAACTAGCGCATCGAACCGACTCTCCGCCTGCATCGTCTCCGCTTTACTGCTTCGCCGCAAGAACCGCCTTGGTCAGCGCCGGCACCACCTCAAACAAATCGCCCACCACCCCATAGTCGGCAACTTCGAAGATCGGCGCATGCTCGTCCTTGTTGATCGCAATCACCGCCTTCGACCCCTTCATCCCCACCAGGTGTTGAATCGCTCCCGAAATCCCCACCGCCAGGTACAGCTTCGGCGACACCGTCTGTCCCGAACTCCCCACCTGACGCTCCATCGGCAGCCAGCCGTTGTCGCAGATCGGTCGGCTCGCCGCCAACTCCGCTCCCAGCGCATCCGCCAACTCCTGCACAATTCCAATATTGGACTCCTCGCCAATCCCGCGACCCACCGACACAATCACCGGTGCCGCACTCAAGTCCACAGTCTGCGTCGACTCGCGGAACAACTCGCCAGGCTTATTCCTGATCTGCGCCGCGTCTATCGCCGGGACAAACACCTCCACCGCCGCTTCACCCGACTCAGCTTCCGCACGGAAGCTCCCCGCCTGCACCGAAACAAAGCACGGCCCCGAGCCCGTCTGCCGATAATCCGCGTTCAACTTGCCCTGCAACAACTGCCGCACAAATACCGGCCCGTCATGCACCGCAATCACATCGCTGATCAACACCTGCTTGAACCGTGTCGCCAGCGCCGGCGCAAAATCCCGCACCTGATAGGTATGCGGAAACAGCACATGCGTCGGCTCAACCTTCTTCACCAACTGCTCCAGCGCCCCCACATAGCCATCCGCCGTGTACACCTTCAGCAAAGCATGCTCCACCGAATACATCCTCGCTAGCGCCGCGTTCCCAACACCGCCGCCCCCGCCACTCTCTCCCAACACCGCAGCCGAGCACTCCGCTCCCAGCTTTGCCGCCAACTGCTTACCCGCCGCCAACGCCTCAAAACTCATGCGGTTCATCACACCACCGCGCTGGTCCATCACCACCAGAACTCCGCTCATATCACCCTCACTTCAAACTTCAACTTCTCCACCAGCTTCGCCGCAATCTCCGTAGCGGTCCCGGTCAGCATCTCGGTCTTCTTCTGCTTCTCCGGCAGATAAACCCGCTCCAGCGCAATCGCCTTAGCCCCCGATGCCGCCGCAGCAGTTACCGTCTTCGTCTCCTTCGTCTTCGCCTTCTTGATCCCCATCAACGTCGC
This sequence comes from Granulicella sp., assembly GCA_025408425.1. Lineage (GTDB taxonomy): Bacteria > Acidobacteriota > Terriglobia > Terriglobales > Acidobacteriaceae > Edaphobacter. Next base: position 126,897 of record JANXYX010000016.1, read on the forward strand.
ATACCGCAGCTTATTCCCGCCGCTCTGGATCGTCAGCAGCGCAGGCAGTGGCATCTCCACATGCTGAAACCACCCATCCTCCAGCTCGCGCTTCACCTTCAATCCCGCGCCCACCACCTCAACTTGCATGATGATCGTCGCATGCGGAATCCCCAACAGCTCCGCCATCACTACGCCCGTCTGCCCCAGCCCCAAATCGTCAGACTGTAACCCTGTCAGTATCAAATCCGGAGCCTCCGCCTTCACGGCATCCGCCAGTATCTGCGCCACCCCCAGCGTGTCCCGCTCCCCCAGGTCGTCGGCTTCAATGTGGATCGCTCGATCCGCACCCTTCGCCAGCGCCTCCCGCAGCGTGCTCGTCACCCGCTCCGGCCCGGCGCAAACCACCACCACCTCACCGCCGTTCTTCTCCTTCAACTGCAGCGCCTCTTCCAGCGCATAGGCATCCGGCTCATTGATCGTGTAGCTCAAGTCGCCTTCGTCAATCCACTTGCCATCCGCGGTCACACGAATCTGCGCATCCCGCTCCGGCACCTGCTTCACCGCCACCAGTATCTTCATGTACGCTCACATTCAATGCTGCAAAGAATTGAAGAACCACCAGAGGATGAGGTGGTTCAGCAATCACGCTTTTGGTCCCGGAGGAAACACGCCAAGCTGCATCATCATTCCAAGCGCATCCATAATGATGCGCGTCTCCTTGATCCTTCCTTCTTCCAGTCGATCGATGACCATTCCCCAAACCTTTACGGGCCGCCCGGTTGCGGGGACGCCGAAAAACTCCCCTCGATGCGTCCCAGTCCACTCGAACCGGGTCAGCACCTTATCCCCCTCGGCAATCTGCTCTTCAATGGACCAGTGCATGTCAGGAAACGCAGCACGCAGGCCCCGTAGTACATCCTTCAAACCTTCCACCCCAGGACCCTGGCCGGGAAACGGCACTTGCTCCACGACATCTTCCCAGACAAACCGTGCAGCGGAATCGATCTGACCTTGATTGATGGTTTCTTCAATAAATCCTCGAATAATTGCGCTGTTGTCTTGCATTAAATCTCCTTTTGGCATCGGTTCACTCGAATCTGGTCCCATATCCTCTTCATGTCAACTGTTCGGCTCAGTCAAAGGTAACTCAACGTTCGGTGCCGGCAACGCCCGCGCCGTCAATTGCGCAATGTCAAGCAACTGCGGCCGCGTCTCCATCTCCGACAATGCATCACGAAACATAGTATTGCAGAACGGGCAAGCTGTCCCTACCACCTGCGCTCCCGTCCCTGCCAACTCCGCCGCCCTCACATGGCTCACCCGCTCGCCCGTCTCCTCACCCAGAAACGCCAGCCCCCCGCCCGCACCGCAGCAGAAGCTCCTCTCATGCGATCGCGGAGCCTCCACAAGTGTGCCTGCCATCGCTACAATCTCCCGCGGCTCCTCATACACATCCCTGTACCGCCCCAGGTAGCAAGGATCGTGATAAACAATCGACTCGCCCCCCTTTTCAGATCCAGCCTGCTTCGGCAACCGGTCCTTATGCCGAGCCATAAACTCGCTGTGGTGCTCAATCTCCGGCGCCACCCCATACTCCCGCCAGTCGTTAGAAATCGTCCTCACGCAGTGCGGACAAATCGCCACAATCTTCTGCACCTTCGCCGTCTCCAGCGCCTTCAGCCCAAACTCCGCCAGCGACCCAAACACCAGGTCGTTCCCCAGCCTCCGCGCCGGATCACCCGTACACTTCTCCTTCTTCAGCACCCCAAACGTGGTCCCCAGGTAATCCATCACCCGCGCAAAGTCCGCGATAATCTCGCGCCCCTTCGGGTCATACCCACCCATGCAGCCCAGCCACAGGCAATACTCCTGCGTCCCGTCGAAGATCGGCAGACCTTGTTTGGTTACAAATTTGTCCCGCTCCGTCGCGCTCAGTCCCAGCGCATTCCCATTCTTCTCCAGCGCCAGAAACAGCTTCGTCCCATACGTGTCTTCCCACGCGCCCGTATTCGTCGCACCCCGCCGCAGCCCCACAAGAATCGGCACATGTTGTATCCCCACCGGACACTGGTACTCGCAGCTTCCGCACGTCGTACACTCAAACGCCGCCTCCATGCTCAGCGTCGTTCCAAACGTCGTCTCCGGTCTCGCCTCCGCCAGCAACGCCACCTCGCTGGCCGGTCCCAACTCATTCAAGTACGATCGCATCCCCAAAATAATCTCTTTCGGATTCAGCACCTTGCCCGTAGTCGAAGCAGGGCAGTGCTCCGTGCAGCGCCCACACTCCACGCAGCTGTAAGCCTGTAACGAGATCAGTTGCGTAATATCCTTGCCCGCCTCCAGTCCAAAATCCTCATCCCCACTCAGCGGAGAAATCTTGGAAAACCCATCTCGCTTCAGAAAAACCGTCAACGGACTCAGCACCAGGTGCAGATGCTTCGTATGCGGAATCAGCGGTAGAAATACCAGCAGCGCCAGCGTATGCGTCCACCACAACGCCTTCACCGCAACACCGGAGTCGCTCACAAAGAACGCCGCCAGATATGTAACCATCAGCGTAAAGATCAGCAGCGCAATAAACCCGGACTCATACGAAACCTTCTTGCCCAGCCACACCGGCCGCACAAAAAATCTCCGCACAAACAGCCCCGCAATCGACACCGCCACCAGCAGCGCCCATACCCCCGCAAACACGAAGTAAAACTTCCCCACATAGCTTTCAGGCGAAAGAAACCCCAGCCGTACCCCGCTCGCAAAGTGGTTCAGGCTCACCAGCGTAAACGCCAGAAAACCCCAGAACACAAATGCATGCGCCACCCCCGGCAGCGGCCGTTGTTGGATCACCTTTGCCTGGCACAATACCTCCCAGACAAAGTCCCACACCCTCCGCCCAATTGGGTGCAGTGAGAAATCGGCATCTTTTTTTGATCGAAAAATTGTCCGGAGAATCGGTCCGAACCGCCAGAAGAACAGCGCGGCCGATGTCGCAACACACGCCAGCAGCAGACCCATCTCAACCAGCGAGAAGTGCGCTGGCTCGGCCAGCGTCGCGGAAAACGCTGTACCAGACACATGTAAGCCTGAAAGCAATGCAGCACCCGAAAAACAAGGTCCCACCGCCGCGAACAACGTAACGTCAGCCATCCGAATCCATCCGCAGGCAACGCCTATACTTGGCGCCAGCTTGCATCCCATGCAACGCTTCGCAGAAGGACTCCGGCAGTTCTAGCAGCTACTGGTTAGTAGCTGATGAACTCGGTGCTCCCGCGCCGTAGACGAACTCCCGCAACTCCAAACACCACAGCCCCCAGCAGCGTAACCGCATTCCAGTAAGCCACCGGATGCACCCAGCCCGGGGAGTAGGTCAGATCCTGACCGGTCCACAGCGACAGAAGTGTCGAGACGATGATGCACTGAAAGCAGATCACCAGGAACATCTGGCCGCGACGGCGCCGCTTGTCCAGCAGCTCTACCTGATCGGGCGTGAGGTTCCGTTCGTCGTGGGGCAGCAGTGTGTTAGCCATTGCGTGTATTGTCTCCTGCGTATTGTGCCGGGTTTCGAGCCGGGCTTTGATGGTAATTCGATGACTCCGTGGCCCTTGCGAGCAAACAGCGACATCCCCATTAAATCACAGCTACCGTCCGACACCTGCCGCAGCAGAAAATCCTTCTCCGTCTACGAGGCGAAAGAATAGCTGAATGACCATTCATTCGTAAAGTGCAACCGGCCACCATTCACGCCAATGGCCCGCAAATCACCTGCAAAGCAGTCCCTAGATAAATGCCACCGACTGGATCCCCGCCACATCAAATCGCTTTCGGCAGCGGACATTCTTGCACCCAACCATGTCGTCTCGCCGCACCATGTAGCTCTGTGCTTTGGCGAACCGTGCCCGGTCCCGGTCATCCGCGCCCCGCGGCAACTGGGCCCGCTTCCGGCGAACCAGCCAGCTCAGTTCATACTCGCCCTGCTGGCCGCAGTGTGGACACGTCATCACATGCTTACGCTGTTCCGGCCGCTCATCAAAAAAATCTCGCTCTTCCATCCGGCACCTCGTCGGTCTGCGATCCGAAGCCTGTCCAAGCGCTTTCCTCGCAGACCTGCCCTTGCGAAGAAGAGTATTGCATAATCAAGCGTGCAGCGCAGCCCCATCCCCCTGCACTCAGGATCAATATGAGCAAGCCAAAGAAGCAGACATTCTCGAAGGTCAAGGCGGTCAAAGCCAACGCCCGCGCCCGTATCGGCTCCCCGCCGCCTGAACGTGTCCTCCCCGATCCCAAGCAAAAGGCCGCGGCCCACCCCAAACACAAAGAAACTCTCGCCGACCTCCTCACTCCAAACTCCGACGAATGAAAGCTTCCAGGTGATAATCCATGAAAAACCTCCGCATCGCAGCCATCGCGCTCGTCGCGACCTCTTTCGCAACTCACCTGCCAGCCCAGACCATTCAGGTCAGCAAAGAAAACCGCACCATCGCCATCACTGCCACTGACCGCGTCATCGCCCAGGCAGACATCGCCACCCTCCACATCGGCTTCATCGCCTACGGCCCCGATAGCGCAGTCGCCTACGCCAACGGCTCGCTCATCTCCAACGCCATCGCCGCTGCCGTCATCAAAGCCGGAGTCCCCGCAGATGACCTCGAAAGCGAAAACCAGAACGTCTCCCCCGTCCAGGACTACCAGGTCCAGAGGCTTACCGACGCTGAAAAGGCCCAGCGCAAGTTCCAGGTAGTCCAAAGCTGGACAGTCCGTACCAACGCCAAAGACGCCGCCCGCATCCTCGACCTCGCCGTCAAAGCCGGAGCCAACCAGTCCGGCCAGATCGACTGGTCCCTCCGCGACAACAACGCCCCCCAGGCCGAGGCTGCCGCCAAAGCCCTCGCCAGCGCCCGCACTCAGGCCGAAAAGATGGCTGCCAGCCTCAACGCCCACCTCGGAGCCCTCATCTACGCCAGCAACCAAGTCCAGGCAGAACCGATCCGCCCTGTTATGCGTGCCATGGTGGCCGGCACCATGGCGATGGATAAATCCGAGCCTCTCGCCATCAATCCTCGCCGCGTCGAGAAGTCCGCCACCGTATACGCCGTCTTCGCCATAGAATAGTTCTTGCCCAAAAAAACTTATGCCAGTCCATCCATATCGTGAACTCAAGCCCACTCCCGAAGCAGAGGCGATCTACCGCCGCTGGCTCTCCAATCTCAACGACGAGTTCACCCGTCATCAATCCGTAGACCGCCGCTCCGAGATCGTCCGTGACGAACTCACCCAGATTTTTCTCGGTCGCACTCACGGCGGACGCAAGCAGGCCACTCTCACCAGCGAGTTCGGTATCAACGCTCTCGCCGAGTCCTTCGACCCACGCAACGCCACCCTCGAACCCGAGTACTACGGCGACATCGACGCCGCCAAATACGCTGTCCGCAAGCCCCTCATCTACTTCTGGCAGATGTTCGATCGCTCCGCTCTCGGCCTCAACCACTGGCTCGGTTTCCGTTTCCGCTGCATGCTCGGTCGCCATATCTTCCGTCACCTCGGCAAAGGCGTAAAGATCTTCCACAACGTCGAGTTCACCTACGGTTACAACCTCACCATCGAGGACGGCTGCACCATCCACAAAAATGTCCTGCTCGACGACCGCGGCGAGATCATCCTCCACGAGGGCTCCAGCGTCTCCGACTACGCCAACATCTACTCCCACACCCACGACATCAACCACCAGGCCGACGTCACCAACAAACTCACTGAGATAGGGCCCCGCGCCCGCATCACCTATCACGCCACCGTTCTCGCCGGCTCCAGCATCGGCGAAAATGGCATGCTCGGCGCCATGGGCCTCGCCACTCGCAATGTTCCCCCCGGAACAGTTGCCGTAGGTATCCCAGCTCACGTCAAACGCCTGAAGAACCCGGCTTCCTAGCGGTTCGTTACTTCAGCTTCTCCCGCAACAGATCGTCCACATCGCCGATCTTGTCAGTCAGGAGGTTCAGTTTCCTGGCCAGGTTCTGAATCTCCGACTCGGCTCTCAAATTCACGTCATAGTCCAGTTCGCCGCGAACCCGGTCCTTCGTGTCCTGCCGGTTCTGGCTCATCATGATGACCGGAGCCTGAATCGCAGCCAGCATCGACAGGAAAAGATTCAGCAGGATAAACGGATACGGATCCCACGCCCTCCCCTTCAGAAAAATATTGACCGAGGCGTAACTCACCAGCACCACGCCAAACGAGATGATGAAGCCCCACGATCCGCCGAATCGTGCCACGCCGTCGGCAAGCCGATTCCCAAACGTAGCTTCTTCATCGATAATTTCATTCGCGTTCCGGCTCGCACGGTCCCGAACCAGCTTCTGATACGCGTGCAGTTGCCCGCCCAGAACTGCCAGCATATCCATACCCGCCATTGGCTTGTGCTGCAGCAGAACGGTAATGTCGTCGCGGTCCACTTCAAGGCAAACCGTCTCCGATATCGCCAGGGCATTCGTCTGATGCGGTGTTTGTTCCAGCATCGACGCGAAGCCAAATATGTCGCCGTGTCCCGGCTGGTCGACCTGCACCTCCTGATGGTCTTCATCCACCGTCGTCACGCTCACGCTGCCCGACATCATCACGTAGGCTTGTCCACCCGGATCGCCGATCTTATAGATCCGTTGCCGGGCAGAAAAGGTCCTCAACTCTACCTGCGCGGCAAGCACTGCCAGCTCTTCATCATCCAGCAGCGCAAAGAGAGGCACATGCCTCAGTTCGTGTGGTTCGCAAGCCATCTTTTACCTCTTCTGGTTGTTCTGGGGTCTTGTACCATTCACTCGAATCGTCAATGGTCTACCGAGTGAGGGTAACAAACGACAGCACCGAAAGCTCTTCATCGCGGCACAAGATAAGCTGTTGTTATGAGCATGGACGTCGTTCTCGCACTCTTTGAATTTGTTGTACTGGTCTTGGCAATCTCGCTCCACGATGCAGCCCAGGCTTGGGTCGCCTCACGCAAAGGTGATCCCACCGCCCGAATGCTCGGCCGCATCACCCTCAATCCCGTCAAGCACTTCGACATCTTCGGAACCCTCATCTGGCCGGCTCTGTTCATCTTCCGCAGCCCTCTCGTCCTCGGCTGGGGAAAGCCCCTTCCCATCACCCCCCGCAACTTCCGCCACCCCGATCGCGACGAGATGATCGTCTATCTCTGCGGCCCCGTAGCCCATCTTCTCGCCGCTGCTGCGTGCCTCATCCTGCTGCTCATCTTCAAACACTTCACCCCCGGGGGAGCAGACGCCCTTCAGGTCGCCTCCGCGCTCGCTCTGCGGGATACAGCCGTCTCCACAGTCGATCTCCCCCGGCTCTTCCCCATCGTGCTCTTCCTCTACTTCGGCATCCTAGTCAACCTCCTCCTCTTCGTCTTCAACCTCCTCCCGCTCCCATCCCTCGACGGCGGCAAAATCCTGCGCCACTTCCTCCCCTACAACGCCCAGAAGACCTTCGATAGCATCGGTCTCTACCTGATGTTCGGCTTCATGTTCATCGGCTTCCGCATTATTCTTATCTTCTTCTTCCCGCTCCTCATCTTCTTCGACGGATTGCTCCGCGCGCTCTAAGTCCATCATCCTCAGCACAGGGAAACCCCATCCTGTAACATCACTAATTGACCGCAATGACTGATCAGAACCCTATCTCCCCGCGCCCCCGCGTCCTCTCCGGCATGCGCCCCACCGGACGCCTCCACCTCGGCAACTACATGGGCGCCCTCCACAACTGGGTCCATCTGCAGAATCAGCGGGATGAAACTGGCCAACTCAAGTACGAGTGCTACTTCTTCATCGCCGACTACCACGCCCTCACCACCGACTACGCCGACACCTCCGGCCTCAAGGACAACATCCGCGAGGTAGCTCTCGACTTCCTCGCCGCCGGTCTCGACCCCGCCCTCTCCACCATCTTCATCCAGAGCCACGTTCCCGCCCACTTCGAGCTACACACCCTCCTCAGCATGATCACCCCCGTCACCTGGCTCGAACGCGTCCCCACCTACAAAGACCAGCAGGAGCAACTCAAAGAAAAGGATCTCGCCACCTACGGCTTCCTCGGCTACCCTCTCCTGCAATCCGCAGATATCCTCGCCTACCAGCCCGCCTTCGTCCCTGTAGGTCAGGATCAGGCCGCCCACGTAGAAATCACCCGCGAGATCGCCCGCCGCTTCAATCATCTCTACAGCACTCGCCACACCCCAGCCTTCGAGAACGCCGTCTCAGACAAAGAAAAGCTCGCAGTCGCAGAACTTACTGAAGCTGACCCATCTACCGCGATCCTCCCCGAGCCCAAAGTCCTCCTCACCCCATCCCCCAAGCTCCCCGGCACCGACGGCCGCAAAATGTCCAAGAGCTACAACAACACCATCCTGCTCTCCGACCCCGAACCCGAAGTCCGCGCCAAGCTCAAGTCGATGGTCACCGATCCCGCCCGCATCCGTCGCACCGACCCCGGCAACCCCGACATCTGCCCCGTCTTCGACATCCACAAAGTCTTCTCCACCGATCAGACCCGGTTCAACGTCCGCGAAGGCTGCACCACCGCCGGTATCGGCTGCATCCAGTGCAAAGGCTGGTTAGCCGATGCAGTCGTAGAACAACTAGCCCCCATTCAGGAACGTCGCCGCCACTTCGAAGCCAACCCAGCCGAAGTTGATGCCATCCTCGAAGCAGGCAACACCCGCGCCAACACCCGCGCCAACCAGACCATGCAGGAAGTCCGTTCCGCGATGGGTCTCAGATAGCCGCCATGCCAGACGAATCCCTCCAGCCCGAAGCCATCAATGCAGCCACCGAACCGGATGCCCCACGTCCGGCACTTGAGGACGTGAGTCCTTCCCTCAGCGAAGAATCCCAATCTCCAGAGGCCCCCACCGAACCTCACGCCCCCTTCGCCCTGGAACCCCAACCCATCCCCCCACCGCCCCCCGAGCCCAAGCGCCCCACCCCAGCCAAGGAAGAAGCCTCGCAGTCCCCCTTCTCCGTCACCGTAGGCCAGGTCTACGACGGCCCTTTTGACCTTCTTCTCGACCTCATCCGCAAACAGAACATCGACATCTACGACATTCCCATCGCCCGCATCACCTCCCAGTTCCTCGAGTACACCCACCACCTCAAGCAGGTGGACGTCGATGCCGCCGGCGAGTTCATCTACATGGCCTCGCTCCTCATCCACATCAAGAGCAAGACCCTCCTCCCGCGCGATCCCTCGGACGTCCTCGGTACCGACTCGGAAGACCCACGTCGCGAACTCGTCGAGCGACTCCTGGAGCACGAGCGCTTCAAAGCCGCAGCCCAGATGCTCATGCAGAAGCAGCAGATCGAAGAGGCCACCTGGACCAACCCAGGCATGAAGAACTTCCGCCGCGAAACTCAGGCCCTCGGCGAAGACGCAGGTCTCGAGCAGGAGATCGCCGCAGACACCGTAGACCTCGTCCGTGTCTTTCAGGACATCCTCTCCCGCCTCCGCGAGCGCCCCATCCTCAACGTCGACGAAGAGTCCGTCACCGTCGCCCAGATGATCGACTACGTCAAACGTCGCCTCATCATGGAAGACAAACCCGTCTCCCTCCGCCGACTCCTGCACAACACCCATACGGAGCGCGCTCTCATCTGCATGTTCCTCGCCATGCTCGAACTCGTCCGCCTCCAGGCCGTGCTGCTCCACCAACCCGTCACTCAGGGCGACATCCTCATCAAGAAAACCGAAGCCTTCGATCAGGTCTTCACCGACCAGCAAAATCTTCGCGACGATTGGCGTTAGGCACCAACTCGCTTTCAGGATTCAGACCATGCGCCAAAGCCTTCACCTCGCTACACGCACCGCGTCCATCCTTCTTGCAACCTTGTTGCTTGCCATCTTGACGCTTGCCATCTTCTCCGCCTCAACCGCCTTCGCCCAGCAGCAAGCGCCCGCCACTACCCCCCTCGCCAACAAAAGGGTCCTCTGGCTCGGTGACAGCATTACTCAGGGCGGCGATTACGTCACCTTTGTCCAGTTCTACCTCGACCGCCACTACCCCGCCGCTCGCTTCGACATCATCAGCATCGGCCTCTCCAGCGAGACAGTCTCCTGCCTGTCCGAGAAGACGCATCCCTTTCCCCGTCCCTGCGTGCACTCCCGCCTCCAGCGCGCCCTGCATCTCGTCAAACCCGATATCGTCGTCGCATGCTACGGCATGAACGACGGCATCTTCCACCCCCTCAGTGCCGACCGCGCCGAAGCCTTCCACCAGGGAATCCTCAAGCTCAGCGCCGCCACCCAGGCCGCCGGGGCGAAGCTCATCCTGCTCACGCCGCCACCCTTCGATCGCCTCACCGCCCACAATCTCGTCGACCAGCATGCCCCCGACTTCGGCTACGCCACCCCTTACCAGAACTACGACTCCGTCCTCGGCGACTACGCACGATGGGAGATGGCGCTGCCCCGGAGAGATGCCTCCCTCGTCATCGACCTCCACACCCCCATCGATGCCTATCTTCTTCAGCACCGTAAGTCCAACCCCACCTTCTCCTTCGCCGCAAAAGACGGCATCCACCCCGACGCAGCTGGCCACCTCTTCATGGCCCGCCTTGTCCTCCAGGGGCTTGGCCTGACTCCCTCCTCTACGCACCTCAAGGGCGAGCTATCAGCCGTGCAGTCTGACCCCCTCTACGCTCTGGTCAAACAGCAGCGCGAAGCCCGCTCTCTGGCCTGGCTCAACTTCGTCGGCTACACCCGCGAGCAGACCGTCCACTCCGACTCCATCGAGCAGGCGGAACAACTCAACGCCAGCCTCCAATCCCAGATCGACACCCTGCGCCAAAGTCCAAAGCCCTGACCTGCTGCCCAGCCGCAGCCCGTGTCCCATCAACAATCTACGACTCATCATCCCTCTTATTCCTCGTCATCCCCGCAATCGTAAGCGGCGTTGGTATGCTTAGGGGTACTTCCTTTTCAACCCATGAGCCTTAAAGCAAAGATCGAAGCAGTCATCTACGCCTCCGAAGAGCCAGTAACCCTCGCTCAACTCGCCGGACTCCTCGGCCACGAAGCCCAGGCCGAGCTCGACCACCTCGACGCCGCCCAGCACTCCCTCGCCCTCGAAGCGGCTCAGGAAAACGACGAAGTCTCCCCAGATCAGGACGACCTCAACAACGAAGTCTTCTCCGCCGCCTCCGCCACAGAACCAGGTGCCGCCACTCCGGCCCTTGCGGAAGCGGATTCCAGCCCCGCCGAAGCTTCAGCAGCCACAGGGCAGGGAAGCGAAGCATCCGTCCCCGACGAAAAGAAGCAAGCCCGCGAATCCAAAGAAGATAAAGAGAAGTCTCGCCGTCTCCGCGAATACTTCCGCACCATCCTCGACCAGCTCATCGCAGACTACGCCACCGAATCCAACGATCGCGGCCTCGAGATCCGCGAGATCGCCGGAGGCTATCGCCTCGCCACCAAGCCTGAGTACCACGACGCCGTTCGCGGCTTCGTCAAATCTCTCAAGCCACCCCTCAAGCTCTCCCTCCAGGCCCTCGAAACCCTCGCCGTCGTCGCCTATAAGCAGCCCGTCACCGCTCCCGAAATCTCTGAAATCCGTGGCGTAGACTCCGGCGGCGTCCTCAGCTCTCTCATGACGCGCAAGCTCATCACCACCGCTGGCCGCAAACAGGTCATCGGCCGTCCCATCCTCTACAAAACCACCAAGGACTTCCTCCTGCGCTTCGGCCTCAAAGACATCAACGAGCTTCCCAGCATCGAAGAGTTTGAGAAAATGGCCGGCGAACTGGCAGATTCAGAGCCGGTCCAGGAAGAGATCCCCATGCAGCACGAAGCAGAAGCAAGCGGCGAAGCCCACCCTCATCACCACGCCCCCGAGTCACCCAGCGAACTCGAGCCCGAACGGCACACCCACGCCCCACAGGCCGACGGCAGCCCCGACACCGCAGATAACCCGCTCGACGTCGTCGTCGAAGACGCCCTCGAAGAAAATCCCGTCAAGAACCCCCACGAAATCGACCCCGTCCAGCATCACACCGAAGGACAGGAGTAACTCACCATGCCCATCCCCGCGGACAACAACCTCCCCGACCCCACCCCCGATGACGACCACGAAGCCAACCCTGATACCCCACCCAGCGCACCCCCAGGCCCCGACGACTCCGAAGAAACCAAGCCCACCGGCGTAGAAAAATTCATCGACGAAATCGTTCGCGGTGAGTACATGTAGCCCATCCGGCGACCTGCATTGAAAGATTCAGCAACGCACGAAATTCTCCCGCCAGATACAATCAAACCAGTACCCCCCGACCGCGACGAGCACCTCCGCAGTCAGAAAGCCAGGAACATGACCACCAAAGCCACGCCTCCCTCCACAGAACAAGCCCCCACCGGCGACCGCCTCCAGAAGATCCTTGCCCAGGCCGGCATAGCCTCCCGCCGCAAAGCAGAGGAGATCATCCTCGAAGGCCGCGTCCAGGTCAACGGCACCACCATCACCACCCTTGGCACCCGCCACGACATCACCAAAGACCACATCCGCGTCGACGGCAAGCTCCTCCAGGGCCCAGAGCAGCAGCGCTACTACATGCTCAACAAGCCCCGCGGCTACGTCACCACCCTCGACGACCCCCAGCACCGCCCCACCGTCATGCAACTCATGGCCAAGCAGAAGTCCGGCCCCCACGGCGACAACGTCCGTCTCTACCCCGTAGGCCGCCTCGACTACCTCTCTGAAGGCCTGCTTCTCATGACCAACGACGGAAACCTCGCCAACGCCCTCTCCAAGGCAGCAGCAGGCGTCGAAAAAACCTACCTCGTCAAAGTCAGCGGAGTCCCGCCTGCTTCCGGACTCGACCAGATCCGCCGCGGCATCATGATCGACCGCGGGCGCCTCGACGAAGTTCGTTCAGGACGCCGCGACCGCATCATCACCGCACCTGCCAAGCTCGAACTCGTCCGTGGCGGCGACAACCCCTGGTACGAACTCACCCTCATCGAGGGACGTAACCGCCAACTCCGCAAAATGTTCGAAGAGATCGGACACCACGTCGAAAAGATTCGTCGCATCGGCTACGGAGCCCTGCGGCTCGACATCCCACCCGGAGAGTTCCGCGAACTCACCCTCGGAGAAGTCATGGCACTCGATCGTGCCGCCAAAGGTAAGAAAGTCGTCCCCAAGGCCAAGCTCCCCGAGTACGCTCAGCTCAAAGCTCCCGTCAAGAAAAGATCAGCACCACCCCGCCGCACCTTCGCCTCAAAATCCAGACCCTCCCGTTAGTCAGTTACACCACATAACTCCGGGTGCCCCCTCATGCAGCCTTACCGCATGAGTGGCCACCCGTGCGATAACCGAAAATTCATCAAATTCCTAAAACGGAATCCATCCCTTTCATCGTTGCAGGCACAGTACTTATTCGCGTTTTAAAACTTATCCACATCCTCACCGTCACTATTCCAACACTTGCCTACAACTTCCGTGCCAGTGCTCTTGACACACGTCTATAACTAAGCCAAAAATACTCCGGCAATTCACAGTACGCCCGATGACAAACTCAAACGGAGCGCATCCAATGAACTGCAAAGGAGCACCATAGTGGCAATTGAAAAAGCAGTACTTGGCGCAGGTTGTTTTTGGGGCGTAGAAGCCCGTTTTAATGAACTAACTGGTGTCATCGACACCGCCGTAGGATACGCAGGCGGTGGCCTCGAACACCCGACATACAAAGAAGTCTGTACTGATCGCACCGGACACGCAGAAGTCGTCGAAGTCACCTTCGACAACAGCCGCCTCTCCTTCGAGACGCTCCTCGATACGTTCTTCGCCCTCCACGATCCCACCCAGGTCAACCGCCAGGGTCCGGATTGGGGTTCGCAGTACCGCAGTGTCGTCTTCACCAACTCCCTCCAGCAGTTCACAGAGGCGCGGGCCAAGATCGCAGAACTCAACGCCTCAGGAACCTACCGGCTGCCCATCGCCACACAGGTCGTCCCCGGTGCCATCTTCTGGAAGGCCGAGGAGTACCACCAGCGCTACCTCGAAAAACGAGGCATGGTCAGCTGTCACATCTAAGCCAACTTCAACCTCCCCAACCCCGAACGCGCCGTTACCCAACGGCGCGTTTCGCTTTTAACCACCGATCGAGACGCCAGAAGTCAGTCAGTCCCATCTGCGCTTAAAGCTTGAATCAACACGCCCTTACCATCCCTTCTTCACCTTTTCTCGACACTCCCTTGCCAATGATCCCAATAACTGTGTTACTCTGGTATTGCACTCTGACCTAAACGAGTGTGGGCACCGCAGGCAAAGACTTCCACAGTACTTCGGAGTTTGGCCAGAGACTGCGATTCGCTCTAACCCACCGCATATCTTCCCAAAAAAGAAGTCGCGCTGGTTGCTCTGGCTGGAAGGCCCGTCACCGGACGAGTCTCGCCGTGCAGCAGCAGCGCTTCGATATCCGACAGCAATGCTGACTAGATCAATCTATGGTGCCTCGGCACCCCTGCATCCGTCGCTGGCCAATACCCAGCCCTGTTCCATAAACACGTAAAAAGGAAAAATCTTGAACTCCGCAACTCTTGAGCCACAGGCTGAAATAATCACCCCGAACTACTCCGCACCCCAGGCAGAACCCGCAGTCCTTCAGACCCCCACCGGCCTCCCCTTGGTCGCCGATGTCCGCTTCACGCAATTCAACATCTCTGATTCCCTGAAGAACCGCCTCCACCACGCCGGCTTTACCCTGCCGACGCCCGTGCAGGCCAAGGCCATCCCGCCCGCCCTCGAAGGCAAGGACATCCTCGCCACCGCCTCTACCGGCACCGGCAAGACCCTCAGCTTCCTCATTCCGATGATCGAGCGCATGGACGCCACCTCGGTGCCCAGCACTCGCGGCAAGCGCAACCCCATCCGGTCGCTCATCCTTCTCCCCACCCGCGAACTCGCCATGCAGGTCCTCGAGGCCTACGCCAAGCTCGTCCCCAACGCCAAGAACGATGCTGTCCTCGTCTGCGGTGGTCTCTCTGAGAACAATCAGCTCGATCAGCTCGACCGTGGCCCGCGCCTCGTCGTAGCCACCCCCGGCCGGCTCGAAGACTTCCTCCGTCGCCGTTCCGTCAATCTCGCTTCTGTCGAAATGTTTGTCCTTGACGAAGTCGATCGCATGCTCGACATGGGCTTCCTGCCCGCCATCCGTCGCATCGTTGGCGCCATCCCCAAGACCCGCCAGACCATGTGCTACTCGGCCACTCTCGATGCCAACATCCGCGAGATCGTCCGCGACTACGTCCAGAACCCTGTTCGTGTCGAGATCGGCACCACCTCCAAGCCCTCGGACCGTGTCGAACTTCGCGTCTACACCGTCATGCAGGATCAGAAGCTTGGCCTGCTCGACCAGATGCTCCGTCAGGAAGAAGGCACGTTCCTCGTCTTCTCCCGCACCAAGCACGGCGCAGACCGCATCTCCAAGAAGCTCGAAAAGCTCGGCCACGACGCAGACGTCATCCATGGCGACCGCTCGCAGTCACAGCGCACCGCAGCTCTCAAGGGCTTCCAGAACGGCAAACACCGCGTCCTCGTTGCAACTGACGTTGCCGCCCGCGGCATCGACGTCCAGGACATTGCGCACGTCGTCAACTACGACCTGCCCAATGCCTCAGACGACTTCGTCCACCGCATCGGTCGCACCGGCCGCGCCGGCAAGAAGGGCGTAGCAACCACCTTTGTCATGCCCCAGGAAAAAGGCGATGCCCGCAAGCTCGAGCGCGAATTGAAGATAAAGTTCGAGTGGCGCGAAGCCGATAAGAACCTTGAGAAGGAACTCCGCAACCAGCCCATTGACGTCTCAACCAAGGGTCAGGACCTGCTGCAGATGGAGACCCGCTCTTGGAAAGGCAACGACCCCGTCTCTCCCATGACCCCCAACCCCAGCCCCTACAAATCGGCTGGTGCTGGAGCCGGCAACGGCGGCTTCCGCAAGCGCGCAAGCGGTGGTGGTGGTGGATTCGCCGGTGGTCGCAACTCTGGTGGACGTGGCCCCGGTTCCAACGGCCGCCCCAGCAGCAGCCGCCCAGGCAGCAGCCGCTCCGGCCCAGCCCGCCGCGGTCAATAACGCTCAAATCGCAGCCCCGTTCTGCCGTCAACCAACGGCCGAACGGGGCCGCTCTTCGTTACAGCCAGCCGCCTGAAAAATAGTCATCCTGTAGCGCCCGCAACCGTAATCATGTTTACCGAACCACCATCAGCGCCATTCACCGCGCAGCAACAGCAAGCCCTATAAAATAGGAAGAACCCCATGATCTCTGTCTCTAATGTCACTATGCGCTACGGCTCGAAGCTCCTCTTTGAGGATGTCTCTGTCACCTTCACCACTGGCCGTCGTTACGGTCTCACCGGCCCCAACGGCGCCGGAAAATCTACGTTTATGAAGTGCCTCACCGGCGAAATCGACCCCCAGAAGGGAACCGTCGTTCGCCCCAAAAAGATGGGCGTCCTCTCCCAGGACCAGTACGCCTTTGACGCTTACCGTGTCATCGACACCGTCATCATGGGGAACAAAGCCCTCTGGGCCGCTCTCGAAGAGCGCGAAATCATCTACAACAAGCCCGAGATGACCGATGAAGACGGCTCACGTCTCGGCGAACTTGAAGGCGTCGTCGGCGACGAAGACGGCTACGAAGCCGAGTCCAACGCCGCCGTCCTCCTTCAGGGACTCGACATCCCCGACGAACTCCACGAGCGTCACATGTCCGAGCTTCAGGGTGGCCAGAAGGTTCGCGTCCTCCTCGCTCAGGCCCTCTTCGGCAACCCCCAGGCCCTTCTCCTCGACGAGCCCACCAACTATCTCGACCTTGAGTCCATTCACTGGCTCCAGGACTTCCTCACCCGCTATAACGGCACCGTCATCACCATCTCCCACGATCGCCACTTCCTTAACAACGTCTGCACCCACATCGCTGACATCGACTACGAGACCATCATCACCTACAACGGTGGCTACGACGACATGGTCATGCAGAAGGTCAGCATCCGCACCCGCATCGAATCCCAGAACGAGCAGCGCGAAAAGAAGATCGCTCAACTCAACGACTTCATCGCCCGCTTCTCCGCCGGTACCCGCTCCAGCCAGGTGAACTCCCGCAAGAAGGAAGTCGAGCGCCTCGCTACCAGCGAACTCGCCCGCTCCAACATCGCGCGCCCCTTCATCGCCTTCAAGATGGAGCGCCCCTCCGGCAAGAACGTCATCGAGTTCGAAAACGTCAACAAGTCCTACGAGCAGAAGGACGGCAAGGTCGAGCACGTCATCAACAACTTCTCCGCTGCCGTCCAGCGTGGCGACAAAGTCATTCTCATGGGCCGCAACGGCCAGGGTAAGACCACCCTCCTCAAGGCCCTGCTCGCCAACGGCCCCGGCATCGAGGAGCTTGGGTTTGAAGATAAAGCCGTGTCCATCGACTCCGGCTCCGTCAAATGGGGTCACGAAGTCTCCATCGGCTACTTCGCCCAGGATCACAAGGGCTCCATCCAACTCGGCATGACCGCCTCAGACTGGCTCCACCAGTTCGACCCGGCGGCCACCAAGGAAGACATCCGCGGCATCCTCGGCCAGATGCTCTTCAAGGGCGAAGAAGGCCTCAAGAAGACTGACGCCCTCTCCGGAGGCGAAGCCGCACGTCTGCTCTTCTGCAAGATCATGCTGCAGAAGCCCAACGTCCTCGTCCTCGACGAACCCACCAACCACTTGGACCTCGAGAGCATCAACGCCCTCAACCAGGCCATCCAGAAGTACGAAGGCACCGTCTTCCTCGTCACCCACGACCAGGATCTCATCGAAGAAGCCGGCACCCGCATCTGGCACTTCGAAGGCGGCCCCACCCACTTCCACATCACCGACCACAAAGGCCCCTACGAGGAATACCAGCAGCAACTAGCCATGGCCGCCAAATAGCAAGCGGTTGCCTGCTTCATAACGCAGCCCTGAGAATTGTCATCCTGAGCGAAGCTGCTCACAGCACCATCGTGAGCAGCGCAGTCGAAGGACCTGCGGTTGTTCTTGCAGTTGTCTTTGTCGTACCTATAGCTCGGCCGGGTGCCCCATTCATGCGGCTTCATCGCATGAGTGGGCATTCGCGAAGCGAACCGTCTTACTTCACAGCCTTATCCAACCGCATCGCCGCAAAAGCCCTCTCCAACCCCTCTCGCGTACTCACCACAGGCCTCCACCCAATCCCCTTCAGCTTCGCATTGCTGAACTTATTCCCACCCCACATCGCCTTCGTCTTATAAGGCGTAAAGATCGCCGGCAACTGTCCCTTCGACCTCTTGCTATACCCCTCCACCATCTTCGATCCCCACATCAGCAGCCAGTACGGCACCCGCACCGACCGCATCGACTTCACCTTCTTCTTATACAAAGCCAGATACTGCCGCGAAGTCACCAACTCATCATCCACCACGTTATAAATCTGCCCGCTCGCCTCTGGAGCCAGCGCCGCCACCACAATCGCCTCCGCGCAATTCTCCACATACGTCAGCGGCAGCAGATTGCTCCCACCCAGATGCGCGAACACTCCAAACAAACTCAGCCCCACGCGATTCGAAAAGTGCCCGCCCCCCGGCCCATAGATCACTCCCGGCCGCAGCACCACCAGATCAAACCCATACTTCTCCCGATACTCCCAGAACATCTGTTCCTGCCGCAGCTTCGTGTAGCTATACACATCCCGCCACTCCGGATGCATCTCCATCGGCGTCTTCTCATCCACCATCGCCCCACGCCCCAGCTCCGAAACCCCCATCGCCCCAAACGAACTAATCAGCACCACCCGCGGCCTCGTTCCCTCCGGCAGCGCCACCACCGCATCCAGCAGATTCCTGCTCGCTACCACCGAATCCAGAAACATCTCCGCCGGGCTACCCTTCAGCGCCGCCGCCGCATGAATCACCATCCCGCAGCCACTCAACGCCGCCGCGATCTCCGCCGGATTCTTCAAATTCGCAGCAAACATCTCCACCTGTGCCGCCGGATACCGTGCCGCAATCGCCTCCAGCGCCGCACCCTTCGTCGTATCCCGCAGCATGCAACGAACATCCGTCTGCCCATGCGTCAGCAGCCGCTCCACAATCCACTTACCCAGAAACCCGCCTGCACCCGTAACCAGAATCTTCATCGCCCACCGCCCGCATTCACCGGATAAACCTGTTCAATCACCCGGTCCATCACCCCCACCACCCGCAAAATCTCGCCATAAGCAATCGGCGGCTCCGCACCCGTCCGGATCCCCTGATAGAACAGCCCCAGCAAAGTCGACATCCCCGCAAAGAACTGAAACTCACTCCGCTTGAACGCGCCCACATTCCGCCACCCCTGCGCGAAGTACCGCGCCGCCATCTGAAACGGCGGAAACAGCCGTCCCAGCGCACTCGGATAACGCTGCGTCGCCGGACTCACTACTGTCCGATTATTGAAGTCCACTTCAATCGTGCTCTTCGTCCCATACACCTTCATCGTGTTCGCCACCGGCCTCGCATGGCTGCACAAACTTCCGTATCCCGAAACCCCACCTGCCCTCAGATAAACTCGCAACTCATCCAGCAGAGCATCCGTCCCATCCCCCCGCACCTCCGGCCGCCGCTTATAAGCGAACGCATGCACCTCCGGATCCACCTCCGGCATCAACGGCACAATCCGGTTGAAGATATGGTCCATCATGTTCTGAAACAGCTTCCCCGGCAGCCGGTGCACCCAGTGCCCGGCATCTCCCATCAGCGCCTGTCCATACGCGCCGGAAAGGTCATACCCAATAAAAGCCTCCACATGCACCGGATCCCCAATCACCCCGCTCGCCAGCAGCCTCTTGAGCTCCATCGCTGGAGGATCGAAGTTCGGCCAGTAGTTGATCGTCATCTGCCGACCACCCGCCACCACCGTCTCAATCAACTCCTGCGAGTCCGCCGCCGTCAGCGCCAGCGGCTTCTCCAGAAACACATGGCACCCTGCCGCCACCGCTTGCCGCGTCAACGCCAGATGCACTCCCGGCGGCGTCGTGATGTGCACCACGTCCAGCCGCTCCTTCTCCAGCATCTCGGCAAAATCCCCGTACCACTTCGGAATCCCGTACCGCACTGCCAACTGCTCCGCCAGAATCGGCTCACGGTCGCACACCGCCACCAGTTCCGCACCTTCCAGATACTGCACTACATCCGCATGTCCATCGGCAATCTTCCCGCATCCGACAATTCCAACCCGCAAAACCTTCATTCGTAGCCTTTCAACCCGCAGGCAGCATTACGCCCGCATCAAACACCCAGCCCAAAGCCTAACTATCTCATAGCCCACCCCTCGCAGCGCTCTCACGAAAGTGGGATACTAAGACCAAAGGACACATCAACCAATGCCCTCTACAGAGCCCATCAAGGCACGCGGTAAAAACGTCCTCGGCCAGCCACTCGACATCTGCGGCTGCGAACCCATGACTGGCTTCTATCGCACCGGATGCTGCGAGACCGGCCCCGAAGACTTCGGTGTCCACACCATCTGCTGCATCGTCGACGAACCATTTCTTGCCGCCTCCAAGGCCCTCGGCAACGATCTCTCCACCCCCATGCCCCAATTCGGCTTCCCCGGCCTCAAACCCGGCGACCGCTGGTGCGTCTGCGCTGCCCGCTGGCTCCAGGTCCAGCAAGCCGGAGCAGCCTGCCCTGTCGTCCTTGAAGCCACTCACGAGAACACCCTCAAAATCGTCCCCTTCGAACTGCTCATCCAATTTGCCGTGATCCCCAGTCAGCTCCACTAAAACCCATCTACTCCCGAGCCCAATGGATCTCCCTTAACCACAGGAGAGAGAGAGATCTCGCGCGTCTGAACCCGAAGCGCGCCATACACTTCTGCACCAACTCGAACGGCCGTTTTAATTCTTGTTTTGTTAACAATCTTCCAGCCAGAGCAATAAAAACCCCTGCAATCCGCGCATGCCAGTCAATTTATCCTTGACAACCCCAGTCGGCTGCTAGAGCGTAGAAGTACTACAACAAATCAATATTTCGCTGTTCCCCAACGTGGCAACCTCCTACGAGGCAAGCCACTCAGACTACACCTCCCGGCATTCAGACATCCGTTAACACGCCGCTTACTTGCTATCGGCGCATTTAGGAGACCATCAAAAATGAATTTGCCATCTTTCTGTAAGAGCCTGCTGGCTACTGCCGCAGCCGCTCTCATCCTTGTCTCCGCGGCTCTTCCTGCCGCCGCCCAGAACGCCGCACTCGGCAACATCTCAGGCGTCGTTCGTGACTCCGCCGGCGCCGTCATCCCCAACGTCACCGTCGAGATCAAGAACCTCGGCACCGGAGCCTCCCGCGCCATCACCACCAACTCTGAAGGCCACTACGCCGCAACCTTCCTCCAACCCGGTCAGTATGAGGTCATCCTCGGTGGCGGATCCTTCGGCAAAGTCGACCGCAAGAACGTATCTGTCACCGTAGGCGCCACCGCTACCGTAGACGCCGAACTGCCCACAGCCAGCGTCTCCACGGAGATCCAGGTCTCCGCAGACGTTCCTCTCCTTGAGACCGACAAGGTTGCCGCCTCGCAAGTCGTCTCAGAGGTCCTCGTCTCCAATCTGCCCGTCAACGGCCGCCGCTTCGATAACTTCGTGCTCCTCACCCCCAACGTCGTTCCCGACGGCAACACCGGACTCATCAGCTTCCGCGGCATCTCCGGCATCTACAACTCCAACATCGTCGACGGTGCCAACAACAATCAGGCCTTCTTTTCAGAGGCACGTGGTCGCTCCATCGGTGCTCCCTACGTCTACCCCATCGACTCCATCAAAGAATTCTCCTCAGAGAACGCAGGCTACTCTGCTGAGTTCGGTCAGGCTGCCGGCGGTATCGTCAACGCCATCACCAAGTCCGGTACCAACACCATGCACGGCGATGTCTACGAGTACTACCGTACCCCCGGATACAACGCCATCGACCCCCAGACCAAGACCAAGCCCGTAAAGGTCCAGCACCAGTTCGGCGGTTCCATCGGCGGTCCTATCCTCAAGGACAAGCTCTTCTACCACTTCACCTACGATGGCTACCGCAAGATCACGCCCATCACCTACCTCAGCGCATACAACAGCGCCACCCAGAACCTCAACGACCTCGCTGGGCTCTGCGACCAGCGCACCGCCGGTTATCTCACCCGCGGCGCTGCCATCTACCCCTCCACCATCCCTGGCATTACCCCCGCGCAGTGCACCGCAGCCATCACCTTCCTGCTCACCAAGCAACTCGGCACCTACCCCCGCAACGTCAAGCAGGACATCTTCTTCCCCCGCCTCGACTATCAGCTCACCGAGAAGACTCACCTCTCCTCCAGCTTCCTCTGGCAGAACTTCCACCAGCCCAACGGCTATAACACCGCCACCACTGTCACCAGCGGCGGCGTCAGCGCGAACGGCACGGCGGACTTTCACTCCCGCTTCTTCGTCGCCAACGCTGAGACCGTGCTCAATGCGCGTTCTGCCAACGTAGTCCACTTCCAGTGGGCCCGAGACCTTGAGACCGACACCACCAACTCCGGCGGCCCCGCCATCGCCATTACCAATATCGCCGGCTATGGCGAGACCAGCGCTCTGCCCCGCGGTGCCTTCCCCGATGAACACCGCATCCAGTTCACTGACATCTACTCCATCTCCCTCGGTAAGCACTCCGTCAAGATCGGTACCGATCTCAACTTCATCCATGAGCAGCTCCAGAACCTCTTCCAGGGCGACGGTAGCTTCACTTACGGAACCGGTACTTCCGAGTTCAACTTCGCTAACTGGATCCAGGACGTCTACCAGGTCAATGGAGGCCGTCACTACAACTCCTTTACCCAGGTCAACGACCCCATCACTCACGTCGGCGCCGACGACTTCTGGAACCCCGACATCGACGGCTTCGTCGAAGACAGCTGGAAGATTCGTCCAACCCTGCTTCTCTCGCTTGGTGCGCGCTATGACGTTCAGCTCGTTCCTCAGCCAGACAAGCCCAACACCTCTTCCGCCGTCGCGACGCTCTATACCTCCACCATCAACAACTACAAGAAGATGATTCAGCCGCGCGTTGGCTTCTCTTGGAATCCGAATCAGTCCACGGTCATCCGTGGCGGATACGGCATCTTCTACGGCCTCAACTCCAACTCGGCCTACTACACCCAGCGTCGTGAGAATGGTGTCTATCAGCAGCAGTTCAATGTCAGCGCGCTGACCAACCCCAACACACCGTACGTGAACGTAGTCGGAGCACCTGCAGGCCAGCCCAACCGTACCTTCCAGCAGTCCGGCACCTATGCCGCCAATGCGCCTCAGGGCGGTATTCCGGAGTTCACGCCGCCAGGACCGGCACCAGTCAATCAGGTCACTGGCGCTCCCACCCCGGCCGTCAACACCGGCCTCTCCCTCGGCACCATCTCCGCTCGCGGTCTTGACCCCAACTTCAAGAACCCCGAATCCATGTCCTGGGATCTCGCCGTAGAGCAGCAGCTTCCCCTTCACTCCACTCTTACCGTCTCCTACGTCGGTAACCGTGGCCTCAGGCTCCCGGTCTTCGTCGATACCAACGTCGATCCCGCCTCTGCCGTAACCAACAACTACGCCTTCCTGCCAGCAGGTGGAACCCCCCAGATCATCTCCGTGCCCTTCTATAAGGCGCGCGTCTCCACCAACACCGGTTCGATCCTCACTGGATTCTCCGATGTCAACAGCAACTATCACTCGTTCGTTGCAACCGTCCGCAAGCCCGCCAGCCACGGTATTGAAATCCTTGCCAACTACACCTGGGCCAAGGCCATGGACGGCGGTCAGGTCTCAGGCGTCAACGGAACCTTCAACGGAACCGACACTCCCATTGATCCTTTCGCCCGCGGCAAACGCAGCGGACGGAGTGCAGAGTACGCACGCTCGGACCTCGATGAGCGCGGTCGCTTCGTAGGCTCCATCGTCGCTACCCCCACCATCGACCGTGTCGTCAGCAACAAGTACGCTCGCTACGCCGTCAATGGTTTCACCGTCGCAGGTACCATCACCGCCCAGACCGGCCAGCCTCTCACCGGCTTCATGGCAGGTGCACCCGTCTCCCCAATCGGCGACGGCGGTCTCTCCGGCGCGGAGCTCTCCCTCTTCAACTCCGGCACCAACGGTCGCGTCCCTGACGCGGTCGCCCGCCGTAACGCATTCACTGGACCGGGAGTTCATAACATCGACGCCCGCATCTCGCGTGATTTCATCATTCACGAGGGAATCAAGCTCCAGCTCTTCGCCGAGGCCTTCAACGTTCTCAACCACAAAAACATCCTTGGCGTCTCCACCAACCTCTTCACCTACGTCGGTCCTGGAGTCGCCTACAACGGCGGCACCTGCCCCACGACGGGCAACAACGGATGC
Source organism: Granulicella sp. (assembly GCA_025408425.1). Classification (GTDB taxonomy): domain Bacteria; phylum Acidobacteriota; class Terriglobia; order Terriglobales; family Acidobacteriaceae; genus Edaphobacter. The sequence continues at coordinate 151,281 of JANXYX010000016.1, forward strand.
ATCGTTCCCCTGGCAGCCAGTGCGCAGCCCTTCGCCACTCAGACCAGCACCAGCAGCGTCCTCTATGGCCCACGTCAGCTGCAGCTCACCGCCAGGCTGTTCTTCTAACCAGGAACCCATCCACCTGAAAGCGGCTCCGTCATCGACGGAGCCG
>JANXYX010000017.1 GCA_025408425.1 Granulicella sp.
AAAAATCGTGGCTTGCGGGGCGCCGGCCAGCCCACTTTTCGATGCCCCCAGTAACATAGTTGAATGCACGACAACACCTCGTCCCAGTTCAATCCCCCTCGCCTTCTCGTCTTCGATCTCGACGGAACCCTCATCGACTCCCGCACAGATCTCTCCAACTCCATCAACGCCATGCTCGCCCGCTACGACAAGCCACTCTTGCCCGAACCGGTCATCGCCAGCTACCTTGGCGACGGCGCATCCATGTTGGTACGGCGTGCTCTCGGAGACCCCGAAGGTGACATTCATGACGAGGAATTCGTAGCCGAGGCTCTTTCCTACTTTCTCGACTTCTACCGCATCCACAAAGTGGACTTCACCACTGTCTACGCAGGTGTCATCGAATCACTGGAATTCATCAGGACAACCCATCCCAAGCTACCCATTGCCCTGCTGACCAACAAGCCCGTCAACCCCTCCCGCGCTATCTGCGATCACTTCAATTTGTCTCGTTTCTTCTTCCAGAACTATGGCGGTAACAGCTTCCATACCAAAAAGCCCGACCCCCATGGCCTCCTCGCCCTCATCACCGAGGCCAGTCATCTTGTCTCCACGCCCATCACTCCGGCCGAAACCGTCATGATCGGCGATTCCGACGTGGATGTCCTCACCGCCCGCAACTGCGGAGCCCGCTCCATTGGTTGCACCTTCGGCTTCTCGCCCCACGCCCTCGCCGCCTCGCAGCCCGACCTTCTCGCTCACTCACCCTACGACTGGCCAACTCTATTAGGCATTCCCTCCTGACGCCTTACTTGGATGCTTCAAAGCGTTTGAAGAAGCTCGTATCAAGGTAATGTGGTGTTGCAGGATCGTCAGCCACCGTCCTCGCCAGATCAGCAAGATAGTCATTGAACTGTGCAGCAGCCGCAAAGTCGACCGGCTGTGTCAAGTCATCGTCCGTCGAGTGATACCTCTGTGCCAACCAGCCTCGCCATGCCTTGTACTCCGGCGACCCAGGCATCCAGCCAAACTTGAACGCCAGTGCCGGGATCCCCGCCTGCACAAAGCTGTACTGATCGGTCCGTATAAACGAATTTCTATCCGGCTCCGGATCTCCTGCAATCACAATCCCACGCTTCTCGCCCACAAGCTTCGCATCCTCTGCCAGAGTCGATTGCTCAAGTCCCTGCACATGCAGCTTCTTCAACGGAAAGATCGGCATGAACATATCCAGATTTAAGTCCGCCCGTATCTCCTTCTCCGGAACGGTCGGATGTCCCGCATAGTAGCGTGATCCCAACAACCCCTTCTCCTCCGCCGTAAAGACTACAAACAGCATCGACCGCTTCGGACGTTCCTTCGCCATACTCAACTTTCGCGCCACTTCCAGTACCGTCGCCACTCCTGAGGCGTCATCCATCGCACCAGCGTAGATCGTCTTTCCATGGATTGCCTCTCCCACTCCCAGGTGGTCAAGATGTGCCGAGACCAGTACATACTCCGCCGCCAGTTTTGGGTCTGATCCCGGAAGTCTGGCGATAATATTGGGCGACTCAACTGTTGACTTCGTCGTCGTCACCGCGGCAATCAGATTTTTGCCAAGCATAAAACGTGGCAGCGGCTTCTGCGCATCTGCCAGAGCCAAAACCTCAGCAAATGTATGCCCCGTACCCTCAAACAGCTTCTCCGCCTCACCCGGATTAAACGTCGCAGTAAACATCTCTCCTTGCTCATCCGCCAGTGCCGGATGCCGCATAGCAACCTCTGCCGCGTCGGCAGTCTGCGCCAGTCTCATCCCCGGTTGCGATGCACCGCTAGCCACCCGCTGCCACCCAAAATCCATCGACTTCGGCGTTGGTATGGAAATCACCCCCACCACTCCTGCTTGCCGCAATGCCTTCGCAAGCGGCGATGTCCGCGCAAACGACTTCAGCGGCCCCGGCAAATCCGCCGGACCACCATTCACGTACACCACAACCTTGCCCTTCAGCGCCGCGGCCGGAACCTCTGCAGAATCGAAGTCGTCATACTTCACCTCCGGTAGATGGAGCCCATACCCAATAAAAACCAGCGGAGCATCAATCGTCTTGGGCTGCTGCGAACGTGCGCCCAGAATCGCATCCTTCCCCAGCACCAGCGGAACCGTCTTCCCGTCCACCAGCAAGGTCATCGAAGACTTGTCCGCAATCACCTGCTGTACCTCGAACTTCACCGGCTGGTAATAGGTCCCATTAACGCCAGCGGGTTTCAATCCGTATGACTTGAACTTATTCACTACATAGGCCGCAGCACGCAGGTAGTCTTCGCTACCCGTCAGCCGTCCCTTCATCGAATCATCCGCCAGATACTGCACGTGTGCCCACCAGGCCTTGCCACGAATCTCGTCATCCGACGCAGACTGTCCAGCGCTACTTGGCTGCAACGCACCAGCCTGCGCGATCAACATCGCAATCGACACACACGCAACAGCACTACTCCAGCGATTCAGCCCCATAGCATCTCCAATGACAGGTTGTTTTCGCTCAATCTACCACGACTCGACGTCCAGACCACGCCCATCAAGTTCTTCTTCGCCACACCACAGTCAACCGACTTTCATCGCAACAGGCTGCTAGTGTTATCACCTCCATGCTCCTCGAGCAATCCAGCTCGCGCAACAACCGAAGAATCCCCAACACCACAGCGACGGTAACTTAGGAGTCATCACCAATCACATGCATTCTCATTGACCCACACCCCTACCCTTGCTAACCTACCCAAACATCCTCAGGGCGATGGGGTTCCGCCTCTAACCGCATCTGCCAAGGCAGGCGCTGATGACTCCTACGATTCCTGTAGGAGGTCCATGATCGAAACCATAGTGTCCCAAGCCCGCTCAAACCCTGCCTCAACCTTTCTCCTCCCTCTTCGTCACGCTGCTCGCTGGCTATTCCTTGCCATCGTCACAGGAATTCTCGCCGGCTCAGCTTCGGCGCTGCTTCTGGCCATGCTCGATTGGGCCACCGCAACTCGTGAGGCTCACCACTGGATCATCGCCCTCTTACCCTTCGCCGGATTAGCCGTCGGCATCTTGTACCACCACTTCGGTCGCGCCGTTGAAGCAGGCAACAACCTCATCATCGAAGAGATTCACACTCAGGTTGACGAGCCCCACACAACGATTCCCTTCCGCATGACACCCCTCATCCTGCTCGGCACGGGAATCACTCACCTCTTCGGAGGTTCTGCCGGACGCGAAGGCACCGCACTGCAAACCGGCGCTTCCCTCGCCGACCAGATCGCCGTCTTCCTCCACCGCTTCCCCCGCCTCGCACTCTCAAATGCAGACCGCAAGATTCTCCTTATGGCTGGCATTAGCGCAGGGTTTGCCTCAGTCTTCGGCACACCACTCGCCGGAGCAGTCTTCGGTCTTGAGGTCCTAACCATCGGTGCCATAAGCTACGAAGCGATCTTCCCGTGCTTCCTCGCCGCCTTTGCCGCCGACTATGTCACCCATGCTTGGCACATCCACCACACAATCTACCGCGTCACCCCCGAAGCACTCCAGTCGCCACTAAACCCACGCAACATGCTCTCCGCAATCGCCGCGGGAATCATCTTCGGTCTCACCGCATTGCTCTTCGCCCGCACTACCCACGCCATCAGCAGCGTATTCAAACGCCGTATCTCCTATGCGCCGCTACGTCCTTTCGTTGGCGGAATCCTCGTTGCCATTGCTGTCTTCGCCATTGGCACCACGAAGTACATCGGCCTCGGCATACCAACGATCGTGTCAGCATTTGCCGAGCACCTCCCCCGCTACGACTTTGCCGTCAAATTCGCCTTCACCTCTCTCACCCTCGGCTCAGGATTCAAAGGTGGAGAAGTCACCCCCCTCTTCTTCATCGGAGCCACACTTGGCAACGCGCTCTCCAGCATCCTCCCACTCCCCTCTTCCCTCCTCGCAGCCATGGGCTTCGTCGCCGTCTTCGCCGGAGCAGCCAACACCCCCATCGCCTCCTCCCTAATGGCGCTCGAACTCTTCGGTCCCGAGGCAGGAGCATTCGCCGCAATAGCCTGCGTCACCAGTTACCTGTTCTCAGGTCATCGCGGCATCTACCATGCGCAACGAACCAACGGAGCCAAACACCCACTCGAAGAAATATCCCCCTCCGACGACTATTCACAGTTGTAACGCCGTCGATCACGCCCGCGAAGCCTAACCCTCGCTGAACAACTTAGCTGTGGAAGGCAGCACCGACGCAATCTCCTACGCTTCAAACCCACGATTCCAGCTCTGCACCACCCGAGTCTCACGCTCCCACCCCAGTACACTTACACTCCCCGTCCCCAGAGAAAGCAGCCGCCCTCCATCCGCCGCCAGCCCAATCCACCGCGCCGCCAATATCCGCAGAATATGCGCGTGCGCAAACAGAGCCACCTTCCCGACCGCCGGGACCACTTCCAGCGCCTTCGCTATTACCCAATCCGCCCGATCGCCAACATGCTCCACCGTCTCTCCATCGACAATCTCGTCCTTCCAAACACTCCACCCTGGCACCACACTCCGAATCTCAGCAGTCGTCTTCCCCTCATACACCCCATAGTCCCACTCCCGCAGTCCTTCCTCCACCACCGCCAAATCGCCATAACCCGCAATCGCGCAGGTCTCCCGCACCCGCCTCATAGGACTTACCATTACTCGGTCAAACCTCATCCCCGCCAGATAATCCCGCAACACCTCAGCCCGTCGCCGCCCATGCGCCGTCAGCGCAATATCCGTCCGGCCCGTATGCTGCCCGCTCAAACTCCACTCCGTCTCCCCATGCCGAATCAGCCACAACTCAGTCTCTGCGCTCATCATCATGCTCCTATATCAAATATCCTATAAGCCATGGACTTCCAGCTCACCACTCCCTACAAACCTCAAGGCGACCAGCCTCGTGCCATTGGCGAGCTCATTGCTGGCCTCAACGCCGGCGAAAAAGATCAAGTCCTCCTCGGCGTCACCGGCTCCGGCAAGACCTTCACCATGGCCAGCATCATCGCCGAACTCAACCGCCCCGCCCTCATCCTCGCACACAACAAGACCCTCGCCGCCCAGCTCTACCACGAGTTCAAAACCTTCTTCCCCAACAACGCCGTCGAGTACTTCGTCTCATACTACGACTACTATCAGCCCGAAGCCTACATCCCCGCCGGCGAGCTCTTCATCGAAAAAGAGGCCACCATCAACGAAGAGTTGGACAAACTACGTCTCTCCGCAACGCGGAGCCTCTTCGAACGCCGCGATTGCATCATCGTTAGCTCCGTCTCATGTATCTACGGCCTTGGCTCGCCCGAAGCCTATTACGGCATGCTCCTCCTCCTCGAAAAGGGCCAGCACATCAAGCGCGAAGACATCACCCGCCGCCTCGTTGAAATCCTGTACGACCGCAACGACGTCGACTTCCGCCGAGGAACCTTCCGTGTACGCGGCGACATCATCGAGGTCTATCCCACCTACGACGAAATGGCTTACCGCATTGAACTCTTCGGCGACGAGATTGACTCTCTCTCCCAGATCGACCCGCTCTTTGGCACAGTCAAGCAGAAGTACTCTCGTCTCCCCATCTATCCAAAATCCCACTACGTCGTTCAACCCGAGCGCAAAGCCGCCGCCACCGAATCCATCCTCGCCGAACTCTTCGAGTGGGAGGCCCAGCTTGAAAAGGAAGGCCGTCTTGTAGAGTCCCAGCGAATCCACCAGCGCACCCGCTTCGACCTCGAGATGATCAAATCCGTAGGCTACTGCCACGGCATTGAGAACTACTCCCGCCACTTCTCCAGCCGCCTCCCGGGCGAACCGCCACCCACACTTCTCGACTACTTCCCCCGCGACTTCCTCCTCTTCATCGATGAGTCCCACGTCACCGTCCCCCAACTGCACGGCATGTGGCATGGAGACCGTTCCCGTAAACAGAACCTCGTCGACTACGGCTTCCGCCTTCCCAGCGCCATGGATAACCGCCCCCTCAAATTCGACGAGTTCGAAGGCCGCACCGGCCAGATCGTCTACGTCTCTGCCACTCCAGGTCCCTACGAACTAACCAAGGCCGCTGGCGTCGTCGTCGAACAAATCATCCGACCCACCGGCCTCACTGATCCAGAAGTGGAAATCCGTCCAGTCAAGGGACAGATTGACGATTTGTTAGCCGAAATTCGCGACCGGGCGGCAAACAACCAGCGCGTCCTCGTAACCACGCTCACAAAGCGCATGTCTGAAGATTTAGCCAACTACTACACCGAAGTAGGAGTTCGCTGCCGCTACATGCACTCAGAGATCGAAACTCTGGAACGCATCAAACTCCTCCGTGACCTCCGCAAGGGCGAATACGATGTCCTCATCGGAATCAATCTCCTCCGCGAAGGCCTCGATCTCCCCGAAGTCTCTCTCGTAGCCATTCTTGACGCCGACAAAGAAGGCTTCCTCCGCAGTCAGGGCTCGCTCATCCAGACCATCGGCCGTGCCGCGCGTCATCTTGAAGGTCGCGCAATCCTCTACGCAGACAAGATGACCGACTCAATGCAGCGCGCCATCGACGAAACCAACCGTCGTCGCGAAATTCAGGTCGCCTACAACGAAGAGCACGGCATAACCCCCGCCAGCATCATCCGCCCGCTGGAAATGGGTCTCGCCGGAATCCTCAAAGCCGAGTACCACGACCTCACCGACGAAGCCGAAGGCATGCCAGACTTTGCCACCCAGGCTGAACTCGACATATACATCAGCAAACTGGAATCTGACATGCGCGAAGCTGCGAAGAAATTTGAATTCGAGAAAGCTGCCAAGCTCCGCGACACCGTCAAAGAACTCCGCACCAAGGAATTCCTCTTCTCGTAGCACTCACTCAAGATCTCGGCTTCTGATCTCAGAACTTAGAAAGGAGAAGCGGATCTTCTTACCGTCCCTTGGCACTTGCCTCTGCAACTAGAGGCTGTCCCCGCTCGGCATCCTGCCACAAAACCAGAAACCGCTTGTACGCGGCAGTACTATTCACTTTGTCGCCAATCGCCGCATACGCCCGGGCCAACCCGATCTGCGCCATCGGATACACGTTGCTTCCAGCAATAAATGCGGCACCTCGATGGTCCACAATCGTCTGAAAGTCCGCGATAGCCAACGAACTCTCTCCCGAGGCCAGATGCGCCAGACCTCGGAGATAAGGCGTCAGCGAAAGCTGGTCATAGGCCGCAGCGCTTGAAAGTACTGTCAAAGCCTGCTTAGGGTCCTTTGCCTGTAGCGCCATCGCCGCCTGCAAGTCCGCCACGTAATAACCCGTCACCGCCGTACTCTGCGGATAGATCTGCTTCAGGCTCGCAATCGACCGTTCAGTGTTCGCCTTATCTCCACAAAGAGCGGATGCCATCCCGGCATTGAAGCTAGCCACTGACCCCATGGGCAAGCCATCAGCCGCCTTAGTCATTGTTGTCGCCTGACCACAGGCTCCCACCAAAGCCCGGTCGAGTGCCCCTAGCGCAAGTAAGTAAGCTTGCGTTGAGCGCAACGTCGTACTGGCACCAGCGCTCCTCCCCGACGCCTGCCAGAACGTAGCTCCTGCAGACATTTGCCCCTGATTGTCGAGATACAAACCGTATTCGGCCAGCGCCCCAAACGAGCTCTCAACCTCATTTGCGGCACCCACATGCGCGTTGTTCCGAGCCGCAGCCACCTCCCGGTCCAAAACAGCACGATCACCGCCAAGATAGGCTGCAGCCAACGTGTTACCGCTTCTCACCACACCCAACCGCCGAGCCTGCTCCTGCAGTTGAAGCGCCCCCTGGTAACGATCCATCCCGATCATCGCTGCTTCAGATTCAAGATAAGCATCACCAAGGTAAGGTGCCTGCGCGAACGCCTGCTGTGCGGACTGCAGTGCCTCTGGCAGATGCCCTTGCGCGCGCAGTACCCGCGCCACGCCTAACTCCCCAGCCACATCGTGCGGATAAAGCTCCTTGAACTGCCGCATGATCCCAGCCGCCCGGCTGTAATCACCACTGGCGTTCATCGCCTCGCAAAACTCCGCCAGCAGCTTGGATCGATCACTTCCCTCCTCAGCCGCCGCCACCGCCAGCTTCGCTTCACTGGCTGCCGAAGCCTCAGATCTTTCACTTCCATACAGCCATGCCAGCTGCACATGTGCCTGGGAAAACTTCGGATCAGCGATCGTCGCCGCCTGATACTCCGCCAGAGCGTCCGTAATTCGTCCACTTTGCAGCGCGCTATCACCCATTGCGTACGCGCGCAACGCGTTCAAGCTGGTGCTGCCCTCATGCTCCAGCGGAACACTCGTCTTGGCGATCGCCCGCTCACTCTCACCGAGATTCGACCGTAGTTTCACGGCAAGCCGGTCGATTGCCGCTGCCAGCTGATCTTTTCCATCCGCTGTCTCTTCCACGCTGGTCAACTTGTCGTTCGAGTCCGACTTCAGCACATCCACACTAATCGTGTAAGGCGCTCCAGAACCCTTGATCTCCCCATACAGATAGGCCTTGGCGCCCACCATCTGTGCGATCCGGCGATTCGACGCCGCTCCACCAGCAGCTTCACCTTCGGTCTGCCGCAAGCCCGCCCGATACGACTCGCCACCCCGCACCGTCAGATATTGCGACTGCCGCAGCACTACCTCCAGCCCCTCTTCAACCGCACCGTCCAGAGCCTTGTCATTCGTCCGGTTCTGGATCACGGTCAGCAAGAGCGGATCATTCTGCTGCAGCAATGCCGGACGGAATCGCCCATTGGTCACTAGATAGGACAGGCTTCCAGCAACCACCACCAAAAGCGTTGCTACCACCACTAAGCGCGTTCTACCTCGGTGCGACGTTGCCTCAGCCACCGGCTCAATCGCTTTCCCAGATACAGCCCCTGAGTCGGTCGGCACAGCTACCGGCGGCCTCGTCACAACGGCCGCAGGCTTCGTCACCAGGTGCTCAACATCAAACTCAAACTGCGTTACACCCGAACGGCTTCGCGTCGGAATGTCAATCTTTTCCTGCGGAGTGCCACTCCCCGCCCCAGTCTCCAGCGCAGGCACGCCCGAGTCATTCTGCGCTACCCCATTCGATCGCGCTTGATTCGGAGCCTTCTCCCCAACACCGTTCCCGGACGCTGTTCGGTCACCACTCAAAACGCCAACGTCTCGAGCTCCCGAATCCTTATGCGGCATCCGCGTCACGGGCCGGATCAGCATATTATCGCCACTCGAACCCGACTTCGCCGGTGCTGGCTTCGCTGCCTCCAGCGGAGTTCCGGCAACTGCTCGGTTCGGCTCTGAACTGGTACGCAAAGCTCGCTTCCCCCGCGCAACTGGATCGGACGATCGAACCAGCGGAACCACGGACGTGGCCTTCTTCAGCCACCCACCCCCGGTCTTGAATGGAATCTTCCGCAACGCCTCGGACAGTTCATTCGCAGTCTGGAACCGGCCCTCCCGCTCCTTCATAAGCAGCTTCAGGACAATCTTCTCCAACTCCCGCGGAATCGACTCATTCCACTCGTGAAGCGGCTCAGGAGCATGATTCAGCAGTTGCACAAAAATCAGCGCGCTCGTCGCTCCTTGGAAAGGAACCTGTCGCGTCGCCATCTCGTACATCACCACGCCAAGGGAAAACAAGTCAGACCGCTCGTCCAGACTCTGCCCCCGGGCCTGCTCGGGGGACATATAGGACAGCGTTCCCACCGTCGCACCCGCCAGTGTCAAGTCGAGCGTCCGCGAAGCGCGCCCACCGCTCATCGTCAGGCCAATCTTGGCTAGTCCAAAGTCCAACACCTTCGCCTGCGGCCGGCCGCTCGGCTTGTCCACCAGAAAGATGTTCGCCGGCTTAACGTCGCGGTGCACAATGCCCTTTGCATGCGCTGCGGACAAGGCATCCGCAACCTCCTGCCCATAACGGACAATCTCATCTGCAGGAAGCGCACCACGGGAAATCTTCTCCTTCAGGGTCTCGCCCTCGAGTAGCTCCATCACCAGGTAAGGATCGCCATCCTGCTCACCAATATCGAAAATTGTGCAGATATTCGGATGGTTCAGCGCCGAAGCAGCCCGCGCTTCCTGTAGAAATCGCTCCCGCATCCCTGGCATCTCATAGTCGTCATGCAGCATCTTGATCGCGACTTCGCGATGCAACCGCGCATCCCAGGCACGGAAGACCAGCCCCATGGCTCCGCCACCAAGCCTGCTTAGGATCTCGTACGGTCCGAATTTCTGGCCCGCTTCTGGAGTCATGACTCTATGTAACCTTCCGTCTCGTCGTTTCCATACTGCCTCGAATTCCGTAGAACCTGTGGAGAACCCAATCATACCCGCCGTCCATTCCAATTCGAAGCCATACATCAGGTGCGTTCCAAATTCGACAACTGAAACTTCTTGCAACATCGCTAACACTAGGGCTCTCCTCGTGTTCGCCAGATACCGCTGTACTTCTTCCTGATCGGCCTCCCCCATCAACCCGATAGCCGCGCAGCCGACATTTGCTACGCCTTCGTACCCCCTCCCCGGCCCAAACCACAGATATCCAGCCCCCATCACCCCCATCTATAATCAGCGGGTGACTCCCACCTTTGAAGCCCACCGCCGCACCGCCGCCCAGACTCTTCTCATCGACGCCGACGACACCCTGTGGGAGAACAACATCTACTTTGAGCGCGCCATCTCAGCGTTCATCTCCTACCTCGATCACCGCGTACACTCCCCCGAAGAGGTACGCTCCCATCTCAACAGCTGTGAGCACGCCACCGTTCTAGCCCACGGCTACGGTCTGCAGAGCTTCCGCCGCTCCCTCATCAACTGTTTTGAGCAACTCTCCGACTCCGCGATCACTCCGGAAAAGCACAACCGCATCGAAAGCTTCGCTCAATCCATCGCCGAACAGGAAATCGAGCTTCTGCCTGGTGTGGCGTCCACACTCGCCGACCTGTCCACCCGCCACAGGCTTATCCTCGTCACCAAGGGAAACCCCGACGAGCAGACCGACAAACTCCACCGATCCGGGCTCGCCTCTCATTTCTCCGCGATCGAAGTCTTGCCAGAGAAGCACCACGAAGCTTACCTTGCCCTCGTTGCGCACCACCGCTTCGAAGCCGCTACCACCTGGATGATCGGCAACAGCCCAAAATCAGATATCAACCCCGCCCTGGCCGCTGGTCTACATGCCGTCTTCATCCCACACGACTTCACCTGGGTTCTTGAGCATGAGGTAGTCAATCAGCCCCCCGCCGGCCAAACCCTGCTCGAACTCATCGGCTTTGCTGACCTCGCGCTGCACTTCTAATTGCTCATAGCAGGTCCCAAACAGAAACGGGCAAGCCAGTAAATCACCGGCCTGCCCGTTCTCTCAATGCCCTGCTTCGCTCCCAGATTTACTCGTGTCGTGGTGACCAACGCAATCCTCCGCCAAACGTCGGCTTGTAGAACTCACGCTGAATCGAATAAATCCCGCTTCCCTGGTAGAAGCCAAAGACTTCATTGTTAAGGTTCAGACCATAAGCCACCGCCGTGAAGCCCTTCGGCAACCGATAGCTCCCCTGCAGATCAACCTGCAGATGGGAGTACAGATACAAATCGCCGTTCGGCCCCTTGATACCGCCACCACTTGCCGTATTGCCACCTGTAGCATCGCCGCCAGTATAGACAATTGGTCCAGCATTACCGTCATTGTAGTTGTACGCAAAGACGTTAGCAGCGTTGTACGAAAGTCCCAGCCGAACGGAAACGCGCTTCTTGTCGTACGTCGGGCTGAGATTCCACGTATGCGGAGCCTGCCGTAGCAGGTTTGGCTTATCCGAGCGTCCCAACGCATTCCCCGTACCATCGGCATTCAGAGTGGGAAAGCTAACCTGCGATGCCGTATAGCCGTAGTTGCCTGACATCCCAAGACCATTCAGCAAGCCGGGAAGGTACGTAAAGTGCTGCTGAAAAGCTACTTCGAACCCGTAGACATAGGCACTTCCCGCATTGTTCGGCTGTGTCTGAATCGTGCCGTCGGCAAGCTTCGTATTCGTCGGGACAATCGGATCTGCCAGATGCTTGTAGAACACTCCCGCCTGCAGCAGTCCTATCGGATTCAGGTTCTGTTCGTACTACAGATCGACATTATCAGCGTGCTCTGCTTTCAGATTCGGATTGCCGATACTTGAAAGTGTCCGAACGCCACCTGGCGATACCGTCGCAAAAGATACCAGATCCGAGAAGTTTGGACGCGAAACACCTCGTCCGTACACCAGGCGAATCCCGCTCTCAGGCGTCAGCGTGTATCGCACCGACGCACTTGGCAATACATCCAGATACGATCCTTTCGTGGTGCTCACCACCGTTGAACTCGCAGCCGTATTACCAGCATCATCCTCGCTTGTATTCTCGAAACGCAGTCCCGCTACGATCCGGAACTTGGCCAGGTTGATCGTGTTCATCACGTAACCGGCTTCAACCTTTTCGATAAAGTTGAAGTTGTTTCCCAACTTTGCCTTCTTCTTGTTCTCAACTTGTGCTGTCAGCGCAGTCACTTTGTCATAGTCCACCGTCGGCCCGAAAGTGTAGCTGTTGCCGTAGTAGTTCGGATCAGTGAACCCGCCAAGGAAATTTGTCATTGAGAGTGTCGGGCTGCCAGAAGCGGCGGTCGGCACATAGTAATGCGTGTCCTGATTCGCAAACTTGTGTACGTTACGGAAACGTCCCCCAACTTCAAACATCCCAGAGTGTCCCGCAGCTGTATAACTGGTCGCCAATGACCCGCCAAAGCCGAGATCGACCTCAGGGTTATAGTAGTTGTTGATCCTCTGCCCCGTGTACTCATACTGCTTCGGATCGAAGATGTTGACACCCTGCGGTGTAGTCAGCTTCGGAACCAACGGGTTAGTGTTGTCCAGACCAAACTGGATCGCGTTGAGGTTCGAAGTCGAAGCCGGCGCAAAGCTCGCATCTGAATACCCGTTATCCTTCGTCCGACCCACTGAGCTCTCTGCATCCCACGCCAACAGCGACCGTGAGATCACATGCCGTCCCCCAACCTGCAGACTTCCAATGTCCTGCACCGGACGACGAATCTCCGCTCCAAACGAAGTTGAGCCATTAGCATCCGGCTGTCCCGTCGGCGTGAACGTGGCACCCAGGTTGTAGTCCCAGCGATTGCCGTAGTTATGAAACAGCGAGTACAAACCCTTCAGATACACATTCGACGTCTCACTGAATCGATAATCTACCGTGCCCGCAAACCCGAGCCGCTGCCGATAGTACTGGTAGTCGCGTTCGTCATATCCACCGAGTGCCACAGGAGCAGGCTCCACGTCGTTGATCCCGCGGCCGTTCCAGTCATACGATCCACCGAACAGCATCCCAAGTTTGCCTTCAGCAAAGCGCTTCCCCAGAGTTCCATCAAACTGGTACGCGGGACGCCCGCCCATGATTGACGTATAGCCTCCTGTCGACTCCAGTGCCACGGTCGGCCGGTCTCCAGCACTCTTCGTGCGTAGATCAACCGAGCCACCAATTCCGTCGCCTTCCATATTCGCCTGTAACGTCTTATTGATCTGCACTGACTCCACCAGGTCCGCCGCAATAATATCCAGCTTGATCTGGCGCACCGTCTCTGCCGAAGCGATGTTCACGCCATCGATCGTCGTATTCGTCAGGCGAGGCTCCGTGCCGCGCACCTGCACATACTTACCTTCGCCCTCATCCCGCTCCAGCGTCACGCTCGGCAAGCGACCGATCGCATCCGCTACGTTCGCATTCGGCAGACTCTTGATCACGTCTGCCGGAAGTACGTTGATAATGTTGTCCGCTGTAAGTGTCCGGTTGATCGCCTCAACCTCGCCACCCTGACGGCCCGCATACACCTGAACATCCTGTTTGTTCGAAGCGATGGATAACACCACATCAGCACGAGTCACCTGTCCGGCCCCAACCGTGACCTTCTTGGAGTTGTCCGTAAATCCCGCGTACGACACCGTCAACGTGTAGTCCCCGCTGGCCACGCCGGTCAGCGTAAACTGACCAACTGAATCCGACAGTGCCACGATGCCGCCCGGGTCCAGGGTAATCTTCGCCCCCTGCAAGCCACCACCTAGAACGTCGGCCACCGATCCCGCCAACGTCCCTCTGCCTGATTGCCCGTACGCTGAAACAAGAGTGAAAAGTGCTAGGAATAGAGCAGCCAGAACGGCTCGCGTCTTAGTCATGGAAGTCCTCATGGAATGGAATGTGAAAGGCATGATTGCCCGCTTGGACAGAGCCAAGTGCGATTGTGTGATTGATCTGAATCTCAACCTAAGACGCGATCATTAACAGCGCTTGACAGGAACAAGACAGTCCGATTAAAGAAACTCAGATACCCTCGTCACACCGCATCAAATTGACAGCGAGAAAAAACCCGCACCCTGCATTGCTCTCATCACAACTCATGGTCACGCTGCAACAAAAGGCGCATTTTCAGCCTTGATTCCCACCCCACCGCATATCCCGTCCGGGATGCTATACTTACCTTCGGATTGCTCACCGCAACCTAGCGCTAATGCGCAGGGCAAAAATGCGGAGGTGGCGAAATTGGCAGACGCACTAGCTTGAGGTGCTAGCGCCGCAAGGCATAGGGGTTCAAGTCCCCTCCTCCGCACCAATCCAAAGAATCAAGCACTTAAGAGAAGGTCAGCCCGAAACGGCTGGCCTTCTTTTTCGTCACTGTAGTGGTTTTTGTAGTGGTTGTAGAAGAACTGTGTCTTGGTAAAGCTCCGATGCCGACCAATCCGCTTCCCTGCCGATGAAGGTTTGAAAAGCCTCCTCCCTGCATAGCTGTATGCGCGGAGATGAACTTCCGGTGCCTCTTGCTGGGTTGGATTCAGTGTTGGAAGAGCCTATGCTGCCAATGCTTCCATTGCGATACCTCGTGCAACCGGACGAACCGGTCGCACGAAGGTTGCGGTAAGGAGTGGGATGCTGGCGATGTTGTCCGGCTGAGATTGCGCCTGGACGACTAGCTTGATGCGGGTGCCGGTCTGGAGGGGCTTGAACCCCTATGCCTTGCGGCGCTAGCACCTCAAGCTAGTCGCTTTCTAGATGCTTTGACACCCTCTTTGTGTCGTCATTCATCTCACTTCCGTGAGACCTTCACGGCGCACCTAAGACTGAGCTCACCAGACCTCGCCATAAAACCATTCTCGTGGCAAATGAAAAACGCCGATGAGTGTGTTTCGACACGCACGACGGCGAGAAATCATTCGTGGCATTTCTAGCTTCTCGCTGAATTTTTGACGAATATCTTGACCAATAATGGGCACTCCCCCACAGTCCCCACAGTTTGGAGGCGGCTGGAATACCCTCTAAGTAATTGATTCAATTGGTGGCGGCGGTTGGACTCGAACCAACGACCTAGGGATTATGAGACCCTCGCTCTAGCCACCTGAGCTACGCCGCCGAGGCCACCAAACACTGGCGCAGGAAGATGCGCGGTAGGGGCAACCTTTCCATTGTACCATC
>JANXYX010000018.1 GCA_025408425.1 Granulicella sp.
GAGCTTCCAGACTGAGGAGGTCTACCGCGCTTCCGCAGCCTAACACCCAGTCCAAACGCTAGAGAACCCAACCCGTATCCGAGGTCTTACCGATGCACCCTCATGCTCCCAATCCGGCTGCACAGCCCCACCTGTCTCTAAAAGCCTTCAGTGTTCCGTCTCTGAGCGGCAAAGAACGCTACGGCAGGGGCGAGAGGCCGTCCTTTCCAGGCACCCAAGCCAGCAGGGTCCGTTGCGGTCTGGGCGAGCTTCTACAGCCAGGAAGTGAGAGTGCGACTTCGGTCCATTGGCAATCTTATGTTCCGTATCCCGCCTTTTGCACGGTCACTGCTTCGGGGCCAAACCGGCGCCCTGCGGCTCGGCGTCGTTCTGCTTTGGCTTCGCCACCCTTTCAGGGTCTCGGTTCCTCCCAGAACAAGTTTGTAAACGCGCGGCAATTGCGCCGCACAAACTTCTTCCGGGCCCCGCCAAGAAAGCACTCCTTGGCACTTGGGAGCCGGGCCCACTTCGCTTATTAGTGACCCGAGCAAGATCGGGAAATTCAACTCACGGAGATCACCACCATGTACCAGAACAAAGTCACCCTCATCGGCTTCCTCGGCAACGACGCAGAAGTTCGCACCAATGACAACCGCAGCTTCACCACTCTCTCGCTGGCCACCAAGAGTTCCTACAAGAAGGACGGCCAGTACATCTCGCACACCGAATGGCACCGTTGCGTAATCTTCGGCAAGCTCAGTGACTTCGCCGGCACGCTGAAGAAGGGCGCTCATCTGCAGGTGGAAGGCGAGCTGCGCAGCCGGGAATACGAGACCAAGAAGGTCGGCAAGAAGGCAGCCCAGAAGAAGACCATCTGGGAGGTCCGGGTGAACTCGATTCTCAAGCTGGACCGGGCGGAGAAGGCCAGCCCGGAAGAGCAGGAAGCAGACTCCCAACTCCATCTCGAAGCGGCCGCATAAGCCGCTTCATTTCCATCAACTCAGGAGCCCGGTAGACGCCGGGCTTCCAACTCTGTGAGACACCCGCAATGAATACTCAGACCGCACTCGAATTCCTAACCCGATGCTTTCACCCAGGTGAGACGATTGCTCTCCTCCTTCGCCGGGAGAACC
Organism: Granulicella sp.; assembly: GCA_025408425.1. GTDB lineage: Bacteria > Acidobacteriota > Terriglobia > Terriglobales > Acidobacteriaceae > Edaphobacter. Next base: position 1,113 of record JANXYX010000018.1, read on the forward strand.
CGCCGTCGACAACACAGCGGATCGTCACGCTGGAGCAAGCTATCGCCACGCGCTATCTGGCGTGGCTACGCTATGAGAATCACAACGGCGCAAACATCTACGTCGCTGCCAATCCGCTTCGCTCCGGCAGCCGCAAGAGAACGAAAGATTGCATCGTTGCAGTCCGCCATCTTTACCTAGACATCGATGTGGACGGTGATGTGCGTATCGCCGCATTGAAAGCGTCCGATGCAGTCCCCGTTCCAAGCACAATCGTTTCCACTTCGCCCGGCAAGTATCAGGCTCTTTGGAGAGTCGAAGGCTTCGACTTCGACCAGCAGGAGAACATGCTGAAGTTGCTCGTCACCGCCTTTGGTGGAGACTCCGCCTGCACCGACCGTAACCGGGTTCTTAGAGTGCCGGGATTCCTGAACTGCAAATACGATCCCGCTCACCCGGTTTCGGTCGAGTATCCCACCGACTCCAGCTACCATCTCGAACACTTCCAGCTTGAGGATTCGTTGCTGCATGGCGTGCTACCCGTCAGCCGTGCGACAAGAACGCACCCCACCGGTAAGAACACATTTTCTGAACAGGATTGGGCATGGACTATCCATCAGCTTTCACTCGGAGAAGATGCCGACAAGCTGACGGCGGCGCTTGCTTTCAAGCGTCCGGACAAGCCCAACCCTCGCTACTACGCCCAGCGCACCATCGATATCGCTTCGGCTCGCCTCATGTTGCTCAATGGTGCGGCGATCGAGGACGTGATCGCCATGCTGGAAAACCGTCGTTCCGCCGACGTCCCAGCGGCTCTTTGCTCCTCCAGAGCGCGGGAGATTGTGACCACGGCGCAGCGAATGATTGGCCGCACAAAGTTTGCCTCATGCCACCACCCAAAGGAGAACCACAATGCCATTGCTTGAAGTCGTACAAACCCGTCAGATCAGCGCATCCATTCGGCTCACCGACACAACCGCCACGCAAGTCGACCAGTACGCCGCCTTCATCCGGGCTTGTGCGGACGATGTAGTCGAACAGGCTCTCGCCTATGTCTTCAGTAAAGACCGCGACTTCCAGGACTTCTTGAAGACCCCGGAAGCCCGGAAGGTCGCTTCGACCTTGCGTATTCGGAAGGTTCCGGCTGCTGAGGCTCCCGAGCCAGTAGCTCAGAAGCCTTCTCCAGCGTCCGTAAGCGCTCCGACATCGGCAGCCAAAAGCGCATGATCCTCCATTTCATTCCGGGGCAAAGCCACAACGGTGCTGCGCACCGGAAGAATGTTGACACTCCATCCCTCGTAGGGTGGCGTTCGATGCGACAAGCGTATGCAGATGTATACGCGGCTCGAATGAGCTACTTACCGGACGACCGTATTCAACTGCATACCGAGCGTATTCAGTTGCATACGCCTCTTGGAGGCAG
>JANXYX010000019.1 GCA_025408425.1 Granulicella sp.
AATTCAAAAAATCTACCGGGCGCTGGCTCAAAACATTGCACAGCACGACGCCTACGAAATCCTCACACCCATCGGCCTCGTACCGCACCCGCTCATCGGTTCCGTGTGGGCCGCCAACCCAAGTGGCAAACCGTCAAAGTCATTGGCAAAGGTGATCTCACGCACCACCAGCACCACAACATTTGAGGTAAGCCTAAATTCGGGCCGCCCTCATCAAATCAGAATCCATCTGGCATCCATCGGCCATCCCCTGGTAGGCGATCCTCTGTACGGCTTAACCGGCCAGCCTCTTGAAAATCTCCCCGGCCTCCCCGGCGATGGAGGATATTTGCTGCACGCGCAATTTCTAAAATTCCAGCACCCCATCACCGGAGAACAGATCAATCTTGAGGCAGCTTTGCCGTCTGGATTCTCACTGCATTAGTAGGTTCGGGTAGAGATTCAAATCAAGAAATTCGGGGACTGTCCCCGAATTCGTCCCCGCCACCTCCTCCTCCGGTGAGATTAGGACGCGAAGCCGGTGTAGTCTGGACACGGTGAAGAATGCCAGAAGCAGCAACGATACCGCTTCCTCCAAAGGCGACAGCAACTTTTTTCTATAAGTATTCCGCATTGCCGACTCCCGAGCACCTCGAACGGCTCCGCGTGATCGTCCAAGAACATGAAATCTACCTGCCGACCCTCCCTCAACTGAACGACCCTGCGGATGGAAGGCCACGTCTCGCTCCTTTGTCGGAAGATGAAATGAGCTCATTTCTGTACACGATGTTCGTCCATAACAATCCGCAGTTATCGCGGGCAGAGTTGGCGCCCCACAGAGAGATAATTTTCCATAACGTCAAGCGGCACGGAACGAAAACGCTCCTCAAGGACATGACCGAGATTCTCCACAGAGAATTGGAAGGTTACCGGGTCTATTCGATGTCAACGCGCTATGACAGCCTCAGCCTCTGGGCAAAGTACGCAGGGGACCATGCCGGTTATTGTTTGGAGTTTGCGAACGATGGGCCGGTGTTCGAGACCGTGCGAGATGTAATGTACGAGGACTCTCTCCGGATGGATGTCAACAATCCCGATCATCGGAACGGCTTCTGGTTCTTCTGCAAGCGACCGGAATGGAGCAACGAGGAAGAGGTTCGCCTAGTCCTACCACGTAAATCCGGTCCGAAGGTGAAGCTGGATCCGCACTGGCTCAGACGATTGATCTTGGGTAAGAACATTTCAAAGGAGCACGAGGAGAGTATCCGATCTTGGGCGCGCGAAAGGGCGCCAAGCCTAGCGGTTGTAAAGGCGCGATACAACGCCGTCGATCAGACGATTGTCCTCGGACCTTGAAAAGACCGCCGCGATTTCTTCGCAGCATCCTGTCCTCGCGCCGGCAACACGCAGAAACCCGCCAGCACCAGCAACCCCGCCAAAAATTGCATTCTTTTCATCGCTTCTCTCCTTGAATTACTTCAGAGGGAAATGCGAGAATTCGGCCAAGCGGCGAGAAACCGTTCTAACTAAGCCTCTGCCGCCAGCCTTAACTGTATCTCGCGCATGACAATCATCAAAACTCCAATTTCGTCCAGTCAACCGCTATTTTCGCGCTCTCCATGGGTTCATTTCCAATGTAGGTTAGTTTCGTCTGGCCGTTTCCGAGATCCTCAAAGATGGTCACGTCGTACGCACCGTCTATGGCCTCGTGTTCTATTCCTAATTGCTCAGGGTCGATCTTGTTGCCCTCCGAGTCCGCAAAGTACATGGAAGAAACAATCTTCTCTTGCGGAACAATCTCGTGGTATTCAACCGCATTCCAGAACTCCTGCCCATCCGGCGCCTTCATGCAGCAGAGAGATTTTCATCCAACCCGCAGATCCATCTTGCAAACCGGCGCAGTAAAGCCTTTCGGTCCCCACCACTGCATCACGTACTTCGGGTCTGTCCACGCCTTCCAAACCAACTCGCGTGGGGCATCAAAGATTCTTGTAACGACCATCCGCTCGACTTCGCTAACTATGTTTTCTGTCATCTCCGACCTCCTCTTTCTTCATTTGATTTACAACTACATCCAGTTTGTCGAAACTCTCTTCCCAGAACCGGCGATAGCGGATCGCCCAGTCGCTGACTGTCTTGATGGCCCCTGGCCTGAGCGTGCATACACTCTCCCGTCCACGCTTTGTCTTGATCACAATCCGTGCCCGTACCAGAGTTGCAATATGTTTTGAAATCATCTGCTGCGACAGATCAAACGGTTCCGTCAATCCATGCACAGAGGCAGGCCCGTGGGAGAGCCGCTCGATCATCGCCCGCCGGGTTGGATCAGATAGAGCTGCAAATGTTGTATCCAGTTTATCCACAACCAAATGGTTGTGGATTTTCGGTCAATGTCAACTGCTAATTTTGCGATTCTTGATTACTGTTCGCTGATTTCACTGAACCTGACACCCGCGCTAAATCATAGCCACGGCGACGAGTGCATAATCGCCAATGCACTCATTCAGTCAATTGGTACCGACATGTCGTCATGTGGGGACGACCCGCTTCACTCCGAACGACGGGCAGTTACGGCACGCTGAAGTTGTGCCCCTAAGCAAGGCGGAGTTTTTTCAGCAACTTCTTTAGTCAGGATGACAGTTACTGGATGGGTGGAGTGCAGCGGCAAGGACACTGCTGCGTGTCGGCGGTGTTGATCCCACCCTTCGCCAAGTGCTGCGAAGGGATACATTCCCACCTTGCGCGATGAAGGCTGCGCAAGATGGGGCACCCGAGTTTGGGATTCGGAGAAGACGCAACGGCAAGGGCAGAAGCGGGTGCTTCGCTGCGCGATGGATGACAACTTTTGTGGGGGGGGTGGGGTTGGCGACAGAGGGTTGGGTATCTGCTGTCGCCGGTTTGGTGTGGCTATTTGGTTTGGGCTAGTTGTTGTGGGGGGTTCTGGAAGAGGAGTGGGGCGAAGTGGGCCAGGTTGTCGCGCCAGACCATCCAGACGTGGAGGCCGGGGGTTTCGATCTGGGTGACGGGCAGGTTCTTTGCCTTGAGGAAGTCGACGAATTTTCGGTTGGGAACGATGAGGGTGTCCTCGGTTCCGCAGGCGATCCAGAGGAGGCGGAGGTTGGCTGATTTGGGGTTGAGGGTGGCCATCTGGGTGGGGTAGTCAAGGTTGTGGATGGCGGAGCTGAAGCCGCCGATCCAGGCGAACTTTTCTGTGTGGGTGAGTCCGGTGGAGAGGGATTCGAGGCCACCCATGGAGAGGCCGGCGATAGCGCGACCTTCACGATCCTTCGAGACGTTGTATTCGGACTCGATGCGGGGCATGACCTCGGTGAGTAGCGTCTGGGTGAAGAGGGCGGTGTTGTGGGCGACGGGAACGGGGTCTCTCCAGATGCCGAAGCCGCTGTGGACGAAGGACAGATCGCCGTAGCCGAAGGGCATGACGACGACCATGGGCTTGATTTTGCCCTGGGCGAGGAGGTTGTCGAAGATGTAGTTGGCCTGACCGACGGCGGACCAACCGACGGCTCCGTCGGACCAGCCGTGGAGGAGGTAGAGGACGGGGTAGGGCTGTTTGGCGGCGGGGTTGTAGCCGGGCGGGGTGTAGACGTAGTAGTCGTTGTCGTTGCGGGGCAAGCCGACGGCGGTGGAGGTGGTGTAGTGGTGGTGATGGAGGGTGCCGTGGGGGACGTCGGTGTCATCCCAGAGCTGGGGGGCATCGCCTGGAATGGTGATGAGATTGGAGAGGTTGACCAGGTTGGGAGTGATGTTGACGTTGGCTAGGTCGAGGCGGGGCTGGCCATCGACTTCGAAGTGGTAGCCGTAGATCTCCGGCGCGAGGGGCTTGGTGGTGTAGGTCCAGATGCCGCTGGCGTCCCTGGACATGGGGACGGGCTTGGAGATGCCTTCGAGGCCGAGCAGGACGGAGGTGGCGGTGTCGTCCTTGTAGTGGAAGGTGACGGAGTGGTCGGGGTGGATCTCGGTGTCGGGGGTGTAGGCGGGTATCTGGGCGACGAGTGCGGGAGCGAGGAGGCCGAAGAGCAGGGTGGATCTGAGGGCGCGCGCGAAGGGACGAATCATCATGCGCGCCAGTTTATCTGAGATTTGTGCAAATGATATCGCTTTCATTTGGGTGACCGAGTTCTTTGTGATGGTATCGACAATCGCATGATGAGGTAACAGCGCATAATTGAAGGATGGCTTTTCGTTCAGGTTTTGTTTCGATTATTGGCCGGCCCAATGCCGGTAAGTCCACGCTGCTGAATGCCCTGCTGGGGCAGAAGCTGGCGATTGTCACCCACAAGCCGCAGACGACGCGGACGCGCATCCACGGGGTGCTTGAGGTTCCGCTGAAGAAGAAGGCCAAGGGAGAGCCGGGTCATCCTGCGGCGCAGGTGGTGCTGGTGGATACACCGGGGGTGCATAAGCCGGATACGCAGCTTGACCGGCGGATGATGCAGGAGGTGCACGACGCGCTGGAGAGCCGCGATGCAGTGCTGTTTATTGTGGACGTGACGCACAGGCTGCCGAAGGTGGAGACGGCAGAGGGAGCCAAGACGACGGGGCGGATGGCGATGAGTGCGGCGGAGGACGACTTTGCGTTGTCGCTGATCAAGAAGCTGGAGTGCCCGGTGATTCTGGTGCTGAACAAGATTGATGCGGTGCGGAAGTCGGAGTTGCTGCCGCTGATGGCGCACTGGTCGAGCCTGCATCCGTTTGCGGATGTGGTGCCGATCTCTGCGCGGAAAAAGGAAGGGCTGGAGCTGCTGCTGGACAAGATTGTGGGGCAGTTGAAGGAGGGCCAGCGGTATTTTCCGAAGCACCAGTTGACGGACCAGCCGGAACGTTTCCTGGTGGCGGAGCTGATACGGGAGAAGATTTTGATGCTGACGGGCGAGGAGGTTCCTTACGCGACGGCGGTGGTGATTGAGAAGTTCGAGGAGCCAGCCTCGATGAAGAAGATGAAGGATGGGAAGCTGCCGGTGACGAAGATTTCGGCGGCGATCTTCTGCGAACGGACGGGGCAGAAAGCGATCCTGATCGGCAAGCAGGGAGAGATGCTGAAGAAGATTGGCACGTCGGCTCGGAAGGATATTGAGAGCTTGCTGGGGACGCGAGTGTTTCTGGAGCTGTTTGTGAAGGTGCAGGAAGAGTGGCGGAGTAGCAGGGGGTTTGTGGAGGAGCTGGATTGGCGGCGGCAGTTGGAGTTGATTGCGGAGAAGCAGCAGGCGGAAGAGAAGTGAAGAAGCGGCCTGCGTTCACTCCTGTGGGTGAGGAGATGCGACGCAGGTCAGCGCTGCTGGCTGCGGAGGTTTTGCGGTGGCCGGGGACGCGGGTGGGCAAGATGTTTGGGATGCAGAGTTTGTATCGCGGCAAGGTGATCTTCGGGATGCTGCCCGGGACGCGTGGCTTGTGGGAGCCGAACGCGATCATGGTGAAGATGCATGATGGGGTGAAGGGGCCTGAGGGGAAGAAGTGGCGGAGTGTTCGTGTTGAGGATGATGGGACTTTGACGGCGGCGTTGGAGCGGTTGGATGAGGCTTATCGGAGCGCGGTGAAGAAGGCATATCCCGGGGGCTAAAGCCCGCTTTTGTGGGTGGGCTTAATGTCCAGGCTAAAGCCTGGACCTATCTCAGAAGCAACAGCAAAAACAAAGCTCCTTCATTGGTAGGAGCAGGAGTTGTCCGTCGGGCATTTGTTGATACTGGGTGGCGAAGTCCGAGTAGCTTTTCGTCGGCATGGATTCTCTACGTCTCCGGGTGATCGTAAAGAGCATACCTCAGGGGCTAAAGCCCGCTTTTGTGGGTGGGCTTAATGTCCAGGCTAAAGCCTGGACCTATCTCAGAAGCAACAGCAAAAACAGAGCTCCTTCATTGGTAGGAGCAAGAGTTGTCCGTCTCGGAGTTCGAGTAGTTTTCACCGTGGATTCTGTGTGTCTCACGTTGCTCGCATACGAGAGGCCAGGTCGGCGGCGGCTTCGGGCCAGGTGGGGAATCCCGCTCGGCGGAGAGCCCGGATGCGCAATCTTTCTGGGTCTGCGTTCCGTTCAGCGGTTGTGATAGTCTCCGGGCATTAGCGGAGGTGCTAAGGATGCCAAAGTTTGTGATTGAACGGAATATTCCCGGTGCAGGGTCGTTGACTTCGGAGCAGCTTGCGGGGATCTCTCAGAAGTCCTGCTCGGTGATTCGAGAGATTGGGCCGCAGATCCAGTGGCTCGAGTCGTTCGTGACGGATGACAAGATTTATTGCGTCTATATCGCGAAGGATGAGGCTACGGTGCTGGAGCATGCGCGGCTGGGTGGGTTTCCGGCGGACTCGGTGCTGAGGGTGCGAAGGATGATCGATCCTACGACTGCGGAGTAGAGTGTTCCTTCTGAAAGTGCCGTGTGCTGCCTGGTGTCTTACTCCTTGATACTGACGCCCAGGGTCTTCATTTTGCGGTAGAGGTGGCTGCGCTCGAGGCCGAGGGATTCAGCGGCGCGGGAGACGTTGCCGTGGCACTCGTCGAGTTTTTTGAGGATGTAGTCACGTTCGTAGGCTTCGCGGGCTTGCAGGAGTGAGGTGAACTCTTCGGCGCGGGCGGGTTTGTTGCCGGCGGGAGCGGTGGTGCCGGGTTCGCGGAAGACCAGCATGGGGAGATGTTTGCGTTCGATGCGCTGGGTCTTGGGGTTGAGGATGAGGACGCGCTCGACGAGGTTGCGGAGTTCGCGGACGTTGCCGGGCCAGTGGTATTGGCGGAGGGCGGCGAGAGCGTCTTCTGTCATTTCTACGTGGGGGCGGCCGTACTGCGTGCCGAACTCCTGCAGGAATTCCTTGACGAGGAGGGGGATGTCTTCCTTGCGTTCGCGGAGGGGCGGGACGAAGAAGGGGATGACGTTGAGGCGGTAGAAGAGGTCTTCGCGGAAGTTGCCGCGGGCGATCTCTTCTTCGAGGTCTTTGTTGGTGGCGGCGATGACGCGGACGTCGACGTGGATGGGGTGAGATGCTCCGACGGGGTAGAAGCGCTGTTCATCGAGGGCGCGGAGGACTTTGGCCTGGGTCTTGAGGCTCATGTCGCCGACTTCGTCGAGGAAGAGGGTTCCGCCGTCGGCGCGCTCGAAGGTGCCGCGCTTTTCGGGTGGCGCGGAAGAGCCAGCGGGTGAGGCTCCGTGGCGGTAGCCGAAGAGCTCGGACTCGATGTAGTCCTCGGGGATGGCGGCGCAGTTGAGTTCGACGAATGGGCGGTCTTTGCGGAGGGATTCGGCGTGCATGGCGCGGCCGATGAGTTCTTTTCCTGTTCCACTTTCTCCGTAGATGAGGACGCGTCCGTTGGTTGGGGCCATGAGCTTGATCTGCTGCCGGAGGGCCTTCATGGGGACGGACTGGCCGGTGACGGTTCCCTTCACCGAGAGCTGGCGGACAAACTCCTGGTTGTCCTCTCGCATCTGGCGGGCACGCATAGCGTTTTTGAGGACGATGAGGGTTCGGTCGAGAGAGAGGGGTTTTTCGAGGAAGTCGTAGGCGCCAAGTTTGGTGGCGCGGACGGCTGCTTCGATGGTGCCGTGGCCGCTGATGATGATGACTTCAGGGATATTTTCGGGGGCCATCTGGCGGATCTCGGTGAGGGTGTCGAGACCGTCGCGGTCGGGGAGCCAGACATCGAGCAGGACGACATCGTAGGCGGCGTCGCGCAGGAGTTCGAGGGCCTCGGCGGCAGTAGCAGCAGTAGTGATGAGGTAGCCTTCTTCGCTGAGGATGGATTCGAGCGATTGGCGGATCTCGGCTTCGTCATCGACGATAAGAACGTGGTTCAAGCGGGGCCTCCATGGCCATTCGCGGTGACAGTGGTGGGGTTGAGATCGGGGTCGCTATCGGTGGGGGATGCGACTCGGAGTTCGACGATGAATTTTGCTCCGGCGGGCTCGTTCTTTTCAGCGCGGATGGTGCCTTGATGTTCCTGAATAATTTTGGCGGCGATGGCGAGGCCGAGGCCGGTGCCGCGCTGCTTGGTGGAGAAGTAGGGGAGGAAGAGGCGCTCGCGCATCTCATCGGTGAGTCCGGTTCCGGTGTCGGCGACGATGAGCTCGACCATACCATTTTCAAGCAGCTGGGTGCAGAGGCGGAGCTCGCGGAAGAGGCTTTGCTGCATGGCTTCAGCGGCGTTGTCGATGAGATTGCCCAGTGCGCGTTTGAGTGCTTCGGGATCGGCCATGATGAGGGGCAGACCGGGGCTGAGTTTGCGGATGATGCGGATGTTCTGCATGCGTCCGGCGAAGAGAGCGAGGGAGTTCTCGACGATGGTATTAAGGTCGGCCGGGCGGGGCTGGGCCGTAGGAAACTCGGCGAGGGCGGCGAACTGGTCTACGAGGGAGCGCATGCTTTCGACCGATGCCGTAATGACTTCGCTGCAGCGGCGGATGACAGGGGTCGAAGGGGACTCGATGTGATGTTCCGTGAGGGTGTTGGCGAGGCGATCGATATGGCGACGAATCTGTTCGGCGCTGAGGCTGATGGGGGTGAGGGGGTTCTTGATCTCGTGGGCGACGCGGCGGGCGACCTCCTTCCAGGCAGACTGTTTCTGGGCCCGGAGGAGTTCGGTGGCGTTTTCAAGGACGAGCACATAGCCGTGATGGCGGGGCCGGAGGCGGCGGTCCGGATGGTTGAGGGTGGGAGGGGTGGAGGTTTCGAGCAATGCGACAGTGGCGAGGAGATTCATATTGCCGGAGAAGCGTGCCGGCAAACCGCTGGCGGGGAGAGTGACTTCAATCTCAGCAGAGGCGGAGCCCATGCGGTGGCTGCGCAGGATGAGGCGGTCGAGGACCTCGTTGACCTCTGGGGGAAAGACTTGCTCGATAGTCATGCCGAGGAAGGGTCGCTGTCCGCCGGGGTCCATCATTTCGCTGAGGGCGCGGTTGGTGAGGACGATGCGTCGTTGGGGGTCCAACGTGGCGACACCGTTGGGGATGGTTTCGAGCATGGTCTCGAGTTCGCCGCGGCGGGCCTCGAGAGCTGCGTTGGCGGCTGAGAGCTGGACGGTAGATTGCTCGACGGCGTGGCGGCTGTTTTCGAGGTCGGCTGCCATGTCGTTGAAGCTGTGGACGAGTTCTCCGAGTTCTTCGGTGGCACTTTGACCGACACGCTGGGCATAGTCGCCAGCGGCGATGGCTTCCATGGCATCGGCGAGCGCTTCAACCGGTTTTGTGACCTGTTTGGAGAGATGAAGGGCTAGCCAGGTGGAGGCGAAGAGCGCGAGGCTGGTCATCATCAGCAAGAGCAATGTGTAGAGGTTGCGAATCTGGTTGCGGCTCTTGAAGACGGTCCAATAGGCGTCGGCTGCGCTGCGGAGACGCTTCATGGTGGCGGTCATTCCGTAGGGCATGGGGATGCCTACGACGACTGATCCACCGTTACGACTTGAGGTTCCGAGAGCGTAGTCGAACTGGCCGAGGGAGAATACGGGCTCGTCAGTGCGGCGGGCGGCGGCGAGGATGGCGGCGTCAGTGGGGTCGCTTTGAGTGGTTGGGACTGGTGGCTGATCGGAGTGGATATCCTCGTCTGCGTCAGCCCCCTGTACGGGCAGCCAGGGCTTGATTTCTGCCGTAGACCCATCACGCTGCGGCATGTGCAGGGCGGCGATGACGTGTCCGTCGCGGTAGACGATGGCGAAGCCGTTTTGCAGAGTGATTTCGTGGCGGCGGAGCACCTCATTGACCGTCTGGTAGTACTGCCGGCGGGAAGCGGTAGCTGAGGCGGACGGGCCGGGTCTGGCGGGCAAGGCAGGTGTCGATGGAAGACTGGCCGCGATGGAATCAGCTTCGGCGCGTGCGTTGGCAGTACTGAAGCGGGAGAGTTGCAACGCAATGTTGTTGCTGTCGTCGCGCATCTCGGTGACGGGTTGCTGAAACCAGCGCTCGACTGCACGGTTGAGCAACAGGTAGCTGAAGGTGAACATGAAGACTATGGGGATGAGGCTGACGAGTACAGCTCCCCACAGCATGCGAGTGCGGAGCCGGGTGCCCATGACACGGCTGCGCTGGTCCGCATAGACCTTGAGTACATTGCGGACGAGAAGAATGAGAATAGCGACGAAGAGAAGGAACGCGACCGCGGAGAGACCGGTGAAGACAAATATCTGCTCTGCAGTGGTGGGATTGAGGAATTTAAGGCTGTCTTTGCCGAAGGCGTTGAGTGCGGCGAGCACTACGAATAGAACGAGTAGACAGGTTCCGAGCGCGATGATCAGAAGCTTTCTACGGTTCGGACTAAAAGGCATTGCAGCGCCCCTCCTCAGTGACCCGATTATAGGCGCGGCGTGTACTGGTGAGCAGATTGAGCGGCTAGACGAGGCTGGCTATTGGGGTCCAGTCGCGCTGCTGGGCGGCGGCCACGGCTCCGTAGGTGAGGATACCTTCGTAGGTGTTGACGCCTTCTGCGATGCCCTTATCCTCAGTGACTGCTGCCTTGGCGCCGAGGCGAGCTAGTTTGAGGACGTACGGGAAGGTCGCGTTGGTGAGTGCGAGAGTGGAAGTATTGGGCACGGCTGCGGGCATATTGGTGACGCAGTAGTGGACGACTCCGTTGACCTCGTAAGATGGGTCGCTGTGGGTAGTGGGGTGGGCGGTTTCGATGCAGCCGCCCTGGTCGATGGCGACGTCGACGATGACTGCGCCCTTCTTCATTTTGGCGACCATGGCCTTGGTGACGATCTTGGGTGCAGCAGCGCCGGGGATGAGGACGCCGCCGATGACGAGGTCCGCTTCGCAGCAGGCGCGCTCAATGTTGTAGCTGTTAGAAGCGACGGTGAAGACGCGGCCGTTGAAGATGTCGTCGAGCTCGCGGAGACGATTGAGATTGAGGTCTATGAGGGTGACTTTGGCACCCATGCCGAGGGCGATCTTGGCGGCGTTGGTACCGACGATGCCGCCACCGATGATGCAGACGTTGCCGGGGGGGACGCCGGGGACGCCGCCGAGGAGGACGCCGCGGCCACCGTGCTCCTTTTCAAGATAGGCAGCGCCGACCTGGACGGACATGCGTCCGGCGACTTCGCTCATAGGGGTGAGGAGAGGGAGTGCACCGAAACGGTCGCGAACGGTCTCGTAAGCGATGCCGGTGACCTTTTTTTCAAGCAGCGCGTTCGTGAGATCGGTGAGCGGGGCGAGATGGAGGTAGGTGAAGAGAACGAGACCCTCGCGGAAGTGTCTGTACTCTTTTTCGACGGGCTCTTTGACCTTGACGATCATATCGGCGAGGCGCCAGACGTCATGGGCTGAGCCTACGATCTCGGCGCCGGCGGACTGATATTCGTCGTCTGGCATAGCGGACAAAGCTCCGGCGTTCTGCTCGACGAGGATCTTGTGACCTGCTTCGACGAGAGCCTTTACTCCGGCGGGAGTGACACCCACCCGGGTCTCGTGGTCTTTTACTTCCCTGGGTACGCCGATGATCATTTGTCCGCTCTCTCTGGTGTGCATGTTGATTGTAACGATTCGTATGTAAGAACAGATGCGCGGAAAGAGGCACAGGGTGCGTGGATCGAACAGAGTTTTGAGATAGATTGAGCCAATGGAAGTAAGACGACCCGAGGGACGACAGGATTTATCAGCAGCGTATTTAGTGCTTGGCCTGTTGATTTCGGCCGCAGTAGGAATTTCATTGGCTGCCGTGTGGATATTCGACCATGCCAGCGCTGGGACTTCGCTGTTTGCCCTGGCAAACCTGGTGGGCCCTACGACGGATAGCCTGCTACAAGGCCGGGGCCTGACGGCTTGTACGGAAACGATGGGGACGGTGGGGAACCCAGTCTGCTTCCACGCTGGGCGGATGCCGCTGCCGTCGATGGTTGTGGCCCTGGGGATTCGATTGCTGGGGAATAGTTTTTTGCGGGTGGCGTTTTTGAAGACGCTGCTGCTACTGGTTCCGCTGGAGGCGGCCCTGTACCTGGTGTGGCGACAGATGCCGCGGTCGGGGTGGCGGCGAATCTGTGTTGTGGCGCTGTTGCTGGCTCCATTTGGGATTACAGCTTTTCTGGCGAATGTGGTGAACCTGCAGGTAGAAGAAGGGTATTCGTATAGTTTTCTGGCGCTGGCGGTGGCTTTGCTGCTGTTTGGCAGGCCGTTGCGTGACGTTGATTCAGATGGGCGATTGGGCGCGAGAGCGGTCTTTTTTGCGCTTGCGGTGGATGGGGTGTATCTGGCGAAGAGTTCGATGGCGCCAGCGGTGGCGGTGCTGGTGGTGGGGTTCCTGCTGGTAGAGCGGCGGGCGATGCAGCGAGTCGTGGTTCTGCTGCTGGTTGCGGCAGCACCGTTGGGATGGGCGATGCATCAGCACCACGCCAGCGGACGGTACAGCATAGGGACCAGCCTGGATGGGATGAACCTGCATAAGGCGAATAATCCTGAATTTCTGGCACACTATCCTCCTCCACCGGGGGCTTCGCTGGACAAGTTCAACCCCGATTTGAATCGCGGGGTGCGGTTCGACGATGAGTGGAGCTTCAACGACTACCACCAGAAGAAGGCGCTGGAGTATCTGAAGGCGCACCCGGGCGAGACGCTGCGGGGTGACGTGCGCAAGTTGCAAGTGCTTTTCGTTTCAGTGCGGAAGTATGGCTCGACGGACAGTCATGGGGCGATGCTGCTGCTGGAGACGGCGGGGTTGGCGATGTTCCGCGTGATTCTGTGGGCGGCACTGGGAGGCGCGTTGTATGTGCTGATCTGGCGGCGAGGAGGCTTGGGATCGGATCCGCTGGCTATGGCGGGGGGTATCTTCCTTGCGCTGGTAGCGGCATGCGCTCTGCCATACGTGGTAGGGTTCGCGTATACGAGACACGCCAGCGTGCTGATCTATCCAGCAGCCCTGATGTGCTGCCGAATCCTGGTGGAGGAGTGAGGAAGCCGCAGGACCACGGAAAGCTGCAGCAATGAGGAGCCCGGCCATGAGCGCCCGCCGGGGGGTTACACTACTAGTAGTCTATTCTCAGGAATGATTCGAACTCATGTCTTCAAATAACTTTCAGATGCGTTACTCCCGCATTCACAATATGCGGTCCCTCTTCAGTCTTTTTTCGAGCGATCTGGCCATCGATCTTGGCACGGCGAATACCCTGGTGTTTGCCCATGGCAAAGGGATTATCGTCAATGAGCCCTCGATTATTGCGGTAAACAAGATTACCAATGAGGTCGAAGCTGTCGGCAAAGAGGCCAAGGAGATGCTGGGCCGGACGCCGGGCAACATCGTGGCGATCAAGCCGATGAAGGATGGGGTGATCGCAGACTTCCGGCACACCGAGAAGATGCTGAACTACTTCATCCAGAAGGCGCACAACCGGAAGATGATGGTGCACCCTCGCATCGTGATCGGGGTACCAAGCGAGATTACGCAGGTAGAGAAGCGCGCGGTCATGGACTCGGCCTACCGGGCGAAGGCGAGCGAAGTGCACCTGGTGGAACAGGCGATGGTGGCGGCTATTGGTGCGGGACTGCCCATTACGGAGCCGGGCGGCAACATGGTCGTCGATATCGGCGGCGGCACGACGGACATTGCCGTAATTTCACTGGCGGGTATTGTGTACTCCCGTTCGGTGCGCATGGCCGGTAACCAGATGGACGAAGCCGTGATGACTTACCTGAAGCGGAAGTACAACCTGCTGATCGGCGAGCGGACGGCGGAGATGATCAAGATCACGCTGGGTTCGGCGTTTGCCCTGGATAAGCCGATCACGATGGAAGTAAAGGGGCGCAACCTGATTGAGGGCGTTCCGAAGACGATCACAATCGAGGACTCTGAGATCCGCGAAGCATTGAGCGAGTGCATTGCAACGATCATCAATGCGATTCGCGTAGCGCTGGAACGGACTCCGCCGGAGTTGTCTGCGGATATCTCCGACCGTGGCATTGTGCTGACGGGTGGTGGAGCGTTGATCAAGAATCTGGACAAGCGGATTCGCGAGGAGACGGGTCTGCCGGTGTCGATTGCGGATGATCCGCTGGCATCGGTGGTACTGGGGACGGGCAAGATGCTCTCGGACTTCAAGCTGCTGCGCAAGATTTCTATCGACTAGTTTGGATTTGGCTGGTCTTGATCGACTGGTCGCCGAATGGTGGACCGTACCGCGCTACTCACATTGTGGGTGGCGCGGTTTTCGTTGGTGGTGGGCATTTCCTGGGGCTGCTCGACCGACTCCGGGTGTGATTGAGGTCAGTCGGTGGTTGGGGTTGAGAGGCTGACGCGGACGCGGTCGACACGGCGATCCGTGGAGGCGAGGACTTCGAGGCGGAGGCCATCTTCTTCAACGACTTCACCGCGCAGCGGGATGTGGCCTGCAAGCTCAGAGACGAGGCCGCCGATGGTGGTGGACTCGTAGTGCTCCGGAAGTCGGAGGGCAGTCGGATCGTCGCGGGTGTCACGCGGTTCCCTGCTCTCTGACTTGCGGGTTTCCTCTGCTTCCTGGCCGCGTTCGGCCGCTTCCTCTTCGGGTTCGTGTGGTTCGCTGTCTTCTGCGGGACGAGAAAGATGCGGCTTATATGCTGACTCAAACTGGTCGGCGAAGAGGTCGCGCAGGCGTGACAGTTCGAAGGAGCCGGAGACCGCGTAGGCTCCATTAGCTTCGCGAATGGGGGTGTCGTCTTCTTCGGTGTCGTCGTGCTCGTCTGCGATGTTGCCAACGATAGCTTCGAGGAGATCTTCAATGGTGACGAGGCCTGCGACGCCGCCATACTCATCGATGACGATGCGCATGTGCTGCTTCTCGCGCTGCATCTCGCGGAGAAGTTCAGCCACTTTCTTGGTCTCCGGGACGAAGGCTACAGGACGCTGGATCTGGGCGACTGTCTTGTGACGGGCTTCGGTGTCGGCGATGTGGAGGAGGTCGTGGGCGAAGGCGATGCCGGTGATCTGATCCAGAGAAGTGGAATAGACAGGCACCCGGGAGAACGGGTGTTCGTGTAGTTCCGCGGTGAAGGCCACAAGGGTGATGGTGGCAGGAACTGCGAATATCTCGGGGCGCGGGGTCATGACCTCGCGGACGACCTTGTCGCCAAACTCTACGACGGAGCGGACCAGTTCGCGGTCTGATTCTTCGAGGATGCCCTCTTCTTCACCAGCTTCGAGGAGCGCGTCCATTGCCTCAGAGGGATGATCTTCTTCTTCGGCGTCCTCAGGCTCGGCGAGCGCAGCGATCGAGAAGAGCAAGCCAAGTAACAGGGTGACGGGCAGGATGAGATAGAAGAGCGCCTGGAGCACGAAACGAATGCGCCTGACCCAGAGTCCGCGAGTGCGGGTGAAGATCAACTGCGGGAGGAGGCGATCGAAGATGAGGATGAGGAGAATGAGTTCGAAGGCGGTACGGGCGATCTCCCCCAGACTAGGCGTGTGTTGGAGCGACGGGACCAGACTGGCCTGGGCGTACAGCCGCAAACCGGAGAGAAGCGCCAACGTCACCAGGGTGAGTTGCCGCAGGACCGAGGCGGAGAGGGCGACAGATTCGCGACCAAGGTGGAGGCGTGGCTCGACGACCTGCTCCCATGCGTCGATGTTGTCCTGATACTCGCGGGCGAGGAATTTGCCCATCTCCGAGTAGATGCGATCGACGTAAGCGACGAGGGTGAGGACGGCAAGCAGCAGCGCAAGCGAGATGGCGTAACCGGGGGTCATGAGCGGACTCGCTTAGGACGCGCGGGCTGCTCCACGCGTTCGATGAGGGTGTTGGGGAGGCGAAGCTCGCGGCGCAGTTCTGCCTCGCGGGCGGCCATCTCACCGGAGTCGGTTTCGTGATCCTCGCCGGAGAGGTGAAGCAATCCGTGGAGCAGGAGGATCCGGACCTCGTCGCGCAGGGAGTGGCCGTAGGTGGCTGCCTGGCGGGCAGCGGTTTCGAGCGAGATGGCAAGGTCTCCGGCGTGCTCGTGAGCAATCTCGGCCGGCGTGGGGAAGCTGAGGACGTCGGTGGCTTTGTTCTTACCGCGGAAGGCGCGATTGAGGCGCTTGAGTTCAAGGTCCGAGGTGAGGAGCACCTCAACATCCCCCTCAAGGCCGACAGCCCGGCGGGCGCGGTTGAGGAATCGCGTCAGGCCGGACTTCGAGAGCGAGAGTGCGGCTTCAGCGTGGATGGATGAGGTGGCTGGCAGATCGATGTTAATCATTCGCTTATGGATTCGTTTCGTTTACGAGAGACGCGGGCCCGGTGAGGTTAGAGAAGCTAAAGGCTGGGCTGTTGGTATAGACGCACTTGGTGGGATCTGGTGCGGAACCGTTGGCGCCGTTGAACTCAGCGCTCCAGGCAAGCTGCCATTTTGGCGACGCCGGGGCCACGGTGGTCGCTGGCGCGGCAGCCTGGGAACTATCGCACGAGGCCAGGAGCAAGAAGCAGACGACACTGGAATGGCCGGCGTAATGGAGCAGGCGCAATGGCCCGGAGCCAGCAGCGGCGGAGATGGAAGGACTACTCGGAGGTTCGATGGAGATCATCGTAGGTAGTTGGCAACTAAACAGCAACAGAGGGCTAAAGACGCCCTCTGTTGTTGATGGTATCGCATATTCGTTGAATTTACTGAGGTTTTGGGACGGTTTTGGCGGCTGGAGGCAAGTTGGTGTCGGGTAGAACCGTCTCGCCGATGGCCAGTGGAAGCTGCTGCTGGGCACGACCGTAGCTGTCGTAGGCGCGAACAATTCGTTGAACGAGGTGGTGCCGAACGACGTCTACGTCTTCGAAGTGGCAGAAGCGAATGCCTTCGACCCCGTCGAGAACGTGGAGAGCTTCGAGCAGACCGGACTTCTTGGGATTGGGCAGATCGGTCTGGGTGAGGTCGCCGGTGATGACGGCCTTGGAGTTGTTGCCGAGGCGGGTGACGAACATCTTCATCTGCTCCATGGTGGTGTTCTGGGCTTCGTCCATGATGATGAAGGCGTCAGAGAGGGTGCGGCCCCGCATAAAGGCGAGAGGTGCGACCTCGATGACATTGCTTTCCAGCATCTTGTCGACCTTGAGGGGATCAAGCAGATCGTAGAGTGCGTCGTAGAGCGGGCGAAGGTATGGGTCGACTTTTTCCTGCAGGGAGCCGGGGAGAAAGCCGAGGCGTTCCCCAGCCTCAACGGCGGGTCGAACGAGAATGATGCGGCTGACCTTTTTGGAGACCAGGGCGGAGACGGCCATGGCCACGGCGAGGTAGGTCTTGCCGGTTCCGGCTGGGCCGAGGCCGAAGGTCATATCGGACTGCTCGATGGCTTCGACGTATTTGCGCTGGTTTGGCGAACGGGGTTGAACCATGCGCTTGACGCCTGCGGAGCGCTGCTTGCCGGATTCGACCAGCGAGCGCAGGGTGGTGGACGGATCGGCGACGACGAGCTTGAGCATGCCGTGGAGTTCGCCGTTGAGCAGATTGACACCGGATTTACGGAGGTAGTCGAAGTCGGCGAAGATGCCGGCGACGCGATCGATTGCGACGGACTCGCCGGTTACGTGAATGGCATCGGAGCGAAGATCGATGGCGACCTGGAGGCTGTCTTCCATCAGGCGGAGGTTTTCGTCGCGGGTCCCGTAGAGGGGCTCAATACCAGGCGTGATTTCGATCGCTTTTTTATTCAACTAGGGTCTGACCTCCGTCAGTCGGTACGGTTGGATATTAGATGCATGAGAAGTGGAAAAGAAGGCGGGCGGGAGGATGCAGCGCGGAGGGTGCGCTTTGTAACTACGACCGGGATGGCTGGTGGTGCCAATCTGGTGTCGAAGATGAGAGGAGATTAGAACGGTTACCGGACGCCGTCAAGTAGAGATTTCTGAGGATATTCGGAATGGTTCTTGCTGCTCGGCACGGCGGCTGGAAAGAGCATAGGTAAATGCATAATTCCACTAACACGGACGGTTCCTGGACTGTTTGCCGCTACGTTTAGCGCCAATGTGGCGTAGACGACGGAAGAGGATAGCTTCGGTTATAGGAAAGCGCGACCGGGTTGTTTCTGGTGGATGGAATGGCGGGCCTGGTTTGCATTGTGCCCCTGCTCTTCCTGGTTAGAGCGGAGCGGGGACGGTGGGCATTGGGATTGACCTAGCTGGCCGGATTGCGTAGACTTAGTGATTGCAGGGATGTAGCGGGCTGTGTTCTTAGCCAGCTCCTACCAGTTTGGACCTGCATCCCATTTCCCCGACATACAAGCGGGTTTAGAGAAGAGAGTTTATGGCAAATCATGTTTCGTCGTTGAAGCGCGCACGTCAGACCGTTACCAAGACCGCGGTGAACCGCGCCAACAAGAGCAAGCTGCGTGGCACTCTGCGCACTCTGCGTGAAGCAATCGCCAAGGGCGATCACGCCGTGGCCACCGAACAGTACCGCGCAACGGCATCGATTCTGGACAAGAGCGTCCAGAAGGGCGTACTGCACAAGAACACCGCGAGCCGCTACAAGAGCCGCCTGAATGCGCGCGTAAAGGCTGTTGCTGCGAAGAAGGCTGCTTAAGAAGTAGCCTGTTGCGTTAGCTGATTGTGAACTTCAGATTCACGCTTATCAGAATTGAACTTATCGAAGGGCCAGCTTTCCGGGAGACCGGGGCTGGCCCTTTGGCTATTGGGACTTGGATTCACCCGGATTGTAGAGGGTGGGTGGCTGGCGGGGTTGATCCGGCGGGGCGTCGCCTGACGGGGCAGGTGGGGCCTGGGGCTGATGGGGCTCGGGTGCGGGCTGGGCTGGTGTCGCTATAGGCTGCTGCGGCTCTGGTGAAGCCTGGGCTGGCGTCCCAATAGGCGGCTGGGGCTCGGGTGAAGGCTGGGTTGTTTTCGGTATGGACGTCTGGCTGGCTGCTGAGGCTTGCTTCTTTGCCTTTTCCTGCTGCGAGACTGTTTCGGAGAGATCGACAGGAACCTCATTGGGCTCGGGGGCTGCTGCGGCGGCGAGTTGTATCGCAGCCTGATCCTTGGCGCTCAATGGCGGCAGGCGATAGATTTCAATGGCACCGTCGTGGGTGATGGCAAAGTTCAGACCATCCGGCGAGAAGGCGAAGTTCTGTCCGGCGCGGGCGATGGGGGAGCTCTCCAGGTGGAGTAGTTGCTTGCCGCTTTCGATCTGGTAGACGTCGACATTCTGCGCGGTGACCTCGGACGAGGAGAGGGTATCGGTGTTAATCGCTGCTGCGACGACGAGCAGGCGACTGAGTGCGAAGCGTCCTACCGCAGGAGCGTAGGCGAAGTTTGGCGAGAGGTAGGTACCGGAGAGAGTTTGCTCCCACATCTCATCCCCTCTCAGGTTAAAAGCAGCCAGTTGCTGGCGGGTTCCGCCTCCGCGGCAGCCGAAGGTGATGAATTCACCGGCGCTGACGAGGATGGGATATGGGCGGCAGGTGGAGTCATAGAGGGCGAGTTGCAGAACCTTGCCTGAGTGCGAGTTGAAGTCGAAGGCCCAGCGCGAATGGCCCTGGTCGAGGATATGGACGTATCCGGTGGCGTTGAGCGGGAGTTCAACGGGGGCTCTGCTGAGGGCGACACCTGCGGAGCGGGGAATAACGTAGTCCCGCCCGGAGACTGGGGGGGAGAGGCGATAAAAATTGATTTGAACAGGCCCCCTTGGTTTGGGAGACGGAGCATCGGTTGGCGCGAGGGTTGAACTTTCCTCTATGACCGGCGGTAGCTCAACGGTCTCCAGGGTGAGCAGGTCGGAGGTGGGGGAGATGAGCACGGCAATGATCTGGCGAGAGGTATGCAGGAAGGGGCGTTCCGCGAAGGGATCTCCGTGCTTCAGGTTGGCGAGGGGTGCGATGAGAGTGATGAGGTTCTTGACGCGCAGCAGGAACTGGCCGTGGCCAATGCTGAAGAGGTACTGTCCATGGTCGTGCAGCCGCCACTCGGTACGGGCGAGGATGTGGCCGGAGGGAAGATCGAGGAGCAGGGCGTCGACGATGCGGTCCTGATCGCCTGGTGGGTCGCCGGGGATGCGTTTGATTAGACG
Organism: Granulicella sp.; assembly: GCA_025408425.1. GTDB lineage: Bacteria > Acidobacteriota > Terriglobia > Terriglobales > Acidobacteriaceae > Edaphobacter. Next base: position 19,887 of record JANXYX010000019.1, read on the forward strand.
GCGAGAACTGAAGGTGAGCAGAAGGTGGGTGTCGTCAACGTAATGCAGGGTCAACATGGAACTGCCGGCCAGCATATACCGGGTGATCAACGGCTGAAATCCGAGGGGCTCAAGCGGGATGCGATTGACTGGCTGAGGGTTACGGGCAAAGAGTGGAGTAGAGGCGAGAAGCAGAAGCGCAGCAAGGGCGAAGCAGTGAGCGAAGTAGGGACCACGGCGGGGCGTTGCAATCGCTGATGAGGGAACCGGGATCATAGGGCTCGCGTATTACTACTGTAATCATTAAGCGTCAGGATACCGTTCTATGACGTGCAACGTGGCGACAACTGGTGTGGGCGATGATACAAAAGCTTGTTGACTGATGGAAACCAGGAGAGATGCAAATGGCGAGTGGACGGATGATGGCAGGATGCAGATTGGGACGGATTCTTGGGAGAACTGCAGCGATCGCGCTGGTAGTGGGGAGCGCAGGTTTCGCCGCGCAGGCAACGGGTCAGGGCGGGCCAGCGGCACCGGCAGCGAGCAAGCCGACGCAGGTGTATGTACCGATTCCGGGATTCGATTTGACGTCAGTGGATAAGGCAACTGATCCGTGCAATGACTTCTACAAGTTTGCCTGCGGCAAATTTGTGGCGAATCACCCCATACCGGCAGACCAGCCAGCCGTGGACCAGTTTTACGCGTTGTACAACGTGAATACACAGTCGCTGCGAGCGATTCTGGATAAGGCGTCGACGATGGGCGCGGGGCGTTCTGCGGATCAGCAGAAGATTGGTGACTACTTCAAGGCTTGCATGGATACAGACGCGATCAACAATAAGGGGCTGGAGCCGATCAAGCCACTGCTGGATGAGATCGACGGATTGACAGGGCCGGAGCAGATTCCGATGCTGGCTGGCAAGCTGCAGCGGATGGGCGTAGAGGTGTTCTTCAGTTACGGCGAACAACAGGACTTCAAGGACGCGACGAAACAGATTGCGGTCGTCGGTCAAGGCGGCCTGGGGATGCCGGAGAAGGACTACTACCTGCGGACGGGCGCCAAGGATGAGGCGCTACGTCAGCAGTATGTTGCGCATATCGCGAAGATGCTGACACTGGCTGGGAGTTCCCCTGAGCAGGCACAGAAAGATGCGACGGCGGTGATGGCGATGGAGACCGCTTTTGCGAAGGCTTCGATGGGTGTAACCGAGATGCGCGACCCGGAGAAGATCTACCATCTGCAGCCGATCGAGACCTTCTTAAGGAGCATGCCGGGGGTGGACTTTGACGCTTTTGAGGAAGGGATCGGATCCCCTCGGGTGAGCGAACTGAACAACTCGACGCCGGCATTCTTCCCTGCGATGCTTGATGCGGTTCAGGCGACCGATCTGGGTACTCTGAAGGCCTACATGCGGTACCACCTGCTGACGACAGCAGCGAGCCGGCTGCCGAAGCCGTTCGATGCAGAAAACTTCGACTTCTACGGGCGTAAGGTGTACGGACAACCGGAGCAGGGGGCGCGATGGAAGCGCTGCTCCAACGCCGTGAATGGTGCGCTGGGTGAGGCTCTGGGCAAGGTCTACGTCGAACAATACTTTGCGGGTGACAGCAAGACGAAGATGGTAGAGATGGTGAAGGACATCGAAAGTGCGATGGACCGTGACATCGATACGCTGGACTGGATGTCTGCTGCGACGAAGCTGCGTGCGAAGGAGAAGCTACACGGCGTGGCCAACAAGATTGGATATCCAGACAAGTGGCGCGACTACTCCATGCTGGAGGTGAAACCGGATGATGCGGCGGGCAATCTGCTGCGCGCCAATGCGTTTGAAAATAACCGCCAACTCGCAAAGATTGGAAAGCCGGTGAACCACAACGAGTGGGAGATGTCGCCGCCAACGGTGAACGCTTACTACGATCCCAGCATGAACGACATCAACTTCCCTGCCGGCATCCTGCAGCCATCGTTCTTCGACAAGAATCAGGATGATGCGATCAACTACGGCCACATCGGCGCAGTGATTGGGCACGAGTTGACGCACGGTTTCGATGACGAGGGCAAGAAGTTTGACTCGAAGGGTAACTTGTCGGACTGGTGGACGGCGGACGACACCAAGAAGTTTGAGGAGCGCACGGACTGCCTGGTGAAGGAGTATGGCAACTTCACCGCCGTGGATGACGTAAAGGTGAATGGCAAGCTGACGCTGGGCGAGAACACGGCGGACAACGGCGGTCTGGTGCTGGCTTACATAGCTTACCTGGAGCGGGCGAAGATCAACAAGGTTGACCTCTCGAAGAAGATCGATGGGTTTACTTCGCCGCAGCGGTTTTACATCGGGTACGCCCAGAACTACTGCGAGAACTCGCGGGACGACAGTGTGCGGAACCAGGTGCTGACCGATCCTCACTCACCGGACCACTTCCGGGTGACCGGCGCAATCGTGAACCAGCCAGGGTTTGCGGAAGCGTTTGGCTGCAAGAAGGGCACACCGATGGTTCCAGTCAACAGCTGTCGCGTCTGGTAAAGACTGACCATGCGGAGTGCAGAAGAGCCATCCTTAGGGGGTGGCTCTTTTGTTGTCTGGCTAGAGGTATCGACCAAGAACGAAGTCATCATGAAGAGTTGCACCGACGAGGAACTGGCGGGTTCCGATCTGCTGGAAGCCGTGGCGCGCGTAGAAGGCGAGGCCCGATTCGTTGCCGCCATAGACACCGAGCAACAGGCGGCGCATGCCGAGAATGCGCGCGTGATCGACCGACCAGTTGAGCAGGGCTGCACCGATGCCGAGCCCCTGGAAACGGTGGAGGAGATAGATGCGCTTGAGCTCGATGTCGGTGGGTTCGAGGGCGACGGGCAGATCCGGGGGGCATAGAACGGCATAGCCGATGGGGGCTTGCTGGACCTCGGCAAGGCAGAGGTGTGCGTCGGGCGAGGTGAGCCATGCGGCGTACTTCTGCTCGGCGTGCTGGTGGCGGCAGTGGGCAAGGATGTCGGAGCCGTCGAGGACTCCAGCGAAGGACTCGAGGAAGGTGGCGGCACCAACGAGGGCGAGGGCCTGCTCGTCGCCGGGGTGGCAGGTGCGAAGGATTGCAGCAGGATCGGACAACATAGGCCTATGTTAGCGAATTAGTGGACGGAATAAGTCCTGAGGAATGTGCGAGAGTGGATGTATGGCTGTTTTACAGAGACACCGGGCGCTGGGGTTGGGGGCATGCGCGCTGGCGAGTTCGCTATGGGGATGTGGTTTTTTCTTCGGCAAGATCGCGCTGGCGGAGATGGGCTTCGCGCATATGGTGCTGTACCGGTTCTTGTTTGCGATGGTGGCTCTAACGCCTCTGTTGGTGACGCACCGGCCAGGACTGAACGGACGTGAGTGGGGTGTGCTGCTTGGCGCGTCGTTTCTGGGTGTACCACTGCAGTTTCTGCTGCAGTTTTATGGGTTGTCACTGACTACGGTGAGCCATGCGTCGTTGATGGTGGGGACGATGCCAGTGATTCTCGCCGTGGGTGCTGCGGTGTTCGCGCATGAGCGGATGGATGGGCTGGGATGGCTGGCGCTGGCGGGCTCGACCTGCGGAGCGGCACTGATTGCGCTGGGTGGCAGGCATCACGCCGGTGCAGGTGAGGCCTCGCTGGCGGGTGATCTGCTGGTGGTGGTGTCACTTGCGATTGCGCTGTTCTGGATACTGTTCAACAAGCAGTTGATGGAGCGTCATAGCCCCATCATGGTGACGGCGTATGGCCTGCTGCTGGGAACGCTGATGCTGGCGGTGTGGGTTCCGTTGCGGTACGGGATGCCCCCGGTAGCGGGCATTTCGTTGAAAGCGTGGATGGCCCTGGCGGCCAGTGGCGTGTTGTGCACGGCGACGACCACTCTGCTTTGGAACTGGGGCATGACACAGGTTCCCGCCTCGCAGGCCGGAGTGCTGCTGAATATGGAACCGCTGATCGGGAGCTTGCTAGGGGTACTGGTGCTGCAGGAGAAGCTAGGGCCAAGTGCATGGGTTGGCGGTGGATTGATTCTGACAGCCGCCGTAACACTGACCATGCACAGCAAGACTCGGGTGCGGCAAGGGCTGCCGGTGGCTTAGCGGCTAAACTGAAACGATGCGAGTGTTCAAGATCTGCAGCGATGCTTTACGGAAGCTGCAGTGGCGGCGCGGTCTGCGGGCGGGCGTGGCGGTATCGGCAGCGATGCTCGTCTGCCACCTGCTGGGTCGTCCGATGGGGTGGGCTGCGCTGGGTGGGTTTGAGGCGATTCTGGTGGACAACGGCGGACCGTACCGGAGCCGATTGACCACGATGGGAACGCTGATGCTGGGCGGAGCAATAGCGTGCGTGTTGGGTGCGGTGTCGTCCACACCACTGGCGCTGGCATTTGTGGTGACGGCGGCGTTCTGTTTCGCGATTACCTACGCGCGGGTGATCTCACAGCAGCTGGCTTCGACGAGTGTGATTGTGCTGGTACTGTACTTTGCAGGATATGGCGGATCGGACCATACGCTCGCCGGAGCGGCGCAGAACGCGTTGCAGTTTGTGCTGGGCGGAGCGTGGGCGGCGGCGTTGAGTCTGGTGCTGTGGCCGGTTGATCCGTTCCGGCCGGCGCGGTTGGCGGTGGCAGAGTGCTTTACGGTGCTGGCTGGGTTTACTGCCGGGATAGAAGTGGCGGCTCCTCAGGGTGAGGCGCGGGAAGCGACACGACTGCGAACGCATGAGTTTCAGCGGACGATGCGCATCACAATTGAAGCGGCACGCAGAGCTTTGGAGACTACCGCTGCGCGAGCGACCTCACGAACGGTGAGAGCACGCAATCTGACGGTCCTGCTGGAGACGGCGGACATGCTGTTTCCCGAGACGACTCGCTGGGCCGAACTGGCGGAAGGCGCAGAAGATGCGGTGACGCAAGAGGCGCTTCGGGATAGCTTTCAGTGGCTAAGTCGAGCAGAAAAAGCGGTGAGCGTAGGGCTGCAACATCAGCCGCCGGATGGTGGAGCTTCGTTCGCACCGGAGGGGTCGCACTCGTTGGAACATGTGCGAGGACGCGCCGCGATGATTTCCAGTTACGACCTGAGTGGATCGGGGGTGCTGCGCCATCTTGCCTCGGGCGAGCGAGACGCGTTACAGAATATTGAGATTGCGTTTGAGGCCGTGCGCGCTGTGTGGAGTGGCGTCGAGATAAGGGCCGGTGGTGCAGCGCAGCGGTGGGCCGGACTTGCCAAGCGCGATGCCACTGCGACGATGCAGCCAGGGTGGACAGATGGATTGATTGCCAACTGGACCCTAAACTCCGTGATGATGCGACACGCGCTGCGGCTTGCAGTGGTAGGTGGAATCGATGTGCTGCTGATGCGGACGGTGCATGTCAGCCATGGATCGTGGCTGGCGATGACTTCGATTATTGTGCTGCAGCCATACGGCTCCGGCACACTGCGGAAGAGTGTGGAGCGAGTGGGTGGCACGATTGCCGGCGGCGTGCTGGCTGCGATGCTGGCGGCGGCAATTCATAGCCAGATTGGCATCATTGCCGTAATTACCGTTACGTCAGTGCTGACGCTGGCGACCTATGCGGTGAACTATGCCTGGTTCAGCTTCTTTCTGACACCGACGTTTGTGTTGATGAGCCTTCCGCATCTGCGCGACTGGCACGTTGCCGGGGTGAGGATGGGGATGACGGCGATGGGCGCGTTTGTAGCGGTGGTCGCGATGCGGGTGCTGTGGCCTGAGCGGGAGCAGATGCATCTGGGGCGGCTGCTGGCGCGGGGTGCGGCGGCGGATGCAGCCTATGTGCGGGCGATGCTGCGCTTCTGGAAGCTGCCCGAGGGAGAGCGGCGTGCTGCCGATCGCGAGTTGATGGCACCGGCACGCAGGATCTGCGGATTGGCCATCAACGATGCGGAGGAGACCGTTGACCGGCTGATGCTGGAACCAAGCTTCGGGCGATGGACCGCATCAGGTCCGGATGCCAGAGACGTGAACACGCAGGCGCTGACCTTCGTGACCTATCTCCGCAGACTGGCGCGAAGCGTAACGACATTGGAGGCCGTCGGAGTTGCGAATGAGGTTGCAGTCGCGCGTGCAGAGGCGGTGGCAACCCGGCTGGAGACGCTGAGCGCGGCAATTGTGGAAGGCAACGTTGTAGCGACCAAGCCCTCGATCGAAGCAGCTCCGATCGAGAGTGTGACAGGCATTGCGGAGCAGCAGATGCGACGCATGGAGAGGCAAGTCGATGTGATGGAGCGGGCAGCGCTCGCTCTGGCCCAGGGCGGCAGCTAAATTTAGCTGTGTGCCGGGCAGGCTTGCAAGAGCGCTGGTATGCCGAGGCAAGCGTGATATTCTCCGGCCATTATGAATAAATTTCTGGTTACTTCTTTGATGGCTGCGGCCGGCGTGTCTGTTCTGTCCAGCGTGCTGGCTTGCGCGCAAGTATCCGAGCCGGCCCTGACTCCGATTGAAAGTGCAATGGTTCAGGCGGTGGACGCCGAGAATCCTGCAGCGTTGGCGTTGCTGGAGAAGATCGTCAACATCAACAGCGGGACGATGAATCTGGCGGGCGTGGTGGCGGTGAAGGATGTGGTGATGCCGCAGATCGAAGCGCTGGGCTTCAAGACGCGATGGGTGTCGATGGAGGCTTTCGATCAGCGGGCGGGAGACCTGGTAGCGGAGCATCCGTGTCCTGGCGGAACGGGCAAGTGTGGGAAGCGGCTACTGCTGATTGGACACATGGATACGGTGTTCGAGCCAAGCAGTAATTTTCAGCGGTATTCCATTGTGCCAGGCACGAATGGCAAGATTGCGACCGGGCCTGGGGTGTCGGATATGAAGGGCGGGCTGGTGGTGATGCTGTCGGCGCTGAAGGCGATGAAGGCGGCGGGAGCTCTGGACGGGGCAGACATCACGATAGTGCTGAGCGGCGATGAGGAGCGGCCCGGGCACCCAACAAGCGTGAGCCGCAAAGACATGGTTAGCGCGGGAAAGAGGAGCGATGTGGCGCTGGAGTTCGAGAACGGGGGGCAGATCGACGGGGTGGACTCGGTACGGGTGGCGCGACGGAGTTCGATTGGGTGGCAGTTGGAGGCTTCGGGACGGAGCGGTCACTCGTCACAGATCTTTGGGGCGACGTACGGGTATGGCGCAATCTATGAGTTGACGCGGATCCTCAACCAGTTCCGGACCGAGTTGCCAGAGCAGGGGCTGACGTTCAATGTGGGCTTGATGGTTGGCGGGTCGACGGCGAAGTTCAATGATGCGGGGACGGAGGGTGTTGCGACGGGGAAGGTGAATGTGATCTCTCCCGTGGCGCTGGCGGCAGGGGACATACGCACGGTGAGCAACGAACAGACGGACCGCGTCGAGGCCAGGATGCGCTCGATTGTGGCGGACCATCTGGCGAAGACGGGGGCGACGATTACGTTTGAAGAGAACTATCCGGCGATGGCAGATACAGCGGGCAACCGAGCGCTAGTTGAGCAACTGACCGCTGTGAACCAGTCGCTGGGACTGCCGGCCGTGAAAGTAGCAGATGTGATGTCTGGCGGGGCCGGGGACATCTCTTTTGTAGCGCCTTATGTTCCCGGACTGGTGGGGGTGGGAGCGCAGGGATCAGGGGCGCACGCAGAGGGGGAGACGGTGATTCTGGACTCTCTGGCGCGTCAGGCGAAGCGGATGGCGCTGCTGATGTACCGGCTGGGGAAAAACTAGCTGGGAATAGCAGCGGGGTTGGCGAGAGATGGGCGGGTGCTCTGGCTTGTGATGATGGCGGGGAGTTGGGCGGTGGTGCGGTACCAGATGGTGGTGAGGGCAATGCCGGCGAGGATGAGGCCGATGCAGAGTCCTGACCAGAGGCCGGCGGCACCAAGATGCTGGCGGAAGCCGAAGTAGAGGCCGACGGGCAAACCGATCGCCCAATAGGCCGCAAGGTGCACGTAGAGGCCAATGCTGGTGTTGCCCGCGCCTCGCAATGCCCCGGTGGCGGTCATCTGGAGACCATCGAAAAGTTGGAAGACTGCGACGATGAAGAGTAACGGAACGGTAGCGGCAATGACCGCAGGCGAAGGGGAGAAACCGCGAGCGATAGTTCCGGGAATTGCGATGAAGACGCAGGAGGCGAAGAGCATGAAGCAGCTGGAGAGGAGGATTCCGGTCCAGCCGGCGGCCCTGGCTGCTGCTGCATCGCCACGGCCGATGGCCTGGCCGACGCGGACGCTGGTAGCTGTGCTGATACCCATGGGGACCATGAAGGTGAAGCTGGCACAGTCGAGCGCGATCTGGTGGCCGGCGAGAGGTAGCGCTCCAAGTGTGGAGATGATGGCAGTGACTGCGCCGAAGATGGCGATCTCGACGAAGATCTGGGCACCGACGGGAGCGCCAAGGCGTAAGAGTTCGCGCATACGAGCGGACTCGTAGCGCCACCTGGTCTGGAAGAGGCCATAGTTGTGGCGGCGCTGGTAATAGACGAGGAAAGCGACCATGACTGCGGCCTGATAGCAGCGGGAGAGCATGGTGGACCAGCCGGATCCGGCAACGCCCCAGGCGGGAATGGACAGATATCGCCAGTGATGACCGTAGATGAAGAGCCAGTTGAACAGAACGTTGATCAGATTTGCGGAGATGAGCGTGAAGGCGATGGAGAAGGGATGGTTGAAGGCCTGAAGGTAACGACGCAGAACCAGCCAAAGGATCAGCGCCGGGGTTCCCCAGTTGAGTGCGTTAAGGAAGGGGTTGGCCAGCGCGAGGATCTGCGGATCAGTGTGGAGGTGCGAGAAGCCGAATGGCATCAGCGCGACGATCGACATCAGAATGACGGTTAGGATTGCGCCCAGGACGAGCCCATGCTGGAGTGAGCGGTTGGCGTCGTCAATCCTTTTGCCTCCGAAGGCCTGGGAGAGGACGGTGTCGAGGCCCAGCAGGATGCCGCCGATCCCAAAGGCGAGCGTGTGATACATCACCTGGCCGAGGGCTGCAGCACCAAGCGCGATGGCGGAGTTGGGCAGGTGGCCGACCATGATGGTGTCCACGATGCCCATCACCATCCAGCCGATCTCCGCCGCGACGAGCGGGAGGGCGAGGCGGAGCATAAGCGGGATTTCACGACGAATGGACATGGCGGATAAGGAAATCCTTGATGGTGGCTTGGCTGTATCGCTATTTTAGCTGGCTGGATTGGTGGCCGAAACCACGATTACGTCTCATCCATTGCACATTCAGTGTGGTGCTAATCTGCGCCATCCAGCCGAGGGAAGACTATTTTCGGTCTTGGTGACGTGCATCACATCACGTCTCTTCGCGTCTAGGTAAGATCGCCCCGTCATTGGGTATGTGATGTTTTCAATTCCAAGTTCAACGACGTGAAAGCGAACGGGACATCATGAACAGGTCTCAGCGTGTGGTCGTGGTGATACCTCGAGTCGGCCCGCGCAGGGCGATTGTCCCTCGAATCGTGTTCTCGAACGAGGAACAGCAGGCACATCTGGCCTTGAGGACACCGGTGTGGACTTACATTCGGCAAGCCCGATTGTCGGTGATACTGACTGCGCCGTTGATTTATCTCTGTCTGGTTCCCTTCGTGCTGCTCGACATTGCGATGTCCGCCTACCAGGCGGTCTGCTTTCCGATCTATGGAATCCCGAAAGTCCAGGCCGCCGATTACTTTATCTTTGATCGAAGCAAGTTGCTTTATCTAAACTCCATAGAGCGCCTCAATTGCGCCTGCTGTTCCTACGCAAACGGATTGATTGCCTATGCTGGTGAGATCGCCGGGCGGACAGAGCAGTATTGGTGTCCGATCAAACACGCTCATCAATCTGCAGCGCCTCACTCCCGGTATCAGCAGTTTCTTCCCTTTGGGGATGCGTCAGCTTATCGAGACCAATCGGAAGGCGTGCGAAGGCACTTCCGCGATCTAAACCGCTGAAATAAATCCAGGAACCTAAACAATCCGCGAGCTAGCTGGTGGGCAGCGCACCGGGGCGTTTGAGGTGCATGGCCTCGGCGGTCATGTCGGTGTATTTGAGGCCAGCTCCGGTGTTGAAGAGGACGACTTTGTCAGTGGGCTGTAGTTCTCCGGACGCGAGTAACTGGTCGTAGGCGGCGGTCGCGGCGGCGCCTTCGGGGGAGAGGAAGATGCCTTCGTGTTTGGCCCAATCGAGAATGCTGGCAAGGATAGCTTCGTCAGTGGCGGCGATGGCTTTGCCGCCCGATTTCTCCAGGATGTCGAGGATGATGGTGTCGCCGTAAGGCTTGGGGACGCGGAGACCGGCGGCAAAGGTGGCAGCATTCTGAAAGAACTCGCTGACGGGCTTGTGCTGGTCGAAGGCTGTGGCGATAGGGGCACAGCCGGCTGCCTGAAGCGCGTACATTCTGGGGCGCTTGCTTCCCTTCTCTACCCAGCCGAGCTGCTCCATCTCGTCGAAGGCCTTCCACATGCCGATGAGGCCTACGCCGCCGCCGGTAGGGTAGAAGACGGCGTCGGGATAGGTCCAGCCGAGCTGCTCTACCAACTCATAGCCCATGGTCTTCTTGCCTTCGACACGGAAGGGTTCCTTCAGCGTTGAGATGTCGAACCAGACTTGCTCGGCTGAGGTGTTTGCTTCCTTCTGCGCCTTGATATTTTCACCGACCAGGCGGGCGCAGTCGCTGATGAGGCCGTCGACCATGGTGACGTCTGCTCCGTAAACGATGCCTTCGAGGTAGTTGGCGAAGGGGACGTCCTGGGGCATGAAGATGTGGGCGGCGATACCTGCTGCGGCGGCGTAGGCGGCAAGGGCTCCGGCAGCATTGCCAGCAGAGGGGACGGCGAGATGCTGGAGGCCGTAGTGCTTCGCCATGGTGACGGCGAGGCCGAGGCCGCGGGCCTTGAAGGTTCCGGTGGGGTTGGCTCCTTCCTCCTTGATGTAGAGGCCGGGGTAACGCCTGCTGTGGAGCATGGGGGTCCAGCCTTCGCCGAGGGTGACGGGAGTGACGTCGGGCAGAACGGACGCGTAGCGCCACATGCCGAGGCTTGCGGAAGAGGCTGCGGCACGTGCGGCTATGTCTTCACGTCTGGCGGTGCGCTTTAGCTCGTCCATGTCATAGCGGACATAGAGGGAGCCGGCGCACAGGGGGCAGAGGGTTTGGGGGGTGTCAGCAGAGAGGTGATGGTGGCAGCGGGAGCACTCAAGAAAAGCAATTGCAGGCATGGGACTATGCTACGCGGAACGCTGCGAGTATGGCGTGACTGCTGAGATGTCAGGCAGGGGAGGAGAGGACGCAACTCGGTTGCGGCCTCATCTACCGATGCCTGGGATGGGGCGTTTGGAGTGCTAGCGGACTTTGAGCCAGCGACGGGCGGAAAAGTCGGTCGCGATGCTTGCTGCCAGCAGCATGAGGCTGATAGTGAACGCGCTAAGAACCCAGCCGATCTCCATACGTCCCTTGAGCATGAACCGGTCGAGCAGAGCCAGCACGAGTACCAGCACGGCTGCCTCTGCGAAGAAAGCGGAGCAGCGATGGGCTGAAAGCGCGATGAGTTCGAGGAGAGGGGAGGGTGTCTTCTGGGTGGAACCACCGCCGTTGGGGACTAGTACGAGGCGGTGTGGGTTCGAGGAAGACTGCTGTGAATCATTTACTGCTGGGGTGGAAATACTCCTGATGGAGTTTGAAACATTTTTGTGAAACATAAACAAAACCTTTGTCGTGCCTGTAACAAGTGTCACCCGGCGACGCGCTTAAGTCTAGTTAATTTACGGTAAATCATTGTCAATGAACAACTTAGCTATATCAATTATGTAGAAATGAGAGAATATACAGGTGAAAGACATTGAGAGAACGAAGCCAGCGGTGCGGATGATCTCCGTCGATATGGATGGGACGTTGCTAGGAGCGGACGGCCGGGTGAGTGCGCGAAATCTGTCCGCGATGCAGTCTGCGGAGCGTGCAGGCATTGAGGTGGTGGTCGCCACGGGACGGCGGCACTCCTACGCCATGCGGCAACTGCGGGGGCTTGGTCTGCGGGAAGAGAGTGCGTTGGTCAGCTCCAACGGCACAGTGACCCGAACGATTGGCGCCAGACTGCTGGAGCGGACGCGGATGGCGAAATCGACCGCGCAGTGGCTATGCGGGCATCTGGATGAGTTCCGTAATGCGCTGGTCATGACGTTTGACATGGTGGGGCCGGATGGCGATGATGCGCGTGGAGCGCTGGTGGTGGAGCATCTGGAGGAGTTGCATGGAAGCATCGGCAAGTGGATGGTGGCGAATGAGCCGTACATCGCGCATGTGATGCCGATCGAACGGGCGCTGGAGGGTGAAGCGCCTATCCAGATGATGCTGTGCGGGACGATGGAACGGATGAGGCGGGCTGAGGCGCGGATGCTGGAGCATCCGGGGGTGTCGGCGGTGGGCGTAACGATGCAGGAGCATGGGAGCCTTGGCGCAGAGATTGCGCTGCATCGGACCGAGTATCCGGAGCGCGATCTGAGCATTGTGGACATACTGCCGGCGGGGTGCAGCAAAGGCTCGGCGCTGGTACGGCTGGCGGGAAATCGCGGGGTGAAGATGGAAGAGATGCTGGCGATCGGAGACAACTGGAACGACGTTTCCATGCTGGACGTTGCGGGACGCGCGGTGTTGATGGGGAACGCTCCGGAAGACTTGAAACAGGTGGGAGCGGAGCGCGGCTGGAGGCTGGGCGGACGGCATGATGAGGATGGGGTTGCCGAGGCGATTGAGGCAGCGCTGAGCGAATTGCCTGCCGGTGCACTGTCGGGAGCACGATAGTTGCAGGATGGAACGAGTTGGCCTGGGGCGGTTGTGGAGCTGGCGATGGTAGGCTTTTAGAGTGGCGATGCGACTGAGCACAGTTCGGCGGGCGTTGACGATGCTGATGTTGGTGACAGCGATCGTGCCGTCTGTGCGTGCAGCGGAACATGTGACTCTGAAAAATGGATTCGGGCTGGATTGCGTGCGTCGCGAGGCGGCTGGAGACAAGGTGCGGCTGTATCTTGCTCCTGACGTTGCCGGGACAGTCGCACAGTCAAACTACCTTGAAGTAGCGGCGGATGCGGTGGTGCGGGTGGAGCAGGTTGCAGATGCTCCGCAAGCGATGGCGGCGAAGTTGCCGGCAGCTGTCAGTGGGGGTTCCCTGCCAGCTGAACCAACCAGGATCGAGATGCACCAGATGCTGGCGCGGGCAGGCGCAGCCCATAACATCGACGAAGACCTGCTGGCGAGCGTAGTGCGGGCGGAGAGTGGTGGGCAGGTGCGGGCAGTATCAAGGACGGGCGCACAAGGCTTGATGCAGTTAATGCCTCGCACAGCGAACGAAATGGGCGTCGCAGATGCTTTTCGTCCGGAACAGAATATTGCGGGCGGGACAGCGTATCTGGATGGTCTGCTGACGCGTTATCACGACAACGTGGCACTGGCGCTGGCAGCCTATAACGCTGGTCCAGCGGCGGTGGACCGGTATCGGGGTGTGCCACCGTATCGCGAGACGCGGGCATATGTTGCGCGGGTCATTCGGGAGTTCAACCGGCGCAAGCAGGGGACGTTGCTGGCTGGAGCGCAATAATTGCGCTGAATGAAGGCCGAAACGAGTAGATTAGGGAAGCCATGAAGAAGCGTGATGGGATTATCTGGTTCACCGGCGTCGTTGTGCTTGTGCTGGTGGTGGTGCTGTTTCGCGACAAGATTCACTTTGACTGGGCGACGTTCTGGCAGCAGCTGCGCCATGCCAGCGTGGGCCACATTCTTGCGGGGATCGCACTGATCTACGCGACGTACTGGCTGCGGGCGGTGCGCTGGTCAGTGTTTGTAGCGCCGACGAAGCAGGTATCCGCGGGGACGTTGCTGGGATCGCAGTTCATTGGATTTACTGCAGTAGCCCTCTTCGGACGTCTGGCGGACCTGACGCGACCGTACCTGGTGGCGAAGCGGATTTCGCTGCCACTCAGCTCTCAGGTGGCGGTGTACACGATTGAGCGAATGTTTGATCTGGGCGCGGCGGCGATCATCTTTTCGAGTGCGCTGGCGTTTACCCCCAAAGACCTGCCACACCATGAGCTGTTCGTGCGGACGGGCCTGCTGAGCCTGGCGGCTACTGCGGCGATTGCGATCTTCGCGGTGGTGGTGCGGGTCTCCGGTGGTGCGGTGGCGGGGTTTGCGCGGATGACGCTGGGAGGGCTTTCAAAGCCGTTGGCTGAGAGTATTGCGACGAAGATTCTGGGGTTTCGCGATGGCCTGAATGCGCTGTCTTCGCTGCGCGATTTCGGCGTGGTGCTGCTGATCTCGCTGGCGATGTGGGGCATGATCGGCGGCGCTTATATGCAGACGGCGCATGCGTTTGTGGACACGCCCGAGTTGGCGGGACTGACGTACTCACGGACGATGCTGCTGATGGCGGCGAGCATCGGCGGTTCTCTGCTGCAGCTCCCGATTATCGGTTGGTTCACGCAGATCGCTGTGACGGCAGCGGCGATGCACACGCTCTACGGCGCGCCCATTGAAGTGGCAACAGCGTGCGGTGCGGTACTGCTGGTGGTCACTTTTATCTGCATCATTCCCGCGGGTCTGATCTATGCGCGTATCGAACATGTGAACCTGAAGCAGGTGACGGAAGAGAGTGAAGCCGCGGCGGAAGAGACGCTGGGTCTGCACAGCTAACGGGTACATGCTGCGGCGATCAGTAAGTGCAACCGAGTGCGTGTGTTGCGCACGACGGAGAGTGTAACCGGCGCCACTGCTAGAATCGATATATTCCAATGAGATGTCCTTACTGTGGTTTTGCCCAGGATCGAGTTGTAGATTCACGCGAGAGTAAAGAGGCGGATTCAATTCGCCGGCGGCGCGAGTGCGAGGGTTGCAACAAGCGGTTCACGACGTATGAGCGGATCGACGAGATCCCATACATGGTGGTTAAGAAAGATGGACGACGGGAGAAGTTCGACCGGCAGAAGGTGCTGAGTGGGCTGCTGCATGCGTGCGAGAAGCGACCTGTCTCCGCTGCCAAACTGGAACATATCGTCGACGAGACTGAGGCGTATGTGGTGGATTCGCCGGAGCGCGAACGTTCTACCAGCGAGGTGGGCGAACTGATCATGTCGCGGCTGAAAGGCATCGACACAGTGGCCTACATACGGTTTGCAAGCGTGTATCGCGACTTCAAGGATGTTCGTGAGTTCAAAGCCGAGTTGGAAGAATTACTGAGCGGCAAAGACAATAGAAAGCGGCACCAGGTCTAGTCACGGAGAAGAGGTCAAGCATGGCTTCAGAGCAGGTTTCAGCGCAGGCAGCAGGACGGACCCATAAGATCACCTTGATTCCGGGCGACGGAATCGGGCCTGAGGTCTCCGGTGCGGTGGTTGAGATTCTGGAGGCTGCAGGCGCGGCGACCGGGGTGGCGTTTGAGTGGCACCGCTTTGCTGCAGGCGCTGAGGCGTTTGAACAGACGGGCGAGTATATTCCGCAGGACCTGTACGACTCCATTGAGGAGAACCGCGTTGCGCTGAAGGGCCCGGTGACGACGCCGATTGGCGGCGGATTCGCATCGATCAATGTGACGCTCAGAAAGAAGTTTGAGCTATTTGCCAACTTCCGGCCGGTCAAGAATCTGCCGGGATTGAAGACGCGCTATCCGGGACTGGACCTGATCATCGTCCGCGAGAATATGGAAGATCTGTACGCCGGGCTGGAGCATGAAGTGGTTCCGGGTGTCGTGCAGGCGCTGAAGATCATCACTGAGAAGGGTTCCACGCGTATCGCCAAGTTTGCGTTTGACTATGCACGCAAGCACGGACGCAAGAAGATTCACGCGATCCACAAGGCGAACATCATGAAGCTGTCGGATGGCCTGTTTTTGAGCTGTTGCCGCAAGGTATCGGAGGACTTCCCCGAAGTGGAGTACCACGAACACATCGTGGACAACACCTGCATGCAACTGGTGATGAATCCGTACCAGTACGACATTCTGCTGACGGAGAACCTGTACGGCGATATTTTGAGCGATCTGTGCAGTGCGTTTGTGGGCGGCTTGGGACTTGTTCCGGGAGCGAATCTGGGAACGGAGTGCGCCATCTTCGAAGCGGTCCACGGCTCAGCGCCGGACATAGCGGGCAAGAACCTGGCGAATCCGACGGCCCTGTTGCAGAGCGCGGTGTTGATGCTGCACCACATCAATGAAGGTGAGACCGCGGAGCGGGTCCAGGCCGGAATCGAGCAGGTATACCGCGAAGGCAAGGCGTTGACAAGGGATGTTGGAGGCAACGCCGGCACGCGGGAGTTTGCCGCTGCCGTCTTGCAGGCGATGGAAACTCCGATTGCGGTAGTCTCTTAGCCTGTAGCATCGATGGGCTGAGTTGTTGATAGCACAGCGATTGCGGAGGATGTATGAGACGGATGTCTGGCTTGATGGTTGTGGCGGCGTTCTGGGGCGTGGCACTGAGCGGACTAGTCGGTTGCAAGCCAAGTGACGCCGTGAAGCAGGGTGCAGTACTGGGTAAAGGGTTTAAGCCGGCAAGCACTCCGCTGGATCCTGCAACGCTGGGTACGGTGAGCGGCACAGTGCATTTTGCAGGCAAGCCTCCGGCCCGGATCAGGATCGATATGAGCCAGGATCCCGCATGCTCTCTGGCGCCGGGCGACAACTACTCCGAGCAATATGTGGTGCATGAAGGCAAGCTGGCCAACGTCTATGTGACCATCAAGAGCGGGCCGGCCGTAGCCTTGACTGTGCCTTCCATTTCGACGGCGCCGGTGGTGATCGACCAGGTGGGCTGCCGCTACACGCCGCATGTGGTGGCGTTGATGCGCGGAGGTTCGGTAGAGTTTCGCAACTCGGACGCAACGATGCACAACATCCACACCATGCCGGTACTGGTGGGCGAGAAGGAGGCCGACGTCTCGCAGGGACCGAAGGGTGCGCCGCAGTGGGTTCGGTTCAAGGATCCTGAGGTGATGGTTCCGGTGCGCTGCAACAACCATCCGTGGATGAATGCGTTTATCAACGTCGCGGATACCCCGTTCTTTGCGGTTACGGATACGGGGGGACACTTCGAAATCAAGGGGCTTCCGGCCGGGACCTATGTGATTTCGGTAGTCCACGAGAAGCTGGGCGAGCAGACGATGCAGGTGACCGTAAAACCTATGGCAACACAGAAAGCAGATTTCACCTACGCGATGAAGTAGGCCGGCGCTGGTTGGCTGGTTCGTTCGAGTGACTGATTCTGGAGAGGGGTAACTACCGCAATGGACTTGCATCCACTGACTGCCGTGCACTTCTTACCGCTGTGGTTTCTTGTGTTTGCGCTGTTTCTACCGCGAATTGCCCTGCTGGTGGGCTGGCTTCAGGGCACACTGGTGCAATTTCACCTGCATGGGCTGATCCCTCTGCTCTTTGGCATATTTCTGCCCCGTATTCTTATCCTGTTTCTGATTTATGTAGACCAGGGAGTAAGTCTCTGGTTCGTGATTCACCTGGTGGTGGCGGTGATGGTTTGGGGCGGTTCGGGCGGGTATCATTCGCGACGGCGGCGCCGAGACGGATGAATCCGCGACCAAAGGTGACGATTGCCGCAGCACCGCGTTATTCTTGAAAGATATGGAACGGCGTAAGGTTGGCATACTGGGCGCGACCGGCATGGTCGGGCAACGATTTATTCAATTATTGAGCAATCATCCGTGGTTTGAGATTGCGTGGCTTGCAGCGAGTGATCGCAGCGCAGGCAAAACATACGCTGAGGCGTGCCGATGGAAGCTGGACACACCGCTGCCTAAGCATATTGCGGCAATGACGCTGCAGCCGAACGTGCCCGAGGGCGCGGCGGGCGAGCTGCCAAAGATCATCTTTGCCGCACTGGATGCTGACATCGCGCGCGAGCTGGAGCCGAAGTTTGCGGCATTTGGCTGCGCCGTGATCTCAAACTCGAGCGCGTTCCGGATGGTAGAGGACGTTCCCCTGGTAGTGCCTGAGGTGAACGCCGACCATCTTGCCCTGATCGAGACGCAGAGCTGGCGGCAGGAGAAGAGCGGCTACATCGTGACCAATCCAAACTGCAGCGCGATTGGGTTGGTAATGGCGCTGAAGCCTCTGGAAGAGCGCTTCGGCATCGAGAGCCTTTTTGTCAGCACGATGCAGGCGATCAGCGGTGCCGGGTATCCCGGTGTGCCTTCGCTCGACATCATGGGCAACGTCGTGCCATACATCAAGAATGAAGAAGAGAAGCTGCAGGAAGAGGTCGGCAAGCTGCTGGGCCGGCTTGCGGGCAATCGGATTGAGATGCTGGACGCGAAGGTCAGCGCGCACTGCAACCGCGTCGCCGTGGAAGACGGCCATACGGAGTGCGTGAGCCTCAAGCTGCGGACCAAGGCAACGAAACACGACATTCTGGCGGCGTGGCAGGAGTTTGCGCCACTGCGGAAGTTTGTGGTGGGCAAGCATCTACCTACGGCGCCCGATCAGCCAGTGGAGTACAACCATGCAGTCGATCGTCCGCAGCCCCGGCTTGACCGGATGCACGGCAACGGCATGACTGCCACGGTAGGACGGCTGCGCGAGTGCAACCTGCTGGACTGGAAGTTTGTAGTGCTATCGCACAATACGATTCGCGGCGCGGCGGGAGCTGCAGTACTGAACGCGGAGGTACTGGCGCTGCTGGGCAAGCTGGACAAGCTGGGCGTTGCTCCCCAGGAGCCGATGGCGGTGCTGGCTTGAGCGTGATGCGTGATTCGTTAGTAGTGATGAAGTTTGGCGGGACCTCGGTGGAGGACGCCAAGGCAATGGAGCGCACCGCCGCAATCGTCCGTGGCCGACGGGAGCGCGGAAAAAGCGCTGTTGTTGTTGTGTCCGCGATGGCGAAGGTTACGGATCAGTTGCTGGCAGCAGCAAGCGCTGCAGGACGGGGCGACCGACCGGGCGCGCTTGCGATTGCCGCGAGGCTTCGAAATCGGCATATCGAGACAGCAGCAGACCTGATCTCCGGAGAGCGTCTGGCAAAGTTGCAGATTGCGCTGGATCGCGAGTTTGACGCTCTGGATGACCTGCTGCGCGGCATTGCTGCCGTGGGTGAGTTGACACCACGAACGAACGACCTGGTAGTGAGCTTCGGCGAACGATTATCCAGCCGCATGGTGGCAGAGGCCTTCGATCAGCGCGGGCTGAACGGCATCCAGGTCGACGCGCGCACCTGTATCATCACCGATTCGCACTATGGCAAAGCGGCTCCGATTGAGAGCGCGATTGAGCAAAAACTGCTTGCACTGGTACTGCCGCTGATTGAGGATGGCAAGACTCCGGTGTTGGGCGGATTTATCGGCTCAACCGCAGAGGGCATTACGACGACACTAGGTCGCGGCGGCAGCGATTACACCGCAGCACTGGTCGGCGGCGGACTGCATGCAGGCGCGATTGAAATATGGACCGATGTGAATGGGATCATGACGACCGATCCGCGCATCTGCCCCGATGCGTTGCGGGTGAAGACAATCAGCTTTGAAGAGGCCGCGGAACTGGCCTACTTTGGCGCCAAGGTGCTGCACCCGGCGACGATTCTTCCGGCAGTCCAGAAGAGTATTCCAGTGTGGGTGCTGAACTCGCGCAACGCCGAGAACGAAGGCACAAAGATCACTGCGATGGCGGCAAAGTGCGCCAGCCCTTTCAAGAGCATTGCCGCGAAGAAGAAGCTGACCATCATCGACGTGGTGGCAAGCCGGATGCTGATGTCGCACGGCTACCTGAAGGCAGTCTTCGACGTCTTCGACAAATATGAGTGCGCCATCGACATGGTCTCGACCAGCGAAGTGAGCATCTCATTGACGGTGGACTCGAACCAGCGGCTGCCGGAGATCTGCGCAGAGCTCTCGAAGATTGCCGACGTGAAGATGGAAGGTCATAAGGCGTTGGTCTGCCTGGTAGGCGAGGACATTCGCGGCCACAACGGCATCGCAGGACAGGTCTTCAGCGCGATCAGCCATGTGAACGTTCGGATGATTTCGCAGGGTGCGAGTGAGATCAACATGAGCTTCATGATCGATGAAGAAGATGTCGAGGAAGCGGTGCGGAGTCTGCATGCGGTCTTCTTCGCGGATCCGGACGAGAACGTCTTTGACGTGGCTGCACGAGATGCGCAGGTACAGCTAGTCAGCAAGGTTTAGGAAGGAACACAATGCGGATTCTGGTTCTGGGAGCGGGTAAGACGGGCAAGCTGGTAGCAGAGGTCGCGACGCAACGCGGACACAGCGTCTACGTACTGGACGCGAAAGAGAACAAGGAAGCCGCAGCGTTGACCTTTCCGTTTGTAACCGGCTTTGACGTGGTGATTGACTTCACAACTCCTGAAGCTGTGGTGCAGAACATGCGCGCCTGCCTTGCAGCGGGTTCGAAGATGGTGATCGGTACGACCGGCTGGTACGAGAAGCTGCCCGACATGCGCGGTTTGGCCGAGCGGAAGCAAGCGGGGCTGTTATATGGGACCAACTATTCGATTGGCGTGCAGGTGATGTTGCAACTCGCGGCGAAGATGGGCGAGTCGTTAAAGACAGCCGGATACAAGTTTTCGATCGAGGAGACACACCACACCAGCAAGCTGGATTCGCCGTCCGGCACGGCGCTGACCCTGGCACAGGTAGTTGAGAAAGCGGCGGGCATCCTCGAGGTTCCGGTTACGGCGCATCGCGTTGGCGACGAGGCGGGGACGCACTTGCTGGTTGCTGAGAGCGAAGGCGACCGGCTGGAGTTGAAGCATGTCTCTTTCTCGCGGCGAGGTTTTGCCGAGGGCGCAGTGCGAGCAGCAGAATGGTTGTCGACACGAACCGGGTGCTATGACTTCCAGGACGTCTACACAAAGATTTAGACAGCTATACAGGGAAAACAATGAGTGGAGCAGAAGCAGCCGTGGTGACGAAGTTTTCAGACCTGACCTTTGAGCAGAAGCTGGACCGGCTTGCCGAAGTAGCGGTGAAGATCGGTCTGGGGCTGCGCACTGGGCAGGAGTTGGTGATGTCCGCGCCCATCGAGGCGCTGCCGCTGGTGCGCCGCATCACGGAGCACGCCTACAAAGCCGGTGCGCTGCTGGTTACGACGCTCTATAGCGACGACCCCTGCGTGCTGGCACGCTACGAATATGGCCCGGATGCAAGCTTCGACTTTGCGCCCACCTGGCTGCAGGATGGGATCGCCGCCGCGTTCAAGAGCGGTGCGGCCCGGCTGGCGATTGCGGGCGCGAATCCAGCGCTGCTGGCGAAACAGGACCCGGCGAAGGTGGCACGGACCAATGTGGCAATGTCCAAGGCCAGCAAGCCGGCAATGGAGCTGATTACGCGGCATGAGATCAACTGGACGATTGTGGCCTGCGCCACACCGGAGTGGGCCAAGCTGGTATTTCCGGGTGAGGCTGAGGATATTGCTGTCGCCAAGCTGTGGGATGCGATATTCGTAGCCTCGCGCATCGCCGTCGACGACCCCGTGGCGGAGTGGAAGGAGCATGGCGCACGATTGAAGCAGCGCGTCGACCTGCTGAATGCGAAGCGCTTCTCTGCCCTGCACTTCAATTCAGCGGATGGAGCGACCGACCTGCGCGTTGGGCTGGCGGACGATCATCTTTGGGCCGGGGGCGGGACTACGGCGGGAAATGGCGTGTACTGCCAGCCCAATATTCCGACGGAGGAGTGCTTTACGACTCCCCACAAGGACCGCGTCGATGGGATAGTGCGGGCGTCGAAGCCGCTTTCCCACCAGGGAACTTTGATTGAGAATATTGCGGTCCGGTTTGAGGGCGGGAAGATTGTTGAAGCTACCGCCACGGCGGGTGAGGACGTATTGAATCGCCTCATCTCGACGGACGACGGCGCCCGACGGCTGGGCGAGGTGGCGCTGGTGCCACACTCTTCCCCGATTGCGCAAAGCGGCGTGCTGTTCTGGAATACGCTGTTTGACGAGAATGCGGCAAGCCATATTGCGCTGGGTCAGGCGTATTCGACCTGCCTGATCGGTGGCGAGAAGATGGATGCGGATGCACTGTCGGCTTTGGGGGCAAACTCCAGCCTGATTCACGTGGACTGGATGATTGGCTCTGGCCTGATGGATGTGGACGGAATCGCAGCAGATGGCACCACCGAGGCGTTGATGCGCCATGGTGAGTGGGTTTAGATTTAGTCGCTTGCAGAATGCACCGCAACACAGTGACGAGACAAGGTAAACTTCCTAGATTATGGAACTGATGGGATGTGGAACGGCGTTGGTGACTCCCTTTCGCAGGGACGGCAACGTAGATGAGCCGGCGCTTCATGCGTTGGTGCACTGGCAGATCGAGAACGGAATCTCCTTTCTGGTACCTTGCGGCACAACGGGCGAAGCGGCAACGTTGAGCGAACCGGAGTGGCTGCGAGTCGTGCAAGTAGTGGTCGATGCGGCTGGGGGTCGAGTTCCGGTGTTCGCGGGCTGCACGCACAACGCCACCCACGAGGCGGTCTCGAAGGCGCGCAGGCTGGGAAGAGTGAACGGCCTGAACGGAATTCTTACTGCAAACCCTTACTACAATCGTCCCGGGCAGGAGGGCCAGTACCTGCACTTCAAGGCGATCGCGGAAGCGGTAAATCTGCCGGTGCTGCTGTACAACATTCCTTCGCGGACAGGTGCCAATCTGGAGCCGGCGACGGTACTGCGGCTCGCTGAGTTGAAGAACGTGATTGGAATCAAGGAGTCCAGCGGAAACATCGCACAGATCACTGAACTGCTGACGACTGCGCCGCGTAGTTTCAAGGTATTTGCCGGCGATGATGGCTTGGCGCTTCCGATCATGGCGCTAGGTGGAGCAGGACTGGTTTCCGTGGCTTCCAATGCGATTCCGGCGCAGATGTCCGCGATGGTGCGGGCCGCTCTGGACAATGATTGGCCATCTGCCCGGAGAATCAACCGCCACTTCTACAGGCTGATGCAGGCACACTTCTGGGAGGCGAGTCCGGCTCCGGTGAAGGCTGTGCTCGCGCTGATGGGACGCGGCGAGGATGTACTGCGCCTGCCCATGGTTCCGGTGTCGTCTGCAACACGGCGCAAGCTGGAGACGATGGTGGGTGAGCTTGGCCTGCTGGTTGGCGCTCCCTGGACGGGCGAAGATCTGCGGATGTACTAGGTCCGCTGCACGAGTCACTGCATCCTCAATCCAACGACATAAGAGAACAGGAAAAATTCGAACGTGAACGATATCTTGCAGGAAAAGATTGAGCGTTGGTTTGCCCAGGGCGCTGCAGCGATTGGGTGTGCAGACGCCGAGGCAGCGTTTTACGAGCTGCGAAATGGTTTAGAGGCTGGCACATTGCGGTCGGCAGAACCGGACGCTTCCCTGCCGCTCGGCTGGCGCGTGAATGCGTGGGTCAAGCGCGGAATTCTGCTGGGATTCCGGCTGGGCCAACTGGCGGAGATGGGATGCCCGGACGGCTTCTCGTTTGTCGATAAAGGGACCTATCCGGCGCGGCGCTTTACGACGGCCGACGGCGTTCGGCTGGTTCCGGGTGGTTCGAGCGTTCGCAGCGGCGCTTATGTTTCAAAGGGCGTCGTCGTGATGCCGCCCGCTTATGTCAACGTCGGCGCTTACGTCGACGAGGGCACAATGGTGGACTCCCACGCGCTGGTTGGCAGCTGCGCCCAGATTGGCAAGCGGGTGCATCTCAGCGCGGCTGCACAGATTGGCGGGGTGTTGGAACCGGTGAACGCCTCACCTGTCATTATCGAAGACGATGCCCTGATTGGCGGGAACACTGGCGTGTATGAGGGAACCATCGTCCGCAAGCGGGCGGTGCTTGCTGCGGGGACAGTCCTTACGCGAGGGACGCCGGTGTACGATCTGGTGCG
This sequence comes from Granulicella sp., assembly GCA_025408425.1. Lineage (GTDB taxonomy): Bacteria > Acidobacteriota > Terriglobia > Terriglobales > Acidobacteriaceae > Edaphobacter. The sequence continues at coordinate 43,682 of JANXYX010000019.1, forward strand.
CGGCGAGGTCTATAAGGCTACGGCAGAGATGCCGCTCATCATTCCCGAGGGCGCAGTAGTAGTGCCGGGATCGCGAGCGATCTCCAAGGGCAAAGGTGCGGAGTGGGGTCTTTCCGTCGCTACGCCGGTGATTGTTAAGTACCGCGACGAGAAGACAGAGCTTTCACTGGCTCTGGAGGATCTGCTGCGATAGTGACTCAGGTGGCAGACCAAGATGCGATCTAAGCGAGATCTTTTTCCCGGCGTGGTGTTGGCGTGCCTGCTTGCAATCGGCAGTGCGCATGCCGAAGACGGCGTCCTGGACCGGTATCAGAAGCGCGTGGCTGCGACGCTGGTCGACCAGCCGCACTGGGCGACGCCGTTTATCACGGTCGCCCCCCGGGTGGAACAGGGCATCCGAGCCGACTTTGTTCGTCAGACTACGCCTGGCGGCCAGCAGATCTGGAACCTGGGCAATACCAAGGGGTTACAGTTGGTCCCCTTCCGGCGGGTCGAACTGAGATTTAGCCCAGCACCATTTCTCGTCCATAGCGACCCGCAGCTCTCCGACGGGTTCGGCGATATGGCATTTCGCGTCAAATACCGGCTGTATGGCAGCAACGAAGAGCACCACAACGCCATTGTCACCGGCATCCTGGGGGCCAGCGTCCCAACCGGAAAGAGCGGAAACGGAAGCTGCTGCGCCATCCTGACGCCAACGCTCGCCCTGGGTAAGGGCTACGGCAAGTTTGCTTTCACCTCGACCATCGGTGGGGCGTTGCCAGTATCGAATGCGGCGAAGCTGGGACGGCAGATCGTGTGGAATTCGGCCCTTCAGTTCCACGCCAGCCGCTTCGTCTGGCTGGAGACGGAGTTCAACTCTACCTTCTTCAAAGGTGGCAAGAATGACGGCAAATCGCAGACTTTTGTCACCCCGGGCATCATCGTAAGCCGAATTCCGCTGACGCACGATGCCGCCGGAAAACCGGGGCGACTGCTGCTGACGCTGGGGGTGGCAGAGCAGATCGCGCTCACCCATTTCAACACCTATAACCATTCCCCCATCGTGACGGCTCGCCTGCGCTTTTGAGCCTTAGCCTGCAATATTGGCAAAGACTGGTAGAATCAGGGGTTGATGGCTCAAGATAAATTAAAAATGATTCCCCTTGGGGGCCTTGGCGAGTTCGGGATGAACTGCATGGCACTCCGCTGGCAAGATGACATTATCGTCATCGACGCCGGTCTGATGTTTCCTGAAGAAGAGTTGCTGGGTGTCGATATTGTTGTACCGGACATTAGCTACCTGACTGAAAACCGGGCTAAGGTCCGCGCAATTCTTTTGACTCATGGACACGAGGACCACATCGGCGGCCTGCCCTGGATCCTGTCCGAACTGAACGTTCCCGTCTACGGCACTGAATTCACGCTGGCTTACGTCGAGGGCAAGCTCGAAGAGCATCGCCTGCTGGACGACGCCGATCTGATCGAAATGCTACCCGGGAAGCGATTCACCCTGGGACCATTTTCGATCATGCCGATCCGCGTGACACACTCGCTGGTGGACTGCGTCGCATTGGCAATTCATACGCCGGTGGGCGTTGTGCTGCATACGGGTGACTTCAAGATCGACCTCTCCCCACCGGATGGCAAGGCATTCGATCTGCATGCGTTCGCCGAACTGGGCAAGCAGGGCGTACTGTGCCTGTTGCAGGACTCCACCAACGTCGACCGTCCCGGCTACACGCCAAGCGAACGGGCCGTACGTCCGCGGTTGGATGAGATCTTTTCGCAGACCAAGAAAAAACTGTTCTTCAGCTGCTTCTCCTCGTCGATTCATCGCATTCGTCTGGCGATGGAGCTGGCCCATCAGCATGGGCGCAAGGTTGCGGTGATCGGCCGCTCACTCGATAACTCGACTGAGATCGCGCAGGACCTGGGCTATCTCGATCTGCCCGCGGGGTTGATTATCAATCCTGGCCAGATCAAAGAGATGCCTGCGAACAAAGTCTGCGTGATGATCAGCGGCACACAAGGCGAGCCGATGAGCGCGCTGAGCCGCGCTGCCGTGAACAACCACAAATTCGCCCGCATCGATCCCGGCGATACCGTACTGTTGAGCTCGCGCGTCATTCCGGGTAACGAGAAGTCAATCTACCGGATGATCGACCATCTGGAACGCCGCGATGCCAGGGTCATTCACGACGACGGCACTGCCGGCCTGATCCACGTCAGCGGACACGCCAGCCAGGAAGAACTGCGGCTGATGATTAACCTGGTTCGTCCCAAGTTCTTCGTCCCAGTCCATGGAGACTATCGCCACCTCAAGCGTCATGCCGAAATGGCAGGAGCCATGGGAGTCGTCGAAAAAACGATCCTGCTGGAGGACGGCGAAGTTCTGGAACTGGATAAGAATTCAGCCACCAAGACCGGCAAAGTTACGGTTGGACGGGTCTGCATCGATTCAGGCGGCACTTCCACCGATGTGGTCGAAGACGTCGTCATCCGCGACCGCAAGCATCTCAGCGAAGACGGCATCGTGCTCCCCATCATTGCGATCAACAAGCGCACTGGCAAAGTGGAGACTGTGCCGGAGATCGTGATCCGCGGGATGGCAATCGACGAAGCCAGCATGATCAACGAAGCCAAGCAGATTGTGCAGCGGACGCTGGATTCATCTGCCGACGAAGAGAAGGCCGACTACGGCGTGATCAAAGAGAAGATCCGCAACGATCTGAAGCGTTATATCCAGAAGAGCACCAGTCGCCGGCCCCTGATTATGCCGGTGATTCTGGAGATCTGACGCAGTAATCTCAGGGCGCGGGACCACCGTGGAGGGGTAAACTCTATCGAATGGTGACCGCGCCTATGTTCTGTGGCTCCCCCTGCTACCCCATATCGTCCAGCGTCAGGCGTAACCGCGCCCAACGCTTTGAAAAGCACGTGTCCAGGTCGATTGAGCAAGAGATGCTCCATGATCGGCAGGCTGCGTGAACGTAGACCCATGGCCCACGCAGCTAACGCGAACGCATTCCGCAATCCGGGCAAGTCGGAAGGCCAGCATCACGCTGGTGGCCGCACTCCTGCTGGTGCCGTGCGCGCTTGCCTGGCCGTTTACGAAGGCACATCTGCAGGCGACCGCGGTGCTGAGGCTGGTGAGTGGGCAGCCGGTTCCCTGGCTCGTCCGCTCGGTAGTGGCCGAGCCTGTTTCAACCGAAGATGTTCAGTTCCCAAGCGAGGCGGGCGTTGTCCGTGCGCGACTCTACGTGCCGGCCAACCATCCCCATGCACCGGCGCTGATCGTGCTGCATGGGGTCCATCATCTTGGGATGGACGAGCCGCGACTGATGAGCTTTGCGGCGGCGATGGCAAGCTGCGGATTACGGGTGCTGACGCCGGAGCTTCCAGGCATCAAGGACTACCACGTCGACAAAAGTTCCGTGCTGGTCATTGGTCAAGCGACAAGATGGTTTGCACAGCAGACGGGTGGGCCAGTGGGGGTAATGGGGCTGAGCTTTAGCGGAGGGCTGGCACTGGTGGCCGCGGCGGACCCGCTCTATCGCCCGGACTTCAAATTTGTATTTGCGGTAGGGTCGCAGGACGCGATGGACCATGTCACGCAGTACTATCTGACCGGGCGCGAGACTCGCCCCGATGGGACGACGGAAGAGTTGACTCCGCATGAGTATGGTGCCCTGGTGCTGGAGTATGAGCACCTCGAAGACTTTGTGCCGGCCGCCGACGTAGAGGCCATACGCCCAGTGCTGCGCCAGCATCTGTACGAGGACAAGGCAGCCGAGCGGGTCGCCAGCTTGAAGCTCTCCGGCCTGCAACGGGCAGAGGCCGTCAGCTTGATGGACTCAACCTCTGCCGCGACACGAAAGAAGCTGGCGACGGTACAGGTAAGGCATCTGGAGGAGATGGAGGGGCTGTCTCCGCATGGTCGGATCAAGTCGCTTACGACTCCGGTCTACCTGCTGCACGGCCAGGCGGATAACATCATTCCTGCAGCCGAAACACTGTGGATGGCTAGCGAGCTTGAGGCAACGACGCTGCAGGCAGTTCTGGTCAGCCCAGTGCTGTCACATCTGGATCTGGACGGGACGCAGCCTGGGACGCTGGACGAGTTGCGGCTGCTGCATTTTTTCGCTTTAGTGATAGATGCAGCGCATAGGCAGGAGAGGAAATAGATGAGTGAATTTGTAACGTTGAATGAGATCCAAGCGGCGCGAGATCGTATCGCCGGCGTAGCAGTGCGGACGCCCCTGTACCGCCTGGAGCGCGCACGGCTGCGCATGGCAAAGCATCCTGAGCCAGAGTTCGACATCTACATCAAGGCCGAGAGTGAACAGCCGATTGGCAGCTTTAAGCTGCGCGGCGCATACAACATGGTGGCGCAACTCTCGCCGAAAGCGCTGCAACTGGGTGTGATCACCTACTCCAGCGGCAACCACGCGCAGGGAGTGGCGTATGCGGCGCGCGCACTGGGCTCCAAAGCGGTGATAGTGATGCCGGACAACGCCCCCGCGATCAAGCAGGCTGCCACGGCGGCGCTGGGTGCGGAGATTGTGCTGGTGGGACCAGCATCCTCCGAACGCAAGCTGAAGGCGGAGGAACTCGCCGAGAGATTTGGCTACACCATCATTCCGCCTTATGACCATCCGCACATCATCGCGGGACAGGCCACGTGCGGACTTGAGATTGTCGAACAGCTACCCGGAGTGGACGTCGTGATCTCGCCGGTCAGCGGCGGCGGCCTACTGAGCGGAATTGCTACTGCAGTCAAGCTAAGCGCACCGCAGGTAAGGGTATGGGGCGCGGAGCCGGAGCTGGCGGCAGACGCCAAGGAAAGCTTCGAGACGAAAAAGCTGGTGGAGTGGCCAGCTGCCATGACCACCCGCACCATCGCCGACGGTCTGCGCACACAGAGCCTCGGCGAACTGAACTTCAAGCATGTGCTTCAGTATGTTGATGGCATCGTCGCAGTGAGCGAGGAGGAGATCTTCTCTGCAATGCGGTTGATGCTTGCAGTGACAAAACTGGTCCCGGAACCAAGTGGAGCAGTGACTTTAGCGGCTGCGCTGTATCACGCGGAAGAGATCGGGCTGCACCGCGTCCGGAAGGTAGCCGTGGTGCTGAGCGGCGGAAATCTGGAACCAGCCCTGAAGGATAAGTTACTGCACGAGATCGCTGCTGGACAGGCTGAGTGATAACGGCTTTCGCCGACTGCCTGTCCGCGTCTAATAGACCTATGATGTTCGAGGCTTGTGTGTCCTATGCGTGAACTTTGGTTGAAGCAGGCTGTATGGTGTGCGTTGCTGGCTGGCTGCTGCGTGGCGGTGGCGCAGAAGGCCCCGAAGGACAAAGCGGGTTACGATCGTGCGGCACGAGCGACAGTGCTGCACGATGCGAACGTCTATGTGGCGGCGGATGCGGACTCACAGAAGATCTCGCTGGTCACTCCCGGTCATGAAGTCGTGGTGGTGGAGCGTAGCGGGCCGTGGGTCAAGGTTTTCGCCAACACCGATGTTGCGGACGATGATGATCCCGAATTGAAGCCTGACTTTGGCGAAGACGAGAATGTAACGCCGGCATCCGGTTGGATACGCGACAAGGGAGTAGTCGCACCCGGAACTGCGGGCGGTGACGCCATCCTGTACGGCTACGCTGCGAACCTGGAGGATGAGGCATCGCAACCACATGCTCCCAAGGGCGCAGCGGCGCAGGCGCATCTGCTGTATCGGCGAGTTGCGGAGTACTTCCCACAATCACCACTTGCAGCGGAGGCGGCCTGGCGCTCCGCAGATGTGCGCTGGCAACTGGAACGGCAGGATGTAAAGTCGTTGCCCAGTGCGAAAGAGCAGGACGCCTACCTGCGACCCCAGATCTACGACGGCGACATGAAGAAGGTCGTCAAGCAGTATCCCGGGACAAGATTTGCGGCGCTCGCTGCGTTCGAGATGCTGGACAACAAGTTATGCGGCGACTGGCAGGGACTGCCGAAGTGTCCGGAGATGGAGACAGCGATCTACGAGAAGTACGCACAGCAGTTTCCTGATGGCCCCAAGGCTCCTGAGGCGCTGTATAACGCGGTATACCGCCAGGGCGTGGTGGTGACAATGTACACCGTCGAAGAGAACAGAAAGAAGGCCGATGCTGCAGCGGCTCGCACTCAGGCGCTGGCGCAGCAGTTGAAGTCAAAGTATCCACAGTCAGACTTTGCCGCGCGTGCGGCCAGCATCGCGTACCGGGTCCAGCAGGGCATACCTGTTTATGGCAATGACCGCGACTAATCCAGACTCTGGTCGTTAGGTCCATGATTCTATCTTCGCGAAGGATACGCGGAGGCCAAAACGTCACAGGTCTTCGAGAAGATACTTCGCTGAGAATCAGGCGAGGAACGCCTCGCCATCCATTGAAATACTCCATTCACAGCGGGGCATTTAGGATGTTGCTATGCCGATTTTTAAAGTAATCCTTCTTGCGATTGTGCAAGGCCTGGCAGAGCTGCTGCCTGTTTCAAGCTCCGCGCATGTGGTGGTGGCGGAGAAGTTGTTAGGGCTCAACCCCTCGTCGCCCCAGATGACCCTGCTGCTGGTGATGCTGCACACCGGCACCATGTTTGCCGTGATTGTTTACTTCTGGAACCAGTGGAAGCGGACGTACTTCTCCAGCGCCGATGCGTTCAAGCGCTTTGCGATTCGTGTGATCTGGGCCACGATACTGACCGCCGTCATCGGCTATCCCATCGTGAAGCTGATCGAGAAGACGGCCTTCAAGGGCGCTTCAAAAGGCGAGATTGAACTGCTCTTCGGGCGGCTTGATCTGGTTGCTCCCGCGCTGTTTGCGGCAGGCCTGCTGATACTGCTGGCGGGACTGATGGAGAAGCGACGCATGGGCGCGCACGAGAAAGTCTTCGGCGATAGCGTCACCATGCGCCAGGCCGGATGGATGGGCGCGATCCAGGGACTTTGCCTGCCGTTTCGTGGCTTCTCGCGTTCAGGTGCCACCATCTCCACCGGCATGTTGAGCGGCGCCAGCAAGGAGCGCGCAGAGCGGTTCAGCTTTGCAATGGCAGTCGTAATCACTCCAGCGGTAGTGGGCAAGGAAGCTCTGCGTCTGCTGAAGGCCTCGCACGAGGCAACCGCAGCAGGCGTACCCATCGATCTGCATGGCAGTGTCGTCTCAAGCCTTCTGGGCGCGCTCTTCGCATTCTTCGCCGGACTTGTTGCGCTGAAATGGCTTAGCAGTTGGCTCGAGGAGGGCCGCTGGTACCTGTTCGGAATCTACTGCCTGGTAGCTTCGGTGGTGGTGTTCTACCTCTACCATCTGGGCTACTAAGCGGGTCGATTACCAGTCTCAGATTTGATGCATCGTCTGCACGCTCTGACGCGTAGAGCGCCACGCCCAATAGATCAAGGGTATTGTGCCGACGGAGATGCGTCGTCGCTCGGTCGTCGCGCCCATGATGATGCCTTGTAATGCAGCAAAAAAACGAGCGGCAAGATTTAACCTGCCGCCCGTTATGGCGAGTCTAACCGAAGTGGAATCAACCCTCTAGCGTTACTTCGGCACCAGCGCGTCACGATGGCTCCGAACAAAGTCGTGTGACGCAATGACATGAGCCTGCTGCTCTGTCAGAAGCTGGCGCACGGGCAGCGGTAGCTCCTGTTTCAGGGCATCGGCGTAGACCTTCTTGGCTGCGTCTTCAGCTTGCTCTGCCGTTTCCAGCAGCGTATGGTCACCACCACCAAGATTGGCCTTGAGATCCGCCCATATCCGCTGGAAAGTTCCGATCGCAGTGCCAGATTCCTTGATATCGTGAACGCCATCCTGATGGAGAATCTCTTCCAGATAGCCACGGAAGCTTGCCCGCTTGAGCGATTCGGCCAGAAAATGATGCTTGAGCGTCGGGTCTTTCAAATGTTCGCCAATATCTACGAAGCCCTTCTGGCTGTCCAGAAGTACGCTGATCACTTCGTTGATTGCGTATCGCATTTCATGCTGCTTTCCTGCATCTGTAGACATAAAAACCTCATGTACTGCTACTGGTTGGATAAGTTGGATGGCTGGAGCAGGGTCCACCGGCTGTCTGCGATTCTCCTTAGCCGGCAGCAGGCAGGCGAAATCGCGAAAATCCCGCGCCCCTGCCAGCCTTTCCTAAGGTCCGCTGGGGTTACTCTCCCCCTCGGCAACTGAACAGATAGATGCGCCAGAGCGCTGCGGGTTTGCATCCGGATACCCCAGCGGGCAGGTTTCCCTATTTTGCGGCGCGCTCTGGGATAATCGAAGGTGCTCTGGTGGTTCACGGCCTCATCGCAGATCGTCCCGGCGTGCAGAGGTTGCCGTCCGGGCATAAGAGGCCGCGCGTACCCCGATGAAGACTTTAAGACTCGTTTCAACTCCAACCCGTAACCGGCGACTCAATGAAATCATCGGGTTGACTGTACTGGTTGCGGCGGGCCTCCTTTTCCTCGCGCTCGTCACCTACACCCCCACCGATCCGTCCTTCAACACCGTCGGAGGCTACGCCTCGGGACGCCCCGCGCACAACTGGACCGGGATGATCGGAGCGTTTATTTCGGACGCCCTGCTCCAGACCATCGGCATTGCCGCGTTCTTTCTACCCCTGGTGGTCGGACGCCTCGGTCTCTGCTGGATGCGTTCGCGTCCCGCCGGCTCCGCCCAGGCCAAGAGCATTGGCCTGATCATGTGGGTGGTCTTCGCACCCGCGGCGATCGCGCTGCTGCCCGGAAACATGCTGTGGCGCCACGCGCTGCCCATCGAGGGAACCACCGGTCGTTTGCTGGCGGACCTGATGGTCCACTACCTCAACCTGCCCGGGGCCTGCATCGTTCTAGGTCTGATGGTGGCGCTCTCCTTGTACCTCGCAACCACCTTCACCTTCAACACCGCTCGCGAGTGGGCGATGATCCGCTTCGGTTTCATTCACGCGATCATGGAGCGTTGGGCCAACTGGCGCAACCGTCGCGCCAATAACAAAGCAGCTGAGTTGAACGATGACTTCGGCAGCAAACGCGAGCAGATGGAAGAGATGGCTCGGCGGGCCCGCGAAGTTGCGGAGCGCGAAGCGGCACGTGACCGCGAGGCGGCGGAGAGCACTACATTGCTCAGCGGGCTATTCCGCTGGCTGGGGCGCAGAAAGAAGCTCGTGGAACCCATCACGATCGCACCGGAAGAGATCGTGGCACCCGGCGAGCAGGTATCGATGTGGCAGGCAATGCCGCGGACGCTGGTCGACGCGCCGCCCGTTACCGCGTTCGGAACCGCCGCCGCTGCTGCAGCACCATTTGCAGACGCCCTGGCCAAAGCCGCGGCTCCCATCCACGCCCTGGACGATCACTCCAACTTCGACGAGAGTCGGGCCTTTGGCTTCGCCGCTGACCGCATGGAGATGCCCGAGCCAAGACCTGCTCGCACCCCCACTCCCATTCGTCCCCCAAAGCGCGCTGTCGAAGAGACTGCGGCACCCGGGTTCGTCACCCCCGCAATCCCGCTGCCTTCCCATCAACATGAGGCGATCTCCTTCGGAAAACGTGCCGACGCCGATATCAAACCGGTAACAATCGTGCCCAAGAGCGTGCGCGGCTACAAGCTGCCGCCGTCTTCCCTGCTCTTCCGCAGCGACGACCAAACCGTAGTGCGCGAAGACGCCCTGCGCGAAGAGGCCCGGGTGCTGGTAGAAAAGTGCGCCGAGTTTGCAGTGGACGGGCAAGTCACGCAGATCAACCCCGGTCCGGTTGTCACTACCTTCGAGTTTCGGCCCGACGCTGGCGTCAAGGTCGCTCGCATCACCGGGCTCGCCGACGACCTCTGCCTCGCAATGGCTGCAGAGAGCATCCTGATTGAACGCATGCCCGGCAAAAGCACGGTCGGCATCCAGGTGCCGAACAGCGAGCGCGAAACCATCTGGCTGCGTGACGTGGTGGAGTGCGAATCCTTCGCGCAGTCGAAGAGCAAGCTGGCCATCGCGCTGGGTAAAGACATCAACGGCCGCATCGTCACGGCAGATCTCGCCAGCATGCCCCACGTACTGATCGCCGGCTCCACTGGCTCAGGAAAATCAGTCGCAATCAACGCAATGATCATGAGCGTGCTGTTCAAGAGCACCCCCGAACAGGTGCGCATGATCCTTGTCGATCCGAAGCGCGTCGAACTCGGCATGTACGAAGGCATTCCGCACCTGTTCACGCCGATCATCACCGAGGCGAAGCTGGCGGCCAATGCGCTCCGCAACGCCGTTCGCGAGATGGAGCGCCGCCTCAAACTGCTCGCCGCGAACCACGTCCGCAACATCGACCAGTTCAACAAGCTCTTCGATCACGGCAGCGAGTACCTCTTCGAGGATGTCAGCCAGGAGCCGCTGCCCTACATCATCATCATCATCGACGAGCTCGCCGATCTGATGATGCTCGATCGCGCCAACGTCGAAGAATCCATCACACGCCTCGCCCAGATGGCCCGCGCCGTCGGCATCCACCTGGTGCTGGCAACGCAACGGCCCTCGGTGGACGTCATCACCGGCCTGATCAAGGCAAACGTCCCCACCCGCATGAGTTTCCGCCTCGCAACCAAGGTGGACTCCCGCACCATCATCGACAGCAACGGTGCGGAGAGCCTGCTCGGGCGCGGCGACATGCTGTATCTACCACCCGGCACTAGTCGCGTGCAGCGGGTCCATGCACCATTTGTAACCGAAAAAGAAATCTCGGCAGTGACCGCCTTCTGGAAGGCCCAGGGTGAGGCCGAGTACGTCCACGGCTTCCTCGAAGGACCCAAGGAAGATGCCACCGGCAAAGATGGTGACGGCGGCGCAGATGGCGAAAACAATGATGAGCTATACGACGACGCAGTACGACTGGTGTTTGAGTTTGGCAAGGCCAGCACTTCGCTGTTGCAGCGCCGTCTGCGCATCGGCTACGGACGCGCCGCTCACCTCATCGACATGATGTATAACGATGGTCTGGTCGGCCCTGCCGATGGATCAAAACCACGCGAGATCCTGAAGTCCCCAAACTGGGTCAGCGAAGTCGACGAAGTCATTCGATAGACGATGCAGTATGCGCGATCAGGGCTCGGGGATCGATCTCCTCGAGCCTTGATCTTTTCTAGCGCGGCATTACCTTCGAAGACCGGAACGCCACCACCGCAAGCAAACTAATCACCACCAGCAGCGCAATCCACAGCGTATTGGGATGCCGCTCCGTCAGCGGCCGCGTATCCTCGCGCTGCTTGTAGCGAGGATTGACCTCTTGCGGACCCAGCATCGCCGCATGCGTCGTCCCTACCGAAGTAAACAGTCGCGCATAGTCATAGCGAGGCGCAGGCAGAGCAGGATCACCGTAGAAGAGGGTTGGAGAAGGTGCCACCGCCGCGTTGAAGCACAGCTTCCGCTGGCGCATCTCAAGCCGCACAGCACTGATCGGAAGCGGAGCATCATCGCCATTCTCGACCACCACTTCAACCACTGCGGCACTTTGCAGATTCGACCCGATGGTCACCGGAACGCTTAGTTCCTGCTGACGTATCTCCCGCCCAGCTTCGGAAAGATGCACCCGCAGAATCGTACCGCTGGCAGTCTCGGATGATGACGCCGATGCCCCCTCAGGATGCGCGGAGATCAGCACATCGCGGCTGAAGTTTCCTTTGAACGTCGGCGCAAGCACAAATGTCACCCGCTCTACGGGCACTCTCGTCGGCAGCAGAAAGCTGGCCGTCGTCTGCTTGCCCCGCTGTATTACTGCGGTCGTCTCGACCGCCATGGTGAAGATCGTCTGGGCTTCGCGGCTTGGCGGGACAGTGGCTCCGCGTACCATCTGCGCAGTGGGCACAAAGCCAGCAGCCCCTGGCGCTGCCGCGGCAGCAAGTTCGACATGCAGATAACGGAACCTGGACTCCTGCAGGTGAAGCGTCGTATTGCGCGCAAGATGCTGTGTCGTCAGATCGAAGAGGGTGTACTCCCCGAGGCGGGTCGAAGGCGCGGTGGTCAGGGAGGCGCTGCCGAAGACGGTCGCCGTAGCGAGATAGTCCTGCCCAGCAAGGTCGAGTACTACTTCGGTATAAGGCCGATCTGGCATCTCCAGATCGAAGACCACGCTGCGGCCGCGCATGCCCAGGTTCAACACCCGCGCACTCTCGCTCTCCGCCTGCGCCGACTCGCTCAACGTCACGGCGTAGGGCACCTCGCGATTGTCCTGGTAAAGTCGAAGGTCTTTCAGCGATGGCGCTGCATTAGGAAATATCTGCGCATCCACCACGACGCAGGACTGCCCAGAGCTATCGGGAGCGCTGACGCTCCGCTGGTAGCGCTGATACTGCGGCGCAGAGCTGGCAAAGCTTGACGCAACCTGCAACCACAGCGCAATCGAAAGGACCACCTTCATCGCAGCCCCCCTGCTTCCTCCTGCGAATGAGGCACTGCATCTGCCTGTGGATCGCGCAGCGCGAGCCAGTCTTTCTGATACGCGAAGCTAACCCCCATCAGCAACGCGCCAAGTCCCATCAAGCTCACCACTCGATAGCCCTGGCTAAGGTTGCGCATGTCGTAGAGGAACGTCTTTGCAATGGTGAACACCAGCAGCAACAGAGCCTGCCAGCGAACGAAAGCCGTCCGCTTCCAGAAGCCGATCGCCAGCAGGCCGACTCCGTAGAGCATCAGGAAAGCCGAGATTGCGAGCGCCAACTGCAGGTCCGCCTCGACATCAGCGGCTGTATGGCTCCAGAATGCCTCGATCTCGTGCACACATGCGAGCACTGCAACGATATTCAGCGCAATGATCGACGCACCAGCCATCGGGAGCCAGAACGGTGGCTCAACCTCCCGTTCGCGTGATTGGTGAAGCGAGATCCCGGTAACCAGACCAAACGCTGCAATCCCAACCAGCGCCGTCGAAAATCTCGCGTTCAGGAAGGCACGGGCATACCGGGCATCGAACCAGTGCGGCTGAATCAACAACGCCACAAATCCCAGCAATAGAGCACCCACCGCGAGTCCGCGCAACGTGCCGCGGGCCACGGCCAACGAGTCCTCCTGCGCAGCACTCAAAGTTCCGAGCCGCGACGCAATCCACAGCAACACGGTGCCTTCCGCCAGCCACGAAAACGTAATCCAGTGGCCAGACGCTTTCATCGGGATCGCAATGGTCAGAAAAACTATAGCCAGCGACAGATGGATCGAAGCCGCAACGACACTCTGCGGCAGCCGCATGATGACCAGATAGATCGCCGCGAAGATCACCATGAGCCATGGCAAATCGGCATGGCGGCCCGAATCCTGCAGCAATGAGTAGAAGGCCAGCGAGCCAAAGACAGCGTTGCCAAGCGGCAGCAGAATGTCGGTAATACGTCCCGCCGAGCTTCGTCCGGGCGCGACTGCATCGGACGTCTCCGCCAGACTGCGATGAATCGGGACACTGGCAAACGCTACCGCAAATAGCGTAAGGAAGATCGAGGTCAGCAGGAATTGCTCTGAGGAATAGAACTCGACGTACCAGCCGATAAAATACGCTACCGTCGCCGGAAAGGCAGCCAGCAAAAGCCGCGGCCATGGCTTCAGGCGCACCAGAGCGATCGTCGCAAGGTCGATCGCAAGAACATAAGTGAACAGGAAGCTCTCGTGATTCCCACCGGTCGCAAGCAGCAGCGGCGTGGCAAAACCTCCAGCAAGAGCGTAGACAGCCAGCACCTCCGCGTCCTGCACCCACGCCATGTAGGCGTTCCACGCCGTCACCAGAACCATTGCACCAAGAGCCACCTCAGCCGGCAGCAGATGGTAAAGCTGAAAGGAAGCCCACAGTGACAGATAAAGAACGCCGCTTCCAATCGCCTTCAGCGAATAGGAGAAGGTGCCGAAGCCTTTGCGGCGAAAACGCTCCGACCAGAGGACCAGTCCCGCCCCTGCCACCAGTCCGGCCAGAACCCGGCCCATAGGACCAATCCACTGGTTGTCGATCGCCCACTTCAAAAACCACGTCGCCCCAATAAGCAACGCAACGATGCCCACACGACTGAAGAGTTGCGAGCCAATCTGTCTCTCAAACGACGCCCTCTGGACCGGTTTCGATAGTGGGGTGGGTGCGACAGCAACAACCCGCACCGCAGCAGGTGGCGGCGGTGGGGCGGCCCGCCCCGGCTGAGCAGCAGTCTCATCCGCTGCAACCGGTCGCCGCAGCCGCAACGCTGCGACCTCACGCTCCAGGACTTCAACCCGATGCAATAGCGCAGCAAACTCTGCTGCCACCTGAGCTGTGCGAATCGGATCCTGCGGCTGCTCCTCAAACCCCATGGCAATTACTCTAACGCTACCGCCCCGATGACGTAACGAAATCTATGGATGATAGTCTTTTGCCCAGAAGGATCATGACAAAAATTACCCAGCCTCCCATAAAAGTGCTCGTGATTGATGATGATGACGTAAGCCGCGAGTTGCTCACTCTGTTGCTTACCGCGCAGGGCTATACCGTGGACGCCGCGGACTCTGGCGAAGCGGCGCTGCAACACCTGCAGCAGTCACCCAACAGCCCTCCTGGGGCAATACTGACCGACCTGCAGATGCCTGGAATCAGCGGGAGTGAACTGGCACAACAGCTTCGCTCCGCCTGCCAGGTCGCCGACAGCTCTCAAACTCTACTACTCGCCATGAGCGGTAGCTGGCCAGACGATGCAACGCTGCGCGGCTACGACGACTTTCTGCTCAAGCCATTCACCATGCAAGACTTTGCAGCCGCCCTGACAAAGAAGACTCGCGCCGAGGTTTCAACGGGAGTCAATCACTCGCCGCATTCTCCAGCCTGCCTGGACGAAGATGTCTACGGCAAACTCGCCGGTTCCATGCAACCGGGCCAGCTTCAGCAACTGTATACGCTCTGTCTCAGCGATATCGAAGCCCGCATCGCCCGGATGCGGGCGGCCGTCTCCAATGGAGATGACGCCTTGTACCGGCGGGAAGCGCACGCAATCAAGGGCGGCTCTGGCATGTTGGGCGCCACCGAAATCCACACTCTTGCCGCCGCAATGGAGGCGCAAGGACTTGCAGATGCTAATCATGTAGCTTCACTCGACGAAATGCTGCTCTCCTCCGAGCGCTTGAGGGTTATTCTGATCGCACGCTAAGACTGGGCCGAGTTGTGGCGAAGCTCCCGAAATGTCTGGAGAAGGTACGTATGAATCAGGAAGTAAGTAAATCGCGTGATACCGGCTTATCCGTCGCACCGATCCGCATCATAGTAGCCGACGATCATCCCGTTGTGCGCTTCGGCGTCAAGAACATGTTGATGAACGAGCCCGGCTTCGAAGTCGTCGGCGAGGCTGAAGATGGCGACGTCGCCATCACCCAGACGCTCGAACTGGAGCCCGATATTCTGCTGCTGGACCTGCAGATGCCGCGCCTGCCAGGCTTGGAAGCCATGCGCGCGATCATGACAAAGTCACCGCGCGTCAAAATCATTCTCCTCACCGGAACCATCTCCACCCAGCAAATCATCGAGGCGCTCCAGATCGGCGCGCGCGGCATTGTGCTGAAGGATGCCGTCGCCGGCGATCTCTCCCATGCTCTGCGGGCCGTCTTGTCCGGTGACTACTGGATCGGTGGCGAGCGCGTTGCAAATCTGCTGCGAGCCCTCCGAGAGCTGATGGAGAAGGCTGCGGCCGTGCCGGAGCGCAAAACCTACGGCCTCACACCGCGCGAACTCGAAGTCGTCACCTGCATCGTCGAAGGCTGCAGCAACAAGGATATCGCCAAACAGTTCACCATCAGCGAAGAGACCGTCAAGCGCCATCTCTCGAACGTCTTCGACAAGACCGGCGTCTCGACACGGCTGGAGCTCGCGCTGTTTGCCATCGCTCATAAGCTGGTCGCACTCGACACCTAATCAGCAGACATCAAAACAACTATCAGACGCTCGGCTTCGGCTGAGCGTCTGCACGTTTAGCCTTCAGTAGAATGAACCCATGAGCATTCCTGCCACTTCAGGCATCTTTGATTTACTGGTGATTGGGGCAGGCCCCACCGGGCTGGCCTGCGCCATCGAGGCCCAACGTGCGGGCTTCTCCGCCGTGCTGGTGGATAAGGGCTGCCTCTGTAACTCGCTCTTCAACTATCCGGCGCACATGACGTTCTTCACCACGCCCGAGCTGCTCGAAATCGGCGATATGCCGTTCTCCAGCCCCAACCAGAAGCCCAACCGCAACGAGGCGCTCGAGTACTACCGCAAGGTCACCGAGCACTACCAGCTCGATGTCCGGCAATATGAGACGGTGGACTCCGTCAGCGGCACCGATGGAAACTTTATCGTTCACACCACGGATCGCTTCGCCCGCCAGTCCCAGCTGCGCGCCCGCAAACTGGTGGTCGCCACGGGCTACTATGATCTGCCAAATTACCTCGAAGTTGTCGGCGAAGATCTTCACAAAGTGAAGCACTACTACCACGAACCACACCCGTTCTATGGGCTCGACGTCGTGGTCATCGGCGGCAAAAACTCAGCAGCCATCGCAGCACTCGATCTATGGCGCCACGGCGCGCGCGTCACTCTCGTCCATCGCGGCGCGGAGATGCACCGGCACGTGAAGTACTGGATTCTGCCAGACATCAACAACCGCATCAAGAACGCCGAGATCACTGCTTACTTCAACAGCAACCTGACCAGCATCTCTGCAGACGACGTCACCATCGCCACCCCACAGGGCGTCGTCACGATTCCGAACCACTTCGTCTTTGCATTAACCGGCTACCACCCCGACTTCAGCTTTATTGAGAGCCTCGGCGTCCAACTGGACCGTGCCAACGATCGCCGCCCAGTCTGCGATCCGGCCACTCTGGAGAGCAATGTGCCTGGCATTTATCTAGCTGGAGTCATCGTCGCCGGCGAACGCACCAATGAGATCTTCATCGAAAATGGCCGCTTCCACGGCAAGCTCATCGCAGGCCACCTCAGCAGCCAACTCAACGGAAACGGTAGCGGAGACCAGGCTCTGAACGAAGAGGTGCTCCAAATGGAAAAGCACTTGAGAAATCAGGAATAAATTAGCCGATCACCCGGCGCAGAAATCCGCGAATGCCAATCCATGTCAGCAGGCAAAGCGCAACGACCAGCATGCACAGGATCATCGCCGGGGGCATGTGCGGCAGCGTTGGAGTGAGTCCAGCACGCAGCCCCTCGCTCATGTACACAATCGGGTTGATCAGAACGCCAATCTGCAACCATGGGAGGTACTTGAGCCCAGCCCATGGGTAATACACGCAACCTAGAAATGTAATTGGAATCACCACCACGCCGAAGATCAATCCAATCTGCTGCGGTTTGACGCTCGTGCCAATCGTCAGGCCCAGCGCGCCCGCCGTCAGACTTGCAAGAATGACCACCGCGATCAGAAACGGCCAATTATCGACATGCGTCGTAGGGTGCGTCGCGGGGACATAGTAAGCGAGCGGAAAGACAATGCAGGCGGCAATCACGCTCTGCACCGCACTGAAGCATATCTTCTCAATCGCTACCGCTGGCACCGGCAAGGGGCACATTACCCGGTCATCAATCTCGCGCGTGATGCCGAACTCCTGCGCCAGTGGTAGCGCCACCGCCGCAATGCCGCTGAACATGATCGCAACGGCCATCAGCCCCGGCAGCAACACCGTGCTGAAAGCGTTGCCGGACATCGCCGCTGTGGGGTTCATCGACGCCCCACCGCTGATATGCGGAATCACGTACGTGAACACAAAAAGAAATAGGAGAGGATTCATGCAGACACGCACGACAAACGGAAAGAGTTCGCGGCGAAGCACATGCAGATCGCGCAGAAAAAGACCTGCGAAAGCCCGCGAGTATTGCATCGTCTTCGACACTTCGGTGCGGCTGATTGCGGTCATTTGCGTCATGGAATCATCTCGTATGCGAAAGCGTCTAATCGCGCAGGTCTCTTCCGGTAAGCCGGATAAACACGGTCTCCAGGCTGGTTTCGGTAATCGTCAGGTCGCGAAGTCCATAAGGATTCGCTGCATGCACCACATCGGATAGTAGCCCCTCCGCGTTGTGCGCAAAGATGCGGGCACCCTTTTCAGTCGCCTCCACCACAGTCACACCAGGCAGCGTCTTCAATGTCTCCACCAGGGCAGGGATTCCTTCCAGTTGATGCAGATCCAGCAGGTAGACCCGCTGAGCACCAATGCTCGCCTTCAACGCTGCCGGGGTGTCCTCGACCAGAATCTTGCCGTGATCGATAATGGCAACCCGATCGCAGAGTTCGTCGGCCTCTTCCATGTAATGGGTCGTCAGCAACACGGTGATGCCCTCCTGACGAAGACCCCGCACCGCCTCCCACATCGCAATGCGGCTCTGCGGGTCGAGCCCGGCACTGGGCTCGTCAAGAAACAGCACCTTGGGCCGATGCGCAATCGCTCTTGCGATCTGCACGCGCTGCGCAAGCCCGCCAGAGAGCTGTGCCGGGTAAGCGTCTGCCCGTTCGGCAAGATGGAATTGGTCCAGCAACTGCCTCGTTCGCTGTGTAGCCTCTGCCCGTGAAAAGCCAAAATACAAGCAGTGAAAGTGAATGTTTTCAAAGATGGTGCAGGCCCGATCCAGCGTGTTGTACTGCGGAACCACGCCGATCCCTCGCCGAGCAATCGCCGGAGCCGCGACCACATCGACTCCGGCAATACGCACCGTTCCGGAGGTCGGCAGCGCCCGTGTCGTACAGATGCTGATCGTCGTGGTCTTGCCAGCACCGTTCGGCCCGAGCAGGCCATACAACTCGCCCTCGTGCACATTCAGGTCTATGCCGTCCACAGCCACCACCCGCTGCTTGCCGTCATATACCTTTTCGAGGCCCTGGATCTCAACAATCACCGCAGTTCATCTCCTCCAAAGCCTTGAATCTACGAGTCTGATTATAGGCATCACTGCTGCTGTATGTTCGGCTGAACCTTTGCCCCATCAACAACGACGTCACTCGGGCTAAGCACCACAAGATCCCCGTGTTGGAGACCGGCCGTTACTTCCACGGCCGCACCCAGATCACGCCCCAGAACGATAGAGCGGAAGTGCACAACATTGGCCTCATCGATCACGACTGCCTGCGGGCCAGAGGAGCGGACGACCAGCGCATTGGTCGGCAGCAGCACCGGAGCGGCACCACCTCGCGGCGTATCCAGCACCACATTCGCGTACATACCCGGCAGGATACGGCCATCATTCTTAAGGTCCACCTCCACCAGCAGTGTCCGGGTGCCTGGATCAATGCTCTGGCTGGTGCGCGCGACCACTCCGGTAAAGATCTGCCCAGGCAGCTCCCGCACCGAAACACGGGCCGTCTGTCCCGCGCGTAAACCGATCGAACTGGACTGCGGAACGCTGGCGAACACCCGTACCTTGTCCGATTGCCCAATCGAAAACATCTGCGTGACGCCGGTCGTACTACCCGAACTGATCAGCGACCCGGTGTCGATACCGCGCGACAGAATCACTCCGGAAAACGGCGCAACGACACGTGAAAAGGAAACTTGCTCGGTCAGGCTTTTAACATTCGCCTCGCCTGCCGCGATACTTGCCTGGGCCGCGGCAACAGCGGCCACATCCGCGCCCGCTTGCGCCCGCTTCTGGTCCGCATCCTGATGGGACACAACGCCAGCGCTCCGCAGACTCTGCCAGCGCTCATCCGTTACCTTCGCCAACTGCGCGTTCGCTTCCGCCTGCGCCAACTGAGCCTTCAATTGCGCCACGGTTGCCTTCGCCTGCAGCAGACTCTGCGCAGTCTGCGGATCATCGATCACAGCGAGCAACTGGCCCTTCTTCACGTGGTCGCCAATATCGACATACCGCGCTTTGACGAACCCTGAGGTACGCGCGTAGATGGGCGTCTGATCAAAAGCCTGCACGCTTGCAGCAATCTGGACTTGGCCTTCAGGCTCACCCAGCTTCAACCGCGTGGCCACCACGATAGGAGGCCCGGACGCAGCCTCCGCCTCAACTCTCAACTCATCTCTATGTCGCAGCTTAGGCAGAAGCGCAACAATACCGATCAGGATAAGAACAATAAAGAACGCCGCTGCTCCCAAATAGGCCGTGCGACTGGTGCGTTCTGGTGCCGCTTGAGTGGTCTGCATCTTCTTCTTCCCTCTTGCTGCCATCTTGCTTGCTTAGTGCTATTCCGGAACCTCCTGCATCTCCAGTGTCGCGACAGTATTCTTTCGCAGACGGCTGTAGATCACAGGAACTATCAGCAGCGTACTAACGGTTGCGACCAGCAATCCACCGATCACAGCACGGCCCAGCGGCGCGTTCTGCTCTCCGCCTTCACCCATGCCCAGCGACATCGGCAGCATCCCGATAATCATCGCCAGGGCAGTCATCAACACCGGGCGCAGTCGGGTTGCCCCGGCAGATGCCGCAGCTTCCAGCGCAGTCATGCCGGCGGCTCGCTGGTCATTGGCGAACGTCACCATCAGAATCGAGTTTGCCGTCGCTACACCAACGGTCATGATCGCTCCCATCAACGATGGAACGCTGAAGGTCGTGTTGCTCAGGTACAGCATCCACAGAATGCCGCATGCTGCACCGGGCAACGCAGTGAGGATGATGAACGGATCAAGCCAGCTCTGAAAGTTAACCACCATCAGCAGGTACACCAGCAGCACCGCGAAGATCATGCCCAGGCCCAGCCCGGTAAACGACTCGTACATGCTCTTCACCTGCCCACGGACTGTCAGTTGCACTCCCCTCGGCAGCGTCTTCTGATACTTGTCCAGAATGCGGTTGATGTCAGTCGCAACACCACCCAGGTCGCGGCCCTGGGTATTCACAAAGACGTCAAAGACCGGCTGAACGTTGTAATGGTTCGTAACCGCAGGGCTTGAACGGTGTTCCACCTGCGCCAGATTGCCCAGCAGCTGGGGCGGAAGCGGAGTCGCCCCGGCAAGCAACGCCGCAGCGTTACTGGTCGAAGTAATAGGAATACTCTTCAACGCATCAACGGAATCAATCTTGTACTGCGGCGTCTGCACCACTACGGAGTAGTTGACGCCATTCTGCGGATTCAGCCAGAAATTCGGCGTCGCCTGACCGCTGCCAGAGAGCGCATACAGCATGCTGTTCGCAACATTCGCCTCCGTCAACCCAATCGTCTGCGCCCGGCTGCGGTCCACATTCACATGCAGCTCCGGCGCATAGATCACCTGGTTGATATGCACGTCCGTCGCACCCGGAACCGTCGCAACATCACGCTTGATGTTCTTTGCAATCTCATAGTTCTGCTGGAACTGGCGCCCACTCACCTGAATATCGATCGGAGCCGGAAGACCAAAGTTCAAAATCTGGTTAGCAATATCCGACGCCTGAAAGTAAAACACGACATCTGGAAAGCGTTGATGCAACATGCTCCGCAGCTTCTGCCGGTACGCTTCCGTAGGATGGTGCTTCTCATTCATGGAAACCAGAATCTCGCCATCCTGAACATCCGTCAGGCTGCCGTCACCAAAGGCAAGATTGAAAGCTCCATTGGGAATACCAATATCATCCAGCACAACCGCAAGCTCGCTCGCAGGAATCGTCTCGCGAATCGTAGCCTCCACCTGGCTGAAGATCTGCTCAACCTCTTCAATACGCGTCCCCGGAGCCGTACGGACGTGCAGCCGGAACGTACCCGCATCAACGCTGGGAAAAAAGTCCTGACCGATAAAAGGGATCAGCCCTGCAGAAATCACCCCAAACAATGCGAAACAGCCCAGCGCAAAACCAGCATGCTCCAACGTCCAGCCCAGCGCGCGTTGGTACCGCGATCGTAGCCGCTCAAATCCCTCATTGAAACGGTAGTGTATCCGCCAGATGAAGTTGGCTCGCGCTGGAACCGTAGTGTGCCCCGCTTCGTGGTCCTGATACATCTCCACTTCACTTGCAAGCAGAAACTTCACCATCGTTGGCACCAGCGTCCGCGATAGCAGATACGAAGCCAGCATGGCGAACACCACCGCCATACCCAGTGGCGTAAATAGGCTCTTTGCAGCCCCGGACAAGAACACCACCGGCACAAACACGATGCAGATCGCCAACGTCGAGACAAACGCCGGCACCGCAATCTGTGCGGCACCATCCAGAATCGCAGGCTCGATCTCCTTGCCCTGCGCCAGATTGCGATGGATATTTTCAATCTCCACCGTCGCGTCGTCCACCAGAATTCCAACCGCCAGCCCCAGCCCGCCCAGCGTCATGGTATTCAGCGTCTGCCCAAACATCTTCATCACAATGATCGATGTCAGGATCGATAGCGGAATCGAGATCGCCACAATCACCGTGCTCCGCCAACTCCCGAGGAACAGCAGTATCATCAGCGCGGTCAGCGTCGCCGCGATCACTGCCTCTCGCACCACGCCCTTCAGCGCCGCCCGCACGAAGATCGACTGATCGAACAGCAGCGAAATCTTCAACTCTGGCGGAAGCCCCGCAGCGATCTTCGGCAGCGCCACTTTCACCCGTTCGATGATGTCCAGCGTAGAGGCCGATGCAGCTTTCAAGATCGTAATCAACGTAGCTCGCTGACCATTGACACGAACAATATTCTGCTGAACCGCAAAGCCCTCATGCACCTGCGCCACATCGCGAATGTAAACGACCGCACCATTGGAGCTCTTGATGGGAAGATCGTTCAGCTGCTCCAGAACGGTTGGGCTGGCATTGGTGCGCACGATAAAGTCTGTTGTACCCACCTTGGCGGTGCCGGCAGCCAGAATAAGATTCTGCGCGGTCAGCGCCTGCACCACATCCGTGGGCGAAAGCCCCTTGGAGTAAAGCTGCCCCAGATCCAGATCAACCATGATCTGCCGCGCCTTGCCGCCGTATGGAGCAGGAACCTGGGCCCCCTGCACCGTCGCCAGTTGCGTTCGCACAAAGTTCATACCAATGTCGTTCAGGTCGGCTTCGGAGAGCTTATCGCTCGAAAGTACAGCCTGCAGAATCGGCACGCTCGACGCACTGAACTGTAGGATGAACGGCGGCGTAGTTCCGGGCGGCAGAGCGCGCAGAACGCTCTGGCTCACCGACGTGATCTGCGCTACCGCGGCCTCAATCTTAGCCCCCGGCTGGAAGAAAACCTTGATGATCGAGATCCCGCTCACCGATTGCGACTCGATATGCTCGATGTCGTTCACCGTTGTCGTAATCGCGCGCTCACTAATCGTCGTAAACCGCTTCTCCATCTCATCCGGACTGGTGCCGGTGTAGGTCCAGATCACCGTGACGACGGGAATGTCAATCGTTGGAAAGATGTCGGTGCTCGTCGTCTCGATGCTGACGATGCCAAGAACCAGGATCAGTACAGACATGACGACAAATGTGTACGGCCGCCGCAGCGCAAGTCGAACAATCCACATCTCTGTACTCTTTCTCCCTCGCGGCCGACTCGTTCCCGACCAGCGCTAAACCTTAGCTTCAAATTGCGGATACATCATTGTTGCATCTCGGCGCGCCAGATCGCGTCACATGCTCGACAACCTGCAGCCTGCCCCTCCGACAGCACAGGATCCGTGCACTCACGAACGCTACAAACGTTCTCCTTGACGGAAAATCTACACAATTTCCCTCATACGTTATGGACGCATGTCCGCACACTTCTGTCTCAAAATAAGTGTTTTCACCATCTTCAGAGTAAAATCGTGGCATGTCTCAAGGATCGGAAAACAAATCCGTCGAACAACAGCACGCCGAAGACGCCGCACCACGTCCTGCTGCCGCAAACACGCAAGCCGAAGACGCCGAACGGAAGCGGAAGAGGCAATCGCTGGAACTCCAGCGCGAGCGGATTCTCTCAGAGCGGACCTCCAGCCCCCACCGGCGCTCAGCGCTTGAGAACGCGCTCGCCGACATAGAGGAAAAGCTCGCTGAGCTTGGCTGGACAATCCACCTCTAGACCTCCGCAACTGGCGCAGCTGCACCATCGCCGGCGAGCGACCCTAACGTCTGTCCGCTCACCAAATACTTTGCAATCAAAAAGAGAAGGGCCGCTCGCTAACCTCGAGAGGCCCTTCTCTTTCTGCTTTGCTAGGTCCCCGGCCTGCGATTACTGCGTAGGTGCAGGCGTCTCTTCCGGCCCGCTCTGATGAACACCAATCGCGTCACCCGAAACAACCAACTGCACCCTGCGATTCTGTGCACGTCCAGCTTTGGTCGAATTATCTGCCACTGGGTCGCGTTTGCCATACCCGGCGGCAGAAATACTGTTCATCTGCACGCCCTGCGTGACGAGGAAGTCCCGTACCGCTCCAGCACGATTCTCCGAAAGCTTCTGGTTGTACTCGTCACTGCCAACAATGTCGGTGTAGCCCTCAACCTGCAGCTTCAAGCCCGGATAGGCCTGGAGAATACCCGACACCTTGGCCAGACTTACCTTCGTATCGCCCTTCAGCGTGTACTTGGCCGTATCGAATAACACATCCGACATGTTCACAATCAGGCCACGCGCCGTCTCGCTCGTCGTCAGCACGCTGTTCAACTGAGCACGGAGCTTCTCGCGAATCGCATTCGCATCCTGGGCGTTCTTGTTCGCTTCTGCAGCGCGGGCGTGAGCCTCTGCCGCCTCGGCTTCAGCGCGGGCGCGAGCTGCTTCGGCGCTGGCGCGATCTGCATCAGCCTGCGCCTTGGCGGCCTGAGCCTTTGCGGCATCCGTCTGTGCCCGCTCCGCTGCAAGCTGCGACTCATGCGCCTGCTGCTCGGCCAGTCGCTTGGCCATCTCTGCATTCAGTTGACGCTCGGCGGCCTGCTTGCGCAGTGTGACGATACGGGCATCCTCAGCCCTCTGGACCGCCTGCCGCGCATAGGTGATCACCATCTTCTTGTCGGACTTCTTATTGGCGTCCATCTCAGAGGCGTTCTTAAGGTCCAACTGCGCTTCCTGCATGATGTCCGCGGCATACTTGTTCGCACCAGTATCGGAGGCGATGCGCACGGCGTTGTAGGCCTCGTACAGTTCCAGCGGGGACTTCTCGTTGCGCGTAACCGGATTGGCAACCGTCTTTGAGCCCTCAGTCTGCGCATAGGCTCCACGCGGCAGCAGTGCGTAATGCGCGTTTACCTTCTCCAACACACCAGTAGTCTTGTCGTCGAGAATCACGTTCTGCATCACCACCACATCGCTCGGCTGAGACACCGAATAGTAAGGCTCCGCCGTAACAATCAATCCGAACGACTGCAACGCCGTCGTCACCGTAATGTCATTCTTTGTGCCTGCCGGTAACACTTCGCCAAGGTTGGCAGGGCGTCCATCCGAACTGATCGCCCACAGCACGTACGTCAGGTACTCCGGCCCAAAGCCGTTGGCCGGGGGAAGTCCCTCAAATCGGGCATTGATGGTGATTCCTCCGCGTTCGCTCTCCACCTTCGCCTCACCCTTCGCGCCTGGCAGCAGTGTCGTGCCCTTGAAGCCGATCCGGGTTGAACCGCTACGATGCAGGTAGTTCACCGCATCCAGATCCCGTTGAACTACCTGCACGCGATAGAGGTAAATTCCATCTTTCTGCGTGATTGCGTTCGAATCAGGATTCGTCTGCGCCGTTGGATTCGGTTCCTGTGCAACCAGCGATGGAACACAGCCGGCGATTATTCCAGTGCACAACAGGGCGGCTAAGGTCTTGCCTGCAAAAAACTTCAAACTAACTTCCATTCACGTTCTCCTTGACCTTCAATGACTGACATTGGCTTACGGCAGCGATCTACTCACTTCAGGCACGCCACTACTAGTAGGTGCGATGCCCACCCGCCCGCAAAGGTAGTCCGGATCACGAATCCATCTGTATTTCGCCAACAAATGAAGGAACGCGAGTCAAAGGCACGGATGACGTCGTTCGCAGCAGGAAAAGCCCGCTTCCCTTTACCTGCATCGAATCGATGCAGGTAAAGGGAAGCGGGCAGTGTTGATTCTTAGTGCGGGCTAAGCTTAGGCAGAGTGCGGATGGGAACCCGAACGGTGCACAAAGTGATACGGAGGCCAGGGACCGGAGAGCTGCATCCGGCACTCCTTTAGCTCCTGCGTCGCCGAGGAATACTTGTTCTGGTAACGCTCCACCGTCTTATTGTCGATCAGGTGAGCAATATCGAGAAGCATCTTGCCGGATTCCATCCGCTTGCAGGTGATCTCTTCCGCAAGAGGCAGAAACATGCGATGCATCTGGACAGACAATGCACGCGCCTTGGACTGGCGTTCCCGTTGCCGGCTTGCGCTCTCCCGCAGGCTGGTCAGGTACTCCTGACCCACGGTCATATTGCGTGCAGAGTTGCCAGGGCAGGTATCATCCACCAGCACCTTCAGATGCATCTCAGCCTTACCGCGAAGACGCTCGACATTGGCCATGAAGTGACGCTGATTGGACCGGACAGAGCGTCGCAGAGCATCATCGTCCTGAAAAGTCGTACCAAAGCGAAACGGCAGTACAGTGGAGTGCTTGAAGCAGTCGGCAATCACGCGAGCGTGGTCTTTGGCTGCCTGTTGATCCATCCGGGCGCTGTCTTCCGGACTATGTTCTGAAACGATAATGGCCAAATCACTTGCGGGGAAGAGAAACGTCTGATTACCGAAGAGTCCGGAGACTCCAGCGAGGGGCATTGGACGACGGTGCCGGCAAAGTTCCGGAAAGGCTTGTCTTTCTGCAATGCAATAGGCGTACCATGCCATGTCTTTTTACCTTCCAAAGCGCGCTGAAGGGTGTAACCACCCCATCAGGTAGTTGTGGTGCTACTCATGACAGATTTGTTCGGAAAAAAATCATTCTGAATGATTCGGTTGGTCAAATGCGCGATTAGCGAACCTGACCTAACGCGAAACGGATAGTAAGCCTCTCAGTAGACGATTGGCAACAAAAAGTTCACAGAATTCTCATTCTTCTTGCCACGCTTTTTGTGCAAGCCCCCCAAGGCTTGTACGAAGCCGCTAAATTGCTTTAATTCAGCAGTTATCCAGCCTCATCAAAGCCCCGCACCCGCTCCCCATCACCCTTGGAGTTGCGACAGCTTTAGTGCTATTTCTCTAATTTATCGTCGTCAGACGACGCTGGCCGTTTGGCATTGCGCCACGAGGGTGGCCCGCCAACTTCGTCTCGCTTCACTTCAGAGTCCTCCGGACTCGAAATTCCTACCAGACGCAATACCTTCCCCAGAGCTCGAACAACAGGGTGCATATAGCTTCGTTTCCTCTCTATCAGGCTACGCTATCAGACCCCACGCTGCCCATCGGGACACCCCATGAGCAAAATATGCATCCTATTTGCAGTGGTTTACTCGATAACCATGCCTCTCCCCCGGGCCAGGTACTCATCCAAATATCATCCCTCTGGAGACCGCCATGATCTCGCTCATCCGGCCAAAAATCCATCCAACCATCCCGCACTTCCTCACTATCTGCCTGATTCTCCTCACCTCTCTTGCCACAGCAGTCGCCGCGGAACCCCAGGCCACCGACGCCAAGCCCGCCCCGGACATGATCATCTTCACCAACGGCAACGAGCTCACCGGAACCGTGGAGCGAGGCGTCGGCGACTCCATCGTCTTCAAAAGCGACATGGTCGGTGAGATCACCATCCCCCTCGCCAAAATCAAGGAAATCCGAACCAGCGGAAGCTACGCCGTCCTACGCAAAGACACTCCCGTCACCAAACAGGGAGTTCAGCCCGGAACCATCGAGTACGGCGACAATGCCATCAAGGTATCCAGGTCCACAGCCCCGGTCGAAACCGTGCCGGTCAAGGACCTGGCCTTCATCATCGACGCCCCAACCTATGAGAAAGAGCTTCACAGCAGCCCCGGCTTCTTCCACGGATGGAACGGCAACATCACCGCTGGCGCAACCTTTGTGGAGTCCACCCAGAATGGCTCCACCTTCACAACCGGTATCTCCCTCCTGCGCGCCATCCCCACCGTCACCTATCTCCCCAGACGCAACCGGACCAGCTTCAATCTCTTCGAGACCTACGGCAAGTTCACCCAGCCGGTCATCCCCCAGACGACCCCTCCGTCTCCCGACATGGTCATCAAAACCAACATCTTCCACACTGACGCCGAGCGCGATCAGTACTTATCCTCCAGCTTCTACGCTCTGGGCATCGTTGCGTTCGATCACAACTACTCCCAGGGCCTCAAACTGCAGGAGCTCTTCGGTGGCGGTTTCGGCTGGACAGTCATCTCCACCCCCGTCCAGGTGTTCGACATAAAGGGCGACATCCACTACGCGAAGCAGTACTTCCAGGACTCAACCAATGACCAGAACCTCATCGGCGCAACCATCGGGGAGAACTACCTACGCAATCTCCCCATGAAGATCGTCTTCACCGAATACGCCAACTACCTCCCTGCCTTCAACAACTCCAATGCCTACTCAGCCAACTTCGGCGCAGGCATCATTTTGCCCGTCTACCACCGCTTCAGCGCCAGCTTCTCCACTACGGACAACTACTTGAACAATCCCCCGCTCGGCTTCAAGCACAACAGCTACCAATTCGTCACTGGCATCTCCTACTCGCTCCACTAGAACCAGCCCACCAAAGCAAAAGCGGCCGCGACCAGCACATTGGTCACGACCGCTTCTTCGCTTAATTCGCCGTTCGCTACTGCACAGGTGCAGTCAGAATCTGAGTTACCGGAGTCGGCAACTCTTTGTCAGCATTCTTCAGCAGCAGGCTCACCTGCCACATCTCGGTATCCGAGAGCACATGGCTGTAAGAAGGCATGCCCGTCAGCCGTATCCCGTTTGCGACCTTCCAGTATGTCTCCCCGGCCTCGTCATCGCTCACGCCAACCACGCTCGACTTCCCGTGCCTGCGCCACAGCTGCGGCGCACTCGGATACATGTGGTTCGCGAACGCCACATCGTGCCCGGGCGTGCCATGGCAGCTCGCGCACTCTGCGCGATATACATGGGCTCCAGCCTCGAACGCATCCTCGCTGGTACCAAAAGGTGGCGTCTTCAGTTCCTTGTCAATCCGGGCCTGCATCGGCACTTTCACAATCAGCTTCTCCATCGGAAACGCCTGGTCCGCCACCGCGACCGGAAGAGTTCCGAACCGCAGTTCCAGAAACACCACTGCCCCTACTGCAAGAATGCCGAGAATAATTCCCAGAAAGACCTTCCCGAACCCGCCGCCGCCGTCTTTTTTCGCCATTGTGACCGTCTCCTTGCTAAGGTAACCGCCACAGACAGCAGTGGCGGTGTTCTAATAAAGGCTGGTCTGCCGTCAAACAGGTTTACATGCCTTCGGTACGACAATAGCAAATGAAGCTTATGCAGGAGTAATCGTTGATGTCTGGTTTCAGGTCGAGTGTGTATCGTTTGGCAGTATTAGTTCTTTTGGCAGCATTCACCTTTGGCATCACCTCCGCAGACGCGCAGATGACCCGCCGCTCCCGACGGGAGTCCAACGCAAACCGGCAGGCCCGCGTCATCCGTACCGTACAGGAGACCTACTCCCACCGCTATGAGGTCTTCGGCGGCGGCGGATTCCTGCGTTTCCGCTCAGGAGAGTACCTCCAGCGCAACGCAGAAGTCACCTGGGCCACCAGCGGCACCTACTACCTCAATCAAAAGTTCGGCATCGTCGCAGACATCCGCGGAGGCTACGGCAACGCCAAGGTTGGCAACACCATCTACAACATCGCCAACCCCCTGATCACCGAGTACACCTTCATGGGAGGCCCCAGCTACCGCTTCTACGCCAAGCAGAAGACGGCCATCAGCGGCCACGTCCTCGCCGGCTACTCGCTCGGTAACTTCGACGGCGGGTCCAAGGGTATCTCCGCCACCAAACTCGGCATGTGGGCAACCTCGAGTCGCCCCGTCTTCTCCGCCGGCGTCAACTTCGATTACAACTTCTACCCCAACCTGGCGTTCCGGCTCACCCCCACCTACGTCGGAACCACCTTCAATGGCATCGACCTCAACACTGGAAAAAGCAACGGAAGCATCCAGAACAACCTCGGCGTCAACGCAGGTATCGTCTACCGCTTCGGCAAAATCAAGTAAAGAAAAACAAGCTGCACACAAAACGACCGGATCCCCTCAGGGTTCGGTCGTTTTCATTTGGACCGTGCGCTTTCATACATGCGGCTCCGTCATCGTCTTCGGGTCCAGCACCTTGCGAATCTGCTCCTCGCTCATCAGTCCCTGCTCCCGGGCCAACTCAACAATGCTCCGCCCCGTCGCCACCGACTCCTTCACCAACCCCGCCGCCTTTGCATACCCGATAACAGGATTCAGCGCCGTAGCCAGCGCAATCGTGCTGCCCGCAAAATAATCGCACCGCTCCCGGTTCACCGTGATGCCACGCACGCACCGGTGGTCCAGCTCCCGCAGCGTATTCGTCAGAATCGTAATCGACTGCAGCACATTGTGCGCCATAGTCGGCATCATCACATTCAGTTCCAGTTGCCCAGCCTGCACCGCCATCGCCACCGCAGCATCATTACCCACCACCTGGAACGCCACCATCGCCGTCAACTCCGCCAGCACCGGATTCACCTTCCCCGGCATAATGCTCGACCCCGGCTGCAAGCTCGGCAGATGAATCTCGTTGAACCCCGTATTCGGCCCCGACGACAGCAGCCGCAGATCGTTTGAGATCCGCACCATCTCCAACGCCAGCCCGCGCAACGTACCTGAAACCTCCGCCATGCAACCGCACGACTGCATCGCCCAACGCAGATCGTCCGCAGGATGCAGCGCAACGCCGGAGATCGCCGCCAGCCGCGCCACCGCTTTCACCTTGTACGCCGGATGCGTATTCAGCCCGGTCCCCACGGCCGACCCACCCAGCCCCAACTCCCGCACCCCCTCCGCCCCCCGCGCTACCGCCTCAGCCCCTTTACGCACCGCCACCGCATATGCCGCAAACTCCTGCCCCAGCGTAATCGGCACCGCGTCCTGCATATGCGTGCGCCCCGCCTTCAGTACCTCGCGAAACTCCTCCGCCTTCGCCTCAAAAGCACCCGCCAATCCATCCAGTACCGGATATAAATCCTCCAGCGCCAACAGCGCACTCAGCCGCATAGCCGTCGGGAAAACATCGTTCGTCGACTGCCCATAGTTCACATGGTCGTTCGGATGCACCTTCGCATAAGTCCCCAACCCCTCACCCAGAAGCTGCCCCGCCCGATTCGCAATCACCTCATTGGCGTTCATGTGCAGGCTCACCCCCGCCCCCGCCTGAAACACATCCACTACAAACTCCCCATCCAGCTTCCCTTCGATCACCTCTTGCGCCGCCTGCACGATCGCACCGCCCTGCTCCGGCGTGATCAACCCCAACTCCTGATTCGTCTCCGCAGCCGCCCGCTTCACCATCCCCAACGCCCGAATCAAAAACGGACTCGCCCGCAACCCGCTGATCGGAAAATTCGCTACCGCCCGCGTCGTCTGTGCGCCGTACAACGCATCAGCAGGAACTTCGATTGGGCCAAGTGAATCGGTTTCAAAACGTGCAATCGCCATATGACACCTCGAACTGCTCTGGGGCCTTGGAAAACAAGCAACACATACTGAGATGACAGGTTAAGCCTTTGCGGACAACGCGGACTTGGCAGTAAGTGTCAACCTGAAGCGTTCAAGTTTCCTGTCAAGCCCCCAGCACCGAATCTTCCGCTCCAACATCACCCTAAACCACACAAAAATAAGCTCTTACGCTACCAAAGAAACTTGCCTGAAAGTGACTGGTAGTTACTATCAATCCGGTAGAATAGAACTAGAAGATCAAAGACAAAGCCTCCTGCCTATCAGCACGGAGGCTTTCCCTTTTAGAATCTAATATTTAGCCGTAACCCATTTGTTTTCCACATCTTAGCGGCTACAGTTTTGCTATGTCATTGTAATAAATAGACTTATCCTGGGGTATACCCCAGGGGGGCTCCCCCCAAAGTGCGCTAATCGAACAGCAGTTTCACGCCCATCGAACATGGGTTTCTCCAAAGCTCTAGAATCAAAACGGAGAAATCAGCGATCCCGATGGCCATCATCAAACAAGACGACCTCATCCAGTCCGTAGCCGACGCGCTCCAATACATCAGCTACTACCACCCTCTCGACTACATCACCAACCTGGCACGCGCCTACGAATTGGAAGAGTCCCCTGCCGCCAAAGACGCCATGGCGCAGATCCTCATCAACTCGCGCATGTGCGCCGAAGGCCACCGCCCCATCTGCCAGGACACCGGAATCGTCACCATCTTCCTCAAGGTAGGCATGGACGTCCGCTGGGAAGGCCCCAACGGAGGCCCCGCCACCCTCGATCTCCAACAAATGTGCGACGCCGGAGTCCGCAAAGCCTACCTCGACCCCGACAACAAGCTCCGCGGCTCCATCCTCGCCGACCCCGCCTTCTCCCGCAAGAACACCGTCGACAACACCCCCTCCGTCGTCGAAGTCGCCCTCGTCAAAGGCGGCGAAGTGGACGTCATCGTCGCAGCCAAAGGCGGCGGCTCCGAAGCCAAGTCCAAGTTCGTCATGCTCAACCCCTCCGACTCCATCGTCGACTGGGTCCTCAAGACCGTCCCCACCATGGGCGCCGGCTGGTGTCCTCCCGGCATGCTCGGCATCGGCATCGGCGGAACAGCCGAAAAAGCAATGCTCCTCGCCAAGCAGTCCCTGATGGACCCCATTGACATGCAGGAACTCAAGCAGCGAGGCCCAAAGAACAAGCTCGAAGAACTCCGCATCGAGCTCTGCGAGAAGGTCAACCAGCTAGGCATCGGCGCACAAGGCCTCGGCGGTCTCACCACCGTCCTCGACATCAAGATCCTCGACTACCCAACACACGCGGCAAACCTGCCCGTGGCGATGATCCCCAACTGCGCCGCCACGCGCCACGCCCACTTCCACCTCAACGGCTCAGGCCCGGTCATGCTCGAACCACCGCCGCTCGACGCCTGGCCCAAGCTGACTTACGACGTCAGTTCTGCCCGCCGCGTCGACCTCAACACAGTCACCCGTGAGGACGTGAAGTCCTGGAAGCCCGGAGAAGTCGTCCTGCTCTCCGGCAAACTCCTCACCGGACGCGACGCTGCCCACAAGCGTATGACCGACATGCTCACCCGCAGCGAGAAGCTCCCCGTAGACTTCACCGGACGCTTCATCTACTACGTCGGGCCAGTCGACGCGGTCCGCGACGAAGCCGTAGGGCCAGCAGGCCCAACGACAGCCACGCGCATGGACAAGTTCACCCGCCAGATGCTCGAAGAGACCGGACTGCTCGGCATGATCGGCAAGGCCGAGCGCGGTCCCGCTGCCATCGAGGCCATCCGAGACAACCAGGCCGTCTATCTCATGGCTGTTGGAGGCGCAGCCTACCTCGTCTCCAAGGCCATCAAGAGTAGCCGTGTCCTCGCCTTCGAAGACCTCGGCATGGAAGCCATCTACGAGTTCGACGTCAAGGACATGCCCGTCACCGTCGCCGTAGACTCCAAAGGCACCAGCGTCCACACCACCGGGCCAGCAGAATGGAAGGCACGCATCTCCTCTCACCTGGGTGGTGTCCCCATCCTGCAATAACGATCCTTACTGCAGAGACCCTGGCCGAGCCTGACGAAGTATCCAGCCTCAAGAGATATGAGAAGTGCGCTCTGTAGGGGGCGCCGGCTTCTCCTTGCGACTCAGAACGAAGCTGCGGCGCTTCCTGCTGGTGTCGGAGGCGTGATCGATCTTCTTCCAGAAACCTACAAAATAATCGACCGCCGAAATGATGGAAACGATGGTCATCCAGTAGATCGCTGTCACAGCGATCAGGTGCACTCCGATGATGAATCCGAACCAGTTCCAATAATCCCAACGGTGGGCGAGAATTGCGGCAACAACGGAGACGATCTGTATGACGGTCTTCAGCTTGCCAAGTTCGCTGGCCTCGATGGTGAAGCCCTCGGAAGAGGCGATGGAGCGGAGGCCAGAGACGAGAAACTCACGGCCAATAACCAGGACAGCAATCCAAGGCGGGACGATGCGGGGGTTGTAGCCAACCAGGATGATAAAAGCCGCGCTGACCATCAATTTGTCTGCCAGCGGATCGAGCAGCATGCCCATGGTTGTGATCTGCTTGCGACGGCGGGCAAGGTAGCCATCCAGTCCGTCGGTGATGCTGGCGAGAATAAAGAGCAGAGATGCAGCAATCTCCTGCTCGCCGTGCATCCCCCGGGCTCCGTGCCATGGGAAAGCGGGCGAGAGTATCCAAATGAGTAAAGGCACGCTGGCGATGCGGCTCATCGTAATGGAGTTGGGCAGGTTCATTGGCTCAACAAAAAGTGATAGGCAGGACGCAGGAGCGTCGAGCAGACATTAGCATTCTGCCACATCGAAGCCGAACACTGTGTAAACCCCGAATTGTGGAGCGCTATTCACGCTTCCGAATGAGGCCCAACAGGTTAGTCCGCAACTAGGCACTTCAATGCCCGCTATTTGGAAAATTGATGCCATTTCAGGAAAAGTGGAGCTTTCGTGGGGGCATTCTGACACCTTCGGGTAATCAACGAACAACATGCTGACTGCTACTTTGAAGTACGGAAGCGATAGATCTGCATCATTTATACGCTAAGCCATTATTTATCAACACTTACTCTCTTTCCGATCAGTACTGCCGATATAGAAGACGTCACGGAAATGGAAGCAGAGTGTTCCTCATGTCGATTCGAAGCCTGACCCTCAAATCGCTCGCCTTTATCGCCCTCGGCGCGATTCCAATGGCTGCTTCGATCACTTCATCAACACAATCCCAGTTTCAGCAGCCGACCGTGATTCCTACCGGAAGCTGGCCCGCAAGCATTGCGACGGCGGACGTGAACGGCGACGGCAAAGCCGATCTCATCTATACCGACTACGGCGCAACCGCCACCGCTTCCACGACCCACATACTGCTCGGGAATGGCGACGGAACCTTCACCGTCGGTCAAACCATCCCGACCGCCGGTTCCTCCGTTGCAGTGGCGGACTTCGACCAGGACGGTAGCCCCGATCTGGAGTGGGTCTGGTCTGTCTTGGGGCAGGGCAAGGTGTTTCTTGCAAAGGGTAACGGAGACGGAACTTTTGCCGCGCCGGTCGGGCTTGGGACGTTTGCGCAGATTGGCACCAACACGCCGCAACTCAGCTATCTGATGGGCGCACGCCTGCACGACACCGGTTATCTGGACTTACTCGTGGAAGATGTTGCGAACTCTGCGCTATTTGAATTAACCGCAGACAGCAGCGGAACTCTGGTGAGGCTTGTGGGCATAAGGCTCGCGGACGGTGCTGGGCCAATGGCAACTGCCGACCTGGACAGTGACGGCCACACGGACTTGGTTATTCAAGGAATCACCGGCGGGGCTATCGATGTCTTTCTCGGTTCGGCGAA
Organism: Granulicella sp.; assembly: GCA_025408425.1. Taxonomy (GTDB): domain Bacteria; phylum Acidobacteriota; class Terriglobia; order Terriglobales; family Acidobacteriaceae; genus Edaphobacter. The sequence goes on from JANXYX010000019.1 coordinate 79,005, forward strand.
TGGGATACTGCAGACTCCGACACGCTATAGAGGGGTAAGTGGCGTGCAGAGTATGCTGCTGCATGACGTGGACGCGGATGGACACCCTGATTTGCTGATCGAAGGCGCGAACGGACATCTAGATATTCTGCACGGTTTTCCGGATGGAAGCTTCGCAACTATTTCGGAGGGTGGAAGTGGCGGCTTTGACGGAATCACCGGATTCGGTGGGCATCTAGTTGCCGTCACGGACGTGATGGCGAGCAATGGGCCTTCGCACCGGCTCTATACGGAAACCCCCTCGGGCATGAGTGTTCTGAAGAGCCAGACCGACCTGAGCTTGACGTTGCAGGGTATTTACAACTGCGGACCTGGACGGACGAGCTTTGTGATGGCGGACTTCAACAGTGACGGAGTGCCGGATATCGCGGTCGACTCGCCAGAGGGGATCGCGATACTGTTCGGCAACGCGGATGGCAGCCTGAAGTCATCACGTGCCTTCAGCGCCGGCAAGCCGGCCCTATCTGGTGCGCTTGGAGTCTTCACCATTTCGGGATATCTGGATGCGGTGGTAAGCGTTGCTGCTACCCAAGCGCAGTTACTGCGCGGAAATGGGGATGGCACCTTTACGCTGCTATCTGCGCCGACAACCGCGCTGACGGGCAATCCTGTGCTAAGCGGGCATATCGTGACTGGCGACTTCAATGGCGATGGGAAACTCGACCTGGCGATCACACAGAATGGCTCAAATCTCGCTGCTTCTGGTGCGGGACTCTCCGTTCAGTACGGTAATGGGAACGGCACCTTTGGCGCTGTGACTCCGCTGAATGGCAGCTTCTTTGGGACGAGCATTTCCGCCGATCTGAACGGCGATGGAGTGACCGATCTCGCAAACGTGGATGCGATTGGCGATCATGTGTTATTTGGGCAGACGAGTGGTGGGTTCACTCAGAACGACCTGACTGCGAACGGGACAAACCTCGTTGCAAGCGGCGACCTGAATCATGATGGCAAAGCTGATCTGGTGTATCAAAGTGGCACTACATGGACGGTGTATTTGAATGGGGGCAATGGCTTGTTTGCGCAGGCGGGTATCCTCCAGGGTGCGCATGGCCTGACAGGGCTTGCTGCCGAAGCAGTAACGATTGCGGATCTCGACGGGGATGGGAACGGCGATTTGGTTGTGGCGTTCGACAATGCGAGCGCCGACCATGCTCATCCGATCGCAGCATTGAGCAACAGTGTTTACATCTGGTATGGCAAAGGGGATGGAACGTTTGATGCGCCTGTGATTCTGACGCCGTCGCGCAACTACTACCAAGTAGCGGCGGTGGACCTTGATGGTGATGGGCAACTCGACCTGGTAATGAGCGATGGCTATGTAGTGAGCGTTCAGCGCAATCAGGGCAACCGCAGCTTCGGCGCCGAGCAGCACCTGTTGGCAGGTATGGGGATCAATGCAATCTCTGTCGGCGATGTGAATACAGACGGCGCGACGGACCTGGTGGTTGCGAACGGCGGGTCTGCGCTGTCGAACCCCGCGATCACTCAAGGTGCGTTAGCGATGAACCAAGGTCTCAGTACCGGCGGTGTCACTGTACTGCTGAACACGCTGAACGGGAAAGCGGTTGGTGGGATCCTGACGGCGGCGCCGAGCGCGACGGCGTACGGCCAGAGCTACACAATCACGGCGTCGGTGAAGCCGCTGAACAGTGGTCCAGCGGCAACCGGAATGGTGACCTTCGCAGTGGACGGTGTGACGCTGGGAACAGTACCTGTGACGACAGGAGTTGCGGCTATTACAGCGCCTGGAACGACTCCGATCGGGACACATGTGTTGACGGCGCAGTACAGCGGCGACAGTGTCTATGGCGCGGCATCGCTAAGTGGATCGCACTCAGTAACTGGGCTTTCGAGTTCCGTGGTGCTGACCATTACGACTCCGGCTACGATCTACTACGGACAGACTATCAACGGATATGCTCAGGTGACTGCGAGCGACAACAGCGCGCTGAACGGAACGATCACGTTCTACGACGGGTCCGTGAACATCTGCGTTATCCCTGTGACGCAGATGATAAGCTGCCCTGCTTCTTCGGGCAGAGGCTTTGCAGTTGGGACACACGTGCTGACAGCGACTTACTCCGGTGACACGACCCATTCGGGGTCGACGTCGAACGCGGTGAGTGTCACTGTTCTGCCGGATACAACAACCGCCAACGTTGCTAGTTCTCTGAACCCATCGCCATCAGGGCAGAGCGTTGTATTTACCGCAACGATCCATGGCAGCTATGCGGTTCCAGCCGGAGCTGTAACCTTTATGGACGGAACGTCTGTGATTGGAACGGCGATGCTTAGTAGTTCCGGCGTTGCAAGTCTCGCAACCTCATCACTGGCGGTCGGAACACACAATATTACGGCGAGCTATAGCGGCGATGGATCATCGTCCGCGACTGTATCGGCCGTGTTTTCTCAGGTCGTCAACGCAGGATCTCTCCCCACGACAGCCAGCTTTACGATCGACGTGGGTTCGATCTCTATCGCAACCGGCAAGACAGCCAGTGTGCTGGTAAAAGTCTCTCCGATGAATGGCTTCAATCAAGCAGTACAGCTCGGATGCAGCGATTTACCCAGTGAGGCGACGTGCAATTTCGCGAGCAGTACGATTCCTGCTGGCGGCGGGACTACGACGCTCCAGTTGAGTACGCTGGCTCCACGCGCGTGCGGCTCGTCCGCAGGTTACAGCCAGACCTCATCACTGCCGCTTGGTGCTCCGGTGCTTGCGGGCCTGGTGATGCTCTTCCTACCGAAGCGCCGCCGTGCGATGAAAGGGCTGCTGACATTGATTGCGATGTGCGGATTTATCGCAATGACTGGATGCGGAGCCTGCACTGACCTGGGGACGAAGCCCGGAACTTACACCATCAAGGTGACTGGCACGTCGAACGGTGTGACGCAGGCGACAACCTCGCAAAAGGTACAGGTCACGGTCGGGGAGTAGGCGAGACGCTTTCAAGAGAGAGAGGCAGCCTTTCGGCTGCCTCTCTCCTGAAACCTAACCTGATCAGGCATAGAAACCGCGCTGCTTCGTGGTGTATGCGACGCGATCGATTGCGAGCATGTAGGCGGCGATGCGGTTGTTGACGGAGTGCGTTTTGGCGTAGTTGACTACATCTTTGAAGCTCTCCGACATGATGGTGTCGAGGCGGTGGTTCACTTCAGCTTCGGTCCAGAAGTAGCCCATACGATCCTGCACCCATTCGAAGTAACTGGTAGTGACGCCTCCCGCGTTGGCGAGGATGTCAGGGATGATGAAGACTCGTTTGTCGGCGAGGATTTCGTCGGCGACGGTGGTGGTGGGACCGTTGGCACCTTCGCAGAGGATGCGGCAGCGGATACGATCGGCGTTTCGGCTGGTGATGACGTTCTCGGTTGCGGCCGGGATGAGGATTTCGCAGGGATAGGTGAGTAGGTCGTCCTTGTCGACGGCCTCTGCTCCTGGAAATCCGTTGATGGTGCCGGCAGCTTTGCGGTGGGCGAGGAGGTCGGGGATGTTGATGCCCTTGCTGTTGAAGAGGCCGCCATCGTACTCGGCGATGCCGATGATGGTGTAGCCCTTCTCGGCGAGGATTTTGGCAGAGTTCGAGCCAACGTTGCCGAAGCCCTGCACGATGACGCGGCAGCCATCGATGGACATATCGAGGTACTTGATGGCCTGATCACATACGACGGAGACGCCGCGGCCGGTGGCCTCGCGACGGCCACGGGAGCCGCCTATATTGACGGGCTTGCCGGTGACGACGGAGGTGACGGTCTGACGCATGTGCATCGAGTAGGTGTCCATGATCCAGGCCATGGTCTGCTCATCTGTGCCCACATCGGGGGCGGGGACGTCCTTTTCTGGGCCGATGAACTCGATCAGTTCGGCGGTGTAGCGGCGCGTCATGCGCTCAAGTTCTCCCTGGGACATTTTTTTGGGGTCGCAGATGACTCCCCCTTTGGCTCCGCCGAAGGGGATGTTGACGACGGCGCACTTCCAGGTCATCCAACTGGCGAGGGCGCGGACTTCGTCGAGGGAGACGTCGGGCGCGTAGCGGATGCCACCCTTGCCCGGGCCTCGCGCGATGGAGTGCTGGACGCGGTAGCCGGTGAAGACCTCGACAGAGCCATCGTCCAAGCCGACGGGAAAGTGAACGATGACTTCGCGGGTAGGGTAGCGGAGGACTTTCCAAAGGCCAGGGTCGAGATTGAGTTTTCTGGCGGCGAAGTCGAATCGAGAGGCCTGAGCTTCCCAGGGGTTGGTCTCCTGCTCGATGGTGAGAGTGGTTGTTTCTGGGTCTCGCTGTTCCTTTACTGGTATCAATGATTCCGTGGACATGGGCTACTTCTTCCTGGCGCAGAATGCTGCCTAAAAGCCTGGCTATAAACTTCGATGCAAACAGTACCGAACTCTTGATGTTGCGGTGGGTACCCCCCTGGGGGGATACCCACACCTAAGTTATTTATTTGCAACACTATAGAAAAACATGGCCCGCTAAGATATTAGAAACAAAGGATTTATAGCTAAATATTAGATTCTAAAAGGGAAAGCCTCCGGCTGGTGGGCGGGAGGCTTGTTTTTTGCTTCTAGTTCTATTTTAGCGGACTGAGTGGAACTAACAGTCATTTTTCCGCAGTTTTCTTTTGGTTCGTAAGGTCTTATGTTTGTGTTAGTTGAGCGATCAAAGCAGGTGAATTTTGGCTGATGGGGGCTTGACACGAAAGTTTGGCCGGTTTCTTGAGGGTTGGGCTGGTGAGTCAGGACAATTTCAGCCGTAAGTGCTGAGGGCATCCACATAAGCGAGTGGAGTATAGGCCGATGCGAAGAGTAGGAGCAAGGGCCGAAAGTTGTAGGGATGGCGGGTGGGTATAAGGACGCAATTTATGATGGAGAGCATCATGGCCCAAGCGCGAACGAATGCCCTGCCCTCTGCGGGTGAGTTTCAGAAGTTGAGTCGGAAGCACACCCTGGTTCCGGTGTACCGGACGGTAACGGCAGATCTGGAGACGCCAGTGTCGGCGTTTCTGCGGATTGCGGCGGAGGAGCCGGAGGCATTTCTGCTGGAGTCGGTCGAGGGCGGCGAACATGTGGGACGGTATACGTTTATCGGGATTCAGCCGTACAAGAAGATGGTCTCGCGCGGTGAGCAGATCACGGTGGAGGAGGGGCGACGGCGACGGAGCTTTACGGGAGACATCTTTGAAGAGCTGAAGAAGGCGCTGAGTGGGCATACGCCGGCGCGGCTGGCGGGGCTGCCTCCGTTTACGGCTGGGGCGGTGGGGTTCTTCTCGTACGATGTGGTGCGACAGATTGAGAAGCTGCCCGCGACGGCTAAGGATGAGTTGGGAGTTCCGGATGCTTGCCTGATGTTCTTCGACCAGGTGCTGGCGTTCGACCATGTGAAGAAAGAGATTCACCTGATGGTGACGGCGGACCTGACACGGGAGGCGCGAGAGGGTGCGTATGCGCGGTCTGTGCGGCGGCTGGGCAAACTGGAACGGCGACTGGCGAGTGCGCTGCCGGTGAAGAAGAAGAAGAAGAAGCCGGAAGGCAAGTTGAAGCTGACAGCGCGGACCTCGAAGGCTGCGTTTCTGAAGTCGGTGAACAAGGCAAAGGAGTACATTGCGTCGGGCGATGTGTTTCAGTGCGTGCTGTCGCAGCGGTTCGATTGCGTGCCGGGGGTGGATGCTTTCGACGTGTACCGTGCGCTGCGGATCGTGAATCCTTCTCCATATATGTATTTTTTGCGGTTTGGGCTGGACAAGGAAGCGAAGAACGCGGGTTCGACAGCGCATATTGTGGGGTCATCGCCGGAGTTGCTGGTGCGAGTGCATGGGCGTGAGGTGGAGTATCGCCCGATTGCCGGGACGAGACCGCGAAGCGCGGATGAGGTGGAAGACCGCGCGATGGAAGCTGACCTTCGGGCGGACCAGAAAGAGGTTGCCGAGCACATTATGCTGGTTGACCTGGGCCGCAATGACGTAGGCCGGGTGAGTGAGTTTGGCAGTGTGCGGGTGAAGGACCTGATGTTTGTGGAGCGGTACAGCCACGTAATGCATTTGGTGAGTGCGCTGGAAGGACGACTGCGGCAAGACCTGGAGCCGATCGATGCGTTCAAGGCTTGCTTCCCGGCGGGGACGCTGAGCGGCGCACCAAAGATTCGCGCGATGGAAGTGATTGAAGAGTTGGAGCCGGCGCGGCGCGGGGTGTATGGCGGCAGCATTCTGTATGCGGATTTCAGCGGGAACCTGGACTCGTGCATTGCGATTCGCACGCTGTATATGGACGGCGAACAGGGACATATTCAGGCAGGTGCGGGGATCGTGGCGGATTCCGTGCCAGAGAAAGAGTTTGAAGAGTGCGGCAATAAGGCGCGAGCAGTCGTGCGAGCGATCGAGCGGGCGCGACAGGCATAGATCAAGCTCTCCACGTCCTCCAACTGACATCTGCCAATGAAGCATGGCCTTGAAACCTGGCTTCAGAGGCCAGCGTAGAATCGAAGGATTGCTATGGTATTCGTTTTAGACAACTACGATTCGTTCACCTACAACCTTGTGCAATACATGGGTGAACTGGGCGCGGATATGGTGATTCGCCGCAACGACGAGCTGACTCCAGCTGAGGTTGAGGCGCTGAATCCGGATCGTATTCTGATATCTCCGGGGCCTTGCACACCGCAGGATGCAGGAATCAGCATCGAGCTGATCAAGCACTTTGCGCGGCCAGGAATGTTGCGGCGAGTGCCGATTCTGGGGGTGTGCCTGGGGCATCAGGCGATTGGCGCGGCCTTTGGAGGCAATGTGGTGCGGGCGCCGAAGCTGATGCATGGCAAGACCAGCGAAGTGATCCATGACGGCAAGACGATCTTCAGCGGCATACCGTCACCGATGACCTGCACGCGGTATCACTCGCTGATAGTTGCGGAAGAGGGATTTCCGAAGGAGCTCGAGGTCTCGGCGCGAACGCTTGATGGAGAGACGATTATGGCGCTGCGGCACCGCAAACTGCCGATCGAAGGCGTACAGTTCCATCCGGAGAGTGTTTTGACTGTTCATGGAAAGCAGATCATCAAGAATTTTCTGAATCTGTAAGGTGGGGTTGTGATGAAGCGCTGGCTAGTTTTTCCGACCTTACTGAGCATTGCGGTATGCACGATCGCGCAGCAGCCCATCGGGACGGTGGGTGTGCAGGACGCGAAGGTAGCAGGCGCGTTGGAAGTGACGAACGGTAAGGCGGTGCTGGTGGGAAGCACGATCGTGACTGCGACCGATCACACGGCAGAGGTGACGCTGCAGCGCGGGGGCACAGTCAAGGTGTGTGCGACCAGCGGACTTCATATGACGGCGGGCAAGAGTAGTGGCGGGAGCCAGCCGCTGCTGCTGGCGCTTGATCGCGGGGCCGTGGAAGTGAAGATGGCGACGACGACGAGCGACATGGTGATGACACCAGACCTGCGAATTGCGATGCTGACCGCCGGCATGTTGGATCTGCAGATTCGGGTGACGAGGAACGGCGACACGTGCGTTGACAATCGCGGTGGCAGCGCACCGACGCTCAGCGTTTCCGACCAGTTTGGAGAGGCTACCTACGAGGTGCGGGGCGGGCAACACCTGCTCTTTGAACATGGGAGCCTGAAGGAAGTGGTGGATCACGAGAGTTCACCCTGCGGTTGCCCGCCGGACGCGGTGGTTTCTGTGGCGGACTCCGGGGTGACTTCGGCTTCACCGGCGGCACCAGGCAGTGTTGTTGCGCCACAACAGGCTGCCGACATGCACCCGTTTCCGGCAGCGGTAAGCCAAGGGCTTGGACCGACGCCTGAGGTTCCGCAAGCACCACCAGGGGTGGTACATGCGCAGGTGACGACGACTTTGAGCTACAACGCTGAGCCACCTGTCCCAAGCGGCACTGCCGATAGCTCTGGAACGGTGCCTGGGGCGGGCAAGGGCACTGGTACAGGTGGAAGTAGCGCCAGCACCGCATCGAGTAAGGGTGCGCAGGCCTCGAAGACGAATCCAGCATCTGCTACAGAGCGCGCGCAGGCACCCCCGCCTCCCGCTCCGCCCTCTGGGACTGACATTGCCCACAGTATCGGGCACTTCTTCAAGCGGCTGTTTGGGCGGCACTAGCGGCAGGCGGAGGGTCGGCTGCGCTACAATCATAGGGTTGTGCACCAGAAGGCAGCGAAGCTGGTGCGCCTTCTGCAACGTCACAACACAGCTCATTTCCAGCTGAATACAGCACAGATCAGGGGTTTCTTTCTATGTCTATTCCCGCAACGCAGATGCGCCCGGGCATGATTATCAAGCACAACAACGACCTGCACCTTGTCTTCTCCGTTGAGCACCGCACGCCAGGCAACCTCCGCGCCTTTATCCAGGCAAAGCTTCGCAACGTCCGCACGGGCGCGATGTTCGTTGAGCGCTTTCGATCGCCGGATCCCATCGATCGCGTCATCGTTGATGAAGTGAAGATGGAGTTTCTGTACAACGACGGCGACGACTACTACTTTATGGACGAAGCGTTTGAGCAGACCGTGTTGAAGCGGGAGACGCTGGGCGATGCGGTCGAGTACCTGATTCCGAACCTGAGCATTAGCGTCAGCTATTATGACGGCAAAGCGGTGGGCATCGAGCTTCCCCTAGTGGTCGAGATGACCGTGATGGAGACGGAGCCGGGCATCAAGTCGGCGACCGCGTCCTCGGTGACGAAGCCTGCGAAGATGGAGACGGGGCTGGTAGTTGCGGTACCGCCATTTATCAACGAGGGCGAGAAGATCCGCGTGGATACTGCCGAAGGCGCATACATCAGCCGGGCGTAGATTGAGTTTATGGAGAGGGCAGAGTTGAAGTGGCTCAGCCCTCTTTTTTGCTTGATTTTTTTTGGCGGTGGAAACCGTTGATTGGATCACCACGATTGGCTTGTTCGCCTTGCAGAGTAACAACGGGCTCTGCGACACTGAAAGTTCATGATTCAGCACTATCTCGTCAAAGGTCGCGTGCAGGGCGTAGGGTTTCGCTGGTTCGTACATCGCGAAGCGGCAGAGCTTGGCTTGCGGGGCTGGGTGCGAAACACCGACGACGGACACGTAGAGGTTGTGGCCTCAGGCGATCCGGAGCAGCTGGCTGAATTGAAGATCGCGATCTATAGGGGATCTCGGGGTAGCCGCGTCGATGTAGTTATTGAAGATGAACTGGCAGAGAGCGAAGACGCGCAGCTCGGGCCATTTGAGATTGAAGGAGCCTGGTAAGAACACATGTCGATTCCGATTAATTGCGAACCATTGAAAGCCCTTGTGCGCACGGTGCCTGACTTTCCGAAGCAGGGGATCCTGTTCTACGACATTACGACACTGCTGAAGGACAAAGCCGGATTTGCTCAGATGATCGATGCTCTGGCGTCGAACTACATTGGCAAGGATATTGATCTGGTGCTGGGGATCGAGGCGCGAGGGTTTATCTTCGGGCCTGCACTGGCGTACCGCCTGAATGCTGGCTTTGTGCCGGTGCGCAAGCCGAAGAAGCTGCCGGCCAAGACGGCGCGTGTCAGTTATGACCTGGAGTACGGGACCGATGCGCTGGAGATTCATCTCGACGCGATCAAGCCAGGACAGCGAGTGATTATCGTCGACGACCTGCTGGCCACTGGCGGAACAATGCAGGCTACGGTGCAGCTGGTACGGCAATTGGGTGGAGAGATTGCCGGGCTGGGATTCGCCGTCGAACTCGACTTTCTGAAGGGGCGAGCGAAGTTCCCGGAGTATGAGGTCTTCAGCCTGCTGCACTACGACGATTAGCTCCAGACCCTTTATTGCCAGTAACGAATTCAAATTCAAACATAGATCTGCGTTGGGAGAAGACAATGATTCAGTCTAAAGGTTACGCTGCGCTCGATCCCAAGTCGCCATTGGTGCCGTTCAGTTTTGAGCGGAGGGAGCCGGGTTCAAATGATGTTGTGGTTGAGATTGCCTACTCTGGCATCTGTCACTCGGATATTCACCAGGTACGGGATGAGTGGGGTGGATCGATCTACCCGATGGTTCCGGGGCACGAGATTGTTGGGCATGTGACTGCGGTGGGGTCTGCGGTGACGAAGTTCAAGGTGGGCGATCGCGCTGGTGTTGGCGTGATGGTCGACTCCTGCCGCGTGTGCGATAACTGCAAGATTCAGTCTGAGCAGTACTGCATGAAAGGGATGACGCCGACGTACAACGGTCGCGACAAGGACGGCAACATCTTACAGGGTGGTTATGCCAACAACATCGTCGTGGATGAGCGATGGACGTATTCGATCTCGCAGAAGCTGGATCTTGCTGCGGTTGCTCCGCTACTGTGTGCGGGGATTACTACTTACTCGCCGATGCGTCACTGGAAGGCTGGAAAGGGCAAGAAGGTCGGCGTTGTGGGACTTGGCGGTTTGGGACATATGGCGCTGAAGTTTGCCCATTCGTTCGGTGCCCATGTCGTGCAGTTCACCACTTCAGAGAACAAGATCGCGGATGCGAAGAGGCTTGGTGCGGACGAGGTTGTGATCACCAAGGACTCTGATGCAGTAGCAAAACACGCAGGCAGCTTTGACCTGATCGTGGATTGCGTCTCCGCTCCGCATGATCTGAACCAGTTTCTGAGTCTGCTTCGACTGGACGGAACGCTTTGCCTGGTTGGTCTGCCTGAAGTTCCGTTGCCGGTTTCTCCGTTCGCTTTGATTACGAATCGACGGTCACTGGTTGGCTCAACGATTGGTGGAACGGCAGAGACCCAGGAGATGCTGGACTATTGCGCAGAGCACAACATCGTCTCTGACATCGAGTTGACTTCAATCGACAAGTTGGCTGAGGCTTACGAGCGCGTTGTGAAGTCCGATGTAAAGTATCGCTTCGTCATTGATATGGCGACGCTGCCAAAGACCTAAAGAGCAGGGCTGGTGCCGGGCGCTGCCTCCGTGACGCGGAGGTGGTCGCCGGGCGCCAGGTAGCTTTTACGGCGGAACCAATCTTCCATGCTGTTACAGAGTTGGCCGAGTGGGACGCGATAGCCAGCTTCGAGGACGCCATCCGCGATGGGTAGCGTGTCGTCGAAGATGGCATCGTTGGTGAAGTTGCGCATCGCGAAGCTATCGAGATGACGAATGGGGCAAGGGTGAGCGGCGCCCTGCGGGTCGATGCGGTCGATATGAAGTGTTCGAGCGAACATGATCAGGCGAAGAGGATGAACTGGGGTGAGTCCAGGGCGACAGTCTGCGTCGGACCGGTGAGGTGACCGGAGGAGGAATCGCGACGATAGACGGTGACGGTTGCCGAGTTCTGATTGCCGTTGATGAGCCAGCGTCCAGAGGGATCGAGGGTGAAGTGGCGAGGGGCGTGGCCGCCGCAGGAGATGCGCTGGACAAGCTTCAGGGAGCCGTCTGTGGGGCTGATGGTGAAGACTACGAGGGTGTCCTCGCCGCGGTTGCTCGCGTAAAGGAAGCGGCCATCGGGAGAGATGACGACTTCAGCGGCAGTGTTCTGACCGTGGAAGCTGGCGTCGAGAGTGCTGATGGTGGACTTCAGGTCGGTCAGGTTGCCGGATTCGCTCCAGCGAAAGCGAGTGATGGTGCAGTCGAGCTCGTTGATGCTGTAGACCCAGGGGTGAAGGGGGTGGAACGCGACGTGGCGCGGACCTGATCCGGGTTTGACCTTGAGGGTCTGATGCGGTTTGAGAGCCGCGGTGTGGGTGTCCACGGCATAGACGGAGATGGTGTCGGCGCCGAGGTCATTGACGATGAGGAAGCGACTGTCCGGCGAGAGCGTGGCGCAGTGGAAGTGGGACATCTCCTGGCGATCAGGGTTGGGACCGTGGGGTTCGCATGGGAAAGGAGCGCTGCAGTTGAAGCGGGAGACAGGGTCGGTGAGTTGGCCGTTGGACCGGATGCGGTAGGAGGCGAGGCTGTGACCAGCGTAGTCGGCGACGAAGGCAGAGTGGGCGGTGGGGTCGACTGCGATGTAACAGGGGCCGGCTCCGGCAGAGGAGACCTGGTTGAGCTGGCGGAGCGCTCCGGTGGCTGGATCGAAGGCGTAGGAGGTGACGGTACCGTCCGTACCACTGAGCTCATTGACGGCGTAGAGGAAGCGAAGGCCGTTGCGTGCGGAAGCGATGGCGAGGAACGAGGGTACCGCGGTCTCGGCGGCGAGGACGGGCGGAGTGAGCGTGCCGGTGGTGGTGTCGAAAGTGGAGCGGTAGATGCCTTTGGCGATACCCTTCGACGTGTCCGTTCCGAAGTAGACGAACTGCTGACGAGCGGACTGGGCCAGCGCACGACTGACTGCGGCGGCTGGCAACGTCGCGAGGAAGTTGCGGCGGGTAATCATGGCTATCGCTTCGTGGTCTCGCTGCTGGAACTCGTATAGGCAGCACTGGCTGGAAGTTCGCCGGGGAGGTGGATTCCCAATTCATCTTCCGGCCTGACGTCATCGTTGATGACGGGGAGGCTGGGCAGCTTGTCGGTGCTGCCGGCCTCGCGGACGACAGCGTCGGCGTTCTGGAGAACCTCTTCAACGGTCATGGTGTACATCTCGCGGCCGTTGTCGTAACCGGACTCGATGGCCTGCTTGAGGTAGCGACCGGCGGTCTGGGCAGCGAGACGATCCGTAATGACGAAGCCAGTGCGGCGCTTCTGCTCGACCCAGGCAGGATTGGGCATGGCGATCCAGACGGGCTTGCCGTTGACGGCGAAGCGGATGTCAGTGGCGTCGGCATGGCGGGTGGCAATGGCGACGACGGTTCCCTTCCAGATGCAGCGGAGGGGTTCGTTGGTCCAGCGGTCGGTTACTGTGAAGTCTTCATACATGGCTGTAATTAGAGTAGAGCAGGGTTGGGGTTGGAGCAAGGGTGCGGGCCGATTGGCAGAGCATCCGGCCTGCTCGTCGACCTCGTTTTCTTCTTCTTCGTCGTTCGATGTCTCTTCCTCGATGTCTACGACGGCGGGCTCGGCGATATTTGGCTTTGTCAATCGTGCGGGGTTGCGTGTACAAACGCGGGGCGTGGTTTTTACGCTTTGTTGTTGTTGTTGCTCATTCTAGTTTTCTTTTCAGGGGTCTTCATGTCGGTTGCTGCCTGGGTTCTTGGTGTGGTTGGGGTGGGTGCTGTTGCGCTGACCTCTCGTGGAGTTGTGCTGGCTTCGCATGGTTTCGATGGGCAGGAGGGTGGGCGGGCCCGGGTGGTGCAGCCGGTGCTGGGGCGGCGGTCGGTGGAGATTTTGAAGGTGGATGGGCTGGAGTTCAGGGACTTGAACCGCAATGGAAAGCTGGACCCTTTTGAGGATTGGCGGTTGAGTGCGGAAGCTCGTACGGCGGATCTGATGGGGCAGATGACGCTGGAGGAGATGGCGGGGGTGATGGTGCATGGGACGGTGCCGACGGCGGGGGCTCTGGGGGCGATTGGTGCGGGTGGAGCGGGGTCCGGGTATGACCTGACCAAGGTGAAGCGGCTGGTGGGAGAGCAGCATGTGAACAGCTTTATTACGCGGCTGTCAGGTTCGGCACGGTTCCTGGCGGAGCAGAATAATGCGGTGCAGGCGCTGGCGGAGGAGACGCGGTTGGGGATTCCGGCGACGATCTCGACGGATCCCCGGCATCACTTCCAGGAGGTGCTGGGGGCGAGCGCGGCGGGGACGATCTTTTCGCAGTGGCCGGAACCGCTGGGGTTTGCGGCGATCGACGATGTGGCGTTGACGCGGCGGTTTGGAGATATTGCCCGGCAGGAGTATGCGGCGGTGGGGATTCGGGAAGCGCTGTCTCCGCAGGCGGACCTGGTGACGGAGCCGCGATGGGCGCGGGCGAATGGGACGTTCGGCGAAGATCCGATGCTGGCCAAGCGGATGGTGAAGGCTTATGTCGAGGGGTTTCAGGGCGGGGATGCGGGGTTGAACCGCGACAGCGTGTTGACGGTGGTGAAGCACTGGGTGGGGTATGGCGCGGAGAAGGATGGCTGGGACGGGCATAACTATTACGGGCGGTTTGCAGAGATCTCGGGGAAGAACCTGGAGCAGCACATCATTCCGTTTACAGGGGCGTTCGAGGCGCAGGTGGCGGGGGTGATGCCGACGTACGCGATTCTGCAGGGTGCGACGGTGGATGGGAAGCCGCTGGAGCAGGTGGGAGCGGGCTTCAGCAAGCAGTTGTTGCAGGATCTGCTGCGGGACAAGTACAAGTTTCGCGGGGTGGTGGTGAGCGACTGGGGGATTACGAGCGACTGCAATGACGGGTGCAAGAATGGAGTTCCGGCGGGGCAGAAGGCGGGGCCGGGCAATATCGGGATGCCGTGGGGTGTGGAGGGGCTGACGCGGGAGGAGCGGTTCGCGAAGTCGATTGGGGCGGGTGTGGATCAAGTGGGGGGGACGGAGGAGTCGAGCTATATCGTCTCGGCGGTGAAGGACGGCAAGCTGACGGAGGCGCGGGTGCGCGAGGCGGCGGGACGGGTGCTGCTGCAGAAGTTCCAGATGGGACTGTTCGAGCAGCCGTATGCGGATGTGGAGAAGGCGGACGGCATCGTAGGGCGCAAGGAGTTTGTGCGGGCGGGTGAGGAGGCGCAGGCTCGGGCGGTGGTGCTGCTGGAGAACAAGGCGGTAAAGGGCAAGGCTCTACTGCCGGTGGCCGGTGGCAAAAAGGTCTTCCTGGTGAACGTGAAGGCGGAGGCGGCGCGAGCGGCTGGGTTGGTGGTTGTGGAGGATGTGGCGCAGGCGGACTTTGCGATTGTGCGGGCTCCGGCGCCGTATGAGGGGACGCATCCGGGGTACTTCTTCGGCGGGCGGCAGCATGAGGGGCGGCTGAATTTTGTTGATTCGGACAAGGCGTATGCGGAGCTGCTGCGGGTGAGCGCGGTGGTGCCTACGGTGTTTACGACGACGCTGGAGCGACCGCTGATTCTCACGAATGTGAAGCCGCATGCGACGGTTTTGCTGGGCGACTTCGGGATCGGCGACGGGCCGTTGCTGGATGTGATTACGGGCAAGGTGAAGGCCGTGGGAAAACTGCCGTTCGAGCTGCCTTCGTCGGTAGAGGCGGTGCAGAAGCAAAAGGGCGACGTGCCACATGACTCGGCCGCGCCGCTCTACCGATTTGGCTTCGGGCTGAAGTACTGAGTGGCTTGTAGAGGCTAGATGCCTAGCTCGGTGCGGATGGCGTTGGCGATGGTTGTGGCGTGGTGGTGCATGAGGGGTTCGGATTCGGCTTCGATCATGACTCGGGCGAGGGCTTCAGTGCCGGAGTAGCGGATGACGACGCGGCCGGAGTCGGCGAGATCTTTTTCAGCGGCTGCGATGGCGGCTGCGACGGCGGGGATGGAGTCGAGGGGCTTACGCTCGCGGACTTTGACGTTGACGATGACCTGAGGGAAGACCTTGAGGTCGGCGATGAGTTCTGCAAGGGTTTTGCCGGAGCGGTGGACGATATCGAGGAGAAGGAGTGCGGTGAGGAGGCCGTCGCCGGTGGTGGAGCGTCCGGCGAAGATGATGTGGCCGGACTGCTCGCCGCCGAGGGCTGCGCCGGTTGCATTCATCTGTTCGAGGACGTACTTGTCGCCAACGGGAGCGCGGAGCATTTTGATATTGGAGCGCTTGAGCGCGGCTTCGAGGCCCATGTTGGACATGGTGGTGGCGACGACCGTGGAGTTGGTGAGGAGGCCACGGGCCTGGAGGTCGCGTCCGGCGAGGAGGAGGACGGCGTCGCCATTGACGACGCGGCCGTGCTCGTCGGCGAAGAGGGCGCGGTCTGCATCGCCGTCGAAGGTGATGCCCATGGAGGCCTTTTGTGCGAGGACTTCAGCGGCGACCACGGTAGGGTGGAGGGCTCCGCAGGCCTCGTTGATGTTGCGGCCATCGGGGCTGGCGTGAGTGATGACGACTTCGCCGCCGAGATGCTGGAAGAGTTGCGGGGCGACAGAAGAGGCGGCGCCGTTGGCGCAGTCGACGACGATGCGGCGACCGTCGAGGGAGAGGCCGGGGACTGCGGCGAGGAGGAATTGAACGTATTCGGCGCGGTCGGCTTCGTTGACGGGAGGCGGGAGGTTGGCGGGAGCTAGTTGCCAGTTGCTGGTTGCCAGTTGGCGGAAGATCTCGTCTTCGATGGCGAGTTCGGTTTCGTCTGGGAGCTTGTAGCCGTCGGGGCCGAATAGCTTGATTCCGTTGTCCTGCCAGGGATTGTGGGAGGCGGAGATGACGATGCCGGCCGCAAAGCCGTGGGTGCGGGCGAGGAAGGCGATGGCAGGAGTGGTGATGACGCCTGCGCTCTCGACGGATGCTCCGCCGGAGGTGAGGCCGGAGGTCAAGGTGGCTGCGATCCAGTCACTGGATTCGCGTGTGTCCATGCCGAGGAGGACTCTTGGATTTGCAGAAGTTTTTGAGAGGGAGTGAGCGAGGGCTAGACCGATGGCGTAGACGGTGGGTGCGTCGAGGGGGGACTGACCGGCGACGGCGCGAATTCCATCGGTTCCAAAGAGCTTCTTCATGAGGTACTTTTCTCCGTTACGTTATTGTCGCCGATGTTGATGCCGGTGACGCGGGCTGCGAGGGAACCAGTAGCGAGACAAACACGGATGGACTGATCCGGGGCGGCTTCGGCGGCGGAGTGAAGGAGGTTTCCGTTGGAGGAGTAGACCAAGGCGTAGCCGCGACCGAGGACAGCGAGGGGTGAGAGCGCGTGGAGGCGCGTAGTCGCCTGGCTGAGGCGGGTTTGGTGTTGAGCGAGGATCTGCGGTGCGATGCGACGAAGGCGGAGGTTGGCGCTGTCGAGGCGGTGGCGTGCGTTGGCGAGGCGAAGAGAGACGTCCTGACGGCGGAGGCGGTCTGTGAGCAGAGCGAGCGATTGGGCGGGAGTGCGGAGTCGACGGGCGATGGCGGCGTCAAGACGGAGGCGGAGCTCGTCGAGATGCTGATCGCGGCGGCTGACAGCGTCGCGAAGGCGGAGGAGCACGGACTCTGCAGAGAGCTGGGAGTAGCGCTGGCGGGCCTGCATGAGGTGGTACTGGACGGCGCGGTGGACGCGGCGATCGAGGGCGGCGATGCGGTCCTCGATGCGATGCTGGGCGGCGGTGACGAGTTCTGCTGCGGCTGAGGGAGTGGGGGCGCGGAGGTCTGCGACGAAGTCGGCGATGGTGAAGTCAGTCTCGTGGCCGATGGCGGAGACGACGGGAAGCTCTGATGCAGCGATGGCGCGGGCGAGTGCTTCGTCGTTGAAGCCAGCGAGGTCCTCGATGGAGCCGCCGCCCCGGGCGATGATGACGAGATCGACGCGGTGTGGATTGCGATTGAACCAGCGAAGTGCGTGGGCGACGGAGCTGGGGCAGTTGGTGCCCTGCATGGTGGCGGGGTGGATGAGGAGGTTAAGACGTGCGTGGCGGCGGCGGACGACCGTGACGATGTCGCGGATGACGGCCCCGGTGGGCGAGGTGATGATGCCGATGCTACGCGGGAAGCTGGGGAGCGGGCGCTTGCGGGCTGCGTCGAAGAGGCCCTCGGCGAGGAGGCGGGCTTTGAGCTGCTCGAAGGCAAGCTGGAGGGCTCCGGCGCCACGGGGCTCCATGGTTTCTGCGATGAGCTGGAGCTGGCCTCGGCTCTCGTAGATGGAGATGCGGCCACGGACAAGGACGGCGAGGCCGTCGGCGGGACGGAAGCGGAGGAGTGAGGATTGGCGGCGGAACATGACGACGGGGAGCTGGGCTTCGCCGTCCTTGAGGGTGAAATAGATATGGCCGGAGGGGGCGGGGCGGCAGTTGGAGATTTCACCTTCGACCCAGAGGTCGGTATAGGCGTCTTCGACGTGCTGACGGACGTTGCCGACCAAGGCTCGGACGGACCAGATGCGACGCTCGATGGCTGGATTGACGGCGATGGCGGGGGGCTGAGCGCGTCGGTCGGCAGCAGCGGCTGGCTTGGCAGGCTTGACCGCTTGACGAGGGACTGGAGGGGCTTCGGGGACGATTTCAGGGGGGGTGGGGGCTGCGGCGGGTGCGGGATCCGACGCAAAGAGCAGACCCGACTTCGCGGCGCGCGATCTAGACCGACGCGCGTGAAAACTTGCCAGCGTGGGCGGATTCTCTTCCCTGTCGGACATACCGACCTGAGTCTAGCATCGCGGGGTGGTGCGGTGGTTCTATTGACGAAAGCGGTTGACGATCCACAAGATGAGACTGAGCACGATGCTGAGCAGAATCGACGTGGCAAGGGGGAAGGAGACGGACCAGCCGCGGCCCCGCCAGTTGAAGTCTCCAGGGAGCCGACCGATGGGGAGATTCAGGCGGTTGAGGCCGAGCAGAAGCAGACCAGCGACGAGGCACAGGGATCCGACGAGGACGAGAAGGCGGGCCAAGTCATTCATTTGGTTGGAGAAACTACGCGGTATCCAGTATGGCGGCGGCTTCTCGCAAGAGCTCTTCCGGGTGGCACGGTTTGGTGAGAATGCCGAGGGGTTGAGGCAGCAGGTTGGCTTGCTCCTTCACCCGCTTGAGATTGGAGTAGAAGCCGGTGAGGACGATGATGCGGCAGGACGGGAGTTCTTTGGTTATCTCGTCGACGAGAGCATGGCCGTCTTTTTCGGGCATGGTTATGTCGCAGAGGAGAAGATCGGGCTTGAACTCGCGTGCGCACTGTAAAGCGGAGTCGGCAGAGTACGTGGCGCGCGCATCGAAGCCGCTTTTGTTGAAGACAAGAGAGAGAGTGTCAGCTACGAGATGTTCATCATCGACGACCAGAACACGCTGCATAAGAGTCTCCGTACCGCTGTTCGTGCCAAGTGTTCATTCATTCGTGCCAAATGTTCAGTAGCCCGGAGATCAACTAGTCGCTTACAAACTAATCGAAAGAATCAGGGGTGTCGAATGAATAAGAGGTCAATTTCATGTGCTTCGATAACTTATTGATTCGATTGAAGGGCAGGTTTTAGACTGCGCTTATTGGCCCATGGTTAGCTGTCCGGCTTGATGAAAGTTAACCCCAGTGTGGCCGGAGAGTTGCGCTCTGGTAAGGTTACGGAGAGATTCTGGCCCAGCCAGCGGTGTAAGGAGATTGAATGCATTTTGCGGCTTTAGTTGCCGGATTGGTGTTCTGTTTTGCGGTGGCGCTGGACGCGTTTCAGACGATTATTCTGCCCCGGCGGCCTTCGGGACGGCTGCGCATTACGCGGCTGTTTTATGTGATGACGTGGAATCCTTTGGTCGCGGTGGCTCCCCATATTCGCAGCAAGCGAGTGCGGGAGCAGATGTACAGCGTTTACGGGCCGCTATCCCTGATTCTGCTGCTGGTGCTGTGGGCGATTTTGCTGATTGCGGGATTCGGGTTGTTCTACTTTGCGATGGGGTCGCCGTTTACGGATGCGGTGCGTGGTCAAAATCCCAGCACGTGGAGACGCTTCAGCACAGACCTGTATGTGAGCGGGACTACGCTGTTTACGCTGGGGCTGGGCGACGTGGTGCCGCGTGCTCTGGCGGTGCGGGCTTTGATCATTCTGGAGTCGGGGGTGGGCCTGGGATTTGTAGCCCTGGTGATTGGGTATCTGCCGGTGCTGTACCAGGCGTTCTCGCGGCGGGAGGTAAGCATAGCGCTGCTGGACGCGCGGGGAGGCTCACCACCGACGGCGACGGAGTTGCTGCGGCGGCATGGCTTTGAAGGCGGCGAGGAGGCAATGACGGATCTGCTGGCAGAGTGGGAACGGTGGTCGGCGGAGATTCTGGAGTCACATATTTCTTACCCGCTGCTGTGCTACTACCGGTCGCAACATGACAACCAGAGCTGGCTGTCGGCGCTGGTGGCAATGCTGGATGCGTGTGCGCTGCTGATCTCGATTGTGGAGGGGGCGCAGGCGCGGCAGGCGCAACTGACGTTTGCGATGGCACGTCATGCACTGATCGACCTGGGACATGTGTTCAGCCTCGAAAAGAAGGCTCAGTTGCTGCGGGAGTCCGGAGCGGACCGACTGCCGCCGAAGGAGTTTTCGCGGTTGTGCGAGGCCCTGGGCGACACCAGTCTGCGGATGTGCGGGGATGCGGCTTCAGGAGACCGGCTGCGTGCGATGCGGGTGCTTTATGAGCCGCAGGCGATGGCACTGGCTGAGTATCTGAAGATGCCGCTGCCGCCGTGGATTCCCGAGCCGACGGCGAAGGACCAATGGCAGACGATCGAGCGGCTCCGGAGCGAGGCGGAGGCGGTGCTGCGGGGGATGGGACCTGCAAGTGACCATGCGACGGCCGCAAACCTTCACGACTCGCACGGTCACTAACGAGGGATAGAGCTTACTGGGCTGGAGTGGCGGATGGGTTGAGCTTCTGTGCGGCGAGTACGCCGGCAGCGCCCTTTGCGTCCTTGTCCTTCAACTGCGCGTAGATCTTCTTCGCAACTTCAGGCTGGCCCTGGGCTTCGTAAAGCTCGGCGAGTTGGAGTTGGGCGAGTCCGGCCGGAACGGTGGTGGAGGGCTTGGCGATCAGCTGATGGTAGATCTCGATGGCCTGAGGGGAACGACCGGTCTGGCGATAGAGCTGTGCGAGCGCGAGATTGGCGAGTCCGGCGAGGTCAGAGTTCCAACCGCTGGCGACTTGCTTGAGAGTGCTCTCGGCGGAGGCGTTTTCTCCGGCCTCGATATAGGTGAGACCCGCGAAGTAGCGGGAGTTCTTACCGGCGGGGGTCATGCTGTACTTGTCCGCTGCGGCGAGGAAGAGGGCGTTGGCGGCCTTGGCGCGCTCCGCAACGGAGGCGTAGGCCTTGATGCCGGCGGGGACGGGCTGCCCGGGGAGTGCGAGGGGAGCCTGATACTCCGACATCGCGGCCCCGAAGGCTACGGAAGCCTGATCGGCGCGGCTGTTGTAGAGGAGGACGCTGGCGACAAGAACGAGGATGACGGCGACGAGGGTGACGCTGGCGGCGATGACCGAGCGGCGGTGCGCGCTGGCCCACTCGATGCCGTGCTTGGTGGTGTCGATGAACTGGTCGTGCTTGAGGGCTTCTTTGGTCTGCTGATCCACTGTGTTGATCTTCCTTTGGGTGCGGCTAAGTTTCGTCGCGGTAAATCCGCTTCGGGAGAACTGGATGCGCGAGTATTCGACGCAAGCTTTTAGTCTATCAGCGTCGAAAGCTGGAGGGAATCCGGGCTAATTAAGTTAAGGTCGGCCCACTGGGGCGGGTGGGCCGAGGATGTGGATGGTGTGGAGCCAGGTTTCTGCAAGGTCGGGCCAGTGGGAGATTGGGAGATCCGTGGGGCGGAGGCCGAAGCCGTGGCCGCCCTGGGTGAAGAGGTGGAGTTCGGCGGGGACTTTGGCGTCATTGAGGGCCTGGAAGTAGACTAGGGAGTTTTCGACGTGGGCGGTGTAGTCGTTCTCTGCCTGGAGGAGGAAAGTGGGCGGGATGTCCTGATTCGGCAGGAGATACGGGTTGACCTTGCCGTCCGAACCGCTGAGCCAGCCGGGGTAGAGGATCATCTGGAAGCTGGGGCGGGCGTCGATGGTGGAGGCGAGGATGTTGGCACCCTGGAAGTCGGGGTGGGTGCTGAGGACAGCGGCGAGGTGGGCTCCGGCGGAGAAGCCGATGGAGCCGATACGGTTGGGGTCGATGTGCCACTGGGCGGCGTGGGCGCGGGTGAGACGCATGGCCTGCTGGGCGTCTTCGAGGTCTTCGACGTTTTCGGGATAGTGGCCGTCTTCGGGGACGCGGTATTTGACGAGGATGCAGGTCATTCCGATGGAGTTGAGCCAGTCGCAGACCTCGGTGCCTTCGATGTTATAGGCGAGACGGATGTAAGAGCCGCCGGGGAGGACGAGAGCGGCGGCTCCGGTGTTTCTTGCGGCTGGCGGCGGGTAGACGGTGAGGGTGGGGCGGCTGACGTTGGTGACGCGGATGGTGACTTTGCCGGAGACGATGCGGTTGGCGTCGGTGGTGGGATCGGTCTCGGGGCCTGTGATTTTGGAGGGTTCGGGGTTGCCGTTGGGCCAGATGGGGAGGGTTTGCTGGGCGGAAGCGGAGGTGGCGAGGAGAGTTAGAGCGAGGAGATAGGGGGTGAATCGCATGGGAGCATGCTAATGCAGATGGCGAAGAGTCGCGGGGTCGGGTGTGCCGTTGAAGTACTGTTGCAGGGCGTCGAGGAAGACCTGGTTGTCGAGGGTGGCGTGGGCGAAGAGGGTGATGGAGGAGTGGAATTTGAGGTTGTCGGGGTAGCCGAAGATTTGATCGATGGAGCGGCCTTCGACCTGATTGACGAGGGTGGTGCACTCCCTGAGGCGGGAGCCGAGGATGGGATGGTTGAGATAGGCGGCGGCTTCGTCCCTGGAGGTGATGGCGTAGTGGACCGCCGTGGGACTGGAGCCGAGACCGGCGATCTGGGGGAAGATGAACCACATCCAGTGGCTGCGCTTGGAGCCCTGGCGGAGTTCTTCGGTGACTTGGTGGTAGATGGGGGCTTGGGCTTCTACGAAGCGCTGGAGGTTGTAGGGATCGTTGGTGTGGGTCATGTGCTGCCTCCGAGAGGAAACAGTTATTTGATGTCGCGCCAGTTCTGGCCGAGGCCTACTTCGGCGGTGATGGGGATGGAGAATTCGGCTACGTGTTCCATCTCGTGTTTGACGAGGGTTTGGAGTTCTTCGGCTTCGGCGGGGATGACGTCGAAGAGGAGTTCGTCGTGGACCTGGAGGGTCATGCGGGACTTGTAACCGCGGTCGCGGATGACGGCGTCGATGCGGATCATGGCTAGTTTGATGAGGTCGGCGGCGGTGCCCTGGAGGGGGGTATTGATGGCGGTGCGCTCCGCGAATCCTCGCATATTGGGGTTGCGGGACTGGATGTCGGGGATGGGGCGGACGCGGCCAAAGTGGGTTCGGACGGCTCCGTCGCGACGAACGGTTTCTAGGGTTTCGTCGATGAAGCGGCGGACGCCGGCGTAGCGCTCGAAGTAGGTCTCGATGTACTGCTTCGCTTCGGCTTGGGGGATGTTGAGCTGGGCGGCGAGGCCGAAGGGGCTGATGCCGTAGACGATGCCGAAGTTGACGGCCTTGGCGCGGTTGCGGGTCTCTTTGGACATGGTGGCGGGGTCTACACCGAAGACCTCGGCGGCTGTCAGCGTATGGATGTCTTGACCCGTGCGGTAGGCGTTGAGGAGGAGGGGGTCCTGGGAGAAGTGGGCCATGAGGCGGAGTTCGATCTGAGAGTAGTCGGCGGACATGAGGAGGTTGCCAGGAGCGGGGACGAAGGCGGCCCGGATCTCGCGGCCGAGTTCGGTGCGGATGGGGATGTTCTGGAGGTTGGGGTTGGTGGAGGAGAGGCGTCCGGTAGCGGTGCCGACCTGGTTGAAGGTGGTGTGGACGCGGCCTTCGGAGTCGGCGAGTTGAGGGAGTGAGTCGAGGTAGGTGGATTTGAGTTTGGCTAGCTGGCGGTACTCGAGGACGAGGGCGGGAACGGTGTGGTGCTCGGCGAGCTCTTCGAGGACATCCTGAGCGGTGGAGATGATTTTGCCTTTGCCCTGCTTGGTGGGCTTGGGGAGGAGCATTTTGTTGAAGAGGACGTCGCCTAGCTGCTTGGGGGAGTTGATGTTGAAGCGGTGACCGGATTGGTCGTAGATGCGTTCGGCGAGGTTGTCGATGTCGATGGCGAGGCGGCTGGACATGGCGCTGAGGACGCTGGAGTCGATGCGGACGCCGACTTGCTCCATGCGGAGGAGGACGGGGACGAGCGGGAGATCCATGGTCTCGTAGATGTGGGTGAGGGAGGCTTTTTCGAGATCGGCGCGGAGTTGCGCGGCGAGGCGGTGGATGGCGTTGGCGGCCTCGGGGAGGAGGGTTTCGGGGGCGTTGGTGAGGGCGCGATGGGTGAAGCGGGCGGTGACATCAGCAAGGGTGTGGGAGGCGTGGGTGGGGTTGACGAGGTAGCTGTAGAGCATGACGTCGTCGCGGACTCCGGCGAGGGCGATGTTGTGAGGAGCCAGGGCGCGGAGGACGGCTTTGAGGTCGTGGACCTGCTTGGGGAGGGTGGGGTCGGCGAGGGCTTCGCGGATGCCGGGGGCGTCGAGGGGGACGAGGAAGGCGGCGGTGTCGTTGGCGGCGAGGCCGAGGTGGAGGGTTGTTGGTTGTTGGGTGTTGGTTGTTGGTTGGGGTTCGGGTGGGGCGGCGAAGAGGGACATGTTTTCGGCGGGGGGTGGTTCGGGTTCGGTGTCGGCTTCGGCGGCGGTGGAGTCGGGGGCGGCTTCAGCGGAGATGGCTTTGGCGTCGAGGTGGAGGTAGAGGGAGAGGCCGGAGGTGCGGGCTTCGGCGAGGAGCGCGTGGATTTGTTTCTGTGTGGGGGACAGATTGTAGGCGATGGCTATGTTGTCGGCGGCGGGAGCGAGATCTTTGAGGAGGGTGGTGAACTCGAGCTCTGAGAAGAGCTCGCGGCAGGCGGCGTTATCGGGCGGCTGAGTCTCCATGGCTTCGAGCGAGAAGTCGATCGGGACGCTGGTGTGGATGGTGACGAGTTCTTTGGAGAGGAGAATGTTGTCGCGATTATTTTGTAACGATTCTCGATACGTTTTCTTTTTGACTTCTTGGGCACGGTCGAGTGCGGCTTCGACGGTACCGAATTGCTGGATGAGTTCGACGGAGCCTTTGTCGCCGATGCCGGGGGCGCCGGGGATGTTGTCGATAGCGTCGCCGCGGAGTGCCATGACATCGATGACCTGCTGGGGAGGGACGCCGAGGACTTCTTCGACTTTGGCGGGATCGAGGATGAGGTTGTCTTTGGTCGGGTTGAGCATGACGACGTTGTCGTTGACGAGCTGCATCATGTCCTTGTCGGAGGAGACGACGAAGACTTTGTGGCCGAGGTCGGAGAGCTTATGGGAGAGGGTGCCGATGACGTCGTCGGCTTCGAAGCCCTCATAGGAGAGGATGGGGATGCGGAAGGCTTCGAGGGCGCGGCGGATGTAGGGGAGCTGCTGGGCGAGATCGGCTGGCATCTCGGCGCGGTTGGCTTTGTAGCCGGCGTAGTCGATGGTTTCGAACTGCTGGGTTTTGATGTTGAACTTGGTGACGCCCTTCATCTCTTTGGCGCGCTCGTCGCGGAAGACGGGACCGGAGAGGTCGTAGACGGCGGCGAGGTAGTGAGGGGAGAAGTCCTTGCGGAGCTTGTTGATCATGTTGACGAAGACATAGGTGGCCGCGGTGGGGATGCCGGTGCGCGTGGACATGGGGCGCTGGCGTTGCATGGCGTGGTAGGCGCGGAAGATGAAGGCCATGCTGTCGAGGAGGTAGATGGGGGGCTTGGCGTCGGGGGTATGTGGCTTCGTCATGACAGTTAGATGGTAGCGCGTTGGTGCGAAGGTTGGGGCGGGGTGAAGAGAGCGGCCGTGCTTCGCACGATGGCCACCTAAGCGACGATGAAACTGTCGCGAAGATGGGGCACCCGGTTCTGTGGTTAGAGGAGGAGCATGCAGTCGCCGTAGGAGAAGAAGCGGTACTTTTGCTGGACGGCGTGGGCGTAGGCGCGGAGGACTGCTTCCCTACCCTGCTGGGGGTCGGCGGTGAGGGTGGCGAAGGCGCTGACGAGCATGAGGAGGGTGGACTGGGGGAGGTGGAAGTTGGTGAGGAGACCGCTGATGATACGGAAGTGATGGCCGGGGGAGATGAAGATGCTGGTTTGACCGGAGTGGGGTTCGAGGGGCGCTCCGTTGGCTTGCTGGGCGCAGTGTTCGAGGGTGCGGGTGGTGGTGGTTCCGGCGGCTATGATGCGGCGGCCTTCGGCGAGGGCGGAGTTGATGGCTGTGGCGGTGGCGGCGGGGAGGGTGTAGTGCTCGGCGTGGAGGCGGATGTCGGCTAGTTGCTCTACGCGGACGGGCTGGAAGGTGCCGAGGCCGACGTGGAGGGTGATGGTTTCGATCTGGACGCCTTTTTGTTTGAGCTGGGCGAGGATCTCGGGGGTGAAGTGGAGGCCGGCGGTGGGGGCGGCGGCGGAGCCTGTTTGTTGGGCGAAGACGGTCTGGTAGCGGGTGCGGTCTTCCAAGGCGTCTTCGCGATGGATGTAAGGGGGCAGGGGCATGTGGCCGATGCGGTCGAGGATCTGGACGAAGTTGGGAGTGGGGGCGAAGCGGAGGGTGCGTTCGCCGAATTCGCCTGCGGTGAGGACTTCGGCTTCGAGGAGAGGGGTCGTGCTGCCTTCGGCGGCAAAGTGGAGGTGCTCGCCGGGCTGAACTTTGCGGCTGGGGCGGACGAGGGCGGACCAGACATTTTCGCCGGGGTGCTCGTCGGTTAGTTGCTGGGTGAGAAGGACCTCGATACGGCCGGTGGGGTCTGGGGAGTTGTGCTGGGTGTGAGGGCCGCGGGCTCGGGTGGCGTAGAGGCGGGCGGGGAGGACGCGGGAGTCGTTGAGGATGAGAAGGTCGCCGGCGCGGAGGTGGGTGGGGAGGTCGGAGAAGTGCTCGTCGGTGAAGGCGCCGGTGGCGCGGTTGAGTACGAGCATGCGACTGGTGCCGCGGATGGCAGGAGGGGTTTGGGCGATCAGTTCTTCGGGGAGGTCGAAATGGAAGTCGGAGACGCGCACTGATTTGATTTTAGTGGGTTGAAGAGAGAGCGGTCGTGCTTCGCACGATGCCCAACTTAGCGACGATGAAGCCGTCGCGAAGATGGGGCACCCGGCTTTGTGGTTACTTCAGGGATTGCTCGGCTAGTTGGACAGAGCGATCGAGGGCGGTCTGGACGGCTGCGGGGTCTGCGGGGACGCGGGGGGGCCATGTGATGAGGACGCGGGAGAAGGGCTTGGGGATGAGGAAACGATCCCAGGAGCGGAGCTGCCAGGCACGTTGGGGAAGGACGTAGAAGGCTCCGACGTCGGCGCCGACGAGGGAGGCTAACTGGGCTACGCCGGGCTTGGCGACGAAGACGGGGCCACGTGGGCCATCGGCGGTGATGGCGCAGTTATGGCCTTCGCGGTAGGCGCGTTCCATGTTGCGGAGGCCGGGTGCTCCGCCACGGGAGCTGGAGCCACGGATGGGGAGGAAGCCGAGGCGCTGTACGGTGCGGGCGATGAGTTCGCCGTCGAAGCTGGGGCTGATGAGGATGGCGATGTCGCGGTTGCGAAAGTGCCAGGCGCAGGCGAGCAGCGAACGATGCCAGAGCGCGTAGATGGCAGGGGCAGGGACGTCGTAGCCGAGGACAGCACCTTCGTCCAGGACGTCCTCATACCGGAGTGTCATTCCGAGGCAGCGGATGATGAAGCTCGCGAGACGAGGCACGATGGCGAGGGTGACACGCTGCTGGAAGGTGAAGGGGGAAGGCACTCTTGAAGTTTACAGATGCGGCGGATGGGTTAGGAGTACTTGAGCCAGCGAAGGATTTCCGGGAGGTTGGGACGCTTGCCGTACATGAGGACACCGACGCGGTAGATGCGGGAGGCGACCCAGAGGACAGCGTAGATGGTGATTGACATGAGGACGAAGGAGAGGGCGATCTCCCACGGCTGGGGCATGTGGAGTGAGATACGAAAGTTCATCAACAGCGGCGAACAGAAGGGAATGAGAGAGACGACGCGAGACCAGAAGGAGTTGGGGTCGTTGGTAACGACGGGCAACATGAGCATGCAAAAAGCGAGTGGCATGACGAGAAACATGTTGAGCTGCTGGAGTTCCTGCTCTGAGTTGGTCATGGCTCCGAGCGCGGCGGCCATGCTGGAGTACAGGAGGAAGCCGAAGACGAAGTAGAGGATGAAGAAGAGCATCTGGGGAATGGTGACGGCGATGGCCATATCGCCACTGGCGAGGCTGGAGGCGAGGGGAGTGGCGCTGATGAGTCCGGCGGCGAGCATCCAGACGGCAATCTGGGTGAGGCCGACGGAGCCGACACCGAGGATCTTGCCGGCCATCATCTCTTCGGGCCGGATGGTGGCGAGGAGAACCTCAAAGACGCGGGAGGTCTTCTCTTCAATGATGGAGCGCGCGACGTTCATGCCGTAGAGCATGACGACCATGTACATGAGGAAGAAGAGGATGTAGGCGACGCCGGTCGATGATTTTGGTGTGTGTTTACCCTGTGCGATGGTGACGGGCTGGGTGAGGGTGGCGACTTCGCCGGAGCGCACACCTTCCTGAGAGAGTTGCTGGCGGAGCAGGACGGTGCGAAGTGCAGCGGCAACAGTGTTGCGAAGAGCGCCGCGATTATTGGAAGCGGGGGTAAAGGTGAAGGTGAGATGGTCGGAGTTGGTGGCAGGGGCGATCCAGAGATAGCCGTCGAGCGATTTGTCGTCAAGTTCCTGCTCGAGGATGCCGCGGATGTCGTGTCCGGGTGGAGAGATGACGTCGGCCTGAATCTTGATGTCTTTCGCGTCTTTGGTGGCGGGGGTAGATTCGATCTCCCGTTGCAGGTCGAGAGCGAACTGGGTGTCGGTGGAGGCGATAGCGATATGCGCGCTGGAGGAGCTGCTCTTCCTGTCGAGGAAGGAGCTGCCGAAGACGAAGCCGCCCATGAGGACGGGGATAAGCACAGTTGAGACGATGAATGCCCTGGTGGTGACGCGCTCGAGGTATTCGCGGCGGGCGATGAGCCAGACTTTATGCATGGACGATGTCTCCGATCGGATTTTCGGGCGACTTGTTGGTGATCTTTTCGATGAAGATCTCTTCGAGGGTGGGTGCTGTGACCTCGAAGCGGGTGATGCGTGCGTGCGTGATGGCGAAGGCGAGAAGCTCCTGAGCGTCGGCGCCATCGTGGAGGATGATCTCGGCCTGGCCGTTGTAGTTTTTCGCGGAGAGGATGGAGGGGTGCCGGAGGAAGGAGTCGTCACCGCTGAAGGTGAGCTGAACGCGGTTGACGGGATACTCTGCCTTGATCTGCTGCATAGTTCCGGAAAGAACCTGTTTACCGTTGTGGATGAGGCAGATGTGATCGCACATCTTTTCTACCTGGTCCATGCGGTGGGTGGAGAAGAGGATGGATCGTCCCTGGGTACGGAGTTCGATGAGGGTGTCCTGGAGGAGCGAGGCGTTGACAGGATCGAGACCGGAGAAGGGCTCGTCCATGATGATGAGGTCCGGCTCGTGCAGGAGGGTGGAGATGAACTGGATCTTCTGCTGCATGCCCTTGGAGAGGTCTTCGGTGCGCTTGTAGATGGCGTCCGTGATCTGGAGGCGCTCACACCAGTCATGGGCGCGCTTGTGAGCGACGGTTGCGTCGAGTCCGTGGAGTTGGCCGAGGAAGATGAGCTGATCCATGACTTTCATCTTTTTGTAGAGGCCGCGCTCTTCGGGGAGATAGCCGACGCGCTTGAGGTTTTTTCGGTCGAAAGGCTGACCGAAGAGCTGAACGGTTCCGGAGTCAGGGACGGTGATACCGATCATCATGCGGATGGTGGAGGTTTTGCCGGAGCCGTTGGGACCGAGGAGGCCAAACATGGTTCCGGGCTCGATGGTGAAGCTCATGTTGTCGACGGCGACTTTCGTGTCGTAGACCTTGCGTACGTGTTGCAGCTCGACGATTGGCATGGATTCCTGTGTAGAGGGCGCTCACGCAAGTTTAGCAGGGGGGGTGAGAATGCGATGGCGCGTGGGTGAAACGACGCGTACACTTTGCCAATCCTCAGAAGTAACAGCAAAGTCATGGGTTATGAGCAGAACATGGGTCTGGTTTGCTGGACTGTATTTAAATTTCAGAGGCGAGGGTGTGGTTAATGGGATGGAACGGTTAGTTCGGTCCGTGTGCTCTGGTGGCGGCGTTCAAGTCTGGCTGAGAGGATGGCGAGCGTCAGGGTGACCAGTGCGACTGCTGCGCTGGCGATGGGAAGTTCTCGGTAGGTGAGACCGGCGGTAAGCATGACGCCGCCGAGTGTGGCTCCCACGGCGTTGCCGAAGTTGAAGGCACCCTGGTTCAAGGTAGAGGCCAGGTTGGGGGCTTCGGCGGCGTGATGGACGATGCGAGCCTGGAGGGGTGCTCCCGCAGCGAACTGGATGGTTCCCCAGACGAGGACGGTGGCGACTGCGGGGACGAGGAACGGCTCGGCGAAGTAGAGTACGCCGAGCGACGCGATGAGGAAGAGCAGCGAGCCGATCTGGAACGCGGTGGGGTGCCAGTCGGTAAGCGCTCCGCCGACGAGATTGCCGACGGTGATGCCGACGCCGAAGAGCAGCAGGATGATAGTTACGCCGTGCGGCGAGACGTGGGTGACGTCTTCGAGCATAGGGGTGATGTAGGTGAAGACGCAGAAGAGCGAAGTGGAGGTGAGGACGCTCATCACCAGCATCAGCAGCACCTGCGGCTGGCGCAGGACGCGGAACTCGTGCAGCAGACCGGAACCGGTGGGGGTCTGTGGCGGGACGAGGAAGTAGACGGCGGTGGCGGCAATGACGCCGATGGGGACGATGGCCCAGAACGACGCTCTCCAGCCAAGGGCCTGACCGAGAGCGGTGCCAGCAGGGACTCCGAGGACGTTGGCGAGGGTGAGGCCAGAGAACATCAGCGCGATGGCCTGGGCTCGCTGTGTGCGTGGCACGAGGTTCGCGGCGACGATGCTGCCGATGCCGAAGAAGGCCCCATGGCACAGAGCAGTAAGGACGCGGGCGGCGAACAGCAAGTTGTAGCCGGGCGCGATCGCGCAGGTGAAGTTGCCGAGCGTGAAGACACCCATGAGGAGCAGTAGTGCGGTCTTGCGCTCGAGGCGCGCGGTGGCTATCGCGACGAGGGGGGATCCGATGGTGACGGAGAGCGCGTAGCCGGTGACCAACGCCCCAGCCTTGGGGATGCTGACGTGGAAGCTGTCGGCGAGGTTGGGGAGCAACCCCATGATGATGAACTCGGACGTGCCGATGCCGAACGCGGCGATGGCCAGCGCCAGAAGAGGCGGATGGGTGAGGATGCTGCGCGGTTTTCCAGTGTGGGAGGCCGAGTGCATGTATTTATTGCAACACAGGTGGGGTGGAGGTTAAAGGTCTGTTTCGTGTAGATACTAGTGGGACGATCCGTCCAGCAGTCGCATTGAGTGAAAGATATATCACGATCTCAGCGGATTGGGTTCTTGGTAGCATCGGTTTGTGCTGGAACTTTCTACACCGATTAAGTATGTGAAGCGGGTTGGCGAGCGTGTGGCCGAGGTAATGGCCAAGCGTGGCGTCGAGACGGTGGAGGATCTGCTTTATCATCTGCCGTTCCGGTATGAGGACCGGTTGAATCCTCTGCCGCTGAGTGGGCTGGTGACGGGGACGATGTCGTCGGTGATTGGCGAGGTGCGGGGGAGCGTGCTGCTGCGGACGCGGGGTGGGCCGCTGTTCGAGATGACGCTGGGGCAGGGGTTGAGCTCGCTGAAGTGCATGTGGTTCAACGGGAGTTATCTGAAGGACAAGTTCCAAGCCGGCCAGATGGTGGCGGTTTATGGCCGGGTTGAGGCTTCGCGGAGCAGCGCGGGGAAGTTCAAGATGATTCAGCCGCAGTTTGAGGTTTTGCCGGCGGCGAACTCTCCTGAGGCCGAGTTTGTGATGCTGGAGATGGGGCGGATTGTGCCCGTGTATGAGTCGCTGGGCGGCACGACTCCGTGGGGGGCGAAGCTGACTTCGCGGTGGCTACGGCGGGTGCTGTGGTCAATCTTTGAGGAGTTGGAGGAGTCTCGGGCGGAGAGCACTGTGATGGAGACGCTGCCGGCAGCGCTGTGCCAGCGGCTGCAGTTGCCGGGACGGTTGGAGGCTCTGCGGACGATTCACTTCCCTGCTTCCGGAACTCCGATGACGGAGCTGATGGCGTATGCGACGCCGGGGCATCGGCGGCTGATCTTTGAGGAGCTGTTTTATCTGGAGCTGGGGCTGGAGCTAAAGCGACGACGGATGCGGGAACGGGAAGGGACGGCGTTCGCAACGAATGTAAAGGTGCGGGAGGCGATCAAGCAGGTACTGCCGTTTCATCCGACGACGGCGCAGAAGCGGGTGCTGGGCGAGATTGCCGGGGACATGCGGCGGCGGCAGCCGATGCGGCGGCTGCTGCAGGGAGATGTGGGTTCGGGCAAGACGATTGTGGCGATGCAAGCGGCGCTGGTAGCGATGGAGAACGGCTACCAGACGGCGCTGATGGCTCCGACAGAGATATTGGCGACGCAGCATTATCTGAGTGCGCGGAAGCTGCTGGGGAGCGCGATCTCGCCGACTACGGGCAAGCCGTACCGGGTGACGCTGCTGACGGGGTCGCTGGATGAGGCTTCGAAGCGCGAAGCACGAGGGAAGATCTATCGCGGTGAGACAGACCTGGCGATAGGGACGCATGCGCTGATTGAAGACAAGGTGGACTTCGAGAATCTGGGACTGGTGATTGTGGATGAACAGCACCGGTTCGGGGTACAGCAACGGTTTCGCTTGATGAAGAAGGATACGGCGCTGGACCCGGATGTACTGGTGATGACGGCAACACCGATTCCAAGGACGCTGGCGCTGACGCTGTATGGCGATTTGGATGTGAGCGTGATTGATGAACTACCGCCGGGGCGGACTCCGATCATTACGCGGCGGACGACGGAAGAACGCGCGGGGGATGTTTGGGAGTTTGTGCGCAAACAGGTTGCATTAGGGCGGCAGGCTTACATCGTCTACCCGGTGATTGAAGGGGCAAAGGACGATCAGCCGGAGTTGGATTTTGCGCGGGATGTGGTGGTGGAAGATTTAGCAGCTTCGGCTGGGAAGAGAACCGCAGGTCCTTCGGCTGCGTTGCGCTCCGCTCAGGATGACAAGTCCGTGGGAGCGGCGAGGAAAGGTAAGAAGGCGAAGGCGGCTAAGACGGAGAAGTTGTTTGCACCGAAGAAGGCTCTACGCGCGGCTTCAGATATGTATGAGGAGTTGCGGACGGGGGCGCTGGCGGGGCTGCGGCTGGGCCTACTGCATGGAAAGTTGAGCGCCGATGACAAGGAAGTGGCGATGCGGCGGTTTCAGCGCGGCGAGACCGATGTACTGATCGCAACGACGGTGATTGAAGTCGGTGTCGATGTGCCGAACGCTTCGGTGATGGTGATCGAACATGCAGAGCGGTTTGGGTTGGCCCAAATGCATCAGTTACGCGGGCGCGTGGGGCGTGGGGCGGCGAAGAGCTACTGCATCCTGATGACGGGCGGCAATGTGACGGAGCAGGCCGAGGCTCGACTGGATGCGATGGTGCGGACGCAGAACGGCTTTGAGCTGGCGGAGCTGGACCTGCAGCAGCGTGGACCGGGAGAGTTCTTTGGAACGCGCCAGGCAGGGCTGCCGGAGTTTCGTGTAGCGAGTTTGTTGCGGGACCGCGTGATGCTGGAACTTGCGAAGGCGGAGGCAGCGCGGTTCGTGGAGAAGCCTGATCCGGCGGTGTCGCGAGCAGAGTTGGATGCTGTGTGGGCTCGGCTCAAGCATCAGTGGCAGCGGAAATATGGGTTGGTTGAGGCTTAAAGCAGGTGAGGCGACGAGAGCGAAAGATTTGCGTTCCCATCCTTAGCAAGCGCTGCTCCGGATGGGTGCTGTGCTCGTCGACCAGGGCTGAATTACGAGGCCATCGCTGCGGTTAGGTCGGGTGAGCTGGTGTGGACGATAGAGGCCTTCCTGGGGCCTCGTTTGCGGGCTACGAGGACGCGGATGCGTTCGATCATCTCGGCGGGCGAGCTGGCGCCCTTGGGCAGGAAGACGTCGGCGCAGATGGCGCGGTCGAAGGCGTTGACAGTACCAGAGACGATCATGGCGGGCAGGCCGGGGTGAAGCTGCTTGGCGCGGCGGACGAGTTCGTTGCCGTCCATCTGGGGCATGATGAGGTCACAGAGCAGGAGGTCGATGCTGCCTGGGGTGGAGCGCTCGACGAATTCGAGGGCCTGCTGCGCGCTGTGGGCAGTGACTACGCGGTAGCCGCGGGTTTCGAGGAGAAAGGTGCGTACGGAGAGGACTTGTTCGTTGTCATCGACACAGAGGATGGTTTTCTTCGGGCGCAATGCGTTCTCAGTTCTGCCGCAGGTGCCGTAACGGTGCACTGCGGCGGATGGGCCGGGCTGCAGCGTGCCCTGGTTGGGGGCGGTGCAGCCTGGTGTGGTTAAAGCCAACCCCCTGGCCCGGCCGGGTGCTATTCCGGCACGTGGTGGGTCTGCTGTTCCGCACTGGGCAGAACAAGAGGCCACCTCTTGAGCGAGGCTCTCTTGTCTGCTTCGCGAGGGAGCAGTGCCACCAGTCCGGCGAACAGGCGCCGGACCATGGGGTGCGAGATAGGCTTTATGCTGGCAGGTTGCCACGCTTCTCCCCAAGGAACGCAAGGGATCGACGGCAGCGGATACAGGGAAGACGGCCAGAGAAACTGGTGAGTCCTCACTGCTTTGCAGGCAGCGATGATGCGCACATGGGAGCGAGCGACTGCGTTGCAGTCAAGCTTTCTCTCAACTCAAATTGTCAGTAGTACAGGCGAAAGCAAATCGTCTCGGACGCCGGTGCCAAAGGTGGCAAAGCAGTTCGTCAACGCTTGCCAAGAGTACGAACGGTTGGCGAGCTTGGCAACGGCGAAGTTAGAGCGAAGATGGAGAGTATTGCGTGTTGCGCATCCACCGGTGATCGTAGACGGTGCATGAACATTAGAGATTTCTAAGATATGCCTGTTGAAAACGCGTGCATCATGGCAGGAAAAAGCGTCCAGATGCAACAGGAATGGTGCGACCGCCTACGAACACTTTCTCAATAAGGTTGTCCCGGAGGGATGCCTGGACGTGCAGGCGACTGGGACGGAGCATCTCGATTCCCTGCTCCAGCACGATGGGTTGGCCGCTAGCGGCGAGGCCGTGGCGAACGAGGTAGGCGATGGTGCATCCGGAGGCTGATCCGGTGGCTGGATCTTCTCCGTTGTAGAACTGCATGCGGGCGTGCCAGTCCGCACCTGAGGCCTGGTCAGCGCGGGTAATGCAGTGGAAGAATTTTGCGTCGCTGCTCTGCAGGTAGTGGAGTGCAGCGTGCTGAGGGATCCGCAGACGAGAGGCGGCGGCGAGGGAGCGGAGGGGCACGATGCAGAAGGCCATGCCGGTGGATACGGTCTGGATGGGGAGATTGGGGTCGAGATCTTCGATGGAGAGATTGAGGGCGGCGGCGATCTCCGCAGGATCATGGATAGCGCCGAAGGTGGGGTCGTTTTGCTGCATGGTGGCGAAGACGCCGGGCTGATCCGGGTGCTGCGGACCGAAACGGACGGGGATGGGACCTACGGGAAGATCGAGGGTGATGAGATCGGCCCCGCGCAGGACGGGGTGGTTCCAGTAGAGCCAACTGGCGGTGCCGAGGGTAGGATGCCCCGCGAATTGCAACTCTTCGCCGACGGTGAAGATGCGGACCTGGACACCATGAGCTTGTTCGATGGAAGAGTCGCGCGGAATGATGAATGTGGTTTCGCTGAGATTTGTCTCGCGTGCGAGGGACTGCATTTGCTGCGTGGAGAGGCCACGCGCGTCAGTGAAGATAGCGAGGGCGTTGCCTTCGAGTGCTCGTTCAGCGAAGACATCGACCTGGGCGAAGTCAAGAGCGCGCGGAGAGTTGGGCGTGGTGTTGGGAAAGGATGGATGGAGCCGGATGTTTGACACGTAGGCGCCTCGGGAATAATGTTTGGGTAGACCGCAATGGAGCAAACCTGCTCTATGCTAGCTTAGCTGGCACGCGGCAAAAATTCAGTTATGACGATGACGCTCAACACGACCTGTACCTGCTGTTGCCTAGGCCTGGTACGGGTGTGTCGATGAGCAAATCGGAGTAAGCGGCTTCGATCAGCATCAACCCACCCTTGAGCGAAATGCCGGGTGGGTTTTTCTTTTTCATTTTTCCTTCCTGGCAACGCGCCCTGCAACAACGAATCAAACTAGAAGGAAGTAAGAGGGCTGAAGATCACTATGAGCGAATCACGTATTCCCCGCATTCTGGAGCCGGCACCGAACTTTGAATCGAAGAGCACTCACGGCGTGATTCGGCTGAGCGACTACACGGCGAAGGGGAAGTGGGTGATGCTGTTCTCGCATCCGTCAGATTTCACTCCAGTCTGCTCGACGGAGTTTATCGAGTTTGCAAGGCGGAATGACGACTTTGAGAAGCTCAACGTGCAATTGATCGGGGTGTCTATTGATTCGGTTTACTCGCACATAGCATGGGTTCGGGACATTGAGCAGATGGCTGGCGTGCAGATCAGGTTTCCAGTGATAGCGGATTTGGATCAGAAGGTGTCGCAGGCATATGGCCTGGTGCATGAAGCTGTGAGTGATACGGCGACAGTGAGGGCAGTTTTCGCGATCGATCCGAAGGGCTATATTCGAGCGCTGCTGTACTACCCGATGCAACTGGGGAGGAGTGTCGATGAGTTGATCCGAATCTTCCAGGGGCTACAGACGGCGGATGCGAATGGCGTGAGCGTACCTGCCAACTGGGTTCCGGGAGATCAGGTGATTGTGCCTGCTCCCGCTACGGTTGAGGATGCAGCCAAGCGGACGAATGGCGACGGCCCGGGGCTGGACGTGAAGACCTGGTATCTCTCGAAGAAGGATTTGGCAATCACCACCAAATCGTGAAATGACGGTTATGCCTGCTTGCTTCGCAGCGAAGCATCTCGCTACGGAGCGAAGTAGCAGGCATAATAGTAAGAGCGGATGTTGAGTGCATCGAACAGATGGGCCGGCGACGCGACGTAAGAATGAGCACCGATGGCGAAGTGGCTAACGCGCTGGTCTGCAAAACCAGTATTCATGGGTTCAAATCCCATTCGGTGCTCCAACAAAATAAAAGACTTACAAGGAATATCCGAAGTAGCCAAAACCCACTGAAACCCACTCTATGCTAGGCTCTTCTTAGATTCGCTGAGAAAGGCCACCATTGAAGAGCACGCGAGATAGGTTCAAAGAGGGATATTTGCGGCGGGTGAAACGCGCCAAGGGCTTTGCGTGGGAGTTCCGTGTCAACGTCGTCAAGGATGGCGTCTCCAGGACGGAGTACCTGACACTGAGCGGGGCTGAATATCCAAACGAGAAAGCCGCACGGCAGAAGCTGCAGTCTCTGCTCCTGAGGGTGAATGAAGGCAAGGCGGCGAACTTCGTCCAGACGATTACATTCGGCACAGTCCTCGACAGGTACATCAAAGAAGAGATGCCGCCAAAGAGTTCCACTCGCGGTTCGTACACGTCGATCATCGAGAACCATCTCCGGCCTAAATGGGGTGCCACTGACATCACTGAAATGAAGGCCCTACGAATCCGCACGTGGCTCAATTCCCTTCCCCTTGCTCCTCTGTCGAAAGGACATATCCGATCTCTGCTCCACAAGATGTTTGATCTCGCCCAGCTATGGGAGTATTCCGATCTGGGTAGGAACCCCATTCAGCTTGTGACGGTGAAAGGTGTGACGAAGTGTGAGAAGGAAGTGGTCATCCTGACCCCCGAGCAAGCCGTGGCGATCATTGCCAGTCTGGACGAGCCTTACTCCCTCATGGTGATGACGGCGGCCGCCTTGGGGCTGAGATTGAGCGAGATGCTTGGACTCCAGTGGGATGACTTCGATTGGGGAGAGAAGACTGTCACCATCCGACGAAGTGCGTACCGTGGCAGCATCGACGAGGCCAAGACTAAAGCGTCACACGCCACTCTGCCACTACCGGATGAACTCGCAGCTTTACTCCTCTCATGGCGCGAGAAGGTGAAGGAGGAAAAGGATGAGGACGAGGACAACGAGTGGGTGTTTGCCAATCCTAATACAGGGGTGCCGTACCAGGGCCCCAGCATTCAGCAACGATGGCTGCGTCCTGCTGGGGAGGCGATTGGATTGAAGGGTGTGGGGTTTCACACGTTCCGGCACAGCCACAAGACATGGTTGGATTCCCTAGGAACACCAATGGGTGTGATGAAAGATTTACTCCGTCACTCGAATATCTCAGTCACCATGAACGTCTACGGCCGGACTTTGAGCACAGAGAAGCGGCTCTTCAATGACAAGGTCGCCGGGCTGTTGTTCAGCCCGAGCGACGCTGTTCAATCCTAAGCAGCTTGCGGGTTATCGATCCACTCATGGATGCGAGTGGTGGAGAAGCGCCACAATCTGCCCACACGGAATCCCGGTATCCTGCCAGCTTGCGCCATGAGGCGGACGGTTTTAGGGTGAGCGTCTAGAAGGTCTGCGACCTGATTCAGGTCCATGACGCGGGGTGTGAGTTTGACTGGTTTTGATTGTCCAACGCCCGGAGTGAGGTGAGCCTCTGTCAGTAATGACTTCGCTCCGGGCTGGGACTTTGGCTCGATCATGCGGCTGCTCCTAGTGGTGGTTGATGTTGCGCTTGTGTTTGCTGCACAGTGTGCAGCTTGGTTATGCTGCGATTCCGATGGAGACAGCGCCCATCGGAATATCAGCTATGAAGTAGGTGTATGGCTTACCGCGCAGCCCGGTGCCTTCGGTTCTAAGTGCCCCCCCTTTCTTCATCGCCTTAAGTTCGTCGAGTACGTGTTGCTTGTTCGCGGGTATCGCTTCCGTTATCGCGGTCTGCTGCGCTCCCGGATTCTCTGCGATGAAGTCCACGATGCTCTTCTGGAGTTTGGTGACCTTGAAGATGGCTTTATCTTTGCTCTTTTGGCTTTCGCTCTGCCCAAGACTGAAAGTCAGACGGAACTGATCGAAGTGGAGTTCGGTACGCTCTAGCGGTCGGCCATAACGCTGCATGGTGCGCAGAAACCTTTTGTTGGCATGGTCGACAATTATTTCGAGCGTTGTAGTGGCTACTGAGCCTATGCCGTTGCTGCCCATCATCGCCCCAGACACAGATGTAGACTGCCTCTTATTGGTGTGGTGCGTCCCCACGACGGTCAACTTTTTTTCGGTGGCGAAGCTGCCCAGCGGCTCAAGGTCGCTGAGGGTTTTGGTGTAATCGTTCAAATCTTCCAGCGACACCGTCTTTTCCAGGGTGTCGAGGACGATGAGGCTGACCCCCGGGCGCTCCAAGATTGCATCTTGAAGGTCTGCTATGAGTGAGAAGCGATTTACCGGCAAGGTCGATACCAACAATCCGTCTCCAGCGCCGAGCCGGTTGAATGAGTGGCGTAGTTCCGTGGCATCCTGCTCATCTGGGCAGATGTATAAAACATCACCTTTCTTAGTTGTGCTGCCCAGGAACGGCTCCCCCTTCGATACCGCTACCGCCAGTTGGCGCATGAGGCTGGATTTACCAGACTTCGGCCCTCCTGCACAAATATTGAAGGATGCCTCCTTGAACAATTGGTCGACCAACCATTTCGTAGGGTTTTCGTCGGCATATTTGTTGAGCTCTGCGATGGTCATGAAGTCTAGCATTTAGGTGGTGGGTCGCTTTCTTTGGTTGGTTTGTTCATTTCCGGCCTGCTTACTTCCAAGTGTCATGATTTAGTTTTATTTCTGCCTTCTATGGGAGCGAGAACAGTAAAACTGAAATATTCAGCTTCTGTTTTACTGTTCTCATCTCTATGTAATAGAGATACTGGAACAGAAACGTATTTTTGGCACATAGGCAGATATCAAACAAAATCTGGAGACATGTGAAATAAGCAGGACAGAACTGGTTGAACTGCACGGTGTGACGTAGGTAGAGACAGCTTTACGCTGCCACCCGGAAGTTGGGTTGATCGATCCGGGCGAACCGTTGTAGTTCGGTGCGATGGATCAGGGTGCGTCGACCATAGCGTG
The DNA here is from genome assembly GCA_025408425.1 of Granulicella sp. Taxonomy (GTDB): domain Bacteria; phylum Acidobacteriota; class Terriglobia; order Terriglobales; family Acidobacteriaceae; genus Edaphobacter. The sequence goes on from JANXYX010000019.1 coordinate 118,619, forward strand.
TGATGCTGAGACGATTGTTGTCGATTGCGTAGGTGATGCTCCGCTCGCTGAGGCCGAGCATAAGGGCAGCTTCTTTGCGGGAAAAGAGAAGGCGGGCGGACATTGGGAACTGATTTGTGGTAGTCGTCATGGGTAAGGCTCCTGTATTTCTGGTTATGGCTCCTGCGCTCGTCGCTCATACTATCACGACCGCAATGGGTTTGTCGAGCTAAATCATTCCTAGCTAAGAACTTAGCGTTTCTCGATGAGGCCGGAACCGCCGGGCTGGGGGGCGGCTTTGATCTTTGCGAGTGACGACTGGATATTCTGCCCGACGCTTCTGCCCCTAGCGACGGGCGGTTTGGCTGCTGAGGCGACAATGGCGCGGATGGCGGCGGCGGTGACGATGTTCTTCGACATGGTTAGGTCCTTGAGTGAGTTGGTGTGTGGCTAGGCGGTTGGTTTTGCGGCATGGGTGGTTCCTCTCGTAAACATGTAGACAGACGTGGGAAAACGTAGGGAATCCGGGCCACCGACGCCCCTTGATGAGGTGCCAAGGCCACCCTACTATGGTAAGTCCAATAGATAGAGGCAGATGCGAAGGTACACCCCTGTCGATGCTGACGATTGTGGTGATTTCGTCGATTTCAGCGACTAGGACGGCGGGCTGGGCGGTGTCCGATACCGGGTGTGATTGTTCGCCAGGGCGAGGGTGTTTGCGGTGTAAGTGACTGAGGACGGGTGATGGCGTGAGATGTACCAGAAAACGGTGTAGTTTGAGATGCTGATTGGCGTGGGGTTCAGGGGCAGAATTTACTGTGCCAATAAACGGTCGTTATGTGGTACAGTAGCGATACTATGAAAACAGCGATTTACACCAGAGTTAGCAAGAGCGACGGAAGCCAAGACCCTGAAAACCAGTTGCGGGATTTGAAAGAGCTCTGCGATAAGCAGGGTTGGGAGATTGGCAAGGTCTATACAGACTTCGCCAGTGGCAAAAAAAGCAGTGACGACCGCGCTGCCCACAAACAGATGATGGCCGATGCATCTAGGCGGAAGTTTGACCTTGTGTTGTTTTGGGCGCTGGATAGATTTAGTCGGGAGGGCACGGAAGCTACCTTGCGATACATCCGTATCCTAGATGGTTATGGTGTTGGTTTCCGGAGCTATCAGGAGCAGTACATCGACTCTGCTGGGCCGTACAAAGACGTGTTTATTTCGCTAACTTCCACCTACGCCAAACAAGAACGAATCAGGATCAGCGAGCGGACATTAGCTGGGTTGGCGAAGGCAAGGTCTCATGGCAGGATTGGTGGTCGTCCGAAGGTCGAAGACGACGCGGCGACGATGACGACGTATCGCAAGCTAAGGAAGGAAGGTTTGTCCGTTCGCAAGATAGCGGAGCAGATGAACGTCTCGCCTACTACCGTCCAGAAACTCGCCAGCCAGGCGCCTAGGACTTCGCCACAGACCCCGTCCGCTGGTTGACGTGACGGGGTCTGTGACATCCTAGCTAGCTCGCTGAGTGAACTTGCGCGACCAGCCCGGTCCCCTGTGGTTCGGGTTCGTTCGTGCGTTGTGCTCCGCGAGCGTTGCCCCATCCTGCCCCTGCCGTGCTGGCTTCGTCGCTTCCAATTTCCCGATGATGTTCGGGTCGAGGTTGGTCAGCCGGACACGTTCGGTAATCGGCAACTTGAGCCATTGGGTGAAGGTCTTCAACTCCGACGTGTCTCGCTTCTGGGTGGGCAGCCTCTCAAAGGCGTCTCCACCGTGTTCGGTGATGAACGCGACCTTCTCCGTAACCGTTTTGAAATCGGCCTTCGACAGGTCCCCAGGACGGCTTGCATCGACGCCGTGGCGCGGCAATGAACGCCCGTCGATGAAGGTTCTGTTATCTGCCCCGAACTTGGCTAATTGTTCCGAGAGGGGGGCGACGACGCCGTCGTACAAGGCGTAGGGGGCACCGTCTTCGTATACGATCTCCCGGTCTGCTCGGAAGGCGGCTAACGTTGCTGGGCGGTCATGGAAGATCAGGCCAGAGGTATCGAACGCTGCGGTGAGTGCTGCGACTTCGGGGTCCTGCGTAACGAGGGGCGGGAGGTCTTTTGTAATTGTCATGGGGTTCTCTTTCTGGTGCTAGTCGGCGTACGCGGTCCAACCATCTTCAAGCCGTCGTTCTAGACGGCGTTGGAGACGGCGATCTAGCGTCGTGGGTGCAGGTTTCGTGGTTGGGGGTTGTGCGCTGGAAGGGCGCTCGGTGGCAGGGGTGGCAGGGGCGATGGCGGGTGATTTATCAGTCAAATGTCGGCTCTTAGCTGTTTGATTTCTGCCTCAAGAGTGGCGACTCGTTGGACAAGCTGGTCGTGATCTTCGATCAACAGGTTCAGGATGGTGGTAATGGTGGGTTCGGGGGCAGATGGGGTTGCACCGAGGGGTTCAGTGTGTGTTTGCATGTGTACTTCCTTGTGGGGATTATCAAAAATCAGGGCCCGCACAGCCTCATCGAGCGTCGACCAGGCGCGCCAAGCCGGCCGTTCGAGAAGGCTGGCGATGGGAGCTACAGGCAGGGCTGTGCGGGGTTATAGGCGCGCTACTAAGGAGAGAGACGCCTATTGATTAATACTCTCACGACATTCCGCATTGTCAACTGCTCCATGCAGCCTGATGCTACAAAGTGCCCTGTTGACGGGGGGTTTGTGGTGGTTTTAGTTCGCTGGAAGTTTTCTGACCGGACACGCCAGGTGCGAAAATGACCCCGTACTGAGTCCAGCGGCACCACTCGTACAGCTTGAACACTGCACCTTTTAGCTATGAATAGTGTCGAGATACTCCTAGGTGCGAACGTACTCGGTCTAGTACCCCTAAACATGCCTAATTTGCAGGATAAATACACGCAGACAGGTATTCGTAGCGACTTTGTCGGGGACGGTGTCTAGGAATAGGTACCTTGTCGGTACGGTGTCGGTACGGGGTCCTAGACGGCGTCTCTTAACCCCAGTGAATACGCATGGTTCAGTAACTTCTAGACACCTAGAAATGTCGTGTGGACAGAGTAGGTGTCGGATGTTAATTTGCTCCCATGACACATTCAAATACAACACTGCAACCCTCTATCGGCCTTTGCTCAACCTGCAAACGAATTCTTGATGTCTATAACCTTGGTGAGTGCGCGACCTGTGACAACCTGACCTGTGATGAGTGTGTCCCTTCCTGCTGCCTTCCCCAGGTACTCGATAACATTGCCTTTCATGCTGGGGAGATAGCGTGACACCGGGCGAGTTTGAAGAGCTGGTCGTGACGGGCGTATTGCCTGTAGGTGAGGCCGGGGGGCGTGGTGACACCCCTCCGGTACCCCTGACTTCACCTAAGCCGCTTGGGGCTGTTCAGAGGTTTCTGAGAGTGCTCTTCGGTGTCGATAGATTTTGAATATCTCCTGAGAGACCTTGACCGTCAGTTCGCGGTGAAGAGACGGCTTGGATTCACAGGGAACCCATCTCGCTTGGACGTGAGACGTGCTGGGTCTATCCCGTGGAAACGGGAGTCTGGGGGTATGTTGATCCTTCGCGGTGGGTTACTGCGACAGGTGACGATGGCTCCGGACTGTGCTGGGTCAGCTACTACAACCGGAATACGTAGACCTGCACAGCGTGCAGTCCGACCCGAAGTTCCTTAGCGGCGGCCAATTCGTCCAAGTTGCCGATCAGTAATCAGGGTATGCAGGTAACCGTGAGGGAAGGGTGAAGTAAGCTACTGCGCGTGTGCCTTGATGTCGTTGGTAAATGCCCAGACGAGAGACGAGAGACACGACCCATCCGACGAACGTCCACCCAAGGAAAAGATTTAACATAAGAATTGAAGCGGTGTTGCGATGGTCGCGGTTATACGCGACAACCGAAGGCATAAGGTAGAGCACCCCAAAAATAAGCAAAAAGCTAAACACGAACATTATTCTCGCTCCTTGTTATTGATTCTTTGAATCTTATACGGCTCCCAATGCACTGACAGCAATCTGTGCAGATTTATTTCACGGACATGACTAGGATTCCAACCAGTATTCGGAAACGCACCCACTTTACACCCACTCTGATTCTTCCTTTGAGTACTTTGCAGGGTTTTTGAGGGTGCTCTAATTCTTGTAAGTGAGTGATAACATTGAATATAACTCACCTGCAAAACCAGTATTCATGGGTTCAAATCCCATTCGGTGCTCCAACAAAATAAAAGACTTACGTCCATTTTGCGTGGTTGAATTAACACCATAAGAATATCCTGTCCTGGAAGAGCTCCGAGGACCCCGTGAAGATCACCCGAAATCGCTACCAGCAGGGCAGCATTCGAAAGGATCCGGCGCTAGCAATCCTATTGGAGAGATGGCGGTTGGAATCCCCGTTGAATTCCATATTGCCTTTATGGGGCAGAAGATCACATCAGGCGATTCTCTGAGTCAAGGCGCGTTTTCCCCTGAGTTGGCTGATTCACTCGACGAGGCGAGCTCGAGCCTCAGGAGAGGTCCGTGATCTGCAGGTGTTGGGCAGCAGCCTTGAGCGGCTCAGAACCCTGTAAGAGCCTTTTGGAACACTTCTAACGGTTCCTCGGCTTGCTGGTCAGGGAACGCTTAGAGCTGGATTTTCCGGCGAAATTCCGAGGTAGGGAATCGGCCATGGCGCGGACTGCCTCCGATTCGGCTGTGAGCAACGCCTGCACGGTTTCGGACCGGAGATCGGTGTACCACCGGGCCAATGGGGCGACCGCACCCGGCCCCTCTGTCAGTTCGGCGGCGGCAATCGATTCCAACTTCTTATCCGCGGACTGGCGGAGGAAATCGGCAGCCAGCCGGCGGTCGCCGCTTCCCCATATCGCCAACAGAGCCACACGAAGATCGGAATCGAGGTCGCCGCTCGGACCGGCCGCGATCAAAGGTGACCAGCCATCCCTGAGGAGTTTCTTGCCAGCCGCGATCACTTTGTAGTCGGTTCGACCACAAGGGCATGCGGGCAAGCAATGATGAGAACCGTTGCGGTTCTGATCAGGGCGTGTTCCCTGTCGCCAGAAAGCCACCAGTAGGTGAAAGTAATCGCGCCAGACACTACTGCCACATAAAAAAGGATCGCGGCTGCACGGTCGGCAAGGGCTTGCGTGCGAGAGCTGGAAGCCTGCGCAGTGGCGACGAGCCGCATGATTCCGGAAAGAGCGGTCTGATCACCAATTGCCGCCAGTGGCCGAGAACCATGATCGTGATCAGAGATGCCAGTTCCCACCAAACGTCAATCTCGAAGAGGCCGAATGTCGCAGCGAGCGAAGTTCCGAAAGCGACTATGATCGCCAAACTGATGAGAGTCATCATGCCAGGCTTGTGATCGGCAAGTTCCCCCCTTGCCCCCGGATGAAGACCAGACCACCATAAACGAAGACGACTGTTCCGAGGATGGCGGGAATAAACTTTGATCCGGGGAAGGAGGGCGCGGCGTGACGCTCGTGGCTTCCGTGCATGTCTGACGTCTTGTGACCGGCGTGCGACTCGGACGCCAGTCCAGGATTATTGTGCGTCGAGTAGTCCATTTTAGACAGGAACCGTTCAAGGACGAGAAACTACTTTTTGTTGGTGTCGCCCATCATCTGCTCTTGACCTGACATTTTTTGCATCATACCGCCTTGCTGCATCATCTTGCTATGCATTTGCTCGAGCAGAGCTCGATGTTCGGCAAGCTTCCGCTTCAACTCAACTGGGTCCTTCTCGGCTTCTATGGCTTTCATGCTATCCATCAGCTTGGTCATGAGAAAGCCTTGAGTGGTCGCATACGCTCTGGAGGACAGTACGAACAGATCACGGGCTGCTAATCTTTAGCCCATGGCCAAAGCACAAAGAGACATTTTTGCGGGGCTGATCCGACTGCACGTCTTGCACCACGCGAGCCGGGAGCCGATTTACGGCTTGGAGATGATCCAAGAACTCTCCCGGCATGGATACCGATTGGGGCCCGGCACTCTCTATCCGCTCCTCCACGGCATGGAAGCTCAGGGCCTTTTGCGTTCAAAAGCGGCCAGCGGAGGTGGAAGGCCCCGCCGTGTCTACACGGCCACCGCTGCAGGCCGTAAAGCTCTCAAAGAAGGTCACGAGAAGGTCCGCGAACTGTTACGCGAAATGGATGAAGACGAATAGCTGCGTCTCGGCGTCAACTCCAAATCTCGGGTTTAGAGACGCGTCGCGCATCCGAACATTAATTTGAGCTTAGAGCGTAAGTCTTTGCGCGTTAGATGGGGTGGTTGCATTATTATCGAATTTCGATATACCTTCAATTTGTCAGCGCCCAAAGGTGTTTCGAGAGAAGGAATTCGTAGCAAATGAGTCTTCTTCGTCTGCGCTCTGCTGTGCCACTCGGTCTATTGCTTCTGCTTCCGCTCCTGCCTGTGGCGCAGGCGCAGCAGGCGGAGACACTTCTCACGCTCAATTCAGTCGTTGAGGACGCCGCAAAGAACTATCCCGCCATACAAATTTCGCAGGAGGAGTTGAATGCTGCGGGGGCACGAATCCAACTGGCGCGCACCGCTTATCTGCCTCGTGTCGATGCACTGGCACAATTCAATCGCGGAACTCGAAATAACGTGTTCGGCAGTCTGCTGCCTCAGGGCATCATCCCATCGATGTCCGGGCCTGTCATCGGCACCAACAATGGCGGTTCGGTTTGGGGCAGCGCTACTGGTGTACTCATCAACTGGCAGCCTTTTGATTTTGGAACACGATCCGCGAGCGTTCGTGCAGCGCAGGCAGGACGCGACCGCGCCTTTGCCGCCAACCTTCGAACACAACTCGAAGTGGAGACAGCGTCTGCCGATGCCTACCTATCGGTAATCGCCTCTCTGCAAACGCAGAAAGCAGCCCAAACAGCGGTCGTCAACTGGGAAACGCTGAGGCAAAGCATACACGCATTGGCGGCGGCAGAGCTTCGCCCTGGTGCGGATGAATCGCGTGTCAATGCAGAGAAGGCTGCTGCGGCCAACCAACTGGCTCTGGCGCAACAGGCAGTGGATTCAAGTCTTGCCACACTGCGGAAGTTCCAGAGCAGTCCTGCGAGGTCTCACGGAACAGATCAAAAACTCCTGACCAAAGCCCCAGAGGCGATGGGCAAAGATGCGCCCTTCGCGGCAGATTCAAACCCGCTGATGGCTGAGCGTAAGGCTACGACCGCAGAGAATGAAGCGGAGCTGAAAGCGCTTGAACGAAGCTGGGCTCCACAGTTCAATCTTGAGGGCTCAGCGTATGCACGTGGCACGGGGGCCGAGACAAACGGGCAACGTCTCTCCGGCGCTAACGGGATGGCCCCCACTGTCGGCAACTATATTGTGGGCGTGAATATCACTTTCCCCGTGATGGACTTTGCCAGCATCCACGCGAAGGCTTCGACGCAGGCGTCGCTGGCGAAAGCGGCGAAGGCAAATGAAGATCTGACCGCAAGTAATCTGCGGGAGCAGTTCGAGCAGGCCCTGGCGGAACTTCGTGCGACAGAGACCATCGCACAGAACACGCCTGTGCAGTTGCAGGCCGCGGAAACGGCTTTAGATCAGGCCACGGCGCGATACAAAGCCGGCATTGTCGCGATTGACGATGTAGCGCAGACTCAGCGGTTGCTCGTGCAGGCTGATATCGACAACTCCATTGCGCGCTTGAATGTGTGGCGTGCCTTCCTGAAACTTCAGTACATCCGTGGAGACCTGCAGCCGTTTCTGCAGGAAGCCATGCGCTAGAGGGATTGATCCGGTATGCGTTTCGTTCTTGCAGCTCTCAGTCGTCCCCTCACCGTGATCGTTGCGCTAATCGCGATCATCGCGGGATTCTTTATGGCTGTGGGGCGGATGCCAATGGACATTTTTCCCCAGGTGGGCAATCCTGTCATCTATGTGGCCCAGCCTTACGGCGGAATGAACCCGGCACAGATGGAGGGCTACCTTACCTACTACTACGAGTACCACTTTCTCTATATCACTGGCATTCAGTCAGTCGATAGTAAGAGCATTCAAGGTGCCGCCTTGATGAAGCTGACGTTCCGTGAAGGCACGAACATGGAGCAAGCGCTGGCTGAAACGGTGGGATACGTCAATCGCGCCCGCGCCTTCATGCCACCCGGCACAGTGCCACCGTTCATCACTCGTTTTGACCCAGGCAGTGTTGCTGTCGGTCTCCTTCTTTTTTCAAGCAACACACACTCACAAGGCGAGTTGCAGAACTTCGCTCTGAATCAAGTCCGCCCGCTGTTCGCCACGCTTCCAGGCGTGTCCGCACCGCCACCCTTCGGCGGCAATCAGAGAACGATCGTTGTCAATCTCGACCCCGACAAGTTGAAACAGTATGGTGTGTCGCCTGAGCAGGCGATTGCCGCAGTAAGCAGCGGAACAGTTGTCGTTCCGTCGGGCAATCTGTACGACGGGTCGCTCAATCGCATTGTGCGAACGAACTCCGCGTTAGGACCCGATCTCTCCGAGCTGATGAATGCGCCGATTCATCCGCGTTCCGGTGCCAATGTCTATCTCCGCGACATCGGGACTGTTGAGAACGGAACTGACATCGTCACTGCGTATGCACACGTGGATGGCAAGCGCACCGTGTACATCCCTGTTACAAAGCGCTCCGATGCATCAACACTCGCGGTCATTGAAGCAGTCAAGGCGGCGATCCCGAGTTTCAAAAAAGCCATCCCAGATGATGTGGATGTTCAGCTAGCCTTCGATCAGTCAGGCTACGTCTCAAACGCAATTAGTGGACTTGTAAAAGAAGCGCTGATCGGTGCGCTGCTGACTGGTCTCGTCGTATTCCTCTTCCTTCGCGACTGGCGTGGCGCCTTAATTGTAGTGGCAAACATTCCGTTTGCGCTCTTCACCGCTGTCATTGCGCTGTGGGCTACCGGGCAGACGCTCAACATCATGACCCTGGGCGGGCTGGCGCTCGCTGTAGGTGTGCTCGTCGACGAAGCTACGGTCGAGATCGAGAACATCCATACGCAGATGCTGCCCGGAGTTTCGAGGGCGAAAGCGGTTCTGGAAGCGTGCAGGCGCACCATCATCGCTCGGCTGCTCTCCATGCTTTGCGTCCTTGCAGTATTCGTTCCATCCTTCTTTATGACGGGCGTGGGACGCCAGCTCTTTACGCCGCTCTCGCTGGCCGTAGGCTTTGCGATGATCGCGTCATACCTGCTTTCGAGCACGCTAGTGCCAGTCTTCGCGGTGTGGTTCATGTCAGAGCCGCATCGCGGCGAAGAGAGCGAAGGACGCTTTGGCCGGCTTCGTCACTGGTATGAGCGTTACCTGACTCGCGTCTTGAGGAGAAGCCGCATCGTTGTCGTTGGCTACTTCGCCATCTGCGCACTGCTTCTATTTGCGCTTTCGCCCTTTCTGGGCACCGAGATTTTTCCTGACGCCAACGGTCCCGTTTTGAGGATGCGGATCAAGGCTCCGATTGGAACACGCATCGAAGAGACGGAGCCGCAGCTTCTTCAGGCGCTGAATCTCATCCGCAAGACTGCCGGCGAGAAAAACGTTGCAATCATCTCCGACTACATGGGCGTGCAGCCATCGAGCTATCCCGTCAATTTGATTCACTTGTTCACCGCCGGTCCCGAAGAGGCCATCGTACAAGTGCAGCTTGCCGCAGGTCATCCCAACGACGAGCGGTTACGTGAGGACCTGCGTGCGGCATTTCAGCAGCAGATGCCGAACCTGAAGATGTCGTTTGAGGGGGCGATATTGTCTCCCAAGTGATGAGCTTCGGTTCTCCCACGCCGGTGCAGATCGATGTGCAAGGTGTCGACCTCGACCAGGACTATACCTATCTTTCCAAGGTCGAAGCTGAGCTACAGAAACTGCCGTTCCTGCGAGATCTTTCTATCGTTCAAGCGCAGCAATATCCCACCGCTGAAATCAAGATCGATCGGGATTATGCCGGGCAGTTCGGTCTCAGCATGGCCGATGTCACAGCTTCGCTTGTGCCAGCAACCGGTTCCTCGCGCTTCACCGCTCCGAACTACTGGCGTGACCCCAGAACCGGCAATGCTTTTCAGATTCAGGTGCAGGTTCCATCCAATCGTGTTCAGGGCCTAGCTGCTCTGTCGACCTTACCCGTCATGCGCGATGGGCAGGCGCAGCCGCAACTCGATCAGGTTGCCAGTCTGCAGACCGGAACGATGCCGGAGATGATTGAACGCTTCAGCGGCCAGCGCATCGTAAGCGTTACTGCAAATCTTCACGGGATTGCACTCGGAGACGCGCAAAGGAAGATAAACGACGCCTTGAAAAAGATTGCATCGCCACCAAAGGGAGTTGCAGTTGTCGTACGTGGCCAGATTCCTGCACTGGAGGACACGATCTCAGGGCTACGCATCGGTCTACTTCTCGCCATTGCGACGATCTTTCTGCTCCTGATGGCGAACTTTCAATCTCTTCGCCTTCCGTTGGCTGTTCTGTCGACGGTCCCAGGCGTTCTTGTTGGTGTCGTACTTATCTTGTTGCTTACTGGCACAACACTGAATATCCAGTCGTTCATGGGAGCCATCATGGCGGTTGGCATTTCGGTTGCAAATTCGATTCTTCTCGTGAGCTTTGCAGAGCATGCCCGCCACGAACAAAAGGACGTTCTGGCGTCGGCACTCGACGGAGCGACAAGCCGCCTGCGCGCCATTCTAATGACCGCCACTGCGATGATCTGCGGCATGCTTCCGATGGCGATTGGCTTTGGCGAAGGTGGCGCACAATCCGCGCCGCTCGGTCGCGCGGTCGTAGGTGGTTTGCTATTCTCCACGATCACTACGCTGACCATTCTGCCAACGATCTATGCCGCGCTGCAAGGCAAGGCCAAAACTCAATCCAACTCACTCAACCCTGAAGATCCGACGAGTCGCTACTATGCAAATTCGTAAAGCCGCTGTTGCTCTGCTGCCACTCTGCTTCCATATAGCCCTTGGCCAAAGCGCGACCAAAATTGCAATGGTGACGGTTGAGAGCCGAAGCCTTTCACGCACAGTTCCCCTGACTGCGGAACTCACCCCTTTCCTCCAAACGGACATCGAGGCGAGAGTGCCGGGCTACGTTGAAAAGGTTTTTGTCGATCGAGGCAGCAAGGTCCGCCGCGGTCAACTTCTGATCGCCCTTTCCGCACCTGAAATGAGTTCACAGACAAGCGCATCCGAGGCTACTCTCCATCAGGCAGAGGCAGACATCGCACAGGCGAAGGCTGCTGCCGCCGGTGCGGCAAGCACCTACGAGCGCTTGCTGGAAGCCGCCAAGACTCCAGGCGCGGTCGCCGGCAACGAACTGATCCAGGCTCAGAAGCAAAAAGAAGCCGCTGAAGCTGTCGTTCAAGCGCGAGACGCCTCAGCGAAGGCTGCCTCCAGCCAACTACATTCGACGCAAGAGATGCAAGCCTACTTGCGTGTGACCGCGCCCTTCGACGGGATCATTACCGAGCGACTCGTTCACCCGGGTACGATGGTCGCTACCGGAAGCCATCAGGCGCTCCTCCGGCTGCAACAGACATCACGCCTTCGACTGGTGGTCCCCATTCCTGAGACCTACGTTGGAAATCTTACTCGCGGAAAGCAGGTGACCTTCCATGTCCCAGCGCATCCCGGTAAGAATTATTCAGGTACGATCGCGCGCATCCCGGAATCGCTCGACACGCAAAGCCGCTCCATGATGGTGGAACTGGACGTTCTCAATGGGGACGGATCGCTTTCACCTGGCATGTACCCAACCGTCGACTGGCCTGTGTCTTCTGGTGACAATCTACTGTTTGTTCCTAGCTCAAGCGTGGTCACCACAACGGAGCGCACTTTCGTCATTACTTCTGTTAATGGTCGAGCGCACTGGGTGGATGTCCGCAAGGGCCCAGGATCAGGCGAGCAGATTGCGATTCGTGGTGACTTGAGCGCAGGCCAGTCAGTTGTGAAGCAAGCCACGGACGAAATCCGGGAAGGAACTCCATTGCGATAAAAAAGGTCCTCCCTCTTTAATGACATCGTTACTCGCCACAACTTATCTCGTGCTCGTTATTCGTTGTGTTGCAAGGTGGCAAACTTGATCTCTGAAAAGAGTGGCAGGTTCGATCAAGAGAGCACTTTAGAGTAGCGTAGTTCCAGTAAGTAATTGTAAATAAAGAAGTATTCCGAACTGCAAAACCACCCATTCGGTGCCCCAACAAACTTCCAGACAGCTAGCAAGTGGCGGACCGGACGATCGGCGCCACTAGGGACTGACTATAAGGTGATTTGTAACAGCCTGAACTCCTGGAGCCTGCCAAGCAGCCCGCTCGGCCTGTTCCCTCTCAGACCAGGAATGCACGTGACCGTAGAGCGCAACAGAACCGTTGTTTGCGACGACAGACATGCGACGCACGTCAAGGTCGATGCTGCGCTTCCATGCATCCTCGATTTTTTCCTTGATCTGCTGGGTAGAGACGGTCGGGGTAATGGTGATGGCGTTAATGACTCCGCGGACACCGAGTACGGCTTGTGCCGTCCTCTGCGCGCTTTCACGTTGGAAGTTCCAGGGCAGAGAGCCTTCGAGGGTGACGAAGCCGTCACGAACAGTTACCTTTAACTTCTCGTCGGGTACGCTGGAGTCCAGACCGAAAGCCCCGACTACGTCGCGGGCGATCTCTGGATCGGTTCGCTGGGACTTTGGTTTGACTTCTATATCGTTGGCGACGGAAAGCACGCCGTAAACAGATTTGGCCGCCCGTTCGGCAGCTGACTTCTCGAGGAAGGTGTGGACGAATCCAGTCAACGTGACATTTGAGTCTTCAACCTTGACACTGATGTCCTTGGATTGGATCTCCGGTTGCCAAGCGATGTGGCGAGTGACATCGTCGCGGACGCGCTCGTCGTGTTTCTTTGCAAAGATGTCGGTGGAACTAGAAGTGAGTGTCATGCGAATATTCCTCCCAGAGGTAATTTAGTCTTGGGATGGCATGGGGGCTGTGATGGGCGGCACTGCTTCCTGTGATTGCCCGGACTTATTAGGCGCAAGTGCCGTAAACGCTCGGGTTCCGGATGCCGATTTAATTCCGGTCTCTGCAGCGGACTTTGGGGGAGAGTAAATCACAACGATGCCTCATCTTGTGTGACAGCCATCACAGAAGGCCAGGGATTGATCCTTCAGGATCAGGGAGAGGTGAACATGCGACCCAAAACTACAACATCCTCCTTTGCCTGCAAATGCAAGGCATCCGGCCCTTGCCCCGGCTACGGTTCTCAGAGCTCTTGCCCTCCCCTGATTGTTCTCGCAACGGTAGCGCTGGCGCGACCAGAGCTTGATTCTGCTTGCGCGGGAGTTAGCCGATGAGTTCAGCAGTACAGCTTTCTGCACCTGAAGTCTCAATCTCTCTTCCTCCACGTAACTACCTGAATGCAGAGCACGGATTAAAGAGCTGGCTACTGACTGTAGATCACAAGCGGATCGCGATTCTTTACCTGATGAGTGTTTCGTTTTTCTTCCTGGTGGGGGGCTTACTTGCGATGGCCATCCGGATGGAATTGTTGACGCCACAGACAGACCTGATGTCTGCCGACACGTACAACAAAGTGTTCTCCATGCATGGCATCACGATGGTTTTTTTCGTGCTGATTCCGGCCGTACCTGCGGTTCTGGGCAACTTCCTGATACCGATGATGGTGGGGGCGCGTGATCTGGCGTTTCCAAAGATCAATCTATTGAGTTGGTACTGCTTCGTCGTCGCCGGAATTCTTCTTCTCTGGACCGTGATCAATGGCGGTGTCGATACGGGCTGGACGTTTACGACTCCTCTGAGTACGCACTATGTGAACACCAACGTGATTTCTGCGGGGCTGGCCGCATTTGTTGCGGGCTTCTCGTCAATCTTTACCGGCCTCAACTTTATTGTGACGATCCATCGGATGCGTGCACCGGGGTTGACGTGGTTTCGGCTACCGCTGTTTGTGTGGGCTCACTACGCAGCATCGATCATCATGGTGCTGGGAACGCCGGTGGTAGCAATCACGATCGTACTGGTAGCTCTGGAGCGCCTGGTAGGGATCGGGATCTTCGATCCACGTATTGGCGGCGATCCGCTGCTGTTCCAGCACCTCTTCTGGTTCTACTCCCACCCCGCGGTGTATCTGATGCTGCTGCCGGCGATGGGCGTCATCTCTGAACTGATCTCATGTTTCTCACGCAAGCGGGTTTTCGGCTATACGGCGGTGGCGTTCTCATCGGTGGCGATCGCGGTATTCGGCTTCTTTGTATGGGAGCACCACATGTTCATCATGGGGGTGAGTAACTACTCGGCCCTGGTGTTCTCGCTGCTGACCATGTTGGTGGCCGTTCCGTCGGCGATCAAGACGTTCAACTGGACGCTTACGCTGCAGCGCGGTTCGATCACCTTTGCAGCTCCGATGGTGTATGCGCTCTGCTTCATCGGTCTGTTTGTGATTGGCGGATGCACCGGTGTATTCCTCGGAACGATGGGAATGGATGTCCATCTGACCGAAACCTATTTCATCGTGGCCCACTTCCACTTCGTGATGGTGGGGTCCGTGATCATGGGCTATCTGGGCGGATTGCACTTCTGGTGGCCGAAGATGACTGGCCGAATGTATCCAGAAGGGCCAGCCAAACTGGCAGCGGTGACCATCTTTATCGGATTTTTCTTCACCTTTGGACCACAGTTCATCCTGGGCTATCTGGGAATGCCGCGACGGTATGCGGCCTATCCTCCCGAATGGGCCGTATTGAATATCTTCTCTACGGCTGGAGCGACGGTTATGGCGGTCGGATATATGCTGACTGTGGTTTACCTGGTGTGGTCTTTGAAGTATGGGAAGATTGCTGGGCCAAACCCATGGAGAGCGGCCGGTCTGGAGTGGCATACCAGTTCGCCACCCATTACCGAGAACTTCGGGGTGGTTCCTGTCGTCGATTATGAAGCGTACAACTATCACGAGATCGACGCGCAGCATTCCGAGGCACAAAGCACGGTTTGATGCACATGATTGCAATCAAAAGGCCGGCCCTGAAAACAGGGCCGGCCTTCTTTTTGTGTCTGGATGCTGGTTGACATCCGGACAGGCGGGGAGGGCCTTAATCGTGATCAAACAATACAGTCAATACGGGACAGGGAGCCGTCGCGATAATGCGATAGGTGACATGAGCGGGCAGGTGCGAGGCCAGCAGGGATGCACGGCGCACACCGAGAACGATGAGACGGGCTGCCTGGGCCTTGGCGTAGTCCACGATGGCATGTGAGACCTCGCTGCCATAGGTGGTGGCGCATACCGGCTTACTAGTGCACACCGGCTCACTTTCAGCCAAGTGGCGCAAGGCCTCCATCATGATGTGTGGAACGACGGAGGGTTCAGCGTCATTTTCGAGTGAAAGTGGTAGAACGTGAAGGCAGTGAAGAGCCGCATTATCCAGCTTGGCGAGCGCCGCTGCGTAACGGACGGCAGTGGCTGTTGGTCGCTGGAAGTCAGTTGCGAAGATTACAGGCCCGGGATGTTGGGCATCCTGGCATCGGCAGGTGACGGCCCGCGGGCCAATTGTGAGCACGGGGCAGGACGACTTTCTGATCACTGATTCTGCGATTGATCCAAATACCATTCGCTCGAGGCCACTGAAGCCGTGGCTGCCCAAGACCGCCAGATCCACTCCGCGATCGACGATCATGTCCAGGATGACCTGAGCGGCGGGGCCATCCCGCAGGATCGCTTCGGCAGTAACACCATTGCCACGAACCTCATCGAGCAGATCTGTCAGTTGCTGACGCTCCCCTTGCGGCAGCGGGTGGCTAGAGTCCCTGTCCTCTTCCGGATGCGCTGAGACCACTTCGTATTCCAGGACGTGAAGGAGGAGAAGGTTGGCGCTGGTCGCTTTGGCGAGTCGGACTGCTTCTTTTACAGCCAGATTCGATGCGGACGAGAAGTCCGTACATACGAGCACCCTGCTGAAAGTCGGGGCGGGGACAATAGGGCTTGGATCCGGCGAAGCGCCAATTGCATCCTTGGCTTCCACGGGACCTGTTGAGCGAATGAATGTAGTTTCCGAACTCATGAAAAATTGCCTCGCCTGCATCAAGCATTGAAGGCAATGTAAAGCCACACGAAGCCATGCGCTGTGACAGCGGTCACTTACCACTTGTGATTACTGCAATTGCAGAATGAAGGGGCTAGATGGAGGATCAGGAAGAGAGCAGGGCAAGACGATCTGGATTGATGATCACGATGGACGATCCGCGCACTTGAATGAGTTTGTCTTTCTTGAACCTTCCCAGGACGCGGGTGACGGTTTCGCGGGAAGTGCCTGCCAGATTAGCCAGTTCTTCATGGGTAAGAGCCATGGTGAAGCGCATCTCGGGCTTACCGCAGGCGGCAGCGCGCCCCCAATCAAGGAGTACCGTGGCCAGCCTACCTGCCGCAGAAGGCGAAAGGGCTAGCCGACGCGCGTCGAAGAAGGCCGACTTGTACTCCTCGGAAAGAGCCTTTGCAGCATGCATGCTGGCTTGCCCGTGTCTTTCAAGGAATGCGAGGAAATCCTCGCGGCGAATGTTTTTGACCAGCGTAGGCTCAATTGTCTCCGCCGTGACCTCATACCGGGTATTGGAGATGACTGCGCCAAGGCCGATGACGTCGCCGGGCGTGGCGATCTTCAAGATCAGGGTTTTACCCTCTTTGGAGGTGCAGGAGAGTTTGACCTGACCATCGCAGATAACAACCACAGCAGCGCTGGGATCATCCTCCTGGAAGAGAATGGCTCCCTTGGGAAGCTTCATCTGCATTCCAATTGCGTCGAACTCGCGCAAAGTATCGGGGGAGAGATTGCAGAACATGCGCAGAGATCGGTACTCGCAGTGTGTGCAATCCGACGGGTGACGAGTTGGGGATAGCAATGACATGATTGCCCTCACACGGAGAGGGAGAAAGTACACGTCCCGGTTGGTATGAGTGTACTTCAGTCCTGCAAGACTTGCCGATCAATGTTAAAAAGCGGAGCCGAGGTAATTCTATGTAGAACAGATTGTCATCACGGGAGACTCTGAATGCATCAGTACCTGTCCAACTACGCCTTCACCGAGGTGAGCGAACCAGGAAGAGCTGCGCCGGGCACCGAGAACGATCAGATCGGCTCCAACTTCTTTTGCGGTTTTGAGGATATGAGGAGCGACTTCGCCTTGCTCGACCATACATTCGGTGTTGCACCAGTCAAAGGAGGATTGCGGGATCAGGTTCTGGAGTGCGGCTTCAAACTTGAACTGCAGCTCTAGATTCTCTGAGATGTCCTTGCCTGGATGCTCGAGGACATGGCAGAGATAGATCTTTGCCATGCTGTCCTGCCCCAGGGCCAGCGCAACTGCCGCCTTCTTGGCCGCGCCTGGGCTGAGATCTGTCGCTAAGATAATGCTGTTGAAGGATATTGCTTCTTTCGTGGGCTTCTTTGCCATGGGCCCAATCGTAAGAACCGGACAGTCGGCATGCCGAATAATGCCCTCAGCGCACGACCCAAGAATCCACTTACTGATGCCGTGACGCGAGTGAGTGCCGGTGATGATGAGATCAGCCTTGAGCTGCTGGGCAAAACCGACGATGGCGGCGGCGGGGTTGCGGCCCTCCAGCGTATGGGCGGTCGCTCGAATGCCTTCGTAGTTGAGGTCGTTGAGCAGCCGCTCAAGGTTTTCGCTACTGGTTCGACGCATATCATCGATTGGGATACCCATGGCGACTTGTTCCGTGAGCATGGAAACGGACAGATCCACGACGTGAGCAATTGTCAGGTTCGAAGAGAAGCGCTTCGCCAATCCTCTGGCGTAGTCAGTTGCGGCCTCAGAAGCTGGAGAGAAATCAGTTGCGAGGACGATCCGATCTATCGTGAGTCCGACCTGGTCTCCGATCACAGGCATAAGAACCTCAATTCAGGCAATCGAACAAATCTGGCTGTAGCTGTAACCAAAGCTAGATGAATCCGACGTAAGGGGCAGTGATATCGTGCACTCATTGATGTGATCCCGATCACATTATGTCGTGTACCGTGATCCACATCACACCGGTATGCGGGTTGTCACACTACTGTAATGGGAGCACCGGAACCCTTCGCGAGATGGAGAGAAGGTGGGAGGCAGTCTGTGAAGAACGATATTCATTTTTGGGTTGCGACGCTGATTCGCGGGGCGGTAGCTCTCGTGGTTGGCAGTGCGGTGATGGTAATTCCGGACATGGCGACAACCCTGCTGCTGCTGCCGTTCGCGATTACAGTTTCAATCCTCTGTCTTGCGTCATATGGCGTGCTCGACAGCGCCGTTGTGTTTATCACCAGCTTCATGACGACTTCCAGATTGGCCATGATCGCACTCCGCCTGCAGGGTACGTTGGGAGTGATCATGGGGGTGGTGTTACTTTCCATCGCCTTTGAACGAGTTCATCTGCATTGGTTCCTCTATTTGATAGGACTGCAGGCCCTGAGTGCGGCCGTTGCAGAGTTCATCGTCGCGCGACACGCATTGACGCGGAGCACGTCCGTTTGGAACTATGCGGCCGCGCTGGTAGCGCTGGTGTTCGTCGCTGCGTATTCCATCATCTCGGCGACGGTTGCAGAGGGCCTTTCAGCGCGTGAGATTGCATGGCTTATCTACGGATATCTTGTGGCCTTTGGTATGGCCCAGTGTCTCACCGCTGCACGCATGCTGTATGCGGATCATGAGGTTCTTGCAGCAGAGCATAATTTGCAGAAGTAATTCTGCGGGGCAATGGCGGAGCGCGAGACGACCATGCAGGTGATGCCAGAAGCCAAACAAAACGAGTCTAAGGCAAATTGGCCGCAGGACGGACTGAGCTCGAGCGAGGCTGCCCGGCGACTGGCTCAGTTTGGTCCCAATGAATCGAAAACGGGGACTTCGCGATCGCCCTGGGCCGACTTTCTACTGCTCTTCACCAACCCGCTGTCAGTGATCCTGCTGGTTGCAGCCAGTATCTCTGCCACCATTGGCCAGAAGATCGACGCCTATATGATCACCGGACTTGTCTTGATGGGGACCGGGATCGACTTTCTGCAAACCTATCGATCCCGTAACGTCATTGCGCATCTGCGGGCCACGGTTGCTTCGCTGGCCTCTGTAAAACGCGATGGGAGATGGCAGGAGATTTCGCGGCAGTCGGTGGTCCCGGGCGATTTGATTCGCCTGTCGGCTGGCGACATGATCCCTGCCGACGCAACTATAGTGGAATCCCGCGATCTGTATGTACTGCAAGCAGCGTTGACTGGCGAATCAGCGCCTGCAGAAAAGATGCCAACTGCGGATTCTCCTTCGCGGTCGGCCAACGCGCCGAACATGCTTTTTCTTGGCACGTCTGTGGTCAGCGGCACGGCAGTGGCGGTTGTCATCAGTACGGGCGCGGCCACGGCCTTCAGCGATATCGCAATGCGTCTGGCCACGCGACCACCGGAGACTGCGTTCGATGCTGGCCTTCGCCACTTTGGTTACTTGATTACCCGTGTGGTTTTTATTCTGGTGTTGTTTGTCCTGACGATGAGTCTCTCATTGCACCGTGCACCACTCGATTCGCTGCTGTTCGCGGTGGCCCTGGCGGTTGGCCTGACGCCGGAGTTTCTGCCGATGATCACCTCTGTGACCTTGTCCCGAGGTGCGTTAGCAATGGCACGCAAGCACGTCATTGTGAAACATCTTCCGGCCATCCAGAACCTCGGGAGCATTGACGTTTTGTGCAGTGACAAGACGGGCACACTGACGGCGGGAAAGATGTCACTGCATCAGAGTCTCAGCCCCGGCGGGCTGCCGTCAGATCGACCACTCTCGCTGGCTCGCATTAACAGTGAGTTGCAGACCGGCATCAAAAGTCCTCTGGATGTCGCCATCCTCGCGAGCATGCCCGCGCATGAGAGCGTGATCCACAAGTGTGACGAGATACCTTTCGACTTTCAACGACGACGGCTCTCAGTGATTGCTGAGAGCGATGGACAACGGATGCTGATCTGCAAGGGCTCTCCCGAGGGGATCCTGCCTCTGGTCACAAACATCGAAGTGAGTGATCGATGCGAGCCCATCTCAGCGGAGGTGTTGAGCAATATCAAGCGGATCTATGCGGAACAAAGCACTCAAGGCTTTCGTGTACTGGCAATCGCGTTTTGCTGGGTTCCGGAGAAGGCAAGTTATGCCGTGGCAGATGAAGCACAGCTAACGCTGGCAGGGTTTGTCTCCTTTGCGGATCCGATCCT
Source organism: Granulicella sp. (assembly GCA_025408425.1). Classification (GTDB taxonomy): domain Bacteria; phylum Acidobacteriota; class Terriglobia; order Terriglobales; family Acidobacteriaceae; genus Edaphobacter. The sequence goes on from JANXYX010000019.1 coordinate 138,821, forward strand.
GCCTGAAACGGCAGAGACGGTGGCGATGCTGAAGCGAGATGGAATCGAGATCAAGATCCTCTCGGGTGATAGTGATCTGGTCACAGCACATATTTGTCGTGAGGCCGGGATACCCTTCACTGAGATCGTGCTGGGGGAGGATATCGACCGAATGAGCGATATGGCGCTGCACCATGTGGCCGAGAAGTCTGCCGTCTTCGCTCGTCTGTCGCCCGCGCACAAGTTACGAGTTCTGTCCGCACTTCGCAGCCGGGGACATGTCGTGGGATTCATCGGGGACGGAATCAACGACGCGCCGGCACTGCACGCCGCCGACGTCGGCATCGCCGCACCAACTGCGGTCGACATCGCCCAGGATGCCGCGGACGTCGTACTGCTGCAACCAGGCCTGAAGGTACTCCATGACGGCATCGTGGAAGGCCGCCGAGCGTTTGGCAATGTAATGAAGTACCTGCTGATGGGAACCAGCTCCAACTTCGGCAATATGATCAGCATGGCAGCTGCGTCGATGGTGCTTCCATTTTTGCCGATGCTCCCGACACAGGTGCTGCTCAACAACTTCCTGTACGACCTGTCCCAACTGACGATTCCCACGGACAACGTGGACCCCGAATATATCCGCAGTCCACAGCACTGGGATATTGGGCTGATACGCAGGTTCATGCTTTTCATCGGGCCTATTAGTTCCGCCTACGATTTTCTAACATTTTATGTATTGCTGCATGTATTTGGCGCGGGAGCAGTAGAGTTCCATACTGGCTGGTTCGTCGAATCACTAGCGACGCAGACCCTGGTGCTGCTGGTAATTCGAACGATGAAGCGCCCGTTCAAGAGCCGACCCAGCACTGGGCTGTTGAGTACAGTGATTGCAATCGTCGGAGTGGGCTTGTGGCTTCCGTACTCACGTTTTGCTGCGGACCTTGGCTTTACCCCCCTCCCCCTGCGATATTTTGCATTCCTGGCACTTGCGACGCTAACGTATCTCGCAGTGGTGGAGTTTGCCAAGAGGAGAGTCTTCCCCGCCAAGCCAGAACACCGCACGACTGGGTTGAGGGCTACAACGTTGTGACCGCCGTCACCGCTGAGGGTGCTGCGGCGGGCTAGGCTTACGGTAAGAGCAGGAGTATCTGGATCTTAGTGGTGAGCGTGAGAGGCAAGTTTATGAATTCCGTCGTTGATGCGAGGAGTAATCCGATGTCCCCTGAAGAGTCGCACCTACCCATGAGCGATATACAATTTGCGCGAGTTCTGGTCGCACTCGACTTTTCCGAGCAGGCCGCACAAGCGCTGAATTTGGCCATCACGATCAGCCAGATGTTTGGCTCCAAGCTCTTTCTTGTCCACGCGGCTTCCCCTTTGGCGTACGCAGTCGGTACCGAGACGCTGCCGCTTGAGGTCTTCAATGCGAGCCTCGATGGAGCGAGGGAGCGATTGGATCAGATTATCGCGGGTATGCCGGCGCTTCAGGCTCTAGAGCCAAAGACCGTTGTCGCCTATGCCGGCGCGGTGGATCTGATTAGCGATGTCGCGCGCGATGAGAAGATCGACCTGATTCTTGTGGGATCGCACGGTGCGAGGGGTCTGGAACGGCTTGCGCTTGGATCGGTTGCAGAAAGCGTATTGCGCCATGCGATATGCCCGGTGCTGATTGTGGGCCCGCATTGCAAGGCAGAGTCTGAGCCGTTCCGATCAATCGTATTTGCCACGGATATGGAGACGACCGCGCGGCGGGGAGCGCAATATGCTGCATCGCTGGCTGGTCGAGTCCATGGAAGTCTTACCGTGCTCCATGTGACGAACCGGAAGTTCAGTTCGCCGGACCTGCTGCGTGACCAAACCGAAGATCAAGTGAACCACGAGCTTCAGAAGCTGCTTCCAGCGGATATTGGAAGGTACAGCAAGGCCAAAGTGCAAATGGCATATGGACCGGCGTCCGAGGTGATTGCGACTGTTGCCCAAGCGGAGTCCGCCACGCTGGTAGTTGTAGGGCTAAAGAGTCGCGCCCTGGCTGACCGCACACCCTGGTCGACTACGGGACACATCATCCGCGAGCTGAAGTGTCCCGTGCTGGGGGTTCCCGGGCATTAGGACTGAAGCCATAAGCTTTTGAGTTGTTTGCTTGCGGCTCGTGATGGGAAGCCAGCTCTGAATCTTATTTCGATATCGAAGCATCGAAACCCTGGCAACGGTAAACCTGACCAGGAGTGAGAAAGATGCAACTTGGCATCGATAGTTTCGTTGAATTAACACCGGATCCGACCACCGGCGTTATGGTCAGCCCAGCCCAACGCATGCGGGATCTGCTGGAAGAGATCGAGTTAGCGGATCAAGTGGGACTCGATGTGTTCGGTATCGGCGAACATCATCGAGAGGAGTTTCTCGCGTCCGCGCCAGCGGTGATTCTGGCGGCAGCAGCAACGCGCACCAAAAACATTCGGCTCACCAGCGCTGTGACGGTGCTTAGCTCCGATGACCCGGTCCGGGTCTTTCAGGACTTTGCGACGCTCGACCTTATCTCACAAGGCCGCGCGGAGATAATTGTTGGCCGTGGCTCTTTCATCGAATCGTATCCGTTGTTCGGATTCAATCTTGATCACTACGACTCACTGTTTTCCGAGAAGCTTGATCTGCTGCTAAACATTCGCGAGAACACCTTTGTGAACTGGTCGGGCAGTCATCGCGCTGCACTTACTGGCCAGGGCGTCTACCCGCGCCCGGTGCAGAGCCGCTTGCCGATCTGGCTTGGCGTGGGTGGCACACCGAATTCCTTTGTCCGTGCCGGCGCGCTGGGGCTCCCCCTGGTTGTCGCGATCATCGGTGGCGAGCCACATCGCTTTCGCTCACTGATCGAGTTGTACCGAGAGACTGGCCGTCGCGCAGGGCATCCTGCCGAGCAGCTTACGGTCGGCATACACTCTCATGGCTTTGTAGCAGACACCACTGCGCAAGCCGCGGACGACCTCTACCCCTTCTACGCGCAGACCTTCAGCAAGATCGGCAAGGAGCGTGGATGGCCACCGACGACGCGGGCGCAGTTCGACGCCACCCGTGGGGTTACAGGTGCGCTACTGGTGGGCGATCCCGAGGCTGTCGCGGAGAAGATACTGTATGAGAACGAGGTGCTGGGCGGAATCTCGCGGATTACGATTCAGTTGACCGCAGGCACTGTGCCGCATCGCAAGGTGATGCACGCTATTGAGCTACTGGGGACACGAGTCGCGCCGCTCGTAAGGAGAGAAGTGGCAGTCGCTACGGCAGGGGTCTGACCGTTCAACACTCGCGGCGTATGAGACTGTGGTCGAACCCTTGTGCGTTATTTCCCGACCACTTCGGCGGACAATGATGCTTCCGTGCTGACAGCGACATGGCGGTAGTGCGGTTGGAATCCAAGCTGCCGCGCTACGTCGACCATTTCATCGAATTTCAGGTTGATCGTGGCGCCTGCTTTTTGCGTTACTTCATCTTCGATGGGCAGATCAAAGTCATCGGCTCCGTAGGCGAGTCCTTCGAGGGCGCGCTCATTCTGCGTCAGGACAGAGGTGCGGATGTGGACGACGTTATCGAGATAGATGCGGCTGAGTGCGAGGTGGCGGAGGTACTCACCAGTGCTGATCTCGATGCCGCCTAGCTGGCTTCCGAGCGGAGTGAAGTAGGGCTTGAATGTCCAGCAGAGAAAGCTGGCAAGGCCACCGGTCTCATCCTGAAACTGTCGGGTACGCTCGAGGTGTTCGAGGCGTTCTTCGATGGTCTCATCGAAGCCGATGACCATGGTGGCCGTCGTACGCAATCCGGCAGCGACGATGGCATGTTGCGCTTCGAAATACTGCGCGACGGTGTACTTGAATTTGCTGTGCCGCTTGCGGAAGTCTTCAGTGAGAATCTCGGAGCCACCGCCGGTGATCCAGCGAACGCCGGCAGCTTTGAACTGCTGTGCGGTTGTGGCGTAATCGAGGTTGGCGTGGTCGGCGAGGTACATAAACTCGGCGATGGTGAGCGCGTAAAACTCGAGGCGGTCGCCGTAGCGGTCGCGAATATTTCGGAACAGGTCGCAGTAGTAGCTGAGGGGAAGGTGGGGATTGAAACCACCGTTGAAGCCTGCCAGATCACCGCCCAGGGCAAGCAGTTCATCCAGCTTGGCGAAGACTTCATCCTGCTGCATCACGTAGCCGCCTTCCTGACCGGGTAGCCGATAGAAGGCGCAATAGTCACATTGCGCAACACACACATTGGTGTAGTTGATGATGCGCATGATCATGTAGCTGCAGGCGTCATCGGCATGGAAGCGATGGCGAACCTGCATTGCGAGCGCACATAGCTCGGCGTTGGAGGCGTTCTTCCAGAGCCACCGCGCGTCGTCGCGATTGATGCGGCCTCCAGAGTCAACCGTGCGCTGAATGTCGGCTAACGTGGGGGCGGGCGTGACGGCTGCAGTGTCCATCTCTTTATTGTAAAGACTACGCAGTCTGGGCGTATTGACCTGCTGAAGGATCAACTGAGGAGATTTTGCCTCCGCGCCAAAGCGGCGAGACGGCGCAGCTCCGGAAGTACATCGCCGAGGCTGGCTACATCGCTATCACGCTTGCCAAAGGCGAAGTAGATCTTGCGATACAGGGCGAAGAGTTGCTGGTAGATATCGTGTGCAGCTGGTTCAGGCTCGTAGACCTTGTACTGCAGGCACATGGCTTGTTGGGCGGCTTCGATGCTGGGGAACTCTCCGGCTGCGACCAGTGCGAAGATGCCTGAGCCGAGGCTGGTGGGGATGCCGTCTGGGACGAGTACGGGCTTTCCCAGCACGTTGGCGTAGATCTGGTTGAGCACCTTGTTATTCTGCGGGATTCCGCCGGCGTTGATGACACGCTGCACCGGCACGCCGTACTGCTCCATGCGTTCGAGGATGATGCGGGTGTGGAAGGCTGTACCTTCGATGGCTGCGAAGAGCTCGTCTTTGGCCGTGTGTAGCAGGTTCCAGCCCAGGGTCATGCCCCCAAGCTCCGAGTTGACGAGAACGGTTCGATCGCCATTATCCCAGCTGGTGCGCAGTAGGCCAGTCTGTCCGGCGGCATACTCTTCCAGCCCTTTGGAGAGTTCGCGAACGTCGGTTCCAGCACGGCGTGCGATGCCTTCGAAGATGTCGCCTGTTGCAGAAAGACCCGCTTCGATGCCGCTATAGGCGGGGTGGACGCTACCGGGGACGACTCCGCAGACGCCCGGAACCAGGTTTGCCTGACGAGCCATCGCGATGATGCAGGTGGATGTACCGACCACGTTGACAACGTCGCCTTCCTTACAGCCAGCGCCGATAGCGTCCCAGTGTGCGTCAAAGGCGCCGACGGGAATGGGTATCCCGGCAGGGAGGCCCATCTGCTCCGCCCAGTATGCGTTGAGGTGTCCGGCGACGGCGTCGGAGGTCTTGTATTCACCGCCGAGTTTTGCGCGGATTCCGTCAAAGAGCGGATCGAGCTTGGAGAGGAACTCCTGCGAGGGCAGGCCGTCCCACTTCGGATTCCACATCCACTTGTGGCCCATTGCGCAGATGCTGCGCGGGACCAGAGCAGGGTCAGTGATGCCGATTAGTGTCGCGGCTACCATGTCGCAGTGCTCCAGCGCGGTGGCAAAGCGGTCACGCTTGTCGGGATTATTACGCAGCCAGTAGAGCAGCTTGGCGAAGCCCCACTCGTGCGAGTAGACACCGCCGCACCAATCAATGGCCTCGAGCTTTTCGGCGTGGGCCAGCTCGGTAATCTGCTGGGCTTCCTTATGGGCGCGGTGATCGCACCAGAGCATGTAGTCGTCGAGCGGCTGAAGTTGGCCATCGACCGGAATGACGCTGGAGCCGGTGGTGTCGAGCGCCAGCGCAACAATATCCTTTGCAGTAGTGCCGGTCTCGAGCAGCACGGCGCGTGTGGCGCTGGCGAGAGCCTGCATCTGGTCCGCATGAGACTGTGTCGCGAAGTCCGGGTCTTCGCGGCGGCGGTGCAGCGGATAGCTTGCCGAGGCTGTGCCGAGACGGCCACGCACGCTATCGAGCAGCGTCACACGGACACTGAGAGTTCCAAAATCCACACCAGCAACGATCGCCATATTGATTTCCTTTGTATCCGTAAAAGTAGTCTTTGATCTTTCAAGAATTTACGTATTCAGCGCAAAGAACGCTCCCTAACTATAGTTGCCTGAGGGAGAGTGACGGAAACAGACATCCGGCACTAAGTTTTCAGCGGAGCAACGCAGTTTCGTGTAAACGTTTTCTCGCTAGCAAACGATATAACTCCTGCAGAACGCATGTCAATGAGGATGCGCCGATGCTGGCAGCCGCCCCGAGAAAACGTCCAACCTGTCATAATAATGTTCATTCGACTGAGGATATAAGTTCAGCATGAAACGTGCGCCTAAAGCTGGAGTGGCCCCTAAGATGGACATCCGCAACGTTGCGTCGCGCGCTCGCGTTTCAATTGCAACCGTCTCGCGGACTATCAATCACGTCCCGACCGTGGCCCCCGCACTGGCGGCGCGGGTATGGAAAGCCGTAGAGGAGTTGAACTATTTCCCCAATACGCAGGCGCGAGCGCTGGTATCGGGGCGGAGCCGCCTGCTTGGCCTAATTGTCTCTGAGATCACGAACCCGTTCTTCCCTGAGCTAATTCAGGAGTTTGAGAACGTCGCGGTGGAGCGCGGCTACGAGATACTGATCGGCTCGACCAACTACGACGTGAAGAAAACCGAGTCCTGTGTGCGCCGCATGCTGGAGCGCAAGGTGGATGGCGTTGCCATCATGACGTTCGGTATTGAAGAGTTGCTGCTGGATCGATTCGCCGCCGGTGATATCCCGACTGTCTTTATCGATCTGGGGCCGAATAATCCGCGCAGTACGACGTTGGTGGTGGACTACCGTCAAGGGATCTATGAGGGGATTCAACATCTTGCGGTGCTGGGACATCGAAAGATCGGGTTCATTAGTGGGCCGCTGAAGATGCGGTCAGCCCAGACGCGTAAAGCTGCGTTTATCGATTGCCTGCGAGCAATCGGCCTGACGGCTGATAGTGCCTGGATGGTTGAGGGGGACCACACGCTGGATGGTGGGCGCGACGCCATGCAGCGCATTCTGGCGCTACCCGAGTGGCCCACGGCAATCATGTGCTCGAACGATATGACAGCGATCGGTGTGCAACACGAACTTTTCGAGGCGAAGTTGCGGGTTCCGGATGACTTTTCGTTGATTGGCTTCGACGACATTCACCTGGCGGAGTACACCATTCCCCCGTTAACGACGGTTCGAATGTCCTGCAAAGATCTGGCGTACGCTGCGGTGACGGACCTTATCAGCAACCTTGATCCCGAAGGGACCCCACCGCCATCGAAGCCGTCCATTCCAACTCATCTGATCGTTCGCCAGACGACGGGGCTACCGAGGAATGCGCTCAGCGATCTGGCGCATGGCAAGAAGAGCAAGGCGCGCGCCGAACTTGCGAAATAGCCGAGTCAGGCGGCTACTTCGCTGTCTTCTCCGCGGTGCCCTTGCCCTCAACAACTGTGAAGATCGAGTCGATACCTGGTAGGCTGACCTGCTCGACCACACCGCTTGGCCAATGAATCTCGAGCTTGTCTACGTTAGTCGCGGACCCGAGGCCGAAGTGAAGCCGCTGGTCCGGCGATGAGGCGAAGCTGCCACCACTGATCACGTCGGCCCGCTGCTTGAATCCGTTCGCGGTGAGATACACGGTGGCTCCTACGGCATCGCGTGGGCTCTTCGCGCCACCCACCAGCTTTAGGCCAACCCAGTGGTTTGAGGTGACGGTAACATTGCGCATCAGTACCGGAGTGCCATCGAGGTTATTGATGACAGCATCAATCTTTCCGTCATTGAAGAGATCTCCGTAGGCCACACCACGTCCCACGCCCACTTTTGCCAGAGCGGTTCCCTCCACAGCGGGAACAACTTCAAGGCGCCCGTTAACGTTATGGAAGAGCAGGGGGCGCTGCTGCCAGGTGGTGCCCCAGTTGGTACGGTCGACCTCTGGATAAACGTGTCCATTCACTTCCAGAAGGTCAAGCCAGCCATCGTTGTCGTAGTCGAAGAAGGAGGTGCCCCAGCCGAGGAACGGGACGGTGGGCTCGGCGATGCCCATCTGGTAGCTTATGTCGGTGAAGTTGGCGTCGCCATCGTTGCGATAGAGCGGCTTGTAATCGTCGGAGAAGGTGGTGTTGTAGATGTCGATCCGGCCGTTATGGGTGAAGTCGCCAGCGGCGATGCCCATGGATGCCGTCTCGCGGCCGCCCTCGTTCAGCGCATAGCCTGACGCGAAGCTGGCATCCTCAAAGGTGCCATCGCCCTTGTTGATGTAGAGGAAGTTCGGTGTGGAGTCGTCCGCGACCAGAAGATCGAGCTTGCCGTCGTTATTGACGTCGATGAAGAGTGAGGCGAGACCGTAGTAGGTCGACTTCTGATCGCTGACTCCGGCTTTCTCGCTTACGTCAGTAAAGGTGCCGTTGCCGTTGTTGTGGAAGAGGTGATCGGGTTCCCCCTTCAGGCCACGCGGGCCGCACATTACCTTGACGCCGCGGAACTGGCAAAAGCTAAAGGCGACATTGGCTGCTCCCTGCCCTGGCTGATGCTCCAGGTCGTAGTGGACGTAGCCTGGAACGAAGAGATCGAGTTTGCCGTCGCCGTCGTAGTCTCCCCAGGTGGCGCCGGTGGACCAGTTGCCCAGGGCTACGCCTGCCTTCTCGGCAACGTCGGTGAAGGTGCCATCGTGATTATTGTGAAAGAGGCGGTTCTTACCGTAGTTCGAGACGTAGAGATCGGGCCAGCCGTCGTTGTCGTAATCGGCCACAGTAGCACCGAAGCCCCAGCTGTCGTTGGTGACACCTGCCTTGGCGGCGACGTCTGTGAAGGTACCGTCGTGATTGTTATGAAAGAGTGCCGCGTGAGGCGGGATCGCTTTTCCTGTCATGGCCTCAACGGTGGATCCGTTGACCAGGTAGATGTCGAGCCAGCCATCGTTGTCGTAGTCGAGCAGCGCAACACCCGAACCTACGGTATCCAGGATGAACTGCTTCTCCGGTGCACCCATCTTGTGATGCCACTTCGTCAGACCCGCCTTCTCGGCCTGATCTTCAAAGATCACGGGGCCGGACTTGACGAAGCCGCCTGCTGTGATGGGGCGATGCTCCGAGTCGAGCACCGCTGCATGAGCGGCACCGGTATTGGAGCCCCCCATCGCCGCGGGCTGTCCTCCTTCAGCCGGCGGTTTGGCCTGCTGGTCCGGAGCTGCCTGCCCGCGCGCATCGAGCATTACTGCGGCTGAAAACAGAAGAAGAAGTGCGACCTGGGCTAACTTTGTGATGCTGGGCATGGAGATCTGAGTTCCTGACGAAGTATGACTTACTTAGGCGTACACGGCGGCAAATCATCGAGTACTGCTGCAGGGATAGGTATATCAAAGAGAGTGCACCCAGTCGAACATCTGCCGCAGTATCAACCGAAAGGTTGAGTCAGAAACCATCGCAGGGTGCAAGACTTCGCACCGTGGAAACGCTACTCTGAATTTGCTAATGAACCTCCTCTCCAACGCCCCGATAACGGGGCGTTTTTTTGCTCTGGACTAACGTTATGAGGAGGTTGCCTCGTTAGCGCGCGGGGATGCTGTAGGGAATAGTGAACCGCCCCAACTGAATGACAGAGTGCTCCGTGGGCGGCCAGATGTGAATAGCCTGCACTCCGCGAATCAACGTATTTCTTAGCGCCTTGACCTGCACCAGCACCTTGCCGGTAGAGGCTTCGGAGAAGGTAACGTCCAGGTCGTTTTCGCCGCGTGTCCAGCCGATGAGATAGTTTCCCTCCGGCAGTAGCGTATCGCCAATCTTCACCGGCACCTGGGTCAGCAGAAAGTCAGAATACTTCCCATTGGCGGAGTAGCCTGCAGTGATGAGTACCACGCTCGCGATCGTGTGGCCCTTGCCGTCCGTAATGCCGGACGCGGTACGAAGCTCGGTCTCGATGCGTTCTGCGATGACGGGGGCTCGATCGGGAATGACTGCAGAAAGTTCTTTCTCCGTCGCCGGCCGCCAGTGGGCTGGCGGCACAGCAAGGGCTACCTGCGTGGACAGCGCAGAGCAGGCCACAAAGCAGACGGCGAGACGTAGGCGGTAGAGCAGACTAGTCAAGATGAACGATGCCTCGCTGCAAGGCTGTAGTAGCGGCCTGTGTGCGGTCGCTGACTCCCAGCTTGCTGAGTAAATTATTGATGTGGGTCTTCACGGTCGCCTCGGAGATGAAGAGCGCTGCGCCGATCTCTTTATTGCTGTTGCCCGTGACGATCAGCTTCAACACATCGGTCTCGCGCTCGGTCAGGGTAGGGCCAGCCAGACGCTCGGCGAGACGTCCCGCAACTGCGGGTGGCAAGCTGGATTTACCGCGGTGGACGGTGCGAATCACTTCAATGAGCTCATCGCCTTCCATGCCTTTAAGCAGGTAGCTGCGAGCGCCGGCCTGAAGCGCGCGATAGATATCTTCATCGCCATCAAAAGTGGTTAAGACGATGATGCGGGCGCTGGGAAACTCCTTGCGAATCTCTTTGATCGCATCGACACCGCTCATGCCAGGTAGACGCAGATCCATCAGCGTCACGTCTGGTTGATGCTGACGAAAGAGTGCAATTGCCTGCTCGCCATTCGAAGCCTCGGCAACTACCTCAAAACCTTCCACCATCTTCAGCAGCGCGACGAAACCCTGCCGGACGATGTGGTGGTCCTCGACGATCATGATGCGAATCACGTCACTCACACTTCACCTTTTCCTGCGGCCTGCTGCATCTTGAGATCCAGCACAACCGTCGTGCCCTTGTGCGGCTCGCTCTGCACGCCGAATTCTGCGTTGATACCTGCTGCCCGTTCGCGCATGCCCTGCAAGCCGAAGTGCCCCTGCGATACAAAAGACTCTGCCGGCTCCTGAAAGCCGATGCCATTGTCCACAACCTGCAGCAGCAGCCGCATGGAGTCATAAGTCAGAGTAACGCCGATGTGGCTGGCGTTCGCGTGCCGCACTGCATTATTTATCGCTTCCTGGGCGATACGCAAGACCTCGTCCTCCACCTTTCGGTTGAGTGGCCGATAGGTGCCTCGCACCTGAACACCGATCGACGGGCCACCGTTGTGCTGCCGCGCCTTGGCGGACGCAGCCAGTCGGGACGGTAAAATCTCGGCGTCTTCGCCCTGGGCGCGCAGGTTCCAGATGGAGCTACGCGCCTCGGCGAGGCTACTGCGAACCAGCTCTTTTGTCTGATTGATTTGATTGAGCGCAGCCTCCTTCGAGGTCTGCAGCAGGCGGGCCGTGACCTCCAACTGAACCGAGATTCCGACGTAGCCCTGGGCGAGAGTGTCATGCACCTCACGTGCGATGCGGCCGCGTTCAGCCATGACGGCCTGGTACTCAGCCTCAACATAACGCACGCGAACACGATAGATGGCGTAACCCAACGCGATGAGCAACAGTGCGATGAGGCCGTAGAACCATATGGTCTGGGTGAAGCGCGGCTCCACCTTGAACTCGAGCGTGGCTGGCTCGGTACTCCAGACGCCCTCGTTATTCATAGATATCACTTTGAACTGGTAGGTGCCCGGCGGCACATTCGTGTAGTACGCAGTGCGGCTGCCTTCGGCCTGCACCCAACCGCGATCAAAACCCTGCAGCATGTAGCGGTAGCGAACCTTCTGCGGAGCGACAAAGCTGAGCCCGGTGTAGTGGATGGTGATACGTTCATGCCCGGGCAAAACCTTGAAAAAACTATGGACATCGACGGGTTGATCATCAACCACAGCCTGCACAATTGCGGTCAGCGGAGGCAGGCTGTTTTCGGCTGAGGTCTGCGGGTTAACCGAAGTTGCCCCTTTCAACGTGGCGAACCACAGCGTGCCGTCCTGCATGCGCCACGCGGCGGGGTGCCCACCGCTACTGCACTCGCCAATGCGCATACCGTCCGCAACTCCGTAGATGCGTGTCTCAAGCTCGCTGGTCAGCTTATCGGCATATGCGTTCAGGGCAGCGGAGTGAACGCGATAGATTCCCTTCTTGGAACTGAGCCACAAGTCCTTTTTATTGTCTTCGAGAATGCCGAATACAGTATCGGGCAGGCCACTCTTCGCAGGCGGCAACGCAGTGAATACACCGTTTCGCAAGCGACTAATGCCACCGCCATTGGTGCCAATCCAAAGAGTTCCTTCGGCGTCTTCGAGCAGACTGGTGATCGCATCGCTGCCCAGGCCATTGTGCGCAGTGTAGTTCGTAAAGCCTGAGCCGTTAAAGCGACTGAGACCGCCCAGCGTGCTGATCCAGAGATCTCCACTTCGCGTCCGCAACATAGCGCCGATCACGTCGCTGCCTAAACCGTCCTGACGAGAGTAGGAGGTAAACACACCGCCGCTGCTGAAGTGCGAAAGACCGTTGCGGGTTCCTATCCACAAGGACCCGTCCGCATCGGCAAGCAACGAACGCACAAAGTTATCCGCCAACCCGTCAGCCGCAGAGTAGAGACGCGATTGACCGTTACGGATGCGGCTAAGGCCGTCAGGCGTGCCAACCCACAGATCGTGATCGGTACCGACCCTGGTCTCTGCCAGGGCGAGCACGACATTGCTGGAAAGACCATTCTCACTGCGCAACGACGTGATCTTGCCCTCGGATAGCTTATCAACCCCGCTGTTGGTGCCGATCCAGATTGCTCCACCGTGGTCTTGAAAGACAGCGCGGACAAAGTCGCCGGAGAGTCCGTCCTGCGCGGTGATAGTGGAGAACGTCTGCTCGCGAAGTACATTCAGACCGCCGGTATCGGCACCGAACCACATACTGCCTTCGCGGTCTTCGAAGATCGTCAACGCCCCGGTTACGGTGGTCTGCTGCGAAGCCACATCGACCTTGCCGTTTACGATCCTTGCGAGACCGTGATCGAAGGCAACCCACAGGGCACCGGCGCGATCGAGAAAGAGCTTCTGAATGCGCACACCGCCGAGACCTTCGTGTTCACCAATCTGTTTGATGGAGCCTTTGGAAAAGAAGGCTAGACCTGCGCTGGTGCCGATCCACATATTGCCTGAGGAGTCTGGTAGCAGTGCCGTAATGTTCTCCGCAGGCAGCCCGGCACCATTAGGAACTCGAATCCTCTTGACCCCGTTAAAGTAGGCGAGTCCATCGTGGCCGCCCACCCACAGGTTGCCGTTCGGCCCGGCGCTGATCGCTTGAATCGTTCCAAGGTCCGCCGCAGGGATTGGTGGGTTCGCTGACATGGACCCTGGTGAAATGGCAACCAACTGTCGCGCCCCGGCAACCCAGACTGTGCCATGTGCGTCCTCCGAGAGCAGATTATTGCCGTCCGAGACTCCCAGCCCGGCGGTGCCATTGATCGGTTGGAAGCGCCCGCCTATTGCGACCGCCAGCCCCGCGGTCGTGATCGCCAGCAGCCTGCCGTCCCGCTGCTGACGCGTGCCGAGGACAGTGTTCGAAGGCAGACCTTCGTCCGTCGTGAATGCGGTGAATTTTCCGTCGCGCAGACTAATCAGCCCGTCGGCAGTACTGACCCACAACGTGCCGCTCTTGTCTTCCATCACGGCGTTCACAAAGTTGCTGCGGAGCTGCGGAGTGTTAGCCGTGTCGAAGACTCGGAAGTCCACTCCGTCAAATCGGACAAGGCCGGCCTCCGTGGCGAGCCAGAGGAATCCGTCTTTTGCCTGGAGGATTGAGTAGACCGTGTTCTGCGGCAAGCCGTTGTCGTTTTGCCAGGACTGTCGCCGGTATTCGCGGAGTTGCTTGCCAGTAGCCAGACCATACACCTGCTGGCAAGAGAACAACATTCGCATCAGGCAGACAGCAACGCAGAAAACCAGCCACCTGGTAGACGGCGAGCTTCGCAGTGAGCGCGTCATCAGCCCAGAGAGGTGACTCCGTTTCGTTGTAGGGCGATTGGTCATCCGTCCACACGTGCAAAGACATAAGGACCTTCCGGCACCAATGCAACGCGGGCACCAGAGGGCAGACCCTGCAGGACAGCGCCGACGGCATCCTCTGCGCAGGAGAACGCGTTCTTACCCAGGCTGCCAAGTTGACTGCTGTCAGCGCCGGGCGTGTAAAAGTAGATCGGGTTCTTGAGGCCGACCAACGCAAGTTTCTCTAACTGCCACTGATCTACCTCAACCGGAACATCGAGCAGTCCTGCCAGAAAGAGCTCATTACTGGAAAAATCCTTCAGTTTGAGGGCAAACTCAGGCGATCCGATACCCTCCGAGCACTCCCCCAGAACGAGGATCTTGCCGCCCGGTTTGACGATATGCTGCGCCGCCGTGATGCCTTTGACGGTCTGGTAGAAGGTGAGGTCGAGTGGGTGGCCAGCGGCGCTGGTAATGACCACGTCGGCCAATCCAGAGAGGCGTTCGAGCGATGTGGTTCGCAGAAACTCCACGCCGGTTGCGTGTGCCGCGACGGGCTCACCGGCAAAAACCCCGGAGACTTCGCGGGACTTCGTTAACGTCACATCCAGCAGAAAATCGTGGCGTGCCATGGCCGCTATCTCCAGCAACTCAGCATGCAATGGGTTGCCAGCATAGGAGCCCTCGGTGGACATGGGCTCACGCATGAATCGAGGCGAATGGATGACCTTGATCGTCTCCTGCGCGGCCAGCCCTGGCCCGATCAGCTTGCGCCCACCAGAGAACCCGAGCATCAGGTGCTGCTCGATAAATCCGAGGGTAATGTGGAGATCCGCCTCCATGAATCGCTCGTCGATGAAGACGGGTGTTCCCCGCCTGGTCAAGCCCAGCGAGCGGTGAGCGCTGAAGTCGCGCGCGTCATGGTTCACGACACGATACTTTGCTGCGATCTCCGGGCCGACGATTACGTTGATCTCGTCGGACGTGGCAACACGGTGAAGTCCTGTGGCAATAAGGATCGTGACGCCCTCAACCGGAATTCCGCCCTCGTGCAGGCGACGCAGCAGCGGGGGCAGCGTCAGCGAGTTGGGAGCGGGACGCGTGATGTCACACACGGAGATTGCCGCGGTGCGCTTGCCCGCTGCAAGCTCGCGGAGAGGCCTGCTGTTGATCGGGGCGTCAAGCGCAGCACCGAGCGCTGCGTGAACATCACTAAGCGGCAAGGCGGAGCGGCTCTCGACCAGTTCGTACGCGGGACCACCCGGCAAGGACAGGGTTAAACCAGTCTTGCCGAAGGCGAAGTGTGTCTGCATCAGGGAAAGCGCCTCCGCGCGGTTCTCAGCGTCCAGACTGAAGACCGCACTACCACTACTAGAACTATAAGGCGGCTGATCCGCGCACCGCCAGAGCTAATCCAAATTGCCGGTCTGCAATGCGAGCGGAATACTCTAGCGAAGCACTTCGGTAGCCATCGTGCGCAGGTCCGAAGCAATGATCAGCGTGGCCACGGTCCGCGCCTGCACGTCTTCTGCGCTGAGGCCCTCAGCCACCTCGGTGAGCAGCAACCCCTTCGGGGTCACACGGATCCAGCAAAGCTCGGTCACGATGTCGTGGACGACGTGAGTTCCGGTCAGCGGCAAGGTGCAGACCTTTAGGATTTTGGCACCACCATCCTTGGTCTGGTGCTCCATGGCGACAATCACCCGTTTAGCTCCTGCAACCAGATCCATCGCGCCGCCCATGCCCTTCACCATCTTGCCGGGGATCGTCCAGTTTGCCAGATTTCCGGCCTCGTCCACCTGCATGGCACCCAGGACGCTCATGTCCATGTGGCCGCCGCGGATCATGGCGAACGACTCATCGCTGCCGAAGAATGAGCAGCCCGGTAACTCCGTCACCGGCTGCTTCCCGGCGTTGATCAAATCGGGGTCGGCAGCGTCTTCCGTCGGAGCGGGCCCGACGCCCAACATGCCATTTTCCGATTGAAAGATCACGTCGATACCGGCGGGAACGTAGTCCGCAATCATGGTCGGCAAGCCAATACCCAGGTTCACGTAAAAGCCATCGCGAATCTCCCGGGCGATCCGTCGCGCGATCCGCTCCTTGCCACTCATGCCTTGCCTCCCTGCTGAATGAAACGCGACTCGATTGGCTTGAGGTATGAGGCTCCAACCACCACGCGATCAACATACACGCCCGGCGTGATGATCTGGTCGGGGTCCAGTTCTCCCGGTTCGACTAGCTCCTCCACCTCGGCGATGGTGAGGTTAGCGGCGGTGGCCATCACGGGATTGAAGTTGCGCGCAGTTTTGCGATAGATCAGGTTGCCGAGGCGATCGCCCTTCCAGGCCTTGATGAGGGAGACATCCGCACGGAGAGCCGTCTCCAGGACGTAAGTACGGTCGCCAATCCTGCGAGTCTCTTTGCCTTCGGCGATAACCGTGCCCAGGCCAGTTGGGACGTAGAAGGCTGGAATTCCTGCGCCACCTGCGCGAATCCGCTCCGCCAGATTTCCTTGTGGAATCAGGGTAAGGTCGAGTTCACCTTTGATGACGAGCGCTTCGAGCAGGCGATTCTCGCCGACGTAGCTGCCGACGTGCGACGCAATCATTCCGGCTTCCAGCATCAGCCCCATGCCAAAGCCGTCGACGCCCATGTTGTTGCTGATGGTATGCAGGCCGGTGACGCCACTGCGAACGAGTGCAGCAATCAGGTTCTCCGGAATGCCACAAAGTCCGAAGCCACCCAGCATCACGGTCGCACCGCTGACGATATCCGCAACCGCCACATCCGCAGAAGCAACGACCTTGTTCATGTCAGCAAAACCTTCGCTGCCGCTGACTTATATCAGCGGCAGCGTCATTACGATTTACTTCGCGTGGGTGGAGAAAGTGAACGTAGTAGTGCTGTGTCTCGTCTCACCCGGCTTCAGCAAAGTAGTCGGAAACGATGGGTGATTCGGCGAATCAGGAAAGTGCTGTGTCTCCAGGCAGAGCCCGGAGTTTTTCACATGCGACTCACCTGCTTTGCCGAACTTGGTGCCGTCAAGGAAGTTGCCGGAGTAGAACTGCACACCCGGCTCCGTCGTGGTAACGGTCAACACCCGGCCGCTCTGCGGATCGTAGACCCGCGCTGCCGTCTTGGGCTCGCCATTGTTGCCGCGAAGCACCCAGTTGTGGTCGTAGCCGCCAGCGATCTTGAGCTGTTCGTTGCTGTCATGGATGCGCGCGCCGATGACGGTCGATTTGCGGAAGTCGAAGGGGGTGCCTTCAACAGATGGCAGTTCGCCAGTCGGAATCAGGACAGGGGTAACCGGCGTGTAGTGGTCTGCCGGCAGCGTCAACTCTTCACCTAGGATCGTTCCGGCTCCGTCGCCCGCGAGATTGAAGTAAGTATGATTGGTGAGGTTGACCACGGTGGTCTTATCGGTGGAGACACTGTAGTCGATCCGCAGCGCACCATGCAGCAATGAGTACCGCACGTGAGCGGTCAGCTTGCCGGGATAGCCCTGGTCACCATCTGGGCTGACCAGTGTCATCTCAACGCCGCCAGCAACCTCGTGAGCCTGCCAGACGAGCTTGTCAAAGCCCAACAGACCGCCATGCAGCGACTGGCCGTTGTTGTTGATCGGCACATGATACTCATGCCCGTCGATCTTGAAGCTGCCGTTCGCGATGCGGTTTCCATAGCGTCCAACGACGGCGCCAAAGTATGTGGAGCTATCTGCCAGGTAGCCATCCAGAGCACTGTAGCCCAGGACAACATCGGCAATTTTTCCGTTGCGATCTGCGGTCTTGATAGAGACGATGCGAGCGCCATAGGTCATGATGCGAGCTTCCACCAGATCACTCTTCAAGGTGTAAATGTCCACTGTCTTGCCGTCGGGGGTGGTTCCAAAAACGGCCTTGGTTACAGCACCATGCGCTGCCATTACGGTTGTCATGCTAAGCAGAATAACCTTTACCCATCTCATCGTCAGCTTTCCCTCAATTCTTTTTGCTCGCATCGATAGTTCCGCGTTTTGGACTAGAGTCTTCACGCCTACCTTAGTGCTTATATCGCGACCTTCGCCACTATACGTCAACATAACCGAAGCAAGGAAACGGCGGTAAGATGGAGCGGCAATCCTAATCCAAAGTTAGCCAAGGTAAAGTCGAAATGACCTTTCAGAATCGCCTGCTTCCTGCCCTTGCTCTCGCGGTTGTTTGTGCCTGCAGTCTTACACTTTCTGCCTCAGCGGCATCACCCGACCACTGGGTCGGCACCTGGGCCGCCTCACCCATCGCAGCCAACAATCCCGGGGCGAAGTTCGGCGCTACCGGAACCGACGGCACCACACTCCGCGAGATCGCACACGTTTCGCTTGGCGGAGACTCTGTCCGCGTAATCCTGACCAACGAGTTCGGCCTCGACCCCCTCACCGTGGGCGCCGCCCAGATCGCGCTCAGCTCCGGTACCAGCGGGATCGCAGCCGGCAGCGCAACTCCGCTCACTTTTGGCGGACAGAGCTCCATCACCATTCCGCCGGGAGCGCTCATCGTCAGCGACCCCGCCACTCTCAAAGTTGCGCCCTTGTCCAACCTGGCCATCAGCATCTTTCTCCCTGACCAGCCCATCAACCGAATCACGCTGCACTCTTTCGCCGATCAGACCAACTACCTTGCGCCAGGCAATGTCGTTAGCTCCGCCACACTCAATAGCCCCAGCGAGTTCTTCAGCTGGGACTTCCTCAAGGGCATCGACGTTAAGGCGAGCGCTAAAAGCGGCTCCATCGTCACCTTTGGGGATAGCATCACCGATGGCGCGCTCAGCACGCGCAACGCCAACGCGCGCTGGCCGGACGCGCTGGCCCGTCGTCTGCAAGCCAACAAGAAGACAGCCCAGCTCGGGGTACTAAATCAAGGCATCGGTGGCAACCGCGTACTACACGACGTCGCCGGCCCCAACGCACTGGCCCGCTTCGACCGTGATGTGCTCGCCCAGACTGGCGTCAAATACCTCATCTTCATGGAGAGCATCAACGACATCGGGCATGCCCAGGACCCCGTCAAGCCCTACGACGTCGTTACAGCGGAAGACCTTATCGTCGGCCTCAGCCAGCTTGCCGAGCGCGCTCACACCCACGGCATCAAGGTAATCGGAGCCACGCTTACCCCATATGTCGGCGCAAAGTATGCCTCGCCCGCCGGAGAAGCCATGCGCCAGACCGTCAACAAGTGGATCCGCACCACAAGCCTACTCGACGGCGTGGTCGACTTCGACAAAGCCACCCAGGATCCCGCCAATCCGACCGTCTTCCTGCCCGCCAACGACTCCGGCGACCACCTTCACCCGAAGGACGCCGGATACAAGGCCATGGGCGACTCCATCGACCTCAAACTCTTCACCAAATAGACTGCGCAGCGGCAGGAGCCTCAAACTCCTGCCGCCTCTTCAAATTCAATAACCGGCCTTCGCCCGCTCCCACGGCTGAAGCACTTTGACCGAAGCCATACCAGCCGCCGTTGCAGCCTGAATCCCCATCTCAGTATCTTCGAAGACGAGACAGTGTTCCGGCGCTATCCCTAGCCGCTCCGCCGCCATCAGGAATGGCTCCGGATGGGGCTTACTTCGCTGGTAGTCCCCGGCACAGACCAGCGTGTCAAACCTATCGAGCAGTTTCAAGGCATCAAGGGACGCCGTTACCGAGTCTCGCGTGCTCCCCGAAACCACGGCAAAAGGAATCTTGCCGTGGCTGATCTCGATATGTTCCAGCACTTCAGGAACAGCCATGAGTTGGGAGAGATTCGCGTAGTAGAGCGCCTCTTTCCGATGAGCTACCTGCTCCACAGGCATCGTCAAACCATGCTGGCTGTTGAGGGTGGAGATAATCTCGTCCACGGGCAAACCACCCCAGGCATAGAAGACCTCTTCACTAAACTCACAGTTCCATTCCGAAAGAGCATGCTTCCACGCGACATAGTGAAGCGGCATCGAGTCGGCAATAGTTCCATCGCAATCGAATAAATATGCCTTGAAAGAGCCGGGCGGCAGTTGCAGTCTCATATAACTCCTCTTGCTGATGCTGCAGCAATTAATCGAGGGCGGCATGCTGATCGTGGAGTCCCCCCTGACCAGCCGTGCCGCCCCCAATGCATGTCCTGGTACAACTGGAAAACTAGTTCAGTTCGATACCGGCAAAGAAGTAGCCAATCTCGAAGGCGGCCGTATCCTCGGCATCAGAGCCATGGATAGCATTCTCGCCAATGGATGCTGCGAACTGCTTGCGGATCGTTCCCTCTTCCGCCTGGGCAGGATTGGTCGCGCCCATCAGCTTGCGCAGATCGGCAATCGCGTTCTCTTTCTCCAGAACCATGGGAAAGATCGGACCGGAGCTCATGAAATCCGTCAGTTCGCCAAAGAAGGGGCGAGCCGCATGAACATGGTAAAAGCCCTCGGCCTGAGCCTTGGAGATAGACATCCGCTTAATAGAAACAATCTTGAACCCGGCCTTTTGAATCTCGGCCAGGATGGCTGCCGTGTAGCCCTTGCGTACTGCGTCCGGCTTGACGATGCTGAATGTGCGCTGTGACAACGTAGTTCTCCCTTGCTATTTGCGTACTCTATTTAGTGTAAAGCACCAGTGATTGCAGCCACATCAACGACTACCCAGGAATCCTTCGCTGCATCTTACGCAAAGACGATGAAATCAACGGCGTGGATATGGTTCGTGGGATGCGCGGTGTGGCTGATGGATGGCATGGTCAGCTTGCATTATCACGCGTGGCAACATGCGCAGCTTGCGTTCCTTCTGGCTATGCTGTTTTTCGCCGCTGCCATGGTCTCCCGACAGCAGCGGCGATAAACAAAACTCCTCGTAATGCTTAGGCCTTGCCCAGGACGCGAGCCATGGCCTCGCCGATCTCCGCCGGCGAATTCACTACGGTAATTCCCGCTTCCATCATCGCCTTCATCTTCTCTGCCGCTGTTCCTTCACCCCCGGAGATGATGGCTCCAGCGTGGCCCATGCGGCGTCCAGGAGGAGCCGTCTGCCCCGCGATAAACCCAACCACTGGCTTCTTCACGTTCTCTTTGATGAACTTCGCCGCAGCCTCTTCCGCCGAGCCGCCGATCTCACCGATCATGATGATCGCCTCGGTCTCGGGATCGTCGTTCAGTAGCCGCAGTGCGTCGATATGGGTCGTCCCGATGATCGGATCGCCACCGATCCCGATCGCCGTCGACTGCCCAATTCCACGCATCGTCAACTGATACACCGCTTCATAAGTCAGCGTTCCTGACTTTGAAACAATGCCGACCGAGCCTTCCTTATGGATACGTCCCGGCATGATGCCGACCTTCGCCTTGCCAGGAGAGATGACGCCGGGGCAGTTCGGTCCGATCAGCCGCGACTTCGACCGCTTCACAATCTCCCAGGTCTTCACCATGTCCAGCACGGGAATACCCTCGGTGATACAAATCACCAGCGGAATCTCAGCGGCCGCAGCCTCCAGAATGCCATCCGCGGCAAACGGCGGCGGCACAAAAATCACCGTCGCATTGGCGCCCGTCTCCTTCACGGCTTCTTCTACCGTATTGAAGACCGGCCAGCCCTCGTGAATGGTGCCACCTTTGCCCGGTGTTACACCGCCAACAACATTGGTGCCGTATTCCGCGCAACCCTTGGCATGAAACGTACCCTCACGTCCCGTAATTCCCTGCACGATCAGCCGCGTATTCTTATCAACCAGAACTGCCATTACTTGCCACCTTTCGCAGCCGCAACGGCCATGTCCGCTGCTTCTTTCATCGTGCTGCCCACCAGAAAATTCAAACCTGAATCAGCCAGAATCTTGCGGCCTTCCTCAACATTGGTTCCTTCCAGACGCAGAATGATCGGAAGTTGCACTTTCAGCTTTCTCGCAGCGTTCACCACACCTTGTGCCAGAACGTCCACGCGCAGAATGCCGCCAAATATATTGATGAATATCGCTTTCACATTCGGATCGCTCAGCAGAATCCCGAACGCATTCTCAATCTGCTCCTGATTCGCGCCGCCTCCCACATCAAGGAAGTTCGCCGCCGACCCACCCGCGTACTGGATAATGTCCATCGTCGCCATTGCCAGGCCAGCGCCGTTCACCATACACGCGATGTTGCCGTCGAGCTTGATGTAGTTCAGCGCGTACTTGCTGGCCTCAACCTCCAGCGGATCTTCTTCGGCCAGGTCGCGCAATTCCTTCAGATCCTTGTGGCGGAACATCGCGTTGTCGTCGAAGTTGATCTTGCAGTCCAGAGCGACCAGCTTGTCATCCTTGGTCGTGATGAAGGGGTTGATCTCCATCAGGGTCGAGTCCGTATCGACGAAAGCCTTATACAGGCCGGTCATGAACTTCACCGCATCGTTGATCTGCGTCGGCTTCAGACCCAGCTTGAAGGCAAGCTTGCGTGCCTGGTATGGCTGGAAGCCGATCGCCGGCTCGATATACTCCTTATAGATCAGCTCCGGCGTCGCATGCGCGACTTCCTCGATCTCCATCCCACCCGACTGCGAGGCCATAAACACGATCTTCGCCGTCGAACGATCAAGAACCAGGCCAAGGTACAGCTCCCGCTCAATCGCAGAGCCTTCCTCAATCAGCAACCGCTGGACCTTCTGTCCCGCAGGTCCGGTCTGGTGCGTAACCAGTTGCATGCCGAGGATCGCCTTTGACGCCTCGTTTGCAGCATCCAGCGACTTGACGACTTTGACGCCGCCACCCTTGCCGCGTCCGCCCGCATGAATCTGGGCCTTCACGACAACGACTTTATTTCCGGCTGCGAACAGCCCCTTGGCGGCCGTGTCAGCCTCTTCCAGCGTGGTCGCCATTTCGCCGCCGGGAACCGGCACGTTGTACTTCCGCAGAATCTCTTTAGCCTGATACTCGTGAATTTTCATAGGTGGGGTTTGCGAAGTGCTTTCGTCAGAAGTGTAGCGGACTGACAGAGACACTCGCAATCGCAAACTCGCACAAACGTGCGTTTATCGATCACTCCATACTATTGTTTCGCGATACCCTAGCTTCCCCCCACCCAAAGCTAGAACCACGTACTGCGA
Source organism: Granulicella sp. (assembly GCA_025408425.1). Classification (GTDB taxonomy): domain Bacteria; phylum Acidobacteriota; class Terriglobia; order Terriglobales; family Acidobacteriaceae; genus Edaphobacter. The sequence goes on from JANXYX010000019.1 coordinate 161,808, forward strand.
CGATAGGCTGCATATGGCTCTCCAAACTTCTCGGAAAGAACTCCACGCTCTTTGATCACATTCCTGATCTGTACAGGCAGCACTACAACCAATACAAGCAGCACGTACCATCGGTGCGTCGCCAGCGAGATACCGCCAAGAGTCAAATCTACAAACACGTACATAGGGTTCTGAATGCGCGAGTACAGACCATGGCTTACCAGCTTTCTCGCCTGCGGATTTACGGAAAACGACTCGCCTAACTGCACCCGTGACAGCACGACGAGCGAGAACGAAATGACCGCAATGAGAAGACCAGCAAGAGTTGTCACATTCATAACAATTCCCCCTCAGCAGCATTTATAGTCCAACTTCGCTTCCAGGCTGACAGTTTCTACTACGTATCGTTGAGCAATTCCCGGCAGACTTCCGCATCTGAACTGCACAGGCGCGAAGTTCGGCACCCTCCAGCGCGACGCGTCGCCGCTCATCCTGCTACGCTTTCTATATGGCTTTGCGGCAACAACTGAAACGACTGATGGAGGCCCGCGAGAGCTTTACCCGCGAAGAAGCCTGCGTTCTGATGCAACAGATACTAACTGGGTCGCCCGCCGACCTGCAGATCGCGGCTCTGTTAGGCGCTCTTGCGGCACGTGGCGAGACAGCGGTCGAAATCGCTGGCTTTGCCGACGCCATGCGGGCTGTAGCAATTCCGCTACCTCTGGAGGATGCCGAGCGGGCCATGCTGGTTGACGCCTGTGGCACCGGCGGCGATGCCAGCGGAACCTTCAACATTTCGACTGCGGCGGCTCTCGTGGCCGCTGCCGCCGGAGCAACGGTAGCGAAACACGGCAACCGCGCAGTGACCTCGCAGTGCGGATCAGCGGATGTCCTTGAAGCGCTCGGCATCCCCGTCGATCTGTCCCCCGCTGCCGCGGCCGAAGCGCTGCGCCGCCACCGCTTCGCGTTCCTCCACGCGCCCACCCTGCATCCCACCATGAGGGCCGTCATGCCGGTCCGCCGCGCTCTCGGTGTCCGGACTCTGTTCAATATCATCGGTCCTCTCACTAACCCTGCCGGCGCCTCGCGGCAGGTCATGGGGGTCTACGCACCCCACCTGGTTCCGCTGGTTGCCGAAGCCATGGCGATGCTGGGTACCCGCAGGGCGATGGTGGTCCACGGCGATCTCCAGTCTCAGATTGCCGCATCTGACCGCCCCCCTGGCGGCTACCTGGGGCTGGATGAGCTTTCGATCAGTGGCCCCAGTCAAGTAGCAGAAGTTAGGGGCTCCGAAGTTGTCCTAAGTACGGTCACGCCAGAGGATGCAGGCCTGGAGCGGGCCCCGCTCGAAGCCCTCCTGGGCGGAGACGCTGCCACCAACGCAGCGATCCTTACCGCGATTTTTGCCGGTGAGCCAGGCCCCCGACGCGACGTGGTCGTGCTGAATGCCGCAGCTGTGCTCGTCACTTCCGATCTGGCCGCGGACCTTTCCTCGGGTGCCCTTCTCGCGCAGCGCACTATCGACCAAGGAAAGGTCACCGCGCTCGTCGCGGCGCTCTCCAGCGACCGCAGTAAGGAACATTAAACGACCTCGTCGCGTATCATTTCGCAGCACAGGAGTGATTTGCACCCATGTCGACCTTCCCGCCGCCGCATCCTTCCCTTGACCCTGGCTTTGTCACCACCGGACTGGATATCCCGGGCTACCGCATCGTCCGCAACCACGGTATCGTGCGTGGCATTGTCGTCCGCTCGCGTAACGTCTTTGCCACCATTGGCGCTGGCCTGCAGACACTGGTCGGCGGCGATATCACCCTATTCACTGAACTCTGCGAAAAGACCCGGCAGGACTCCTACGCCATGATGACCCTGCATGCAGCGCAGTTGGGGGCGAATGCCGTAATCGGCGCACGCTACGACGCCAACGAAGTGATGAATGGCGTCACCGAAGTACTCGCCTACGGCACAGCGGTTTACGTGGAGAAGATCTTGTGACGTCTGCCCTTCCCCCTGCACCGGCTTTTCTCGAATAACCCAGCGAAAACCCGGGCAACGAAGTAGTGGGCGGGTGCCGCCAGATTAATGCAGCCTAAATGCTGTAAATTGACTGGCAGCGGCCTACCCAGCGCGTTTGTCCTGCGTTATCCTGACCCTGCACGATCACAGGAGAATCTTCGTTATGCGCACCTCCATACTCGCTCTTACTGCCTGCCTCCTGGCTACTCCAGCCTTCGCGAAATCCAAGGATGCGGTCGTCGTGCCGCTCAAAACCAGCACCGGTCAAGACGCCGGTACCGCCACCTTCAAGCAAGTCAAGACTAAGCTTACGATCAAGTTGGACCTGAAGAACCTGCCCATCGGCGACCACGCGGTCCACATCCACGCCAAGCCGGCCTGCGATGCACCTGATTTCAAGTCCGCGGGTGGCCACTTCAACCCCGCCGGCAAGCAGCATGGCCTAATGAACCCCATGGGTCACCATAACGGCGATCTGCCCCAGAACATCACCATCGGCGAGCAGCACACCGGCACCGCCACCTTCAAGGTCGACTATCTTTCGCTGGATCCGGCATCTCCCAACAGCATCCTGGCCAACGGTGGAACCTCCATCATGGTCCATGAGAAGGCAGACGACATGAAGACTGACCCCACTGGAAATGCAGGCAACCGAATCGCCTGCGGCGTCATCACCGCGCCTACTCCCTAAATCGTCAACGAGTAACTGAACTACAGCGAACGCCCATGCGTATAGAGATGCATGGGCGTTTTGCACATGCCGATTCCAGCAATTAGCGGACTCCGAAGAGGTCGCACCTCACCGAGCCCCTTCATTCCCTCCGTCTCGGAAGCTTCGTCTCTCCAGCCGATTGCACGCCAGGACGTCCCACTTCCGTCGCCACGCGGTACACTGCTTCCACCTTCAACAACACCCGAGGCAAAGGTGCAGCGCACTCCGGAACAGGAAGCCGAGCAGGAAGCCATCAGCAAGCTGGTACATCAGTGCCTCACTGGCGACCCGCAGGCATGGCAGCAGCTCGTCGTGTCGCAGCATCGGCGTATCTACGCTATCTGCTACCGCTTCACCGGTTCTAGCAGCGACGCCGAAGACCTGACCCAGGACGTCTTCCTCAAGCTCTACAAGAACATCTCCAGCTTCGACACCCAGAAGGGCAGCTTCCAGACCTGGATTACCACCCTGGCGCGCAATCTGCTGGTCGATCACTTCCGCCGCACTCGTCTAGAGCGTGCCTCTGATTCAATAGATGCCAGTTTTGACGGCGAAGAAGACGGCCCCACGATGGCCGATCGGCTCGCCGACCCAAGCCCCTCACAGGAGCATCACGTGGCTGGCCTGGAACTCAAAGTTCGCGTCCAGGCGGCACTGAAACAGCTCTCTCCCGAACTGCGCGAAGCCGTTATTCTGCGTGACTTGGAAGATCTGGACTACAAAGACATTGCGCAGGTTCTCAAGATACCCGAGGGTACCGTGAAAAGCCGCATCAGTCGCGGTCGAGGGGAACTAGCAAAGCTTTTACAACGTATAGAAGGGCAGGTGATGTAAGTGACTGACCATAACCAATTCGGAAGCGCAAAGCCGGCAATATCAGGTGACCCGCAGCACTGCGCGCAGTGCGAAGCGATGCTCACCGATGCCATCGACGGCACGCTCTCCGCAGCCGACCAGGCGGCGTTCGACCTGCACATGATTGGCTGCGCTGCCTGCAGCGAGACATTCGCCGACGCTCAGCGCGGTGCGGCCTGGCTTGAGTTGCTGAAATCGCCTCGGCCTGAACCCTCCCCTGCCTTGCTGGAGCGTATTCTGGCCCAGACCAGTGGTCAGGCAAGCAGCAATACAGCCCACATACATCTCGTCTCGCAGCCTGATACGTTGACGGGACGGCAGACGGCGACAATACCAGCTGCTGTTGGCGGAGTTGCCCTACCGTACGCCCCAAACAATCTTGTGCCCTTCCGTAACCGTGTTGCCGCTGTCTTCAATCTCCGTACCATCGGCCATACGTTCCTCCAGCCCCGGCTGGCCATGACTGCTGCAATGGCATTCTTCTCCATAGCGCTCACGATGAACCTGACCGGGATCCGCCTGCGCGAGCTGCGGGCTAGCGATTTGCGGCCGTCCAGCCTCAAGCGCAGCTTCTACGAGGTCAACGCTCACGTTGTTCGCTACTACGACAATCTGCGCGTCGTTTACGAACTCGAGTCCCGGGTTCGCGACCTCCAGCAAGCCGACGACAGCGCTCCGGCACACACTTCAACAACCCCACGCAGCGGTTCCGACGGTTCCGGCGCCAAGTCCACCCAGAAGCCCGGCACCGATGCCCCAGGCCAGCAGCCTGACGACAACTCCGGGGGCAAGAACGATAAGCAATCCCGCCCTAGACCTTCTCCCGGCACTAGCCGTCGCGAGAGCCTGGGCGTTGGCAATATGCACTATGTTGTTGCCGATGGGCGCGATAGCGTAACCACTCCGTTCACGAAGACCTTTGCAGCGTTTTCACCCAGCGTCAAGCAGTACAGCTTCACCGGAACAGTACAGGAAGAGAGACTGGTATGAACTGCGCTAACCATCCTGATCGTGAGCGAGTAGCATTTTGCCAGAATTGCGGTAAACCCATATGCCAGGAGTGCACCCGTACAGTTGGCTCTGCAGTCTTCTGCGAACCCTGCCTCGCCGCTAAACTCGCCGGAGTTGGCTCATCTCCAGGAGCTGCGCCCGGCGGTAGTTATGGCTTCAACGGAGCATCCGATGGAGTGAACTACACCATCGACGGAGTAATACCACCTCCACGGCAACCCGGCGATCCTAGTCCCGGCCTCGCCACCCTGCTCGGATTTATCCCCGGCGTGGGCGCCATGTACAACGGTCAGTACGCCAAGGGAGTCGTTCATCTGATCGTCTTCGCCATCCTCGTCAGTCTCGCAAACGAGAACGGGATCTTCGGTCTCTTCGTCGCAGGCTGGATCGTCTACCAGGCCATTGAGGCAAACCACACCGCCCGCGCCCGTCTCGCCGGAACCCCTCTACCTAACCCCTTTGGGTTGAACGATCTGGGCGAACGTCTCGGCTTCGGCAAGGCGTGGCCAACAGCAGGAGCTCATGTTCCAAATGCGGCCGCCGCAACACCAGCCCAAGAGCCGCATGCCGAACCCTACACTCCACCAGCGGCTGGTTATCCGCCCTACACTCCGCCAACCGCCCAGTGGGGGACGCCACCAGAAAACTACTCCTACCGCTACGCTGTACCGCCCGTTCCACCTATTCCGCCGATACCGCCATATCCACCCTTCGGCGCACCGGCAGTTGGGGTAGAACCCAGTGCGGCCTACAGCCGGAACCGTTTCCCAGTAGGAGCCGTATGGCTGATCGGGCTCGGAATTGTCTTTCTAATCAGCAATATGGGCATCATTCACGGCTTTCCAGTACACCGGCTGATCCCGTTCTTCCTGATTGGGCTGGGAATCTGGCTCTTCACCCGCAAAATGTCCGATACCGGGTTCACCCTCGCCGGTGATAGCAGCCCGATGTATCGCTTGCGCCTCTTCCGCGCCCTTAGAGGTTCGGTCTGGGTCATCCTGGTCGGCGTCCTGTTTCTCCTGGACAGCTTCAACATCCTGTCCTGGGGGCATAGCTGGCCGCTGTTCATCATCGTCGGAGGCCTGATGACCTTCTTCGAGCGCACCGCAAACTCAGCAGCGATTGCACCCGGCTATCCCTACGCGCAACCGCCCGCACAGCCACCAACCGCCACCGCTTCATCCATCGTTCCCGTCGACAAGCACGACCAGGAAGGGAGCTAACTCCATGGCAGGCTATCCACCACCGTATCCCCCTCCCGGCCCTCCTTATGGAAACGACTGGAAGTACCAGCGCCGCATGATGAAAGATCAGGCTCGGGCGCAACGCGACCTGATCCGGGCACAGCGCGATGCCTACCGGGCGCAACTCCGCGGAATGCGGCGTGGTTCTATCGTCGGCCCTATTCTGGTCGTCACCGTAGGCATCGTCTTTCTGCTCATCCAGACAGGCCGCCTGCATCACTACGATTTCTTCCACTGGTACGGACATTGGTGGCCGCTGCTTATCGTCGGGGTTGGCATTATCCTGCTGATCGAGTGGGCCTTCGACCAGAACGCCCGGCGCAACCAGCAGCCGCCTTACTACCGTCGCACCATCGGCGGCGGGGTCATCTTTTTGCTCATCTTGCTGGTCGGAGCGGGAGTCAGTTTTCGTGGCTTCTCAGAAGGCGACCGCGGCTTTTTCCCCCACGGATTCATCCCGAATACTGACGACATAGACCAGTTTTTTGGCGAAAAGCATGAGAGCGATCAGACCGTCGACCAGAACTTCCCTGCCAGCGCCTCGCTCAACGTCACCAATCCTCGCGGTGACATCACAGTCTCCGGCACCAGTGACGACAACCAGATCCACATCATGCTGCACAAGAAAGTCTTTAGCAGGTCTGACTCCGACGCCGAGAGCAAGGCTCAGCAACTGACCCCGCAGATCAGTACTGCTGGCAACGTCGTCAATATCTCCTTGCCAACCTCCGAAGGAGCCCACGCCGACATCATCATCACGCTGCCTGCTGTGGCGCCCGTCACCGTCACCGCCAACCATGGCGATGTGCATGTCAACGCCGTCAAGGCTCCGGTCAGCGTCACCGCCAACCACGGCGATGTAGAGTTGAGCGGCATCAGCGGACCAGTCACGACACACATCAACAATGGCGGAGCTTCATTCTCCGCTCACAGCATCGCCGGCCAGATCACAGTAGAAGGTCACGGCCACGACTTCACCGTCTCCGATGTCACCGGTCCCATCTCCTTCTCCGGCGAACTCTTCGGCGCCACACACCTCGAACACGTTCGCGGACCAGTCAAGTTCCACACCAGCCGCACCGACTTTCAACTCGGTCGAGTTGACGGAGAAGTGGACATCAGCCCACGGGATGAACTCACGGCCAATGCGGCGGTAGGCCCTGTCGTCCTAACCACACGCAGCCGAAACATCAACCTCGAGCGCGTTGCTGGCGACCTGTCCGTCACCAACAGCAACGGCTCCGTTGATCTGACCGCCGTTGCACCGCTCGGAAATATCACGGTCGAAAATCGTCATGGAGACATTAACCTGACCGTCCCCGAACAAGCGGCCTTCACCGTCCAGGCACAGGCTTCCAATGGAGAGCTCAGTAATGAGTTCTCCCTCGCCGCCCAGGGCAGCGATATGCACAAAAACTTCAGTGGTACGGTCGGCAAGGGTGGGCCACTCGTCCGCCTTACCACCAGTGAAGGCGACATCTCGCTCAAGAAGGCCAATTTGCCGCCACTCCCGCCCCTTCCTCCACCACCTCCAATATCAATGGAGCCAGGCGGCGCCAGCATTACCCCCAGCCGTGACGGAACCAGCATCGTTGTCAACAAAGATGGCGCTCGCATCACAAAGAGCGCAGACGGAACCACCGTCATCGTCAGGAAAGACGGCTCCCGCTTCACCTCGTCGCCTGACGGCAATAAGGTGTACCTCGGCACCGAAGGTGTCCGCGTGACTTCCAGCCCCGACGGCAGCCTGGTCTATGTCGGTAAGGAGGGAACGCACTTCACATCCAGCCCCGACGGCACGAAGGTCTACGTTGGTCGGGATGGGACCCACATCCGGATAAGTCCTGATGGAGCTAGGTCAGCCACCGGTCCTGACCATAAGCCACTCAGCGATAGCGAGGTTCAAAACCGGCTGCGCAAGGCAGAGGATCAGGCACGTAAGGAACTTGAGCAACATGCAAGCGCTGCCTCGGATCGTAATTTCTAAAGCCAACTGCAGGCTGCCTCTACGAAGTACGACAACAGAAAGCGCGTTTGACCTATCGACCCCATAGGCCAAATGCGCTTTCAATGCTTCGCCGAAATCGCAATCTGCGCCCCTGCCGCCACTCCATAACTCTTCGAAAAATCACGCTGGTTAATTCCAAGGCTCAGCCTGCCGCGTGAGTCGATGTAGAACAGAGGCTTCCCTACCGCCACGTCACTAAAGGTTTTGACAAAGGGGAACTCATACGGCTTGTCGTCCAGCCTCACGGGCACCATTTCGCCAATCTTGTACCCCAGCTTTGCAAAAGTCTCTGCTGGAACGTTCAAAACCAGGTTGCCAAACGGTCCATCCGTCCCAATCGCCTGGCCGCGGAGGCCTGAAGAGTCAACAGTGGCAACCGGAATAGCTAACCGTACAAGCGAAGCCACATCAAGGGCTGGGCCAGCCCCCGTCCAATCGTCTCCCCGGGCTAGGTGCCCGGCAGCTGGAGAGAAAATGTCCCGTCCATGAAATGTTGATGACGTCTTGGCGCCGATCATCCACTCCGCATTTGTGATCTCCCGGGCCGCAACGATGCCGTCGCGATCCTGCACCAACGTCAAAAGCCCGTTATCCGGAAGCACAAAGAACTGTCCTTTCTTTGACTTAGCGATGATTGCCTTCCTGGTGCTCCCCACGGTGGGATCGATCACCACAACAAATACCGCGTCATTCGAGAAGTAGGGGACTGACCCAGCGAGAAACCGGGCTCCTTCCTCTATGTCATACGGCGTCGCCTGGTGCGTTATATCGATAATCCTTACCCCAGGTGCCACTCCATCCATTACCGCCTTGCAAATCCCAACAGCATCATCCTTCACATCAAAATCCGTCATAAATCCGATCGTCCGCAGATGCGCAGCAGCCACATGGGTCGTTCCCTTAGGCTTGGACAATTGAGCAACTACCAAAAATGGACTCGCAATCCCAACCAGCAGGGCGAAAAATAGAACGCCAGCGATGCGGCGTGGGGAACACTTCAAATGAAACATCCTTCCACTCACTCCTATAAATGCGCTCGTTGAATCTGATCATAGCAACAGCACGCAGTAAAAAGCCCCATCCTCGAAAGGATGGGGCTTCTGTATTATGCCGGCGATCACCTAATCTCCCACACACTTACGCGTGCAGTACCATCGGCCCAACGAGGCTTAACTTCCGTGTTCGGGATGGGAACGGGTGTGACCCTCGCGGTAAACTCACCGGCAAACTTTAGAAATATCGCTCACGCGATCTTCCACAACTGAATAGATTGGGATTAGACGTTTGTTACTTTGTTGCGTATTTTCCAAAAGATATAACTACAAAGCTTGTATTGAATGACTCTAGAACAGTGGACTTCACTGCGCAGAGTAAATTCTATGGACAAGCCGAACGGGCGATTAGTACTGGTAAGCTACATGCATTACTGCACTTCAACCTCCAGCCTATCAACCTAGTGGTCTTCTAGGGCCCTTCATTTCCCTTTTGGGTTGGGAGATCTCATCTTAGAGCGTGCTTCCCGCTTATATGCATTCAGCGGTTATCACAACCGAACTTCGCTACCCAGCCGTGCCCTTGGCAGGACAACTGGAACACAAGAGGTTCGTCCATCCCGGTCCTCTCGTACTAAGGACAGCCCTCTTCAAATCTCCTACGCCCACAGCAGATAGAGACCGAACTGTCTCGCGACGTTCTGAACCCAGCTCACGTACCACTTTAA
>JANXYX010000020.1 GCA_025408425.1 Granulicella sp.
GCCAACCGTTACCTCCGGCCAGCACACGAGATGACCGCGCTCTTCCGGGACATTCCCCACGCCATCGCCGAAACACGCGAACTATCGTCGCGCCTTCAGTTCGAGATGAAGGACATGGGGTATCAGTTTCCGCTCTACCCGGTGGGCGACGACGAAACGATGGATAGCTTTCTCTACAAGCGGACGATGGAAGGGGTTCTCAATCGCTACGGCGCGAAGAGCAGTGCAAGCCTTCGCAAGCGCGCGGAGAAACAGGTTGCGAGAGAGCTTGCGCTGGTCGCAAAACTGGGACTCGCTGGATACTTCCTCATTGTCTGGGACATCGTTGAGTTCTGCCGCGAGAACGGCATCCTCGTCCAGGGCCGAGGCTCCGCCGCCAACTCCGCCGTCTGCTACGCACTCGGCATCACCGCCGTTGACCCCGTAGGAATGGAACTACTCTTCGAACGTTTCCTCTCTGAGGTGCGCGGCGAGTGGCCGGACATCGACTTGGATCTTCCCTCTGGAGAAGACCGGGAGAAGGCGATCCAGTATGTCTATACCCGGTACGGCCAGTTGGGAGCCGCGATGTGTGCCAACGTCATCACCTATCGCGGGAGGTCGGCAGCCCGCGAGGTTGGCAAATCGCTGGGCTTCGACGAAGACACACTGACTCGCCTTACTCGGCTCGTCAGTGCATGGGAGTGGAAGGGCGCGACCGACACAATGCAGGAGCAGTTCCGCGTCGCTGGGTTCGATCTCGCCCATCCTCGCATCGCCAAGTACCTTGAGCTTTCGATTCGGATGCTCGACTTGCCGCGCCATCTGGGCCAGCATTCAGGCGGCATGATTATCGCGCAAGGGCAGCTCGCCTCCGTTGTCCCTATCGAACCGGCGAGTATGCCAGGTCGCAACGTCATCCAGTGGGACAAGGAAGATGTCAGCGACATGGGCCTCATCAAGGTAGACCTATTGGGTCTCGGCATGATGGCTGTTCTCAAAGACTGCACCAACCTGATCCCGCAGCACTACGGCAAGACCGTAGACATCGCACAGATACCGCACGACGACCGGCAGGTGTACGCCTCGCTTCGCAAGGCCGACACCATCGGATTGTTTCAGGTTGAGTCGCGGGCGCAGATGGCCTCGCTCCCTCGCAACAATCCCGATAAGTTCTATGACTTGGTAGTGCAGGTTGCGATCATCCGCCCGGGCCCCATCGTCGGCAAGATGATGAATCCTTATATGGAGCGACGGCAGGGCAGGCAGGAGATTACCTATCCGCACCCGTTCTTGGAGCCGGTACTACGCCGGACGTTGGGTGTTCCGCTCTTTCAAGAGCAGTTGCTTCGCATCGCCATGACCATCGCGGACTTCACTGGAGGCGAAGCGGAAGAGCTACGCCGCGCCCTCGGAAGCCGTCGCTCCGCCGACAAGATGCGGGCGCTGGAGATCAAGCTCCGAGAGGGCATGGACAAGAACCAAGTGGGGATCGCTGCCCAAGAAGAGATCATCCAGTCGATCAGCTCCTTCGCGCTATATGGCTTTCCCGAGTCCCACGCGGCCAGCTTTGCTCTTATCGCTTACGCGAGTGCATGGCTCAAGTTCCACTATCTCGGGGCCTTCACCGCCGCGATCCTCAACAACCAGCCGATGGGGTTCTACTCCGCCGCTGTCCTTGTCAAGGACGCGCAGCGTCACGGACTCCGAGTGAGGCCCATAGACGTGATGCGGTCGAGTTGGCCGTGTACGTTGGAGCGTGAAGAGGACGGTTCGCTTTCGCTCCGTCTCGGGTTTCGCTTTGCCCGTGGCCTTCGAGAGAGCGCCGCCGTAGAACTTGAGGCGGCAAGAACGCTACGAGCATTCGCTTCCATCGAAGAACTCGCGCGTCGCGCCCCGTCGCTCTCTCGCGCTGACCTCGCCACACTTGCCGAGGTGGGTGCGCTCAACTCGATTGGCGAAGGTTCGCATCGTCGCGATGCGCTCTGGCAAGTCCAGAGAGCTGGGCGGCAGGCAGGGCCGCTCTTGGAATCTTTGGATCAAGACGAAGAGCAGACTTCGCCATTGCAGGCAATGAATCCAGAGGAGCGTATGGTTGCCGACTACGCCGGAACAGGTGTCACGGTAGGCCGTCACCCGATGGCACATTGCCGCGATCAACTACGGAGCATGAACGTCTGCCGTGCGGACGATCTCCGTATGCTTCGCCACGGAGTCAAAGCCCGCATCGCTGGCTGCGTGATTGCCAGACAGCGACCCGGCACAGCCCACGGCTTCATCTTCCTTTCCATCGAAGATGAAACCGGCATCGCCAACGCGATCATTGATCCAGAGCTATACGAGCGGAACCGTTCACTGGTGACGTATGCCCGCTTCCTGCTGGTCGAAGGGACACTGCAAAACGTCGATAAAGTCATCCACATCCGAGCCAGGCACATCGAAGAGCTGGACATCACTGCGGCCCCAACACAGTCCCACGACTTCCATTAAATGAGCGAACACATGACATCGCCGGGTGACTCCCAGCCGCCGAAGGATTGGTGGCTGGAGAACGCCTGTCGCATCGCGGCATTTCGTTTGCGACAGGCGAAGTATCTCAGTTCCAACACTGTGCCATTACGAGAACAGGTGCGAGACAGCGTGGAATTCGTTCGCATCGTATGGGAAGAGATTGAGCGTTCACTTCGGGATCAACCGTGAATACAAGGCGCCCAACTTCACTTCCGACAAGCCGACTTGAACGAAGCCGATCCGCCATCGGTGAGTGCATTGGCGATTGTGCGCTTGCTGAGAACGACCCATGAGAAACTTTAGAGTACCCCCGAGAACCGCGGGTACGATATCAAGGTCTGGGGTGTCGTCGTCTTGAAAAACGCCTTCATATGCCGCTGCACATGACTCGGCTAAAATCACCAGATATCAGAGATCATAAAGGCCTCATAAATTGGAATTCAGAAGACTTTGCAGTGTTGTGCTGATGAGCATTTCGGTCGTTTCCGCCGGGTGTCATGAAGAACCTGCGCCGCCTCAAACAGCGGCGTCCGCGTCGACGAAGGCGACGAACGCCTTGCCGTCAACCGTTGTTGCCCCTATTTTCTTCGTGCCTCAACAAGACCAGAGGTTTGCCACCATCATCGTTCCGCAGAGTACGACTGACTCTGAAGTTTCCAATTTACTTTGGCTTTTGCGGGATGCGGTACATTCGCGAAGCCTGAACTCGCTTGGAATCAGTGAGACACTTGTCGAGACTCGGGATCGAATGTACACCCTTCACATTTACCGAGGTGTGAAGTGCGTGGATCACGATTATCACAATCACAAGCCGCCCTGTGCTTCCAGTAAAGGAGAAGCTGGCCTCTTCCAGGTTGGCAGCTACGGGAGCCCTGATGGTGATGCAGCGATCCTGGAGCACCGCGATGATGAATCGAAAGATGAACAGTTGTGGTCTATAGATTCCCCCTACATGGCCAAGCCGAATATCCGCCCAAGTCCAGAGATGATTGTCGGGCCATTAAAAGAAGCAAGGCGTACTTGGGGAAGTGAGGCGCAGACCGAACTTGCCGACAACTACACCCAACAGGTTTGGGGAGGGGGCTTGCATGCGATTTTTGCCACAACAGCGACGCCAGGAGAGCTGAAGATGTCTGCTGACTGGTTGGTCGCCCCAGACGCGCGGAAAGCTGTTGCGTCTTCGTTCGAGGTTCATCGAAAAGAAGCCTGTGCTGCCGGGTTCAGAAGTGTTCGCCTTTCCTCCTTATTCCCGTCAAATCATGATTCGATCTTTTCCTTGGACTGTCAGAAGAAGTAGGCAGATCGCGTCATTTCGACTCTAAAGCTATTGGCGCTTTTGGTCCGTTCCGCTCAAATGGCACCTACAGGCCAATTCACTCATCGAGCCATGGTTTAGGCCGGTGAGTCAGATTATTCCGGTAAGTTCCACTTCTGTGTAGTATCTTCATCGGCTGCTGGAACTATCGAGAACATTGCGCGAAGGTGAGTCGCAGACCGTCTGCACATACTCCTGTTTGCACGTTCACTCGGCCACCGCTTTGGTGCAGGAGCGGCGCCCTTCGGCTCTGCGTTCAGAACTCGCGTACCGCGCCCTGCGGGTTTTGGACTCCTCCCCCCTCGCAGGCTCCGGGTCCCTTTCCAAAAACTTCTGCCCTTGGCAACGCGGCTATGCCGCGACTTGGGAGCAGCGCACCTTCGCGCCCTTTGGGATGTGTCCCGATTGACCGGGCAAAAAGGAGAAACACCATGCAGATCCAACAGACCATCACCTTCTTCGGAACCGTCAGCAACTCAGCCACCAGCCGCACGTCCAAGACCGGACGCAAGTACACCGCCTTCGGAGTCTCCATCATCTCTGATCGCAACCTCCAGGCCTTTCACTACAACGTCGTTGCCTTCGGCAAGCAGGGCCATTTCGCCAAGCAGCTCCAGACGGGAACCCGCATCAAGCTAGTCGTCCAGGCGCAATCCCAGCCAGACAACATCGCCACTCTCCCACTTCTCACCGCAACCTTCGTGCGACCGGTAAATCCGGTCGCAGTTGCACCCTCAGCCAGGGGGTAACCTGTTGTCTTAGTACCATGTCAATATCATTCAATAATGGAACTATATTGACAGGATGCTTGTGTTGGCGCAAAATCAATAAATGCCGCGTACCCGCATGGACGAATTGTTTGCACTTGCCGAAGAGCATGACGGCCTGCTCACGTCGAAGGAGGCGCGCGCCGCCGGCATACAGGATTCCGTCTTGGTTCGTCTCGCGCAGCGTGGCAGATTGGAACGCATGACGAGGGGTGTCTATCGGATTGCACATTACCCGGCAGACCGTCTCGCTCAATACCGCGAGGCCGTGTTGTGGGCAAAGGCCAGCCAGGGGCCAGAGCACATCGCCCTTTCTCACGAGACGGCATTGCT
>JANXYX010000021.1 GCA_025408425.1 Granulicella sp.
TTCACCTAAGCCGCTTGGGGCTTTCCAGCGGCTTCTGAATGCGATCTTCGGTATCGGTAGAGGCTGAATATCTCCTGAGAGACTTGGATGGTCTGTTGTAGGTGGAGGGGCGATGTCTCAGGACATGGCACCCACCTATCCAGAGAGGGGAGAAATGTTTCCTCGTTCATGTGGAACTCTCGATAGATGTGGCTTCTGTCTCGGTGATTGGGCTGGTAGGCACTGAAACGCTCGTCGTCTACGAGTAGCTGACCTGTGAGGCCGCATTGAAATAAGTGGGTGTTAGGGATGCCGATGGTGTCGCCAGGGCGATCTGCATCCAGTGAGCGGAGCCTTTCAACTATCAGACATGCCGGGTTGGGCGGGCGAGTACCGAAGGAAAACAAACACCCGTATATCCGGGGGAGCATTTGGGGGTGGTCGATACAAGTCGCCATTTCGTTCACCGTGGATAGTCTCATGTGCAGATATGAAGGTTAACCCCGCCAGGCCATCTCCGTTGGGTCTAGTTCGTCTGTTCGCTCCAGTTTGAGGACCATACCGAACGGCAGAGACCATGCACGACGTGTGCTGCCTTCTCCCAAAACTCGCGGTGGGTTGAATCCTAGGGCGGGGCTCAAGGTGAGGGTGAGTGCTGTGATGAGTTCGTGGTTGTTGCTACATCCGGCGGCGAAGTCGGTGACGGCGTTGGCGAAGGCGTGCCGGACGATGTCGAGTTGGTCGGGACTGAGGCGGGCGGGGTCCAGGTCGTAGAAGGGGTCAAGGTCGATATGGGTCATGGTTTCCTATGGGGGGGGCTGCACAGTGTGCAGAAAACCGGGCAAATCCCGTAGTCCTGCAAAGATGGCTTAGTCCTGCAAAATGGGGGGAAGCGGGGGAATCATGGCGACTGAGGCGACTGTAGTGCTACAGCCTAACCTTTGTTTTCAGTCACTTAGATGTTTTTGTTGGGCTTTGAAGGGTTGTGGCGGAGAGGGGGGGATTCGAACCCCCGATAGACTTGCGCCTATGTCTGATTTCGAGTCAGGTGCATTCAACCGGGCTCTGCCACCTCTCCGTGCTGTAAACCATTTTATAACAGATACTTACATCGCTCGTGTTGATTTGAAATTTGATTCAATCAGCACCAGTTCCGTTCGACTCTGGGATCCCCGACTTGTCCTGGGCCGCCGCCTGATGCTGCGGTGCAAGGTGGTTGGAGCGCGTTGTCTTCTGGATGGTTCGATGACCGAGATCTCCGCGATTGTCCGCAGATCAACTTCGGTTACTACAGTCTACTGGCAGGGGTATGCCTATTGCAATGGCATGTGGGGTGAGAGTTGTTTGCATATCCAACCAGCAACGCATCCGGTTAGAGGGAAAGCTTTGTACTGCTCGATGTACAAGTCGTGCTGTCTTTCTGGGGCGGGTTGCTGGTGTTAGGGAGCGCTAAAGGGAGAGACTATTTAGCATAGGGATATGACATTGAACGCAACTGAACAACCAGATACGGCAGCAGAGAGCAACCGCAACGAGCGCCTGATACCGCGACGTGTGGTGATCAAGCTTGGCACTAACGTGCTGATGCGTCCGGACGGGCGCGTAGCGCTGGGTCTATTGTGTGGCTTGGTGGAGTCGGTGGCGGCACTTCGGGAGAGCGGCATTGAAGTGGTGCTGGTTAGTTCGGGTGCCATCGGTCTTGGTATGGAACGGCTGGGGATGAGCGAGCGCCCGCGTGAGGTGCCGCTGATCCAAGCATGCGCTGCGACTGGACAGTCTCGTCTGATGAGCCTGTACGACGAGGCATTTGAGACGATGGGTTGCCGCATTGCACAGGTTCTGCTGACTGAAGACGACTTTCGCGACTCCGTCCGATATGAGAATCTGCGTGCGACACTGCGAACCCTGCTGACCCTGGGTGTCATTCCAATCGTCAACGAGAACGATACTGTTTCGACGGTGGAACTGGACCGTCCCGCGGAAGTGACCGGGTCGGCACCTGAAGAGGCGCGACTGTTTGGCGACAATGACAAGCTTTCTGCTCTGCTGATGAAACATATTGATGCTGATCTGCTGGTACTGCTCTCCGATATCGACGGGCTCTACGATCGGCAACCTGGCGAGCCGGGAGCGAGACTGATTCCAGAGGTAACTGAGATTACGGATGCGATCCGAGCCTATGCGCATGGCGGTAATGGCCGAGGACGCGGAGGGATGGCTTCAAAACTGGAAGCGGCGCGCATCGTGATGGAGGCAGGCCGAAGGGTTGTGATCGCTAACGGCCGGACCCCCCGCCTGCTGGAACAGATCTGCAATGGCGAACCTGTTGGAACGGTGTTTCTGCCACAGGCCAGGTCTAACGGGGAAAAGGAAGCGGATCGCGTTGTGATGACAAAGGCCCCAGCTTCGCTGATTTCTCTTCCACCTCAGGTCGCAGAGCCTGCGATGTCTCCGGTGCGAGCGGCGGCGGAGGCAGCCAAGTGTGCTGCCCGGTATGTCGCGCCTTTGAGCGAAGCTGCGCGTAATGCTGCGTTGGAGGCAATTGCCAAAGCCGTTGAGGGCGCGACGGAGCAATTGATTGAGGCAAATGTTTTGGATCTAAAGGCAGCGGAAGAACTGAAAGCTGCCGGTGAACTGAGCGATGCGACGATCTCTCGCCTGCGTCTGACACCCGCCAAAATCGTCGAGATGGTAGCGCAGGTACGTGCGGTTGCCGCGCTGCCGGAGCCATTGGGAAGGGTATTGGAAGCAACTGAGTTGGACGAGCATCTGGAACTGGAGAAGCGCAGCGTGCCGCTGGGCGTGCTTGCCGTGATTTTTGAAGCTCGGCCTGACGCTGTAACGCAGATTGCTGCCCTGGCACTGAAGAGCGGAAATGCTGTGCTGATGAAACCTGGGAAAGAGGTTGAACATACGGCAACGGCACTTGTAGATTTGATTCGGACTGCCATGAAAACGGTTGGTCTACCGGAAGACGCAGTTGGCCTGGTTCTTGGGCGTGAGCAGGTTGCGGAGTTGCTGGGGTATGCCGACCTGGTAGATATGGTGATTCCACGAGGTTCGAAGGCGCTTGTCGAGTATGTGCAGCGGAGCACCCGCATCCCGGTGCTAGGTCATGCGGAGGGCGTGTGCCATGTCTTTATCGACGCGTCTGCAAACGCGGAACTGGCACTGCGTGTTATCGATGACGCAAAGCGCGATTATCCGGCTGCGTGCAATGCTGTTGAGACTGTGCTGGTGCATGAGAGTCTGGCCGAGTCGATGCTTCCCCGGCTGGCTTTGATGCTGATCGGAAACGGGGTTCGAGTGCTTGGCGACAAGCCGGTTCGAGATCTCCTGGCAGCGCACAATATTTATGCGGGACTGGTTGAGAATTGGCATACCGAATATGGCGATCTGACTCTGGCTATCAAGCTGGTGCCGGGGCTGGATGCGGCGATTGCCCACATCCATAAATATGGCAGCAGCCACACAGAAGCGATTTTGACCGAGGATACGAACAACGCGGAGCGGTTTCTGAATGAAGTGGATGCGGCAGGGGTCTTCCACAATGCGAGCACTCGCTTTGCGGATGGATTCCGATATGGCTTCGGGGCAGAGGTGGGGATTAGTACAAGCAAGTTTCATGCGCGCGGGCCGGTCGGCCTGGACGGCCTGACAACTTACAAGTACGTGCTACGTGGCGCGGGACAGAGTGCAGGGGAGTATCGGGGGGCAGAGGCTCGGCAGTTTACTCACCGTAAGCGATAGGAGAGACGCTTGCGCAGGTGGGAATCCCAGACAGCTACAGAGATTGATCTAAACCGAGCGTGCCTACAGTAAGCGCAAGGCCATAGTAAGCTTCGGGTGAAACGTTTCAGCAACGCAAGGAGAGCTATGACGAGTCTTTCGCCAATTGATGCAAGCAACCTCCAGGAGGAACTGGATTCTCCGTTTCATGTGACGGACGAGCACATCGCCTTCTATAGAGAAAACGGCTACATCAAACTGAAACACGTGCTTTCGGCCGGGTTGCTGGCACACTACCGGGAGGCAATTAGTCGGGGTGTCGCGGAGTTGACTGCCGGCACCGCTCCGATGGAGCAGCGGACGACATACGGCAAAGCCTTTCTACAGGTTATGAATCTGTGGACAAAGTCAGATGTTGTCAGGGAGTTCGTTGTTGGTAAGAGGCTCGCGCGAATAGCAGCAGATCTGATGGAAACAAAAGGAGTTCGCCTTTACCACGACCAGGCGCTCTACAAAGAGGCTGGAGGCGGCATCACTCCGTGGCACGCAGACCAATATTACTGGCCTGTATCAAGCGACAAGATGGTGACGGCTTGGGTGCCGCTGCAGGACACGCCGCATGAGATGGGACCACTTGCCTTTTGTGAGAAGAGTCATCGGTTCCAGATTGGCCGCGATCTTGAGATAAGCGAAGAGAGTGAGATTACGTTGAAGGAGGCGCTAAGCACCTTCAGTATGGAAGGTAGCGGATTTGAATTAGGTGAAGTGAGCTTTCACGCGGGCTGGACGTTTCACCGTGCGGGACCAAATTCAACTGATCGGCCCCGAGAGGTGATGACGATGATTTACATGGACGAGAGTATGACGCTTGCCACCCCGAAGAACAAAAACCAGATGAATGACATGGAGTGCTGGTGTCCGGGTATCGGGATTGGTGATGTGGTCGCGTCACCACTGAATCCGGTACTTTATTCGAGCCAGGCGGAAGCGACGTCTTCCAATATGCGCGCTTGATACACGTGGCGCTGCTTGTGAGCAGCAGTTGATTCCGCTTCACTGGCTCGACTCTAGAGACTGCCACAAGTATCCGAGACAACAACTGAGCGTGCGCCAGTAGATCTATGGTTTCCTCCTGGCCCATTTCTGCCACATTGCCTGGTCGGCGAGCATCTTGATATAGACACCAGCGACAACGGAACGAGCGAGAAATCCTGTCATCCGTGCTGAGTTGGTATCGTACCAATCAGTCATGGGCACGCGATCAGGAGTTTCATCCAGAAACTTAAAGACAGGATGAACCAGGAGCTCAAAGTCTTTCCGATTGGTGGCGAGAGTTGCAGTCCAAATTTCCCAATCAAGTTTCGTGTAGGTTGCTCGATTGTCGAGCGGTAGACCGTATGGGTTGAGATGTTGTTTGTAGAATGCTATCTCTTCATCGGCTACTTTATTGGGGAAGAGATTCACGTTTAGAATCCGATCCCAAACCAGATTGTACTTCTGGCTCCAAGTTCCCGGCTTATCAAACGCGAGCCGGTAGTGATCGCCGTCCTGGGCCATTTGTAACCATTGAGTTGACATATGTTCTGCAGTTGACTGGTAACTAGCCGCAACATCGGCATAGCCAAGCTTCCTGGCGAGGCTCGCATATGCGCCGAGACCCTCGATTGCTTTGATCGACAGATTGGAGTTGTGGGCTAAGTGTCCGGCAAAGTCGTCAGTGCTGAGTTGGTTTTCCGGGTCGAGCCCCTTGGAATGAAGATACTCTGCCCACTTTGTTAGCAGTGGCCAGTATCGTTTGGCGAAGTCAGTATTTCTTTCTGCCTGGCTAATCGCGGCCACCAAGAGAATTATGTCGGCGGATTCCTCTACTGGCATTTGATCGACCTCGGACTCTTCGCCACCACCGTATAGCTGACCGTTGGCAAGCGGATACACTCCCAGATCGTGGGGAGCGAATGGAAATCTCCAGCGCGGCGTTTCGGCGTAGCGGAGTACGGGCTCCAATTGTGCTTCGACCAACTTTGGGTTCAACAGAAGAAACATGGGCGCCGAAGGGTAGATCACATCGACTGTGGAGATCGATCCGTTGCTGAAGTTCTCCTTCGGCATGAAAAATGGAGTGCCATCGCCATCCTCGACTAATTTGTGGGCTGCTATGGCTTGACGAAAGGCCAAGGTCGCAATCGCAGCGTACTCTGGACCACCGGCACCGACCAGGTCCGCTTGCAACTCTGCATCGAATTGCGCCGAACGTTTTTCCAATGACTTATATTCCTGTTCCGCCGTCTTCAATAGTTGTGCAAAGGAGGAAGATTGCTTACGCCAGTAGGGAAGTAAGCTACGGTTCATGTACTGAACGGAATTGATGTCATCGTAGGCCAAGAGGATATGGCGCGATACAGGGGTATCTCCTACTTTACCAAGGCGGAGATTCACGTTAAGAGTTGGGGGATAGGGGTACCGGCTCTGGGGAGTTCTGGGGCCTCCGATATCGTCGTCCGCAGGAAGATGGCCCGTCTTGATAAAGGCTTCGCGGTAGCGGTTGTTGCCAGCTGTTAGTTCTGCCTGTCCGTCCTGCTCGGGGACCGCAAAGTAGAAGTAGCCCCAGTTGATACGAAGGTTGTCCCCGGAGCGCTGCAGAACAGGTTGAGTTTTGGTTCCGATGCGCAGTAGACGTAGACCTTCCAAAGCACCACGTGACCACACTACCTCTTCACCGCCGTCGTTTGTGGCAAGGGTACCGGCCGCATCCAGATAGATCTGTACTTGATGCTTCTTGCCGTCGCGAGCTTTGACAGTCCATGTGAGGTAGGTAACTGGCCGAGCCATTACGTCAAGATCGTGGGGCAATGCTGGAGTAAGAAATGTAATCCGCAACTCGATCTCAGTGCTGGTTAGCACCACGATAGTGCGGGTTGGGGTCACTTCTTTACTGACCTGCTCCAGCGGCGCGACTCCGCGATCTGCGTCGCCAAGGAATCGATAGGCATGATCATCGACACGCACGATCCCATTTAATTGCTGCGGCGTATCGGTCCAGTGACGGGTCGCACTGTCCGTCAACTTATCCCCTTTCGACCACACGCTGAAGTAAGGATCGTGGACGATAAGTGGGGTGGCCGGGGCACGAAGAGGTGACGGATTCTGCTGCGCCTGTGCGACGGATAGGATTGCGAACAGGCATACCAGAGTTGTGACTCTGAGGTGGCTGGAGTAAGTGCGAAGGTCAAACATTCAAAAATTCTCCTTGCGAGAGCAATCAACGGAAGCATCTTTAGAGCACCCCGGACGGTTCGCTTACATGCCCGGCGTTCCAAGACACCAGAATTGTGGTGTCTGCGATGACAACATCGTCTTACCGATCGCTAATGTGGTTCATGGGTAGGTTCTTTTAGCTGTGGAAACGCGGTGATGCGGAGCTTGGCGGCTGCGTATGGGACGAGGGTGATCTTTTCCTCTGGTTCGTCGCTGCTTACCGGGCTTTGCGGGACCGGATCAGCAACGCCATCTACCGCTCGCCAAGTTGTAAGCTTACGGGCGTTGATCTCCAGCTTTACCGGTGCGCCTTTTAAGGTGAAAGGGGCAGCGCCAACGGGAGACTCGTGAACAGATAGTGCATTTGTGTTCTCCGTTACGGCGAGGGCATAGTTCCATTGAGATGCAGGGAAGACCTGCCAGTCCGCAGTCATGCCGCGGTCGCGCAGCTTGACCCAGTTTTCTCCAATTGGATAGGCGAAGACTACTGGACCCCGCTCGAGAGAAACGGAATCGTTATATCCGGGCGAGAGCCTTGGGAGCATTGGGAAGTGCAACTCCACGACATCGCCGGAGTTCCAGGTCTTTTCTACTCGTGTGAAGGCACCTACGGAAGGGGAGGAATGCAGCCTTCCGTTGAGGTGGACTGTAGCTCCCTTAGCCCAGGCGGGAATACGAAGACTGAGGGGGAAGGAAGTGGGGGTTTCCGGATTGATGGTGATTCGTATGCTCCCTCGAAATGGATAGTCTGTCACTTCCGATAAATGGACTGGCGTCTTGCCTACCAACGTGTGGACTTCGCAAGGAGAGTAGGCCGCAGCAACAAGGCCGTCATCGTGAGAGGCCATCCATAGACTAGCTGCGAATTTTGGCCAGCCTTGGTGGAAGTTCGCAGTGCAGCAGCCGAAGTTAGGCTCGAGCCCGTAGAGATTAGATTCTGGGCCGTCCGTAGTCCAAGGCTTGTGATGCAGACTGCATTCCACCTGATTGGGCTCCTGGTTGTATTGATGTGCCCACATGTCGTCGGTGAAGGTTCCGGGAAGGGCGTTGAAGGCTATACGCTCCAGCCGATCGGCGAGCGCGGCATCCCCAAGGATTGCGAGCGATTGCTCGAGCGAGTACATGGTCTCGACCACAGTGCAGAGTTCCGAGCCTTGTGACGGATTGCGGCCGGCAAGGTGCTCGTCGCAGGAGAACATCCCGTTGGGTAGGCCGTGGTATTTATCCAGCATCGCGAGCTGCTGCGTTATTGCATTGCGATCTTTGTCGGCCTGGGATATGAGATACCACACGGGAGAAGTTTTGAGTGCCTGTCCGTTGTTGACTCCATGAGTCGCAAGCGCGAGGTCCTTAAGTCCGTTGCCCTGATCTAGCTTAAGGAACTCTGCTGTAATCGGCTGGGTGTACTTGAAGTTTGTGAACTGCGCTTGCCAGTCAAACCCCTGGTCATGAAGCAGGCGGGCAAGGTCTAGCAGCTTCGGATCGCCATTGCGGTTGTACAGCCAGAGGATGGAAAGCACCTCATCCTGCCAGCGAAATCTTCCCCAGTCGCGGAGCGGACGTTGCGGTAGTTCACGAAGTGAATAGGCGAAGTAGCGCTCTAGAAATGGGATGACTCTCGGATCGGCTGTAGCCTCCTGATACTGGATGAGCACTTTGAGCATGACCATCCGCGGCCACCAGTCATCGTTGGTGTGGGGGCCGAAGAAGCCAGTTACATTGGAGCTACTCAAAGTCCAGTCGATGTACTTCTGTGCCTTAGCTTTGAGTGTTTGATCGTCAAGCATGTATGCCAGCGGTACTAGACCGTCGAGGAAGTATGGGCCGCGCTCCCAGGATTCTCCTGTTCCACCGAGCCAGCCACTGTTTGGGCCGACGTCACTCCAAGTTTCGTCCAGATGCCCCCCGAGTCCATTTGCCTGAATCTCTAGTTGGCTCCTTAGCCATCCGGTGGGGCGGATTGAGCCGAGGGGGAGGGGATAGAAGGCATTCTGCGCAAGAGAGGCTCGGTTCTTGATGACCGCTGCGGGGGGTGACACCGCAGAGGACTTGGCAAACGCCAACCGAGTGCTGATGGGTAGTGACGCAAGGGCGGTAGCTCCGGCCTGCTTGAGAAAGCAGCGGCGGCTGGCTAAGAAACGATGAGTCCTAATCATGTACTAATCCCCGAAGCAGGTAGGTCTATTCGTTTGGCGTACTGACAGTTACAAACTTACTTGGCCGTAATTTGACCGCAAGTGAACCGTATCGATGGGAGCAGCAGCAATGGTAGAATCTCTGGATATGTTTAAGCGAATCTTCTGGCTAGTTTTATTGACGGTCGTATTTTTTAGTTGCGCCTCTGGCTGGAGTCAGGCGACTTCGGAGGTTATCGTAGAGCGGAATGTTGCGATGAAGACGCGCGATGGCGTAACTCTGCGTGCGAACATCTACCGTCCGGTCGGCGATCAGAAGCTCCCAGTGTTGTTGCAACGGACCCCCTATGACAAGGGTGGCGGAGAAGATTTTGGGAGGCTAGCCGCTTCGCGAGGTTACGTAGTGGTCATTCAGGACGTGCGCGGCCGATATGCCTCAGAGGGGGAGTGGTACCCCTTCAAGTATGAGAGTAATGACGGCTTCGATACGGTGGAATGGGCGGCCAACTTAACGAATTCTAACGGTAAAGTCGGAATGTTTGGCGGCTCCTATGTGGGGGCGACACAGATGCTGGCTGCGGTGAGCCGCCCACCTCATCTTGCCGGAATTTGTCCGGTAGTGACGGCAAGCAACTATCACGAGAATTGGACCTATCAGGGTGGGGCATTCGAACAGTGGTTTAACGAATCGTGGACTTCAGGTCTGGCTCAGGACACTTTCAACCGAGCAATCAGGCAGGGAAACAACGCGATGATCGGAAGCAAAGTACTTCCGTTGACTCAGTATCCCCTTTTCAATTTGGCGCTTCCTTCCGATGGCGCGGGTTTGACAAAGGAGTTTGCCCCGTACTTCCTGGATTGGCTGGCTCACCCGGAATACGACAACTATTGGAAGCAATGGTCAATCGAGGAGCTGTACGAGTCGATCCAGGTTCCGGCGCTTACTGTTGCGGCCTGGTACGACATCTTTCAAGGCGGTTCGCTGCGGAACTACGCAGGCCTCAAAGCTCACGCTGGCAATGAGACCGCTCGAAGAGAACAGCGGTTACTGGTTACGATCGGTGGTCATGCAGGCATCGGTAGAAAGATTGGAAACGTAGATTTTGGTTCGGCAGCTGAGGAATATGACGAAAACACGTTGACGCTCGCGTGGTACGACTACCTGCTGCGCGGGCAACAGAACGAGTTTGCATCGGACAAGCGAGTCAAGATCTTTGTGATGGGCGAGAACAAGTGGCGCCTTGAGGATAGTTGGCCGCTGGATCGAGCCAAGGCGACCCGCTACTACTTAGAGTCGGCGGGGAAGGCGAACGGCCTCTCAGGAGATGGAGAGCTATCCGCCGAGCCCTCTAAGGCTAAGGTTCCAGATAACTATGTGTATGACCCGGCGCATCCGGTGCCGACGGTGGGTGGTCCATTGTGCTGTGACAGCGAGCACCTTGCAGCTGGGCCCAAGGACCAGCGGGAGGTGGAGGGCCGCGCGGATGTGCTGGTTTATTCCACCTCGCCTCTGGAACAGGATATGGAGGTGACTGGACCCGTAACGCTTGATTTGTATGCGAAGTCATCGGCAGTTGACACGGACTTCACTGCCAAGCTGGTGGATGTTTCTCCAGATGGATCCGCCCAGAATCTGACGGAAGGTATTTTACGGGCGCGCTACCGCGATTCTACGAAAGAGTCCAAGCCGATTGTGCCGGGGAAGATCTACGAGTACCGCATCGATCTGTGGTCGACGAGCAATGTGTTTCTCAAAGGGCACAAGATCCGACTTGAGGTAAGCAGCAGCAATTTTCCTCGGTTTGATCGAAACCTGAACAGCGGAAGAGGGGCGAGTATCAGCCAGGAAATCGTGAAGGCTACGAACACGATCTATCACGATGGAGACCACCCCTCCGCGCTTGTGCTGCCGGTGGTGCCGAGGTGAATTTTGGCTAGCGTATTAGCAGATAGGCTGGACTTGCGCACTGCTGTGTGTTGGTTGGAGTGATGAAGGGCGGGGTTCTCGGGGAAACTGCGCTTCAAACTGGATGGCCTGGAGAGACGAGTCTGCTGGGCGGCGAACGTCGAATCGTCCAATTCCTGATATCTATAAGTATTGAGGCCTGGACCCAGACCGGTTCGTTTTCAAGGATCTGCTGCACGACAGTCCAGTGGCCCGCGTGGAGGGCTTTGTGACGAGCGAATGGACTCCTGATTTTGTGGAGTGGATGCGGGCGGAGGCAGTTAAGGCTGGGTTCGACAGGGCCGGGGTGGCGTCTGTCGTCGCACCGGATGACGATGAGGAATCGTTGGATGCGGAGCGATTTACTGCATGGGTTGAGGCCGGTCGTGCAGGCGAGATGGAGTATCTGAAGCGAAGGAATGAGAGGGGTGTGCTGCTGAGAAGCGCGGTACAGGTGGTGTTTCCCTGGGCGCAGTCGGTGGTGGTGTGCGCGATGAACTATAACGCCGGTGGACCACTTTCCATTGAAGCGGCACCGGAGGGAGCGGGGTGGATTGGGCGCTATGCGTGGAGCGGCAGGTCGCGAGGCGGAGAGGGAGATGCAGGGGGCTTGTCTCCAACGGACTATCACGATGAGTTGCTGCTTCGGCTGCGGAGGATAGAAGAGACTTTGCGCGATTGTGTAGCGTGCGAGACACGGTGTTACGTTGATACGGGTCCACTTGTGGAGCGGACATTAGCAGCGCAGGCAGGAATCGGATGGATTGGGAAGAATACTTGCGTTCTGAATGAGAGTCTTGGATCGTGGCTTCTTCTAGGAGTGATCGTGACTTCGCTTCCAGTGGGGGGAGGCGGTGCGCTGGAGGTGGCGGCGGACCGATGCGGTAGCTGCACGCGGTGTATTGATGCGTGTCCAACGGGGGCACTGGTTGCACCACGGGAGATGGATGCATCGCGCTGTATTGCTTATCTGACGATTGAAAAGAAGGGCTTGATTGCGGAGGAGTTCCGTGAGGCGATGGGTCGCCAGATTTTTGGGTGCGATATTTGCCAGGACGTGTGTCCTTGGAACCGGAGGTCTCCGATCGCTGTGCGCGAAGGAAGCCTGCCAAGGGCGGAGCTGATTAATCCAGCGCTGGAGTGGCTGGCAGGCATGGATGCACAGGAGTTCCGGAGATGGTTCAAGGGGTCTCCGCTGGAGCGGACGCGGCGCAAGAGGCTACAGCGGAACGTCGCGATTGCGATGGGCAATAGCGGGGAGCGCCGGTTCCTGCCGCAATTAGAGAGTTGGGGCGCAGGAGATGACCCGGTACTGGCAGAGAGCGCGAAGTGGGCGGCGAACCAGATCCAGCACCGGCGCAGGGAAGAAGGATGTGCTGATGGTTTTTCGGGGTAGGAGCGAACTTCTTAGGGAGTCGTATGTAGGAAGGTGCTACCTGCTAGCATCGATTGCAGGCTCTGGATCGCTCGCCGATCTACATCATTGTCTATGCTTACTATACTTCCGAAAAAGGGCAACACCGTAGAGCCAGAGAAGACTGGGTCGGCAGTCGTGCCGATCGAAGAGTTGTCTGCGGCCGCGCTGCCTTATGGGCTTTGGGCGCAGATGGTGGCGCTGGCTCGGTATATGGCGAAGACTGAGGTGCATACTTATGCGTTTAGTGTGGCGGCGAATGCGATTCTCTCTTTATTCCCGTTTATTGTGCTGTTGCTGACGTTGTGCCGCCGGGTGCTGCACTCGCACTCAATGGAAGATGTTGTGGGGGACATGATGCGAAGCTTTCTACCCACTGGCCAGGATTTTGTGATGCGAAATATGCAGATGCTGGCTCACCCAAGGAAAGGCACGCAGGTGTTTTCGCTGGTAATGCTGTTGGTTAGTTCCACAGGAGTTTTTCTGCCTTTGGAGGTTGCACTGAATGCAGTGTGGGGTGTGAAGAGGAACCGATCTTATCTGCATAATCAGGCAGTTTCGCTGGGGCTGGCGTTCGCGGTGGGCGGACTTGCGATGGCTTCGGTCGCATTTACGGCAGGACAGAAGACACTGCTGTCGTGGGTATTTCTGGGGCACACGCAGAATATCTTTTATGAGTTCGCTGCACATTTTGCGATGAAGTTTTTCGCAGTGCTATCAAGTATCTTGCTGTTCTTTCTCATTTACTGGGTCTTGCCGTTCCGTAAGGTTCCGGCCCGCGCTGTTCTGCCGACGGCAATCGTAATTGGACTGTTGTGGGAGGTGGCGAAGTATGCGTATATGCTGGCGCTGCCGTGGCTGGACTTCCAGGCGGTCTATGGGCCATTTTATATTTCTGTTGGGTTGATGATGTGGGCATTTCTGTCTGGACTTCTGCTGTTGGCGGGAGCTCATTTTTCGGCGACGCGTTACACACTGCGTCTGGCCCGCGAGGCGGAGCAGGAAGGATAGATGGTGACAGGAAACCAGATCGACGCGGGGAGATCGGGATTGCTGCGCTGGCGGCCCCCGACGGGTCTGGCAGGTGCGGCCTTCTGGTTGGGGGTTTGGTTTTGCCTGCTTTGGCTGCTGCGGATGATTCCGGGCGGGGTAGGGAGTTTTAGCGGTTTTTTACAGATACTGGCAGGGATAGCGCTGGTTGTGGTGACGATTCCTCTGCTGTGGCAACTGGTTCGGCGGCACATGCTGTGGAGTCTTCGTAACAAGCTGGTTTTGACGTATTTGCTGATCGGTGGGGCGCCAGTGGTGCTCTTTGTGACGCTGGTGACGGTATCGGCTTACATTGCGGCGGGGCAGTTTGCGATTCATCTGGCGGATACACGTCTGCAAGCAGAGTTGAACCAGATGATTGGAGAGAATGGACATCGAGGTTCAACTACAGCCAGGCTGATAGAGGAAAAAGTTCGCATAGAGCCGCCTCCCGCGGCTGATATTGAAGCGGCGCGGACAGCAGCGGCTGATGTTCCGCGCCTGCGGCTGCATCGCTCGACGGTGGCGTTCATGGACGGTGTGCCTTACGATCTTGGGCCGATGACGAGCAATACTGGAAAGACACCATTTGGCCTGCCGCCGTGGGCTACCCAACTGGGCAGGAACGATTTTCAAGGTTTAGTGCTGGACAACGATGAACTCTACCTTGTGGCAGTCCACCAGCAGCGGCTAAGGGATGGGCGCATGTTCAGCCTGATGACGAGTCTGCCTGTAGATGCAGAGGTGATGGATATGATCGCCGATGGGTTGGGACGGGCTGGCTTGCTGCCCCAGAGAGCAGGAAAGAACGCAGAGGCGGGACAAGGTGTGAGTTCAAGTACGGCACTGCAAGAAGGCGCTGTCCCGGCAGCCTCCAGTGCAACCGCCACATCGCGCAATGCAACCCAAAGAAGGTCAAGCGCACGTGGGGCCAGGAAAGGCTTTATCTATGGCGGAAGCGAGCCAGCGGGTGTGAATATTGCTGACATCCGTGTGGCTTTTATATCGACAATCACGATAACGGACTGGGATACGGGTGAGCCCGATAACATTTTAATTGAGGTTGATTCGCGGCCATCACTGCTGTACCGGCAGCTATTTGGCGGGTCGCTGGGTGGAATCGTAACCAACACGATCCTGATTGGGCTGGTACTGCTTTGTGTGGTGTGTGCGTTGCTTGAAGCGCTAGCACTGGTGATGGCGTTCCGT
Organism: Granulicella sp.; assembly: GCA_025408425.1. Lineage (GTDB taxonomy): Bacteria > Acidobacteriota > Terriglobia > Terriglobales > Acidobacteriaceae > Edaphobacter. The sequence continues at coordinate 14,696 of JANXYX010000021.1, forward strand.
GTTAGCCGTACGATTACTGCTTCGGTTGCGGATTTGTATGAGGCGACGCAGCGGATTGATCGCGGGGAGTTCAACTATCGAATCGGAGTGAAGCGCGACGATCAACTGGCGGAACTGAGCCGATCGTTCAACCGTATGACTGGATCGCTGCAGCGGTTGCTGGTGGAGCAGAAGGAGAAGGAGCGGCTTCAGAACGAGCTTTCGATTGCGCAGGAGGTGCAGGCAAACCTATTCCCACGTCTGGCTTGCGATCTGCCGTCGCTACAGTTGCATGGAGTGTGCCGTCCGGCGCGGTCGGTCAGCGGGGACTACTATGATTTTCTGGTGTTTCACGAGGAAGCCCATGATGGGCAGCCAAGCCGACGCGAGACTGGTGTCGGCATTGCGCTTGGCGATATCAGTGGCAAGGGGATTTCAGCGGCACTGCTGATGGCTACTTTGCACTCGGCGGTTCGAGCGTACCGGTTTGCGAGTGAGGAATTGGTTTATAGCGAATCGAGCTTTGCAGGCCTGACGGCGAGCCGTGAAGAGTTCGGAATGGATTGTGATGGGTTGTTTGAGTCGCCGGGCCGTATTCTTTCGCTGCTGAATCGGCACCTGTATCGCAGTACGCAGCCGGAGAAGTACGCCACGTTGTTTCTCGGTCACTACAACGCGAAGTCTTCCGTACTGACTTATTCGAATGCGGGGCAGCTGCCTCCACTGGTGCTGGGACGGGATGGCAGCATCCGCAGGCTAGACCGTGGGGGGACAGTAGTGGGTTTGATGGACGGGATGCACTACGAGGAGGATCGGGTTCAGATGCGGTCTGGAGACATTCTGGTGGCTTACTCCGATGGTGTGACGGAGCCGGAGAATGACTTTGGTGAGTTTGGTGAGGAGCGACTAATGGAGGTGGTGCGTCGGTATCGCGACCAGCCTCTGCATGTGATTTCCGCCCAGGTGATGCTGGCGTTGGACACATGGATCGGTGCCGAGGAACAGCCGGACGACATTACGCTGGTGTTGGCGCGACAGGTTTAGGACTAGTGGTGGAGTCTAAGGCTTTACGTTGAGTGCCTTGACGACGATTGCGTTAGGAGAGCTGCCCGCGGGCAGAATCGTAAAGAGAGTCGCGCCGGGGTTGCTTTGGGTGCGGATGACAGCGACATCGCCGGAATGAGAGTCTGCGACGAGGAGAAGGTGCTCGTCAGCGGAGAATGCCAGGGCGTCGGGAGCAGAGCCGGTATGGATACTGGTGATCAGCCTGCCGTCGTCGATGCTCCAGAGGCTGATAGAGTCGGCGCCGAAGTTAGAGATGTAGAGGGAGCTGTTGTCGCTGGCGACGATGGCTCGAACGGGCTTGTTGCCGATGGTATAAGTGCCGCTGACTTCGTTGGTCCAGGTGGAAATTTCAGAGATGCTGTCGGAACCGAAGTTGGAGGAAAAGACCTCCCCCGTGTCCGGCTTCATCGCGAGATGGACGGGATTGAGACCGACATCGAGGAAGGCAAGGAGATGGTCCGTGGTGAGCGACGAGTCCTGCTTGGCGGCCCAAGAGTCGGCAGCAGCGGACAGACTGATCGCCATGACCTGATGACCGGCTGAGCAGGCGATGAATGCCTTTGACGAGTCGCGGAGAATCACTGCGTCGGTTGCTCCGGGACAACCGGAGAAAGCGGAACGGAGGCGCAGTATCTGGGGTCCGGAGGCGTTAGGTTGGTAGGGCGCGACGCTGAAGATAGAGACGCTGCCGCTGCCGCGGTTGGTTACGACCAGAGAGCGCATGTCGGAGGAGATGATGGCGATCCCAGGCTGTTCTCCAGTACCGGCGACGGCTATTTCGCGGCGGCGGTCGAGATCAAGGACACTGACGGTGTTCGAGCCTGAGTTGGCTACATAGGCCCTATGGCCGGAAGGCTCCACGCTGATGAAGTAGGGAAGGCGATGAACGGGGATGGTGGCGACGACACGATTGGATTCGGCGTCAATGACAGAAACCGAACCAGATTGGGTGTTGACGACGTAGACTTCATTGCGAACTGGATTGGTGGCAAGGCCAGTGGGATTGCCACCGACCTGGATGGTACGGTCCTGACGCAGATATACGAGGTCGAGGACACTAACGGTGTTTGACCCGCCGTTGCTGACGTAGGCGTACTCGCGATAGCCGCTTGGAACATCAGGGAAGTTGTTGCGATGGCAGCCCGAGGTGAACGTGAGGGCGGCAGTGATCGCGAAAGCGCTGAAGCGAGATAAGTGGAATTGCGATCGAAGAAAGGTTGGCACTGCTGCGAGTCTATCGGTGAGATTGTAGTGCTGCAAGCGGTTGGGCAGGAGTTTGAGTATTTAGCAGTGTGTGCCTAGGCGCGAGGGGGCTTGGTGCGGACCCAGTTCCAGGCGATCCAGCTTGCGTAGCCAATCTGAATCGTGAGGACGAGCGCGTAGGCGATCGGGAGGTCTTTGAGTGTTGGATCGAAGAATGCATGCAGAAATGAGTGCCAGGTCATTGCGGAATCTCCAGTGAGGCTTAGATGGTTCGGAGGGCTGCTTCCTGTTCGGCGATCTGACGACGGCGTTCGAGGGCGAAGCGAAAGAGCAGGATAAAGATGCCCCACATGGCCCAACCGGCGACGTTCCACAAGAAGGCAGGATAAAGACTGGGATCAAGACCTGAGTCAGCACCTCCGCCGAAGACTGGCGAGGGATGCTGCGTGCGCCACCAGCGAATCGACATGTAGACGATGGGAACATCGACTGCCGCGAAGATGGAGAGAACGGCTGCGAGCGCGCTGGTCTGGCCGCTGGCGCTGCCGGCCGAGGTGAATCGGCGGGTAAGGAGGTAGCTGACGTACAGGAGCCAGAGGATGAAGTAGGTGGTGAGGCGCGCATCCCACGTCCACCAGATGCCCCAGACGGGCTTGGCCCAGAGCATGCCAGTCATGAGACCTACACTAGTGTAGAGGACGGTGACTTCGGCAGAAGCCAGAGCCAAAGCATCTGCTGTGAGAGCGCTTAGGGGGTTCCGGCTGCGAAAGTAAAGGTACGCAAGCGATGCCAGGAGATTGACGTAGGGAAACACCAGGCCGAAGATCGCGAACGGGACGTGGTAGTAGAAGATGCGCTGAACGTCTCCCATAGTCGCTTCGGTGGGAGCCAAGAAGATGGCTTGACGGAAGGCGATTGCCATGACCACCAGTGTTGCAGTGAACCAGAGCCAGGCTGCATTGCGGATCAGTTGGGTGCGCTGGGCCATAGTCTCTATTTTACAGCGAAAATTGCTTACTCGGCGTGAAGGATGGTTTCAAAGAGCAGGATACAGATGGTGGTGAAGATGACGTCGTATGCGCCCAGTTGTCGTATCCACAGATTGATCTGGATGGGGTCAAGATCTCCGGTGAGGATGCCTGTTGTGGCTTGAACCATGGCCAGGAGCGCGGGCAGGGAGACGGGCAGGAGAAGCAAGGGGAGGAGTAACTCGCGGTTTCGTGTGCGTAGGCCAAGGGCTGCGAAGAAGGTTCCATTGACGACGAGTGCCCAGGTGCCAAGGGGCATGACGAGGGCGAGCAGCCAAGTGTTTCCTAGTGGGTGCAGGTTGTAAAAGATGATGAAGATGGGAGCGAGCACCACCTCTACGGCCATCACAAATAAAAGGTTAGCGAGGGCTTTGCCCAGGAAGAGGGCGGAGGCGGGCGACGGGGCCATGCGCTGGGCGTCGAGAACCTGATTGCGTTGCTCACGGGTCCAGGACTGGTTGAGGGCTGTGACAGATGCAAAGAGGATAGCAACCCAGATAACTCCGCCGGAGATCTGCCGGGCGGTGGTGGGGTAGCCGGTGGGATCGAAGGCGAGGGAGAATACGGCGACGATCAGCAGGGCAAAGAAGAGCATGCCGTTGATAGAGTCGCGCGAGCGCCACTCCAGGCGGAGGTCTTTGCGGAGGTGACTAAGTACGTGCTGGATGTATTTCATGCGCCGGTTGAGCCTTTCATTGGGGCTTTGGTGAGGTCGGCGAGGGAGGCTGAGGCGGCGCGGAGGTAGTCGGCAGGGGAGAGGAGGATTTGCAGGCCCCGCTGACCGGCCGAGACGGAGATGACGTCAAAGAGTTCGATGGTCTCGTCCGCAAATGCGGGGAATGGCTTGCGTGCACCCATAACGGTGACGCCGCCGCGGATGTAGCCAGTTAGGGGCTCAACTTCTTTGAGGGAGGCAAGTTCGGCTTTCTTGGCTCCGGCGGCATGGGCCAATTTCTTAAGGTCAAGCTCAGCATCGCCGGGGATGACAGCGAAGAGATGGTCTCCTGATTTGCTGCTGGCGCCAGAATTGGTATGCGCAAGCAGGGTTTTGAAGACCTGCTCGGGGGGTAGTCCGATCTTGCGAGCTACGGAGATGGCGGTGAGGTCTTCGGGGTCGACTTCATAGGTGCGGAGTTCGTAGGAGATATTGAGGCTATCGAGGAGTCGGGCGGCGTTGGTCTTCGCAGGAGGCTTCACGCGGCAGGCTCGGAGATGATCTGGCCGTGTTGCATGGTCATGGTTCGGTCAGCGAGGGGTTCCGCGAGGCGGTGCTGATGTGTGGTGAGGATAATGGTGCGACTACCGCCATGAGGAGCGGGCCAGGTGCGGAAGTCGGACAAGAGCTCTACCATGTGCCCGGCGGAGGCTACATCGAGATTGGAGAAGGGCTCGTCGAGCAGCAGGAGTTCGGGATCGGCCTGGAGGACGCGAGCAAGCGATGTGCGTTGGCGCATGCCTTGGGAGTATTGGCCAACCGGACGGGAGAGCTTCGGGTCGAGGCCGACGGCGCGGAGAGCCATCTCCGGACTGCCAACGCAGTTGCAACTGCTGCTCTGGAGCGAGGCGAAGTAGTCCAGGTTCTCCATGGCTGTAAGTTCGTCGTAGAGCATGGGAGAGTGGCTCATGTAGGCGACGCGTCCGCGCTGCTGCTGGGGTGGGTGGGAGAAGACGGTGGCTGTGCCGCGGGTGGGAGCGATGAGGCCGGCGAGGACGCGGAGGAGGGTCGACTTGCCTGCGCCGTTTTCACCGAGGATGACGGTGCAGGTTCCCGACTCGAAGGTTGCGGAGACGTTGCGAAGCGCTGCAAAGGAGCCGTAAAGGCGGGACACTGACTGCAGTTCGGCGGCGGTTGAGATGGTGCCGGAAGTGGAATTCGCTAACGTCTGCATCTGTGGCTTCCAAAGGTGGTGGCGTTCTGCGATTGACCAGTATGCCTAAGGCTTGGCAGTTGCAGGGACGGTAGTTTCTGCGGTGGTGGTTGCTGTTTTGGCTGCAGGCGCATATTTAGAGGCGCACTTTGCCTGAAGTTGGGTGGCGTGGAAGACGCCGTCTCGACCGTAGGTGCCGACTGCAAGGGCCTGGGCGTCGTCTTTGAAGGTATCGGGCGGTGGTTCGGAGCCCTGGTAGCTAACCTGGAGCGTCTTGCCCTGCTCGAGGAGTTGGAAGCTGGCGGTGGTCCCGACGCGATGGATGCTGCCCGGGGCTACGTTGCCCGCTACGCGGAGGTGGCGGGTGTAGGCCTTGTTCCCCATTGCGTTGAGTTCGCTGATCGTGACGTAGTAGCTCTTATTGTCACGGACTCCGGTGAAGGCGAGCCAAGATACGCTGGCCAGAATGATGATGGTGGCGACGATGATTTTGACCGGGTTATTCGATTTGGCGCTGGGCATATTGGGTATAGGTGCCTTCAACTTTCTAGTTTACGGCTTTCCTGACGGTTTTGGTAGCGTGGTGGTGGCATGAAGTCTGTTGTTCGATTCGCGACGGTCCGAAAGGGTCTCAGGGCATGCTGGAAGGGCATGCTGCATGGAACTGTTCGGGATGATAGGGTGCTAGTTCGCGGGGGAAGGTCTAGAGAACGGAGTGCGGTACGAGATATGAATTCGACTCATTGGCGGGCGACCTACGGTGCAACGATCTTCCTTTCGGCATTGCTGCTGTTTCTGATCGAGCCGATTGCGGCCAAGCAGTTGCTACCGGTACTGGGCGGATCGTCTGCGGTGTGGGTCACTTGTCTGGTTTTCTTTCAGGCTGCCCTGTTATTGGGATATCTGTATGCGCATTGGATGTCGCGTGGTGGCGAGGTTGGTCGGCGTCGTATCGTGCATCTGGCGTTGCTGACGCTCTGTTTGATTGTTCTGGTAGCGCCCGCTCGTGGATTGGACTTTAGCAAGGGAACGACTCATCCGGTTACGACAATTTTTGCTGCACTGGGCTTAAGCATCGGTGTTCCTTTTCTGATATTGGGGGCGACGAGCCCGCTGCTGCAGGTTTGGCTGTTTCGAGGCGAGGGAGGAACCGTCAGTTATCGCCTTTTTGCGCTGTCGAATGCGGGTTCGTTGCTGGCTCTGGTGGCTTATCCGTTTTTGATTGAGCCTTACATTTCATTGAGGACTCAGAAGGTGGCCTGGTCGGTGGGTTTTGTCGTATTTGCTGTTCTGAGTGCGTTACTGGCGCTGCGGTCGAAGTCTCCTGGCAAAGGGCAGGCGGCCAGGGGCCAGCAGAGTACGTCGTTGGCCGCACGAAGTTCGATCGCAACGAAGTGGATGTGGTTCTTGCTGCCGATGGTGGCGGCGATGCAGTTGAGTGCGGTAACCAGTCATCTGACGGTGAATGTCGCGGCGATCCCGCTATTGTGGATGTTGCCGCTGGCTGCGTATTTGATCAGCTTTATTCTTGCGTTCGAGGCCCCGTGGGCCTACCGGCGCGGCGTCGTGGTGCGGGTGCTGGTGCTGATGCTGGCGAGCCTGGGTTATGCGCTGGCGAAGACGGACGTGTCGTTGCCGATTGGAGTGGGCATCGTGTTCTTCGTCGTGGAGTGCTTCGTGGCGTGCCTCTTCTGCCATTGCGAGGCTTATGCGCTGCGGCCGAAGGGGGCGTCTGAGGTTACGTTGTTTTATCTGCTGATCGCTGCGGGGGGAGTGACTGGAACCTTTTTGGTAGGTATTGCAAGCCCGCTGATCTTTGCGGCGAACTATGACTTACCTTTTTGCTTCTTGATGACGGCGTTGCTGGCTTTGGCGGTGACGTGGAGGGATGGGTGGGCACAGCGGTTGCTTTGGTCTACGGGGAGTGTGCTGCTGATGGTGCTGGTCCTTATGCTACATACGGTTTATCAGCGTGAGGCGATGGTGGAGGTGCGGAATTTCTATGGGACCTTACGGGTGAAACAGAGCTACGCGGCTCCGCACGCGAATGCGATGCGGATGCTATTGAACGGCACGATCCAGCACGGGACGCAGTGGTTTTCGCCGGGGCTAAGCAAAGTTCCGACGACTTACTATGCAGAGGACTCTGGCGTGGGAGTTGCATTGCGGCTGTGTTGCGAGGAGCGACCGCGGCATATGGGCGTGATTGGGCTGGGCTCGGGAACATTGGCTGCTTATGGTAGGTCGGGAGACCGCTTTCGGTTTTATGAGATCAATCCCCAGGTAGGGCCGATTGCACGAAATCTCTTTACTTACCTTCGTGATTCGGGGGCGCAGATAAGTTTTGCGGATGGAGATGCCCGGACCTCTTTGCAGGGCGAGGCTGCCCAGAACTTTGATGTACTGGTGGTGGATGCGTTCTCTGGCGATGCGATTCCGTTGCATCTGCTTACATTGGAGGCGATGGCGGTGTACCAGCGGCACCTGGCAGTGGGTGGGGTACTGGCATTTCATGTGTCGAACCAGTATCTGAATCTGGCGCCGGAGATTGCGTTGCTGGCGCGATCAGTTGGAATGCGGGCGATGAGAATTGACAGTAAAGAGGATCTGGCTCGGGGAGCATATCGATCAACCTGGGTATTGCTCAGCCAAGATGGCGGATTCTTCTCAAAACCGGCTGTTTTGTTAGTGGCGATGCCGATCGAGGTAGTTCGAGGCCTCCGGGCGTGGACGGATGACTACTCCAGCGTGTTGCCCTTACTGCAATGGGGAAGGAACTAGGGTTCGGAGATACGACGTTGAGGCGTTGGTGCGTCGTATACTCATTGGATAACAGCGTCAGAGATGCAGGGGGCTTTCATGAGCGAGAACGGTAATAACTCAACTACAAACGGCAACGGCGCTCACATGCACGGCAATGACTACAAGGTGCCGACCGGGCGTGCAGACTGGATCGTAAAACGCAAGGCTGAGGCTGCGCGGACCGGCGATACGAACATGTCGCAGATGCATTTTGCGCGCAAAGGCCTGATTACGGAAGAGATGGCTTATGTTGCCCAGCGGGAGAAGATATCGGCTGAGCTAGTGCGGAGCGAGGTGGCGAAGGGGACGATGATTATCCCGGCGAACATCAACCACGTTGAGCTGGAGCCGATGGCGATTGGCGTTGAGTCGCTGTGCAAGATCAATGCGAATATCGGAAATTCGGCGTTGGTATCGAATGTGGATGAGGAACTTCGAAAGCTGCATACGGCAGTGCACTTTGGCGCTGACACGGTAATGGATCTTTCGACGGGTGGAGACATCCCAATGATCCGTGAGCAGATTCTGAGACATTCGCCTGTGCCGATCGGGACGGTCCCACTGTATGAGGCGCTAAACCGCGTGAAGCGGCTGGAAGACCTGAACATCGATGTTTACATGGAGGTTCTAGAGGAGCAGGCGCAGCAGGGCGTGGACTACTTCACGATCCATGCAGGAGTGCTGATTCAGTATGTGCCGCTGGTGGCGAAGCGCATTACCGGCATTGTGAGCCGGGGCGGCGCGATTATGGCGCAGTGGATGACACACCATCACAAGCAGAACTTCCTGTATGAGAACTTTGACCGCATTACGGAGTTGATGGCTCGGTATGACGTGAGCTACTCGCTGGGCGACGGGCTGCGGCCTGGATGTTTGGCGGATGCGAGCGATGAGGCGCAGTTTGCGGAACTGAAGACACTGGGCGAACTGACGCGACGAGCATGGAAGAGTGACGTGCAGGTGATGATCGAAGGACCGGGACATATTCCTATGGACCAGATCAAGCTGCAGGTGGACAAGGAAGTAGAGCTTTGCGACGGAGCTCCGTTCTATGTGCTGGGGCCGCTTGTGACAGACATCGCGCCGGGATATGACCACATCACGTCAGCTATTGGCGCGGCGATGATTGGTTGGCATGGGGCGGCGATGCTTTGCTATGTGACTCCAAAGGAACACCTCGGGCTGCCGAATGAGAAGGACGTCAAAGATGGGATCATCGCTTACAAGATTGCGGCGCATGCGGCTGACGTGGCGAGACACCGCCCGGGAGCGCGCGACCGCGATGACGCGATCAGCCATGCTCGGTACACCTTTGACTGGGACAAGCAGTTTGCATTGTCGCTGGACCCAGAGACGGCGCGGAGCATGCATGATGAGACGCTGCCGGATGATTACTACAAGGAAGCGGCGTTCTGCAGCATGTGCGGGCCGAAGTTCTGCAGCATGAACTGGTCAAGCAAGGTAGACGAGTTCAATGCGAAGGAGTATGGGCTGAAGAAGCCGGACCTCACGCAGATTGTGACCGAGCAAATGGCGTTGCGGCAGTAGGAGCAACGAAGCAACTTAAGGACAGAGGCCGCATCCGGTGAGGATGCGGCCTTTTTGTTGGGAGGGGAGTTGGGGCGGAGTTGCAATGCAGAGCTGGAGTGGCGGAAGGTCCTAGCGGAATTTCCTTTGTTTGATGTGACTCGTGGCAGTTGCCACAAACTTGCTTCGCCGAGAGCGAACAGGGCTCCGGTGAGCTTCCAAGGGGGCGAGGGCGGGTTTGGGCTCGGTAGCGCGTTCGAGATCAACGGCGCTGAAGTTGAAGGCCATGCCGGCAACGCGGACCAGAATGTGGTGAGGTTTCGGCAGCGAACAACAGTCCCGAGTCGGGGCCACGGTTATCTTAGATGGAATCCTTCTCCTCCTTGCCAGAACGCATGGCGAGAAGGGCGGGGGCGATGATCATTCCGAGAAAAACCAGGGCTAGTACGAGATCGTGGACCATTGGGATGCTCCTTTTAGCGGCTCTAAAGCCGTCTGCTGGAGCAATCATCGACTGGGTATCGAGAAGGGAACATAGCACTTCAGCAGGTGCAGATAGTACTTAAGTTGTATGGCTTTTGACGTCCGGTGCGGGGATGGGAGGTGAAGGGTACTACGGAGTGCCGGCTTGAGACCAAAATGCTCACGATTCTGCGGCGAGCGTCTTCGGATGGACCTGATGGGAAGCCGGATTCTGGTTTGCGGTGGCTATTCTGCGGCTTCTAGTATGGCTGCGGCGTGGTTGAGTGCTTCGGTGAGGCTGGTGAGCTGGGCTTGAGCACGAGCGGCATCGGGGACATCGATGGCTTCGTTGACGCCCGGGATGACCACGGCAGCGTAGCCAGTGAACTCGCCGGGAGCGTATATGGCGTGTTTGTACCAGGGGCGGTGTGGAAGGCCTGCGGGTTCCAGGAAGGCGGACTCGGCGGCACGGAGAGCAAGGTTGAGCGCGGTGGGATCTGGGGGAGGGGTGAGTTGGCGGGTGTGAATGGCGGTGCCGGCTGTGGCGAATCGCTGGGCGGCGGCAAGGGTGGAGGTGAAACTGAGCTTGAGATCTGGCTTGAGCGCGCGGTGCTGGGCTTCTTCGAGGTAGTTCACGATCTGTTTGCCGTAGAGCTGGTAGTCGTAAGGCAGAACGTCGGTCGAGGCCATGTGGAGGAGTTCGAGGCCGAAGACGCGGGCCTGCTGTTGTTCATAGACGAAGGTGGGGTCAGCGAATTTGATGAACCAGTTGTAGTTGTCGAAGACGGAGTGATAGACGCCGTATGATCCGTCGGATCCGATGTCTGTTGAGGGGACCCCGAGATGCTGGATGAAGGGGGTGTAGTCTGATCCGGAGCCGAGGTCACCTACCTGGACGTCGGTGTCGATGCGGGAGGGAAAGTTCCGGATTGTTTTGTGCTCGACGTCTCCCTGAGACTTCTTCCACTGATCGTAAACAGTGCCTCCGGCTGGGCTGGGGACTTCTCTGGTGATCTCGCGGACGAATTGTTTGAGTGACGGGACGGCGGCGGCAGAGAAGTTGGGGCCTGAAACGCCGACGTCTGTGTTGAAGTAGGCGACGGCGTGGGTGAGTTGATCGGAGTGCTGCTCGACCCATTCGGTGGAGCCGATGAGACCCTCTTCTTCGGCGTCCCAGCTGCCGATAACGATAGTGCGACGTGGTCGCCAGCCGAGCTTGAGGAGGTTGCCTAAGCCGTGGACAGCTTCAAGCATGGCGGCAGTACCGGAGTTGGGATCGACGGCGCCATAGACCCAGGCATCACGGTGGTTTCCGGCAATGACGATGTCGTCTGAGTTGTCGGTGCCGGGTATTTTCCCGATGACGTCCCAGATAGTGCGGAGGGCAATATCCTGCTCAAGGTGCATGTGGACCGTGACGTGACCGGGGCCGAGGTGGTAGGCAAAGGGGAGTGCTCCCTGCCACTCGCGGGGAGAAGTGGGGCCGCCAAGGGCGCGGAGGATGGGGGCGGCATCGCGGTAGGAGAGGGGGTTGGTCGGGATGCTGGGCTGGTTGAACTGGAGCTTGTTAGCTGGGATGCGCTTTGAGTCAGCGAGATTGAGAGTGGAGGCTAAGCCCGGGGTCTCGGGATCGCCAGGATAGATAGGGAGAAACTGGGTAGAGCCTCGCTGGACGGCGGTTTCGGGGCGGAAGGGGCCCTTGGGGTAGATATCGCCGCGAAAGTAACCATCGTCGGCGGGGTCGGAGTAGATGAGTACGCCCTTAGCGCCGCGCTGCTGGGCGATGTAGACCTTGACGCCGCGGAAGTTGCCGCCGTAGCGTACCAAGACGATCTTGTCTTTGACGGAGATGCCGAGGTCGGCGAGCTTCTTGAAGTCTTCGAGGGTGCCGTAGTTGGCGTAGACTACTTCGCCGGTAACGTCTCCTGAAGGTGAAGAGCCGTTGAATGCGGGAAGGATGCGGGGGTCGTTCTGGAAAGGATCGCCGCCGTCGAGAGTTGGGTCAACGTGCTCGGGGGTGGGGCCGCTGAGGATTGTTTTGCCTTGTGCGTCGAAGGCCTCGATGAGGATTTTAATGGGTTTGTTCAGCAGGACTCTGTAGGGAACGATTTCGGTTTGCAGGCCAGCAGCCTTGAACTTGTCGGCGACATAAAGCGCGGTGGCGTAGTCCTCGGGGGAACTCGCCCAGTGAGGCGCTGCGGTGAGGATTTTGAGGTGCTGGCCTGCTAGTTTGGCGTCGGGAACGGCGAGGAAAGCGGCGTCCCACTTGGCCTGCTGGGTAAAGTCTCGATAGCCGAAGACCTTAGGGGTCTGGGAGGAAGCGGTGAAGGCAACTAGAGGAATTACGCAGGCGAGGGAACGGAGACGATTCAACTTGGGGGCCTCGAGAAATGACGAATCAAACCGTAGGGTATCGCAAGAAATGGCAAGTGGCGGGAGTTAAAAAGAACTGGCAAGGTTTCCCTTGCCAGGCGTTTGATGCAGTGAACCCGATTCAGCATGTCACTAGACTGGCTGACTGCAGAACTTGCATCTGGTGGCGGCCAGGGGAATGTCGCTGAGGCATTGGCCGCAGGACTTAGTAGTGACGGCCTCGGGGGCTTTGTTCCTCGCAAGCAGATGGTTCGCTGGGGCGACGATGAAGAAGTAGACGACAGCGGCGAGGATTATGAAGGAGACAGCAGCATTTAGAAAGTTGCCATAGGTGACTATCCCACCATTGACGTGCACGACAAGAGCAGAGAAGTCAGGCTTACCGGCGACAGCGGCGATGAGCGGGTTGATGATGTCTTTGACGAGCGAGTTGACGATGGCGCTGAAGGCTGCGCCGATGATGACGGCGACTGCCAGGTCGAGGACATTGCCACGGAAGATGAAATCGCGAAAGCCTTTGATCATGGAAATCTCCAAAGTTTGAAAATTGGTGAAGCCTGCGATCGTTGGATTTTAGTAGCGCCGTTCATCATACCCCAGCGGAAGAGGAAGGAGAAAAAATTGGCAGACCCGAAGAGATTCAGGTTGTTAGCGGCTGAAGGAGAGCCAGTTGGCGTAGGGGTATAGCAGGAAGAAGAAGACGATGCTGAGGATCATGAGGTCCATGTAAATGCAGAGGACTACCCCGGCGTGGTACCAATTCCAACGGCGTTGCATGCACCGCATGGTGTCTGCAGTGCCCAGGATTGCGAGGATGGAGGGGATGATGAGGAGCAGCGTGGGGCGGTTGTGGGGGAAGTCAGAGAGGGGCAGGGCAATGGCCAAGCTGACGAGTACGAAGATGTTGCCACGCAGTAGAGATTTTTCTCGCGGATTGAGAAGTCGGATGGCCACGCTCGTAGTACCAGCATAGGTCGCGCGCGAGATTGATGCCAACTGGCCGGAGTGCCGGATTCGTCGGATAAAGAGAACCGTAAGGGATTTATGACAGCGGCAAGCGACGTTCAATTGGTATGTTGCACAAAAGCCTACGCAGCAGAGAACTGGCCCTGGTGACACGGGCTATGCGGGTGTGAGTTCCGATGCTGATGGATGCTTGTCCATTTGTTGGATGGACTGGGTAAAGGGGGGGTAAAGGACGCCACGCTCGGTGATGATTGCTGTGATGTATTTGGCGGGGGTGACGTCGAAGGCGGGATTCTCGATGGCGACGCCGTGGGGGGTCATCTGCTTGCCATTGGAGTGGGTGACTTCGGTGGCGGCGCGCTGTTCGATGGGGATGAGGTCGCCATAGGCTGTGGCGAGGTCGATGGTGGACCAGGGGGCGGCTACGTAGAAGGGGATGTTGTGTTCTTTGGCGAGGATGGAGACGCCGTAGGTGCCGATCTTGTTGGCGGTGTCGCCGTTGGCGGCTATGCGGTCTGCACCGACGATGACGGCCTGGATGCGTCCTTTAGACATGAGGTGGGCGGCCATGTTGTCGCAGAGGACGGTGGTGGGGATGTTGTCCTTGAGGAGTTCCCAGGCGGTGAGGCGTGCGCCTTGCAGGAAGGGACGGGTCTCGTCGGCGAAGACGTCGATGTTGTGGCCGGCTTCGATGGCGGCGCGGATGACGCCGAGGGCGGTGCCGTAGCCGCAGGTGGCGAGGGCTCCGGCGTTGCAGTGGGTGAGGACGGTGCCTTCTTTGGGCAGGAGGGGTGCGCCGTGGGCTCCCATCTGCTTGCAGGCGGCGATGTCTTCGTCATACATGCGGCGGGACTTAGCGACCACTGCGGCTTTGATCTCAGGGATGGGTGTGTTGGTGGCAGCGAGTTCGTTGAAGAGGTTGCGGATCTCGTCGATGCCCCAGAAGAGGTTGACGGCGGTGGGGCGGGTTTCGGCCAGGGTCCTGGAGATGATGGCGACTTCAGCGGTGAGGGCCTTTAGATCAGTGGCGGTGCTGCGGTCGATGCCGATGGCTACGCCCATGGCGGCGGAGACGCCGATGGCGGGTGCTCCGCGGACGATCATGTCGCGGATGACGGTGGCGACCTGGTTATAGTCCGTGGCGAGGACGTAGGTCTCCTCGAGGGGGAGCTTGGTTTGATCGAGGAAGTTGATGCCTTCAGGGAGCCATTCGAGAGTGGGGATCATGTCTTGTCCTAGTTTACCTGGCGTTGAGCGCGATGTGGGCGGCGCGGACGTCGTTGGCGGTGAAGGCGGCTATGAAGGGGACGCCGGGGATGGTGGCTTCGATGTGGGCTCGGCCGCCTTGTTCGCGGTCTACCAGGCAGAGGACGGCGGCTACGTGCATTCCGGCTTCGCGGGCGGCCTCGATGGCGGTTATGGTGGAGCCACCGGTGGTGCAGACGTCGTCGACGATGACGACGTGGGCTCCGGGACTGAGGAAGCCTTCGATTTTGCGGCCGGTGCCGTGGGTCTTCTCGGCTTTGCGGACGAGGAAGCCGTGGATGAGTTGGGGGGCGGGTTCTTCTTCGGGGTCGAGTTCGAGGTCGGCGGCGAGGTTGCGGATCTCGGTGTATTCGGCGAGGGCCCAGGCGCTGGCGGAGGCGGTGTTGGAGACGAGGGGGTCGGCACCCATGGTGAGGCCGCCGACGGCTTCGATCTGGGTGGCGTTGGGGAGTTGCTGGATGAGGTCGTAGAAGACGAGGCCGGAGAGGCGGCCGCCTTCGGCGTGGAGGGTGGTGATGCGGCAGTCGATGTAGTAGTCGCTGCGGGCTCCGCTGGCGAGGGTGAAGTCGCCTAGTTTGAAGGAGTGGGTGGCGATGAGGTCGAGGAGCGTGGAGCGATTGTCTGGCTGGATGTCGGTTGGCATGGGCTTAGGTTGATTGTAGAGGATGCGGTTTGGGTAGTCCCCCCGGGGTACGTTTATTGTGCAAAGTCTTGATTGCAGGTGATTTAGGTTCGGACTTGAGGTGTGCTATGTGTGTCGAGGTCTCTGGAATCAAGGGGTGGCGTTTGCAAAGTCTTCATTTCATTTGGGTTAGGTCCGATTCTTTCTGGTAAATATGGATTTAAACAGGAAATCCCCGGCTTTGGCCGGGGATTTCTTTGTCTCTGCTTCCATTATAGAGGATTGGGAGGGGGTAACCGGCACTTTTTATGTCTTTTGATTGCAATGGTTTAGGTGGTTTTGGGGCTTGACATGGGATTTTACTGGGAAATCGCTACGTAAGGAAAAAGACCGCGGCACAGGATGCGAGGGCAGCTGCGGCTTGCTGGGCGAGTACCTGCAGCGCCTTTCCTGGTGCGCGTGGCAGCCACTTGAGGGCAAAAAACGCAATGATCGGAATTTGTCCAGCCATTAGAAGCTGCCAGATGTGGGCGGCGGCGCCTTCGTCGGCCTCATGCGCGGTGCCGAAGATTGCAGCGTGACCGAGGACCAGCGCCAGAGCAGTGAGCGACATTGCGAGTGGAAAGAAGGCGCTTGGCTGTTTTATGGATGGGACGTTCATTTGAGAACCTCCGGGACGGGTTTGGTGGTGAACGTGGTCAGTTTACTCCTGCTGATTGCAAACAGGACGGGCAAGCGCAACTGCAAGAGCAGCAGCAGATCCTCCGCCTGCGGCGAAGGATGGCATTGGTGAGAGGTGATGGTTTTGTGACTTGTGGGTAAGTTTAGCGGGTCATGCGGTCGAGGTGGCGGTAGCCGCCGGTGGCGATGAAGGCGGTGAGGAAGATGGTGAGGTTATAGCTGGCGTGGACGAGGGTGGAGGCTAGGACGGAGCGGAGGCGCATGCGGACGGTGGTGAGGATGAGGGAGACGCCGAAGAGGAGGAAGAGGACGGGCCAGGTGAAGGCGACCTGTTTCCCATGCACTGCGGTGAAGAAGATGCTGGAAAGCACGGAAGAGAAGATGAGAGAGGCGAAGGTGAGTTTATTGGAGGAGTTCCAGTACTCGAGAGCGGCCTCGGTGCGGGGCAGGCAGAGCCAGTCATAGGCGATGGCGAAGGCTGGAAAGAGGAAACCTCGGAAGACAATTTCTTCAAAAAGCGGGGCCAAGAGGGTGCCGAAGGCGGTGATGAGCCAGACGTCGGAACGGGTGCGAAAGAAGTCATCCATCGGGATGGTCTTGGGCATGGGGACGATGGACGAAACTGCCTGCACGGTGAACGAGAGGACGAAGCCAAGGGGGATGAGTTTGAAGGCGTTACGAAGTGCTGCTGGAGCGTTGAGTTGGAGGCCGTTGGCGAAGGTGCGATGCCAGAAGAGCGGGAACAAGAACCAGGAGATGGTGAGTGCGGCGAGGTAGGTAAAGGCTTCGCTGGCGAGGAGAAGCTTGGGAGCGACGACCGCTGGGTTGTGGCCGGTGGGATGGGCAAAGCCGAGGATTACGAGATTCGAGAAGAGAAGGAGCGCTCCGGTGAGCGAGAGGAAGAGGATGGCGTGGCCAAGGTTGGGGATGCGGGTCGGGGGTTCTGAGGGAGGCTCGTTGGGTGTGTTGTCGAGCGGCGGCAGGAGGATGGCTTCGCCTTCGGGGAGGATGGGGCGGACGACCGGGATCGTGGGCTGGTCGTCGGCAGCGCGGAAGATGGGCGAGCTTTGCTCCAGAGCGGCGGCGTCGGTGGATTGTCCCACGTCTGAGGAGCCGAACTGGGATCCTCTGGGATTGTTGCGAGGCATCATTTTGCTGCCTTCCTGGTTGCTGCTGTACTCGTGGCTGCCTTCCTGGCTGCCGATTTACTGTTTGCCGACTTGACGACTTTACTCGATGCAGACGTTTTCGTGGAGGCTTTTCGCGTGGCCTTGGGCTTGCGCTCTTCAGGCCTGGTGGTGCTGGCGGTGGGGACGCCGGTTTTCTTGTCGGGTGCGATGAACTTGCCGCGCGCGTCTTTCTTGCGGTCTTCCGGGGTGGTGGGATGGAAGGGCTGCGGGCCGGCGTGGCTGGCGCCATTGCGTTCGGCGAAGTTTGGGGAACTGGCGACGTAGTGGCGGGCGAGGAAGGCGCCGGTGTGGGAGGTAGCGACGGTGGCGATCTGCTCCGGAGTTCCGTGGGCGATGACGCGGCCACCGGCTTCGCCGCCTTCTGGGCCCATGTCGAGGACGTAGTCGGCGTTGCGGATGATGTCGAGGTTGTGCTCGATGATGATGATGGTGTTGCCGAGGTCGGTGAGGCGGTGGAGGACCTCGAGGAGCTTGCGGACGTCGTCGAAGTGGAGGCCGGTGGTGGGCTCGTCGAGGAGGTAGAGGGTGCGCCCGGTCTGGCGCTTGGAGAGCTCGCGGGCGAGCTTCATGCGCTGGGCCTCGCCGCCGGATAGGGTGGTGGCGGACTGGCCGAGGTGGATGTAGCCGAGGCCGACGTCGACGAGGGTCTGGAGCTTGACGTTGACGCTGGGGATGTCCTTGAGGATAGGGACAGCGTCCTCGATGGGGAGGTCGAGGAGATCGGCGATGGAGTAGCCGTTGAATTTGACGGAGAGGGTTTCCTGATTGTAGCGACGTCCGTTACATATTTCGCAGAGGACGTAGACGTCAGGCAGGAAGTTCATCTCGATGCGGCGCTGGCCTTCGCCGGTGCAGGCCTCACAGCGGCCACCCTGGACGTTGAAGGAGAAGCGGCCGGGTTTGTAGCCGCGCTCGCGGGACTCAGGGAGCATGGCGAAGAGGTCGCGCATGGCGGTGAAGACGCCGGTGTAGGTGGCGGGATTGGAGCGCGGGGTGCGTCCGATGGGGGACTGATCGATCTGGATGACTTTGTCGAGCTGGTCGATGCCGCGGACGGCGCCGTGCTGGCCGGGTTCTTCGCGGGAGCCGTAGAGATTTTTGGCGAGGGCGCGGTAGAGGATGTCGTTGACGAGAGTGGATTTTCCGGAGCCGGAGACTCCAGAGACTACGGTCATGACGCCGATGGGGAAGTGGGCGGTGACGCTCTGGAGATTGTGGGAGTGGGCGTTTTCGACGGTGAGCCACTTGTTGGTGAGGGTGCGCGGGTTGGCGCGGGCTACGATTTCGATTTTTCCGGCGAGGTACTGGCCGGTGATGGACGCTGGATTGTCCATGATCTGCTGGGGGGTGCCTTCGGCAATGAGGTGGCCGCCGTTCTTGCCGGCTCCGGGGCCGAGGTCCAGGACATAGTCTGCTTTGCGAATGGTGTCTTCGTCGTGTTCAACGACGAGGACGGTGTTGCCGAGGTCGCGAAGGTTTTCGAGGGCGGAGATGAGGCGCTGGTTGTCGCGCTGGTGGAGTCCGATGGAGGGCTCGTCAAGGACGTAGAGGACGCCGCGGAGGCGGGAGCCGATCTGTGTGGCCAGACGGATGCGTTGGCCTTCGCCGCCGGAGAGGGTGGCTGCGGAGCGGTCGAGCGAAAGGTAGCCGAGGCCGACGGCGTTGAGGAATTCAAGGCGCTCGATGACTTCGCGCTGGAGGCGGTCGGCGATGATGCGGTCTCGTCCGGTGAAGAGCATGGTGCGAGCGGTGGTGAGGGCGCGTTCGAGGGAAAGGCTAGTGAAGTCGGCGATGCTGGCACCGTTGACGGTGACGGCGAGGGATTCCGGGCGTAGGCGGCGCCCCTTGCAGACGGGACAGGTGGTCGCGGACATGTACTGCATCATGTACTCGCGGTAGCCCTCGGATTTGGTGTCTTCGAGATTGGAGCGGAGGTAGGCGAAGATTCCGTGAAATCCGGTGCGTCCGGCTTCGCTGCGCGGGGGGCCGTAGAGGAAGAGGTGCTGCTGCTCGGAGGTGAGTTGCTCGAAGGGGAGCTTGATGTTGATCTTGTATTTTTCGGCTGCGAGCTTGATGAGGCGGAGAAGGTAAGCGGAGCCTGAACCGGGGCCCATGGCGCCGTCAAGGAGAGGCTTGGACCAGTCGGTGATGGTTCGGGCGGGATCGAAGTCGTAGATGCTGCCGAGGCCGTGGCAGTTGGAGCATGCGCCGTAGTTGGAGTTGAAGGAGAAGCTGCGTGGTTCGAGGCGAGGGACGTTGATTCCACAGTCGGGGCAGGCCATGGAGGAGGAGTAAAGGGTCTCCTCCTGCTCGCGGTTGGCACCCTGGATGCCGATGAGGACGAGTCCGTTGGCCATCTGGAGGGCTTTGAGGACAGAGGTTTCGAGGCGTCGGGTGTCGGGTTTTCCGTCGGGACCGGGCTTGAGGATGATGCGGTCTACGATGGCTTCGACGGTGTGGTTCTTGCGCTTTTCGAGGCGCATGCCTTCAGTGAGTTCGGTCATCTCGCCGTCGATGCGGGCACGGAAGCCCTGTTGGTCGAGGGCTTCGAGCTCTTCGCGGAATTCGCCTTTGCGGCCGCGGACGATGGGGGCGTAGATGGTGATGCGCTCGCCGGGAGCGAGGGCGACGACGCGCTCGACGATCTGGTCGGCAGACTGGCGGGAGATGGGGCGGTGGCAGTTGGGGCAGTGGGGCTGGCCGACACTGGCATACAGGAGGCGGAGGTAGTCGTATATCTCGGTGATGGTGCCGACGGTTGAGCGGGGGCTGCGCGAGGTGGTTTTCTGCTCGATAGAGATGGCGGGGGAGAGGCCATCGATGGCGTCTACGTCAGGGCGTTCCATCTGGTCGAGGAACTGGCGGGCGTATGCGGAGAGCGTTTCGACGTAGCGGCGCTGGCCCTCGGCGTAAATGGTGTCGAAGGCGAGGGAGGACTTGCCGGAGCCGGAGAGCCCAGTGACAACGGTAAGAGTATTGCGCGGGATGCTGACGTTGACGTTGCGCAGATTGTGCTGACGCGCTCCGCGGACGGTGATGTGGGTAATGGCCATAGGGTGATAGCGGGTGATACGTGACCGTTGTGTGGCCAAGTTACAAGAATACGGCATTGCGAGGAGTAAAGGAGGGGGGCGAAGCATGGGTCCTGGAGAGGGGGCGGACTTTTGAAGAGAGTGAAATCATTATGGGAATTATCCAAGTGAATCTGACTTGGCAACATCTTTCCAAGTGCTGGGGATGGTAAGCTGCGAGAGGTTCATAGCAAATTGGGCAGATTAAGTGCGGACCGTGGGCAATATAGGGGCTACGGCTGGATGCGGAGTTAGGGAATGATTGTAAATTCGTCGATTGTGTTGATTTCTGCTGTTTTGGCCTCGCTGGTGGTGGGTGTCCTGCTGGGATACGGGGTTTGCATGGCCATGTTTGCGATCTTCCGTATGCATGCGAAGAAGGTAGCGGCGGTGAATACGGCACGGCGCGTGGTGGCGCCGATTCAGGCGATCCCGAGCTAGGTTTTGAAGCGGACGGCCTGTTTTGAGGCGGGGATAGCGACAATCTCTAAAATTTGAGCAAGATTTTTACTGCGGAGCTGCGGGCTGTTGTGTCTGCTGGCGTAGGCGCATGAGCTGATCGTAGATCTGCTGGGGAGTCTTGACTCCGTTGGGAGACTGCTCCTGGGTGGTGTCGGGTGGGGTGGTTGGCGGGTTGTTGGGAGGCAGCAGAGTGGGTGGTGGATCGGGGCGGTGGGGATCGAGTTCGCCGTTTTGACGGGGGGCGCGATTGATGAAGCGCTCTGTCGATGCGGGGGGCGTATCGTCGTTGTCCGCAGCATCGTTGGCACTGGCAGCGTTGGGGTTTGGGGGAGTGACGCCACCGGTGCGCGGAGTGAGGATGAGTTCTATTGGGGCAGCCGTTCCGTTCTGGACCAGGAGCATGTTGCTGCCGGTGCCCTGGAGCAGGAGGGCGAGGACGATCGAGGGTGGTGCGGGGCCGTATTTGCCGAAGACGTGTTCGTCGCTGACGCCGCCGGTGATCTTCATTCCGGTCTGACGGGAGACGTCGCGGAGAATCTGGTTGAGACTGGAGTTGTCGGCAGCTACGGAGAGCTGGCTGTTGGTGTAACTGACCTCGGCGCGATGAGTGGCCGGTACTGGTTGGGATTGTGGAGGCTGGGAGGGTACTTGAGACTGAGTGGTCGGGCTGGTGGCGGGAAGTTGTGAGGCTGGCACGTGGGCTGCCTGGGGCTGAGCCTGACTCGCACAGCAGAGCGCGATGATGCTAAGGGCGGCGAGGCTTCGGATTGGTGTCGGGTGCAGCATCTGATTGAGTAAGACGGAAACGGTCGATTGAAGGTCACGAGTACTGTGTCCGTTGGTAGACAGTCTATCGCGGAGTGAGCCGGGGAGCACTGGAGACTGATTACTCGCGTCTTGTACTAGACTGACTGTGGCTTGGCGAGTGTAGTTGGCGAGCTGAGGACGTTGAGGCATATGAAGATATTGAAGGTATCGCTGCTGGCGACGATGTTGTTACTGCAGGCCGCGGCTGGGGCAGAAGTCTGCACGACGCAGTCGCAGATGACGGCGACGGAGCGGGATGGGTTGGCATCGGCGGCGAAGAGCCTTGCAGACAAAGTGCAGGCGGGTGATGTTGCTGGCTTGCGAGCAATGACGGTGGCAGAGCTGGAGAAGGACTTCAATGGTGTCCAATCCGTCGTGGGACAGACGGCTCCGAAGCTCACTGGTGGATTGCTGACGGTTACGCAGGTTTACCTGCTGGATGGGTCTGAGTTGAAGCGGGGTGCGGACGGGAGCGCTCCGGATGCGCAGTTTTTCTGCTCTCTGAACAAGACTGCGGCAGAGGTGGATTTCCTGATTCCGGCGCTACCCCCCGGGCGGTATGGATTTGCAATTGTGGAGAGCACGGGTGCGACGCCGTGGCGGCTATCGTTCCTGATGCGGCAGGAGCAGGGCAAGTGGATGATGGCGGGGCTGTATCCTAAACCGATTCTGGCGGCTGGGCACGACGGCTTGTGGTTCTGGACGCAAGCTCGGCAGATGGTGAAGGCGAAGGAGCAATGGAATGCGTGGCTCTACTACCAGCAGGCGGAGTTGCTGCTGCGGCCAGTGAATTTTGTGCAGAGCTCTCATCTGGAGAAGTTGCATGCGGAGCAGAGTGCTGCGGCACCGCTGGCTCTATCGGAGGGCGTGACGGCGGACGCTCCGCTGGTGGTGAAGGGGGCGAATGGCGCGGAGTATCACTTTGTCGGGCTGGGCGTGGATGATTCGCTGGCAAAGGACAAAGTGGATGTGATCGCGCATTTGAAGGTCGATCAGATCGGTGATCCGGTGGTTGCGCGGAAGCGCAACGCGGATGCGATGAGCGCCCTGGTGGCGGCGTATCCAGAGATGCGCAAGGCGTTCCACGGCGTGTGGATTTTTGCCGAGATGCCGGGTCAAAATCCCTATCCTTCGGAGCAGGCGATGAGCGAGATCCATTAAGAGCGACGGGATGGAGTGGGTCGTCAACAAGAGGTTGATGAAGTGGTGATGATTTCGAACTGTTTGACAGTGCTAGTAGTTGCGCGTGGTTGAGGTAGCGCTGCTGGACTGGAAGAGGCATCCTAACAGGTAGCGAATTAGGAAATCGATTTCGTAGGTAAGAGAAGAGAGTGTTATGGCAACAACAGATAGATCACTGAGCCAGGCGATTGCAGAGCGGCGGGCAACCCCGAGCTTCGATGGCGCTCCGATTCCTCCAGAAGATTTAAAGCGGATTCTGGATGCAGGGCTTCACGCTCCGAGCGGATACAACATGCAGCCGTGGCGGTTCGTGGTGGTGCAAGGCCAGGAGCAGAAGCGACGGTTGCGAGCGGCCAGCTATAACCAGGCGAAGGTGGAGGAAGCCTCCGCTGTGATTGTGGCGTGTGGGGATGCGGATGGATGGCGGAAAGATTTGGACCTGATACTGCAACAGGGGTTGGAGGGCGGGATGCCTGCGGGTTACGCCGACCAGGCGCGGAGCAGCGTTCCAAACTACATGGGGAGCTTTAGCAGCGATCAGATGAAGGCCTGGCTGAACAAGCAGGTGATGCTCGCGTTTACCCATATGCTGCTGATGGCGGAGGTGATGGGGTATGACACCGCACCGATGGAAGGTTTCGAACAGGAAAAGGTGCATGAGGTGCTGAAGCTTCCATTGAGCTACTGGGTAGTGGCGCTGCTGGGAGTAGGGCATTTGAAGGGTGCGGATAAGTTTGACGGCGGACGGCTCGAGATGGCGCATACTGTGTTCGGCGAAGAGTTTGGCAAGCCGCTGAAGTAAGAGGCAGGTCTTGCGGAGAAGAGATCTATGAAGCCTGCGCTGCGAGTGGTTGCGGTGTTGTTGGTGCTGGCGATGGGGGCGGGACTAACGTTCTACCTGAACCCGCTGTGGGTGAATGATCAAGTGATCCGGCTTCATCTGTGGCATGAGAACGTGTCGAGCAAGTATGTGGAGGCTGGGGGATATCGGCTGCACTACTTTGAAGCCAAACTGGCGAATGGGACGGATGGAGCACCGCTGCTGCTCGTGCATGGGTTGGGATCGCGCGGAGAGGACTGGGCGGAACTGATTCCGAAGTTGGCGGCGCAGGGGTTTCATGTTTATGTGCCGGACTTGCTAGGGTATGGGCGGAGCCCGCGTCCGGATGTGAACTACTCGATCTCGCTGCAGGAGGCGACGCTGGTGCAGTTTCTGCGTGCAGTGCATGTGGCGCGTGCGGATGTTGGCGGCTGGTCGATGGGCGGGTGGGTCTCGATGAAGCTGACGCTGGACCATCCGGAGCTAGTGGATCGGTTAGTGATCTACGACAGCGCGGGGGTTTATTTTCCGGCGAAGTTTGATGCTGGCTTGTTTGTTCCGGCCGATATTGCAGGCGTGCGGCGCCTGATGGCGATTCTGTCCCCGAAGCCGCCGGTACTGCCTGCCTATGCTGCAGAGGCTGCGCTGCGCAAACTGCAGCAGAATGGGTGGGTGGTCAACCGGAGTGTGGCTTCGATGACGGGAGGGCGCGATCTGCTGGACTTTCGGCTGCAGGGTATCTCGCGGCCGACGCTGGTGGTGTGGGGTTCACGGGATGATTTGATTCCCCTGGAAGTGGGGAAGGAGCTTCACGAAAAGATTCCGGGTTCGGTGCTGAATGTGATGGAGGGGTGCGGGCATCTGGCGCCGGCGGAATGTTGGAAGCCGGTGCTGGCATCGACGGTGGGGTTTCTGCGAGCAGAGCCGCCTATGTCTGGTGGGGACAAGGTGTTTCCGGCGGAGAATTAGGGCTTGCGTGGGCTAGTCGGCCTGCCACTGATAAGCGTCGGGTTGAGGCAGGCCGATATGGGCAAGGACACGGTTGACGAACTGCCGGGCCATGTCCGTGGTGCTTTGGGGGTGGTTGTAGAGGGTGGGGATGACGGGGAATATGGTGGCTCCGGCGTCTGAGGCTAACTGCATGTTACGTAGGTGGATGCGGTTGAACGGGGTTTCGCGGACACAGAGGATGAGGGGGCGGCGCTCCTTGAGGCAGACATCGGCGGCGCGCTGGATGAGGTTGGAGGCGATGCCGTTGGCGATGCCGGCGAGGGTTCCCATGGAGCAGGGCAGCACGATCATGCCGTTGGAGGGATAACTGCCGCTGGCGATGTTGGCACCGATGTCGGCGTCGGGGTGCTGCTTGACTTTATCGAGTGAGGCGAGGAGCTCGGGCGAGGGGCTAAGTAGCTTTTCTGCCAAGGCGTTGCGGCCGCTGAGTTGCATCTCTTCCGCGAAGACGCGGAGGGAGCTATCCGAGACGACAAAATTTATTTTTGCCACGCGAGCGTCGGCAACGAGTGCGCGGAGCATCTCAGCAGAATAGATGGATCCGCTGGCGCCGGTTACGGCGAGGGTGAGATTGCGGGCAGAGTGCGAGGAAGATTCGATCACGCCTTCGATTATCGCCGATGCGACAGACAGGGATGCGCGACTTATCCGGACTAGACCGATTTAACTCATAAATTTGAGTCCGGCCAAAATTGATATTCGATTGTGGAGGTTTATGAAGGAAATGACTGGTAATTGGCGGGTTGCTTACTGGCGTTCGTTGCTGATGATGGCAATGATATTCAGTGGGACACGTTGCTTCGGGTCGGTGGCTCTGTTGATGGAAGAGCCTTTCGGAGAGTTTGGGGCGTTCAATCCGACGGGTCATGCTGCGGTATATCTGAACCATATCTGCGCGGCTTCGCCTACTGAGTTACGCATGTGCCAGAGCGGTGAGCTGGGGGTTGTGATCAGTCGATATCACAAGATGCACGGGTATGACTGGATTGCGATGCCGCTGATTCCTTACCTGTATGCGGTGGATGATGTGAACGATGCGCCAATGTCGGTGGACAGGGCGAAGGTGGTGGAGCTTCGGGATGCGTATCGCCGGAAGCGGTTGCTGGCGCTGGCTCCGGATACCAAGGATGGTGCGACTCCGAAGGGTGAGTGGATTCAGTTGGTGGGGGCTTCGTTCGACCGGACGATTCATGGGTTTGAAGTGAAGAGCACGGCGGAGCAGGATGAGCGGTTTGTTGCGCTGTTCAACGACAAGCGCAATGTGGGGCACTTCAACCTGCTGTTTCATAACTGCGCGGATTTCTCGCGGGTGGTGCTGGACATGTACCTGCCACATGCGATCCATCGGAACTTTGTTGCGGATGTAGGGCTGATGACGCCGAAGCAGGTGGCCCGCTCGCTGGTTAAATATGGGAAGAAGCATCCTGAGGTGGAGATGAGCGCGTTTGTGATTCCGCAGGTGCCAGGAACAGTGGCGCGGAGCCATGGTGTTGATGGGGTTGCGGAGTCTTTGGTGAAGAAGAAGAGGTATCTGCTGCCGCTGGCGGTACTGGCTCCGGAGTTAACTGGTGCGGCGGTGGTGGCATATCTGGTGAAGGGCAGGATGGCGCTGCCGAAGGATGCGACGATGTTTCAGATTGATGACGCCGTGGTAGAAGGTGGGCCGAGAGTTCCGGTGATCCTACCGGGTGAGGTGCTGCCGACTAGGCCGGGTGAGGTGGCGGCGCCGACGAACTAGGCGCTGCTGCTGCCGGGCGGAGGGCGTAGGCGATGAGGGTTTCGCCGTGGAGGTTATGGGCGGCGTTGAAGGCCTCATTGCTGGCGGCTTCGAGCGCGGGGATGGCGGGGTCGAGCTCGCAGGCTGCGATCTCTTCCGTGCTGGCGTGGATGTAGCAGAGCTCGCAAGTGGCGAGGTTTACTTCACCATTGTCGCCTTCGGCGCGCATGGGTGGGCCGAAGGTTCGGCAGAGGATGGGGCGGTGCTCGTAGAGGTCGCAGGTGCCGTGTTCGAGGTCAAGGACAGGGCATGGTTCGTCGTTGGCGAACTCTTCAAAGAGGATGGCTGCTTCGTAGTCTTCAGCGAGGATGCCGGTGGTGATGTCGCCGGGGAACCAGGGGTCCAGGCGGGTGAGGGCTGCGGCTACTCTTGCGTGGACGCGGGCTGCTTTTTCTGGGTCTGATTGTTCCAGGAGTGAGAGGCCTTCGCGGAGGCGGGCTGCGTCCTCGTGGGCTATGGGGAAGACTCCGATGCAGCATTGGGAGCAGCCGGGGCGGCAGACGAGATGTTGGCCAGAGCGGGTGGTGGCGGAGGCTAGGGCGGTGTCTACGATTTGGATGAGGGTCTGCGCCATTGATGATTTTGTGGAAGGTCGCGCTTACGCGCGATGCCCACTCATGCGATGAGGCTGCATGAATGGGGCACCCGATGGGGACAGATTACTCTCCGAGAACGCGATTGAAGATGGCGTCCACGTTGGCTAGCTGGCGGGTGTAGTCGAAGGCGTGGGCTAGTTTTTCTGGGGAGAGGCGGGCGGTGATCTCGGGGACTTTGGCTACTTCGTCGCGGAAGATGAGGTCGTTCTTCCAGGAGTTCATGGCGTGGGTCTGGACGAGGCGGTAAGCGTCTTCGCGGGACATGCCGGATTCGGCGAGGTCGAGGAGGAGCTGGCCGGAGAAGATGAGGCCGCCGGTCGACTCTAGGTTCTTGAGCATGCGGGCGGGGTAGACGAGGAGTTTGGCGATGAGGTTCTCGGTCTTGTGAAGGAGGTAGTCGGCGAGGATGGTGGAGTCGGGGAGGATGACTCGCTCGGCGGAGGAGTGGGAGATGTCGCGCTCGTGCCAGAGGGCGATGTTCTCGAAGGCGGTCTGGGCGTTGGCGCGGACTACGCGGGCGAGGCCGGAGATCTGCTCGGAGGTGATGGGGTTGCGCTTGTGAGGCATGGCGCTGGAGCCCTTCTGTTTCTCGGAGAAGAACTCTTCGGCTTCGCGGACCTCGGTGCGCTGGAGGTGGCGGACTTCGGTAGCCATCTTGTCGAGCGTGGAGCAGAGGATGGCGAGGGCGGAGACGTAGGCGGCGTGGCGGTCGCGCTGGACTACTTGAGTAGCGACTGCGACGGGGGTGAGGCCGAGGGCTTTGCAGATTGCTTCTTCGTGGGCTGGCTTGAGGTGGCCGAAGGTTCCGACGGCTCCGGAGAGCTTGCCTACGCGGAGGTCTTCGGCGGCTGCGTCGAAGCGGGCGAGGTTGCGCTGCATCTCGGAGTACCAGAGGAGGAGCTTGAGGCCAAAGGTGGTGGGTTCGGCGTGGACGCCGTGGGTGCGGCCGATGATGGGGGTGTGCTGGAACTCGATGGCGCGGCGCTTGAGGGTCTCGGAGAGGGCGACGATGCCGGTGCGGATGATGGCGGAGGCTTCTACGAGCTGGAGGGACTGGGCGGTGTCGACGACATCGGTGGAGGTGAGGCCGTAGTGGAGCCAGCGGGAGTCCTCGGGGGAGTTGATGTGCTCGGCGACGGTGGTGGTGAAGGCGATGACGTCGTGACGGACTTCGGCTTCGATCTCGTTGATGCGGGCTACGGTGAAGTTGCCCTTGTCGCGGATGGTGTCGGCTGCGGACTGGGGGACGAGGCCGAAGCTGGCGAGGGCCTGGGAGGCGGCGGTTTCTACGGTGAGCCAGCAGCGGTACTTGTTTTCGTCGGACCAGATTTTGCCCATCGCAGGGCGAGTGTAGCGAGCAATCATGAGTTGTTCCTTACTTGAGTGGCTGAGATATGTGCGCGATGGCGCGTGTAGCGAGCGATCACGTTGATGGTGTGGCGACTATTTGATTTTACTTGGTGTCGGCGGGAGGAGATATATCGTGATGCGATACAATCGTATTTATGATGACGTTGACCAAGGCACGTGGAATGAAGGTGAGGCTGCCGGCGCAGTTGGGGGAGTTAGCTGAATTTCGATACCGGTTGCGGAAGTTTTTGAGCTTCAGCGAGGCGACGGCGGAAGCGGCAGGGATCTCTGCGCAGCAGTACCAGTTGCTGCAGGTGATTGCGGCTGCACCGGAGGGGCGTGCGGCGTCGATCTCGTACGTTGCGGAGCGGATGGTGGTGCGGCATAACAGTGCGGTGGAACTGGTTGACCGGGCGGAGAAGGCGGGGCTGGTGCGACGGGTTGCGGATGAGAGTGATCATCGGCGATCGCTGGTGGAGATTACGGAGCGTGGTGGGGAGTTGGTGGCGCGGCTAGTGGCAGAGCATCTGACGGAGGTGAAGGCCGAGGGGGCAGAGCTGATTCGGACACTAGAGGCACTGCTGGAGCAGCGAGCGGGGATGACGAGAAAGATTGGAGAGCGATGACAAAGTTAGGGACTCCTGAAGTATTGCGAGACTACTCGGTTAACCACCGGATGCTGACGATCAGTGGCCTGGCGGCAATTCTTGGGGTTGCCGGTGCGGTGCTGGCGTGGGTTCTGCTGGGGCTGATTCGTTTGGCGACAAATGTTTTTTATTACCATCGGTTGAGCTTTGTCGATGCGAGTCCTGCGCTCAATACGCTGGGGTGGAAGAGCGTCTTTGCGCCGGTGGTTGGCGGGTTGTTGATTGGGTTGATTGCGCGGTATGGGTCGGAGAAGATTCGCGGACATGGGATGCCAGAGGCGATCGAGGCGATCGTCTTCAAAGGAGGCAAGGTGGCGCCGCGGCTTGCGATATTGAAGCCGCTGGCGACGGCGATTGCGATTGGATCGGGTGGACCGTTTGGGGCGGAGGGGCCGATCATCATGACGGGCGGGGCCACGGGGTCACTGATTGGTCAGCTGCTGGATACGACGGATGCGGAGCGTACGACGCTGCTGGTTGCGGGTGCTGCGGCGGGAATGTCTGCTACGTTTTCGTGTCCGCTGTCGGCAGTGTTGCTGGCGGTGGAGTTGCTACTGTTTGAGTGGCGTCCGCGTAGCCTGGTTCCGGTGGCGGTGGCTTCGGTGACTGCGGGAGCGATACGACGATTTTTGCTGGGACCGGGGCCGATCTTTCCGATGCAGGTGACGACGGTGCCGATGCACCACATGGCGATGATTGGTGCGCTGGTGGTTGGGGTGCTGGCGGCGTTGCTGTCGATGGGTCTGAGCCGTACGTTGTATGCGGTTGAGGATTTGTTTGAGCGGCTTCCTGTTCACTGGATGTGGTGGCCGGCGATTGGCGGCGTGATTGTGGGGATTGGCGGGATGATCTTTCCCCCGGCGCTTGGGGTTGGGTATGGGGTAATTCAGCGGCTGGTGACGGATGACGTGACCTGGAAGCTGATCGTCGGTGTTCTGCTGGTGAAGAGCTTTATCTGGACGTTTTCTTTGGGGTCGAATACTTCGGGTGGCATTCTGGCCCCATTGCTGATGATCGGGGGCGCGATGGGCGCAGCGATGGGGCATGTACTGACGCCGATATCGCAGGGAGCATGGGCGCTGGTGGGGATGTCGGCAATACTGGCGGCGTCGATTGGCGCACCCCTGACGGCGGCGATGCTGGCAGTGGAGCTGACGCACAACGGCGGACTGATGCTGCCGGTGCTGCTGGCCTGCGTGGTGAGTTATGGGCTGGGAGTGCTGCTGCAGCCGCGGTCAATATTGACCGAGCGTCTGAGCCGACGAGGGCTTCATCTGAGCCGTGAGTATGGAGTGGATCCGCTGGAGACGATGGTGGTGCGGGATGCGATGCATACCAGCGTGTTTGCGCTGTCAGCGGACGCGACGCGGCATGCAGCAGCGGACTGGCTCAGGAAGATGGAGGCGCGGGGGCCGGAATCCTGGAGCCACTGGCAGCGGTTGTTTCCATTGCTGGATTTCGAGGGCAGACTGGTGTCCATTCTGACGCGAACGCAGATGATGGCTGCTGCGAAACAGGGTGACTTGTCCAAGCCACTTGCTGGGGATGGGAGTTTGTTGCCAAAGACGATGGGTCCAATGGACACGTTGCGTCAAGCAGCCGGGACGATGGCGGCCTCGAAGCTGACGCGGTATCCGGTACTGGATGAGGAAGGGAAGTTCCTTGGGATTATTACGATTGACGACTTGCTGAAGGCCCGCAGCAAGGAGACGCTGCGGGAGAGCAACCGCACGCGGGTGCTACGACTGCGGTGGCCGTTTGGGAGTAATGGGGTTCCGCGGGTGGAGTAAGCCGACGAGGACTAGGTCACGGAGAAGAGCTCGGACATTTCGGCATGCAGGAAGCCGCGGCCGGGCTTGTAGGGCTGGATCCACTTGCCGTCGAGGACGAACTGGGGGATGGCGCGTTTGCCTACGTTGGCGAACACTTTGTCGGCTGCGCCGGGGGTGGTTTCGATGTCGATCTCTGTGAAGGGGATGCTGTGTTTGTTGAGGAAGCGTTTGGCTTCCCGGCAGTCGCGGCACCAGGAAGCGGAGTAGAGAGTTAATTCCATAGGTCTATTTTACTTGGGGAAGAAGTTGTAAGTATTGTTCTTGCTCGTGATAGTTGGGGAGGATCCCGTCGTTGATGGCGTAAGTGTAGCCGGTGATGTAGGCGGCTTCGCCGGAGGCGAGGTCTTGATTTTCTTGACTGTTTTGTTTGGTGCGGGCTTGCTTTCTTTTTGAGAGGCGATGATACCGGAGAGGATTTCTTTTGCGCGTTCGAGGACTTTGTGGCGGGCGGGGGTGAGGTTTTTGCCGGCGCGATTGATGTAGAAGTTGAGCATTCGCATGCCGGAGACGGGGCCCTTGGGTGAGACTTCTGGCGAGGCGAGGGACTGGGCTATGGTTCGTGCATCTTTTTTGAAGAGGCCTGCTTCTGGATAGGTGGAATGGGTGTCAACCTTTGCTGACCACTTCTTCGTTGCCTTCCTGGTCGCCATTGGTCACCGCTCCCTGTGGCGTTGGATGCGCGGGGCGCTTGCGTCGCTGTACGAAGAAGTTGGTGAGCATGGCGCCGCACTCTTCGGAGAGGAGGCCGGAGGTGACTTCGACTTTGTGGTTGAGCTGAGGGTGGTTCATGACGTTGAGGACAGAGCCGCAGGCGCCGGCTTTGGGGTCGGGTGCGGCGTAGACGAGGCGATCGATGCGGGCGTGGAGGATGGCTCCGGCACACATGGCGCAGGGCTCGAGGGTGACGTAGAGGGTGCAGCCTTCGGATTCGCCGGGGGGTGGGCTGAGACGGTAGTTCTGAAGGGCCAGGCCGGCGGCGCGGAGGGCGACGATTTCTGCGTGGGCGGAGGGGTCGTGGTCGCGGAGGACACGGTTCTGGCCGCGGGCGATGATTTCGTTTTTGTAAACGATGACTGCGCCTATGGGGACATCGCCGGACGCTTCGGCGGCGTGGGCTTCGGCGATGGCGGCGTTCATGAAGGTGAGGTCTTCAGGCATGGGCTAGCTGCGGTCTCTCTTTAGGTTGGGCTTGAGGGCCGAAGAAGTGGTCGATTTGTTGCGCGAGGTTCATCAGTGCTGGCCGACGTTGAGCAAGTTGCCCTTCGTTCAACATGAACTGCTTCACCCAGAGTTGTTCCAGCAACGGGAGTGTCTGTTTCACGGTGAACTTGCTGGTGGGATTGCCGATCGTCGCTTCATAGAAGTACTTGGCCTCAGGATCGTACTCATCATGCGGACACTCACCTGCAATGAGGCCTTCGACGTCAGCAATCGCGAATAGTTCTTTCAACGAGTCCAAATCCGGTGGTAGGGGCCAGGCGGTCATGCGGGTTCTTGTTGGGTCATGCAGTGGAGGGTGCCCAGGCCCCAGACGAGGTCTACGGCGTGGATGCCTATGACTTCGCGGGTGGGGAAGCAGTTGGCGATGATGTTGAGGGCGTGGCGGTCGTGGGGGTCGTTGAAGGTGGGGACGAGGACGAGATCGTTGGCGATGTAGAAGTTGGCGTAGCTGGCAGGGAGGCGCTGGCCCTCGAAGATGACGGGGTTGGGCATGGGGAGGGTGATGATGTCGAAGGGCTGGCCTTCGAGATTGCGGGCGGTGCGGAGGCGGTCGAGGTTTTCGGCGAGGGGGAGGTGGTTTTCGTCGTGAGTGTTGGGCTCTACGGCGGTGAGGATGGTGTTTGCGTTCTCAGCGGGACCGGGTACAAAGCGGGTGACGTCATCGACGTGGCCGTGGGTGTCGTCGCCGGCACAGCCGCGGTTGAGCCAGATGGTCTGCTCGATGCCGAGGTAGTTTTTGAAGGCGTCTTCGAGGTGGTGGCGGGTCTCTTCTGCGTTGCCGAGGCCGGGGTTGCGCTCCTGGACTTCGGAGAGGAGGCACTCTTCGGTGGTGAGGAGGATGCCGGCGCCGTTGGTGTCGATGCTGCCGCCTTCGAGGACGATGCGGTGGGCGGGTTTGTGGGGGAAGGTGACTTCAGGGCAGAACTCGGGCATGGCGTAGAGCTTGGCAACGTGCTGGGGGATCTGATTGTCGCGGCGCCAGTTATCGTACTTGGCCCAGGCGTTGAACTTCCAGTTGGTGAGGGCGATGTCGCCTGCGGGATTCTTGACGAAGATGGGGCCGGAGTCGCGGAGCCAGACGCGGTCGGTAGGCCAGTGATGAAAGTGGAGGCGAGCTAGATTGGCTCCTGCGCGGCGGAGTTGAGAGACGGCACGGGTCTCGGCGAGGAGGTTGTTTACGAGGATGTGGACGTCTTCGACTTGCGAGAGGTGGCGGACGATGTCGGCGTAGACCCAGGGGATGGGCAGGAATTTTCCGGGCCAGTCTTCGGAGTTATGGGGCCAGGCGATCCAGGTGGCGGCGTGGGGGGCCCACTCGGCGGGCATGCGGAAGTTCTGGGCGCTGGGCGTGTCGGTCATGGAGGGTTGCAGCTTCCTTTGGTCTTGTCTGTCGTTGGCGCTGGTTGAGGGATGTCCCCCCTCCCCCGTCGTTATGTGTGCAAAGTCTTCCATCGAAATGGTTTAGGTCTGTACTTCGAGCCCTTTAACCGGCACGCGGATGCAAGCCAAAACATCAAACCGCCTTTGTGGCGTCTGGTGCTTTGTCAAGTATATCTGCTTAGGTGGGAGTGATTTAGGCAAGGTTAGTGCGTTTTGCGGTGAAGGATCTGGCCGGCGGCGCGGTGGCCGGAACGGATGGCGCCGTGGACGGTTCCCCAGTGGCCGGTGGTATCGGTGTGCTCGCCGGCGAAGAAGAGGATGTGGTCGGCAGGGAGGGTCATTTTGGAGCAGGCATCGAGGGCTCCGACAGGGATGTAGCTGTATGCGCCGAAGGTGAGGGCGTCGTTTTGCCAGTCGTGGGTGTGGCAGCGGAGGAGTTGGCTGCGGATGTAGGCGAGGTCGAGAGAGAAGATGCGGGCAAGTTCGGTGCAGGCGACATCGGCGAGTTGATCGGGGGGGTGGTTGGCGAGGGCCTCGGACCATGGGCCGCCGATCCACCCGGTGAGCGTATTGCTTTGGGCGGGGTGCGGTGTCCACCAGACCGGAGGCATGGAGGCGAAGGAGAAGAGGAAGCTGAGGTCGGCAAGGGAGACCTGTTGAAGGTTGGCCCAGAACCTTTCGCGAAAGAGGAGGGTGAAGCGACGAGCGCGGCCCATGCGGAGTCGGTGGGCCTCGTGGATGGCGTCGGGAATGGGAACGAAGGTGACGGCTTTCTGTTGCAGGACGCCAAGGGGAAGGGTGATGACGGCTTGATGGGACTCGAACAGAGTGGGCTGGTCGTTGGAGCAGGCGCTGATGCTGACGTGGCCGCGTGTCCAGTCGATGCGCTCGACGAGGGTGTTGTAGAGGATCCGGCCCCCGGCGCTGATGACCTTTTGGGCGAGAAAGGTGGGGAGTTGGTCGTAGCCGTGGCTGAGGCGGAAGCCCCGGTCGCCTTCGATTTGGTCTTCTGCGGCTTGTTGCATACCGAGGGCGGCGATGCTGATGAGATTGTGGTCGGCGGCGTTGAAGCCTTCGACGTAGCTGATGACACCTTGCCGCTGGTCTTGAGGGATTTTCTGCTGTTCGAGGTAGTCGGCGAAGGAGAGGTCGGGATGGGTGGGGTTTTCGAGCCTGGATTCGAGTTTGGCGAGGATGGCGAAGCGCTGGTCTTCTTCGTCCGTTTCGGCGGGTCCGTTCTGGAGTTGGCCGTTCTGGAAGCTGAGGTGGGAGCCCTGAATCTCGTAGGTCTCGAGGTTGGCTTCTTCGATGAGGGACCAGAGTTCGGGCGGTT
This sequence comes from Granulicella sp., assembly GCA_025408425.1. GTDB lineage: Bacteria > Acidobacteriota > Terriglobia > Terriglobales > Acidobacteriaceae > Edaphobacter. The sequence goes on from JANXYX010000021.1 coordinate 49,217, forward strand.
TGCCGTGGACGAACTCGGCACCTAGTTCGATGACTTCGTCGCCGTCGCGGATGGTGTGGATGCGGCCGCCTACTCGGCTGCTGGCTTCGAGGAGAGTTACGCTGCGGCCTGCTTCGGCGAGAACGCGGGCTGCGGTGAGTCCGGCCATTCCTGCCCCAATGACCAGAACGTCTTGTGAGAAGGATTCCATTTTTTGCTTAGATGCTGTTTGTGGCGCAGACGGCTAGAAGCTGGCGCGGAGAGACCAGACGAGGAGCATGCCGAAGAGGATGTAGGCGGTGCCGATGATCTTCCAGTTGATGGGGGTGACTTGCTGGAAGCGTGGAGCATTTTTTTCGTAGAGGCGGCGGCCGAGGAGGAGGCGGTAGATGGGAAGGACTTTGGTGGGCGCGGCGAGGTGGGCGGCTCCGAGGAGGATGTAGGCGGCGGCGAGGATGAGGATCAGGAGGGGAATGAGGGTGGTCATGTTGTGGACTGAGTGAGGATACCTGAGAGCGAGCTTGCGCGGGTGTGTGATCGCCGGTTTACCAGATGGGATACCGAGCGGCTCTCTTGATTTTCTTGATTTAACTTACTTCTCTTTGAAGACCAGATAGGTGGTGGTGGTGCCGGGGGCGACCTTGACCCAATGGGGGATGCCGGCGGGGATGTGGACGATGTCTCCGGCGTGGAGGACGACTTCCTTGCCACCTTCGACGCCGCTGCCGAGGGTTTCGCCCGGACGGCCTGGGCCGCTGTTGGGGTGCTCGCCCTGCATGGTGCCGCCGGTGACGAGGGTAATGGTGCCTTTCAACATGACGATCTGGTCGGCGAAGAATTGATGACGCTCAGCGTCGCCGGTGTGGAGGCGGACTACGAGGAGGGTGTAGTCGTTGCCGTAGTCGTCGAGGGTCGCTACGGCGAAGCCTGTGGGCCTTGCCTTTGCAAGCTCGATCAGTTTGGCTTCACTCTGCTGCAGGTCGGCGGGGGTGTGGACGGTCGGCTCGGGGGTCTGGGCTACGAGGGGGGCGGTGAGTAGGGCTACTGCAAGGAGCTTGATGGGAGTCATTGCTTCACCTGATTGGAGTTGATGGAATTGTACTTTGTGGGGCGCGTGGGTTATGGGCTTTGTAGGAGGTGTGTGGGGATTGAATCGATTTGATTGGCGAATTGGGTGTGGACGTGCGGGTAGTCTTCGTAGTGCTTTCGGGAGGGGTTATTGGCTATGTAGATGAGTTGGGACTGAAAGTCGTCGGCGTCGCGGATGCGGTGTTCGTGGTGGCCGGAGTGCCAGACGTCTCCTGGGGATTGCTGGCGGACTGCGAAGGAGTAGCCGCCCTTGATGTACTGGATGCACTTTGCGGTGGATTGATCGGTTGCAGGCGTGATGAGGACGTGGGTGTGATCGGGCATGACGACGAAGCCGTGAAGTTGGAAGCGGCCCTGATCGCGATGGCGGAGGAGTGTTGCGATGAAGAGTTCGGCGTTGGCTGTACGCTGGAAGTGGCGATGCTGCTGGAAGGTTGAGATGGTGATGGCGTAGGTGCTCTGCTTTTGGCGGATGGTGGCCATGAAAAGAGAGCATACCCCAGGGGCTAAAGCCCGGTTTTGTGGATCGGGAAAGAGAGGGCCAAGCCTGAAGGCTTGGCGTACCTAGATGCAAGAACTAATACGGGGTGTCCTGCTCTTTTTTCATAGTTCGGAAACGGTCTGAACGATATTTGCAAGCAGCAATCCTTTGTCTAGGGAAACGGTCGTACACCAAATGCTCTGGAGACCATCTAAGGCGACCGGACACTCCTGAGCAAACATCAAAGTCAGCTCATCTCGTACCAATTTCCATGCAACCAGGTCTTTGTCGGACTGCACTGAAACCCCAGCGGTCAATGCCTCTGCAGGCCCGGTCGCGTGGACCTGGGAGATATAGGTTCCGCCTGCGTATTCGACGAGTACAGTGAACAACAAATTGGCCATAGAGATTTTGCGCTTTTTCCTAGTCGATGAAGCGGCTGGTGATGCCCTGGTAGGCGTCGATGCGGCGGTCGCGTAGGAAGGGCCAGTTGCGGCGGGTGTCTTCGAGGAGTTTGAGGTCGATCTCGGCGGTGAGGATTTCTTCCTTGTCGTGGCTGGCCTGGGCGATGATGCGGCCGAAGGGGTCGGCGATAAAGGAGCCTCCCCAGAACTCGAGGCCGGATTGGGGGGTGTGGTCGCCGGGGCCGCGCATGGTGACTCCGTTGTGGGTGACGTCGCCGTGTTCGTGGCCTACGCGATTGACGGCTCCGACGAAGACTCCGTTGGCGATGGCGTGGGCGCGCTGCATGGTCTGCCAGGCGGAGTATTGGGCTTCGCCGTACTCAGCTTTTTCTGAGGGGTGCCAGCCGATGGCGGTGGGGTAGAAGAGGGTGTTGGCTCCGCTGAGTGCGGTGATGCGGGCGGCTTCGGGATACCACTGGTCCCAGCAGACGAGGGTGCCGATTTTGCCGTGGCTGGTGGACTGGGCTTTGAAGCCGAGGTCGCCGGGGGTGAAGTAGAACTTCTCGTAGTAGAGGGGGTCGTCGGGGATGTGCATCTTGCGGTAGATGGCGAGGATGTTGTCGGGCGCGGTGGCTGCGTGGTCGAGGATGGCGGCGGTGTTGTGATAGAGGCCGGGGGCTCGGCGTTCGAAGAGGGAGGCGACGAGGACGATTTTTTCTTCGCGGACGATGGCGCTGAGGCGTGCGGTGGAGGGGCCGGGGATGGACTCGGCGGTATCGAAGAGGGCGTGCTCCTCGCGCTGGCAGAAGTATTGGGCGCGGAAGAGCTCAGGGAGGCAGATGACGTTGGCTCCGGCGCGGGCGGCTTCGCGGACGCGGTCTGCGGCTTTATCGAGATTGGCTGCGGTGTCCGGTGTGCAGGACATCTGGATGAGGGCGATGCGGGTGTTTCTGGACGACATGACTTGAGTTTCCTTCTGTGCGAATGGTATCAGTGGGTCGGTATCGTCTGAAGATTGGAAGAGACTTTGGTGCGGTAGTGGCTTGGGTGGAGCAAGAAAAATGGTTCATAAAAGATATTTATTTGATGGCAAATAAATTGTGATGAAGAGCTGCTGATTGACGGTGGCTGGGAGCCACTTGCGCGAAATGTGCGATTTTGAAGAGGTTCGCGCGATGGAGGGGATGGGATGCGGGTGAGGTTGGAGTGGTAGCAAGGTGGGGGAGCGGGTTATCGGTGAAGGGTGGAGGGTGCGATGCGGGTGGGACGGCAGGAATCGCACTTTTGTCTGTAAGGGTTATCTGATACGTTGGATTTGCTGGCTAGTTGCTGCGCGACGAGTTGGCACACATCGCATCCAACTCAATCATCTTTCCCAGAAATGTTCTGGAGACGTGTAATTCATAGCAGAAGGAGTGTCATTTTGAGCGAATTTCGTGATTTTCTGGAACTTTCGTACGCTGAACTGGAAGACCTGAACCTGCAGGCCAAAGAACAGCGCAAAAAGCGTGTCGCTGCCGATGTGATTCAGGAAGAGCGACTGAAGTATCTTACGGACGAGCGCCGGATCAAGGCAGTCACCGTATTGTTCAGCGATCTTGAAGGCCGGCTGCACATGCTGGACTACGACAAGAAGTTTCTAGTGAAGAGCTTCGATAACCTGACGTTCGACGGCTCGTCGATCCGTGGCTTTACGGCGCAGCGTGAGAGCGATTTGCGCCTGGCGATCGACTGGAGCGCATTTTACTGGGTTCCTGCGGACGTATTTGGCGCCGGTAAGGTGATGGTTTTCGGCGAAGTGAAGGGCAAGAATGGCGAGACGTACAGCGCCGATCTTCGTGGAGTGCTGAAGGACTTCTCGCAGCAGCAGTTCACCTCCAACGGCTATACGCTGAACGCAGCCAACGAGATTGAAGGCTTCCTGTTCGAGGGTATCGATGCCGAGCGTCGCTTCCATGAGACCGGCAGCTTCGAGTATGTGAACAAGGGCGGATACTATCACTCGCTGCCTGGCGACCCGCTGCGTGAGTTTATCGACACGACAGCTGAAGTGCAGCGCGCCATGGGCTTTGAGAACGAAAAGGACCACCCAGAAGTTGCTCCTTCGCAGTTCGAGATCAACTACACCTATGGTGAAGTGGTTGCGGCCGCCGACCAGATTCAGCTGTACAAGCTGATCTGCCGCCAGGTTGCGACGCAGATGGGCATGACGGCGAGCTTCCTGCCCAAGCCAGTGGTTGGTGTGAACGGCAGCGGCATGCACACGAACGTTTCGATCACGAAGAACGGCAAGAACATTTTCTGGGATCCGAAGGGTGAAGAGAAGATTTCGAAGCTGGCGTGGCAGTTTACGGACCGCATTTTGACGCATGGCAACGACATCTGCCTGCTGCTGAATGCGAGTGTGAACTCGTACCGCCGTCTGGATCCTCACTTTGAGGCTCCGAACCAGATCAAGGCATCGGCGACTGACCGCGGCTCCATGGTTCGTATTCCTATCGGCAACGAGAAGTCTTCGCGTGTGGAGGTTCGTTCGGTTGGACCGGATGCGAATCCTTACATGGTGCTGTACTCGATCTTCCGTAGTGGTCTTGAAGGCAACACCTCGAAGATCAAGAATCTTCGTCAGGCAGAGCGGTATCTTCCGGACAATGTCTATACGGCGATTGAGAACTTCCGCGGTGCGGAGTGGACGACGACGCTGCTGGGCGAGGATGTGAAGAGCCGCTATGCGGATCTGAAGCAGGGTTCGGCGGATCGCTGCGCGCGTCTGCTGGGCACGATCGTGAAGCCGGCGGAGATCCAGTTCCACCATGATGTTTATAACCAGTTGCTCTGGAACCAGTTCTAGAGATTGCTGCAGGAATGATGAGTAAGCCCCGGCAGATTGCCGGGGCTTACTTTTTGATGCGGGCGCTAAACGCACTGAATGTGCGATAAACGGATGGCCTGATTGCGACCTGTATTCTCGCGATGTTAGGCTTTTTGCGACAACTACTTTGCTTTGAGGAGCGCACCAGACGATGCAAGCGAGCTATAACGGAATTTTGGTACCGACGGACGGACAGGCAATTGAGTATGCAAATGGAACGTATACGGTTCCTGATCATCCGATCATTCCGTTTATCGAGGGCGATGGCACGGGGCGCGATATCTGGAAGGCTTCGGTGCGGGTATTCGATGCTGCTGTTGAGAAGGCCTATGGTGGCAAGCGGTCAGTGAAGTGGTACGAGGTTTTGGCTGGCGAGAAGGCGTATCGGCAGACGCAGAACTGGTTGCCGGATGACACCGTGAAGGCGACGATGGACTTTCGGGTATCGATCAAAGGACCTCTGACGACTCCGGTGGGCGGCGGGATTCGCAGTCTGAATGTGGCGCTGCGGCAGTTGATGGATCTGTATCAGTGCGTGCGGCCGGTGAAGTACTACGCGGGTGTGCCTAGTCCGGTGAAGCATCCGGAGAAGCTGAATGTGGTGATCTTCCGTGAGAATACGGAGGACATTTATGCGGGTATTGAGTTTCGCGAGGGAACTCCTGAAGCGGCGAAGTTTATCTCGTTCGTGAACGACGAGATGCTGAAGGGGACCAAGAAGAAGGTTCGTCTGGACTCGGGTGTGGGCGTGAAGCCGATCTCGATTACGGGTTCGAAGCGGCTGGTGCGGGCGGCGATTGCGTATGCGCTGAAGGAGAATCTTCCGACGGTGACGCTGGTGCACAAGGGGAACATTCAGAAGTTTACGGAAGGTGCTTTCCGCGAGTGGGGTTACGAGGTTGCGACGCAGGAGTTCCGCGCGCAGACGGTGACCGAGCGTGAGAGCTGGATACTGGGGAACGTAGAGGCGAATCCTGCGCTGACTCCAGAAGAGAACGCTGCGCTGATCGAGCCGGGGATTGAGTTTGCCTCGAAGGAGTTTGGCGAGAGCGTGGTGGCCGAAGTGAAGGAGGTGCTGAACTCGATTGGAGCGACGCATGGGAATGGGCAGTGGAAGAAGAAGGTTCTGGTAAATGACCGGATTGCGGACTCGATCTTCCAGCAGATTATTCTCCGGCCTGAGGACTATAGCGTGCTGGCGACGACGAACCTGAACGGCGACTACATTTCAGATGCTGCGGCAGCGCAGGTGGGCGGGTTGGGGATCGCTCCTGGCGCGAACATTGGCGACGGCTATGCGGTGTTTGAAGCGACGCATGGCACGGCTCCGAAGTATGCGGACAAGGATGTGATCAACCCGGGATCGGTGATTCTGTCGGGCGTGATGCTGTTCGACTTTCTGGGTTGGACGGAGGCTGCGCGGCTGATCGAGAGCTCGATGGAAAAGACGATCGCGCAGAAGTTTGTGACGTACGACTTTGAGCGCGGAATGCAGGGTGCGACGAAGGCGAAGACGAGCGAGTTTGCGAACCGTATGATTGAGAACATGGGTTAACGCTGGAACAGCAGATTCCTCCGCTTTGCTGCGGAATGACTAGGAAAACAGGAGAAGAGATGCGGAAGAAGGTATCGATTGTAGGCGCGGGAAATGTAGGGGCAACTGCTGCTCACTGGATTGCAGCCAAGGAACTGGCAGATGTGGTGCTGATCGATGTGGTTGAGGGCACGCCGCAGGGCAAGGCACTGGATCTGCTGCAGGCAATGCCGATCGAGAAGCGGGACGTGAGCATTGTGGGAACGAATGACTACGCCGATACTGCGAACTCGGACATTGTGGTGATCACGGCTGGGATTCCGCGTAAGCCTGGGATGAGCCGCGACGACCTGCTGAATACGAACTTCAACATCATGTCGGACGTGGTGGGGAAGGTGGTTGCGCACTCGCCGAACTGCATCATCATTGTGGTGTCGAATCCGCTGGATGCGATGGCACAGACTGCATTCAAGAAGGCTGGCTTCCCGCGAGAGCGCGTGATCGGGATGGCTGGCGTGCTGGATTCGGCGCGGTTCCGGACGTTTATTGCTGAGGAACTGCAGGTGTCGGTCGAGAATGTAACTGCTTTTGTTCTGGGTGGTCATGGCGACACGATGGTGCCGCTGTCGCGCTACTCGACGATGGCTGGTATTCCGATTACGGAGTTGATCGCTCCGGACCGGCTGAAGGAGCTGGAGACGCGCACGGCGAATGGTGGCGCGGAGATTGTGAAGCACCTGAAGACGGGCTCGGCGTTCTATGCTCCGAGTGCGGCTGCGGTGGAGATGGTCGAGGCGATCCTGAAAGACAAGAAGAAGATTCTGCCTTGCGCGGCATATCTGCAGGGGGAGTACGGGATCTCGGGTCTGTATGTTGGAGTGCCTTGCAAGCTGGGAGCGAAGGGGCTGGAGCAGATCATCGAGATCAAGCTGACGGCTGATGAGCAGGCTGCGCTGCAGAAGAGTGCGGACTCTGTGAAAGAGCTTTGCACTGTGATTGGTGTGGCTTAAGACTAGTTGTTGTTTGAAGAACAACAGTGAAGGCCCGCTCTTGTGAGCGGGCCTTTTGCTGTCTCACTGCGGATTTAATTAAGCGATGCGTTCGATGGTTACAGACTCCAGGACTACTGGGGTTTTGGGGCGATCCATGCCGTCGCGGCTGACTTTGGAGATTTTTTCTGCGATGTCGTAGCCTTCGACTACTTCACCGAAGATGGTGTGTTTGCCGGTGAGCCAGCTGGTGTCGGCGGTGGTGATGAAGAACTGGGAGCCATTGGTGTTGGGGCCGGAGTTGGCCATGGCGAGCTTGCCGGGCTGCTGGAAGCCGTGTTTGGATCCCTTGGTCTCGTCGGCGAACTTGTAGCCTGGGCCGCCCATGCCGGTTCCTTCGGGGTCTCCGCCCTGGATCATGAAGTTGGGGATGACGCGGTGGAAGATGGATCCGTCGTAGAGCTTGGGGCCTTTCTTGGAGCGGCTGTTCCAGTCCTTGGTGCCTTCTGCGAGGCCGATGAAGTTGGCGACGGTCTCTGGGGCGTCCTTTTCGAAGAGTTCGCAGACGATGGTTCCTTCGGTGGTCTTAAAGGTGGCGTAGGTGCATGGCTTGGTTGGCATTTCGGTGTTCTCCTAACAGGTTGTGGTGCTGGGTTGAAAGAGAAAGAGTCTGCGCGGATGTCGCGAAGATCAGGAAGATTATTTTGGCGCTGGCACCGGTGGTGGCATGTTTGCGGTCGGTACTGAAGCGGGCGCGGGGGCCGGGGCCGGAGGCAGAGGCGGCATGGGTTGTCCGTCGCGCACGATGGTGATGTGATTGATGACGACGGGGGTGGTGGGCTTGTCCGAACCGTTGCGATCGACGCGGGCGATGGAGGAGACAAGCTGTACTGACTGTTCGTCGCACTGGCCGAAGATGGTGTGCTTGCCGTTGAGTTCGGGGACTGGCTGCTCTGTGATGAAGAATTGGGAGCCGTTGGTGCGGGGGCCTGAGTTGGCCATGGCAAGGCGGCCGGGGACGTCGAAGGTGAGGTCAGAAGTGATCTCGTCGTCGAAGTAGTAGCCGGGGTCGCCCATGCCGGTTCCGATGGGGTCGCCACCCTGGATCATGAAGCCGGGGATAACGCGGTGGAAGGTGGTGCCGTCGTAGAGGGACTTGTGATGAACCTTCTTGAGGGTGGTGGGGTCAGTCCAGTCCTTGGAGCCGTCGGCGAGGCCGATGAAGTTGGCGACGGTGATGGGAGCCTGCTGGTCGTAGAACTTGCAGGTGAGGCGGCCCATGGTGGTGTCGATGACGGCGGTGGGGCCGGTGGGGACTACAGGAGCTTTTGCTGCCTGAGCAGCAGCGCCGGGTGCATCCGGAAGGGCATCCTGGCTCGTACTCTGAGCAAAGGCAGATCCGGTAAGCGCAAGGCAAAGAGCGATGGTCTTGGCAATCATTATGTTCAAGGCTAACTCATGCGGCTGTGCGTCGGCAAAGCGATGGGTGCAGGCAAACACCGCTGAGGAAGCGTGATGGCGAGGGCGAGCGATTAATGGCTCGCCCTTTGGCATGAAGAAGCTGGAAGTCTGGGCAGCTCAGGGTTTGTCGGCGGCGGCCTGGACGGCTCGGAAGACGCGGAGGAGGTTGCCGCCAAGGAGTTTGTGCATGTCTTCGGCGGAGTAGCCGCGGGCCATAAGGGCGGCAGTGACTTTGGGGAGGTCAGCGGCTGAGTCTATGCCGGCGGGTGGGACGGGGATTCCGTCGAAATCTGTGCCGATGCCGACGTGGTCGATGCCGGCGACCTTGATGACGTGATCGAAGTGGTCTATGAGGGAACTGAAGGGGGCGCGGCCGATGCGGGCAGCGAATTCGCGATCGACTTTGTCAGAGGCGGTGTAGGGGACAGGGAGACCTTTGGCTTTGTACTCGGCCTCGAGGGCGTCCTGAGCTTTTTTGCGTTCGGGGGCCTGGGTGGACCAGGCTTGACGCCAGTTCTCGTCGATGAAAGCGGGGAAGAAGTTGACCATGACGACACCGTTGTTCTTTGCCATGGCGCGGAGCATGTCGTCGGTCATGTTGCGTCCGGCAGCCGTGAGGGCGCGGGCGGAGGAGTGGGACGCGATGATGGAGGTGCGAGTGGTGGCGAGGACGTCCCAGAAGGTTTTGTCGGAGACGTGGGAGATATCGACCATCATGCCGAGGTGGTTCATCTCGCTGACGACGTCTTTGCCGAAGGGGGTGAGGCCGTCGTGGTGTGTGACGGTGGGGTCGTCTATGTCGCCGGAGGAGTCCGCCCAGTCGTTGGTGTTGGACCAGGTGAGGGTCATGTAGCGGACGCCGAGGCTGTAGTAGTGGCGGAGGAGATCAAGCGAGTTCTCGATGGAATGGCCGCCTTCGATGCCCATGAGGACGGCGAATTTTTCGTGTCGGTGGACGGCGAGGATGTCGTCGGCGGAGAGGGCTAGCTGGAGCTTGTCTGGGTGTTTACGAACCTGCTCGAGGGTGCCGTCGATGAGGGCGAGGGTGCGATGGGCGGAGGCGTTGGCAGCGTATTGGGCGGGGTCGACCCAGATGGAGAAGAATTGGGCGTCGAGATTGCCCTGTTTTGCGGAGTCGAAGTTGAGCATGCCGCCGTTGAGAGGGCCGGTGAAGTCCCATTGCTCGTCGACGAAGCGCTGCGGGGTGTCGGCGTGGGTGTCGATGACGATGGCGGAGTTGTGCACGGCGGCGGGATCGAGCTGGGTCATCTTTCTCTTTCCGGAGGGCTTGTGGGGCGGAGCGGTCTGGACGGCGGTTTGGGCGTGTGCGATGAGGGTGATGGCGAGGAGTGTGGATGCGGCGAGGGAGAGGATTTTGGTCTTCAAAAGGGCATCCATCTGTGGTGTTTGGGTTTAGGAGGATTGTAGCAAGCAGGGTGGGCTGGGGTGAGGACGGGGAGAGCAACCCAGTTGGTTGGGAGACCATCTGTACTTAGGTAGAGGTGACTTATGCCACAAGGAATGGACTCAACCAAGAGTGCAGCACTCCCTTCTCATGAAGCGATAGAGAACAAGCCGGGCAACGTGACGCAGGTGGGTAAGAGCGAAGAGAAGAAGATCGACCAGACTGCGATGCGTATGGCGAAGCGCGCAGAGAACCGGATAAAGGCGAACAAGAATACAAATCCCGGTGAGAGACTGTTTACGAAGTAGTTTGGAGTTTATGGAAAAAGCCCCGCTGGTTGCGGGGCTTTTCTATGTGTGTTCGAGGCGGCGTCAGAGCGGGGTGTCTACGCGAAACTTCGGTGGAATTTAGCGGGTGAAGAAGTCTTTGACTTGCTGGATAAAGACGTCGCGACCCATGTCTGAGATGGCTTCGGTGAGGGGGAGTTGTTTGGGGCAGGCCTGGACGCAGTTCTGGGCGAAGCCGCACTCCTGGATGCCGCCGTCTCCGGCGAGGGCGCGGAGTCGTTCTTCCTTGAGGACTGAACCGCTGGGGTCCATGTTGAAGAGCTTGGTCTGAGCGATGGTGGCAGCTCCGACGAAGCCGGTGGCGTCGTTGAACTGGGGGCAGACCTCCATGCAGATGGTGCAGGAGATGCAGTTGGAGAGCGGGTAGCGCTGCTCCTGAATCTGGGGGTGCTGCCGAGGACCAGCGCCTAGATCGTATGAGCCGTCGATGGGGACCCAGGCTTTGACCTTCTTGAGGTTCTCGAAGAGGACGGAGCGGTCTACAGCGAGGTCGCGGACGACGGGGAATTTCGAGAGGGGGGCGAGAGTGATGGTCTGGTCTTTGTTCGGACCGGTGAGCTTGTCAACGAGGGCGGAGCAGGCCATGGTGGCCTTGCCGTTGATGAGCATGGCGCAGGAGCCGCAGATCTCTTCGAGGCAGTTGGAGTCGTAGGTTACGGGCGTGGTGGGCTTGCCGGTGACGTCTACGGGGTTGAGCGCGATTTCGCCAAGGAGCGAGGTGATGTTCATGCCCGGGCGATAGGGGATCTCGAACTTCTCGGTGGTGGCTGGGGCGTCCGGGGTGGACTGGCGCTTGATCTCGACTTTGATGGTGCTTGGCATTGTTGTTGCCCTCTTTGGTTTTGCGCCTCGCTTTCGCTTGGCGCAAAACAAAATTATTGGGAGTTCTTTATTGTCCGGGCTAAAGCCCGGACCTATCTCAGAAGCAAGTGCAAAAGCAACGACAGAAGCAGATCCCTACGGGATGACAAACAAAAAGGCAAAGGCGATGGTTACGCGGTAGCGGTGTAGCTGCGTGGCCGCGGTTTGATGTGGCTGATGTCGACTTCTTCAAACTCGAAGGCGGGGGCGTTGTCTTTGAAGCTGGCCTTGGTGGTTTTGAGGAACTTCTCGTCGTTGCGCTCGGGGAAGTCGGGTTTGTAGTGGGCTCCGCGGGACTCGTCGCGGAGGCGTGCGCCCTGGACGATGACACGGCCGAGTTCGAGCATGTTTTTGAGCTGGCGGGTGAAGGCGAAGCTGGTGTTGGCCCACTGGCTCTTGTCGGAGAGGTTGATGTTTTTGTAGCGGTCGAGAAGTTCGACGATCTTGGCGTCGGCTTCGTCGAGGCCGGCGTTGTAGCGGATGATGGTGGCGTGCTTGGTCATGGTGTCGCCGAGTTCGCGCCAGATCTTGAAGGGGTTTTCCGTACCGGTGGAGGAGAGAAGCTGGTTGTTGAGTTCCTTCTGGCGCTGAAGCTCGGCTGCGTGGCCTCCGTCGCCTTGCTGGGCGGGCAGAGCCTTGGCGTAGGCGAGGGCTTGCGGGCCGGCGACGAATCCGCCGTAGATGCAGGAGAGGAGGGAGTTGGCACCGAGGCGGTTGGCGCCGTGGATGGAGTAATCCGCTTCTCCTGCTGCATATACGCCGGGAATGTTCGTCTGCTGGTTGAAGTCTACCCAGAGGCCGCCCATGGTGTAGTGCATGCCGGGGAAGATCTTCATGGGGACCTTGCGGGGATCGTCGCCAACGAACTTCTCGTAGATCTCGAGGATGCCTTCGAGCTTGTGGATGCGCTCAGGGGGCAGATGGGTGAGGTCGAGGTAGACCATGGGCTGGCCGTCGATGCCCATACCGTGCTCGTAGACGACCTTGAAGATGGCGCGGGTGGCTACGTCGCGGGGGACGAGATTACCGTACTTGGGGTACCACTCCTCGAGGAAGTACCAGCGGTCGGACTCGGGGATGGAATTGGCTACGCGCTTGTCGTTCTTGTCGCGGGGGACCCAGACGCGGCCACCTTCGCCGCGAGCGGACTCGGACATGAGGCGGAGCTTGTCTTCGCCGGGGATGGCGGTGGGGTGGACCTGGATGAACTCGCCGTTGGCGTAGAAGGCGCCCTGCTGGTAGAGAGCGGACTGGGCGGAGCCGGTGCAGACGACGGAGTTAGTGGACTTGCCGAAGATGGCTCCGTTGCCTCCGGTGCAGACGATGATTGCGTCGGCGGGGAAGGTTCGGGTCTCCATGGTGCGGAGGTCCATGGCTACGATGCCGCGGCAGGCGCCTTTGGAGTCGAGGACTGCGGAGAGGAACTCCCAGCCTTCGTACTTGGTTACTTTGCCTTCGGACTCGTGGCGGCGGACCTGCTCGTCGAGGGCGTAGAGGAGTTGCTGGCCGGTGGTGGCTCCGGCGAAGGCGGTGCGCTGGTAGAGGGTGCCACCGAAGCGGCGGAAGTCGAGCAGGCCTTCCGGCGTGCGGTTGAAGGGGACGCCCATGCGGTCGAGCAGGTCGATGATGGCGGGGCCCTGGGCAGTCATGGCCTTGACGGGGGTCTGGTTGGCGAGGAAGTCGCCGCCGTAGATGGTGTCGTCGAAGTGCTTGAGGACGCTGTCGCCTTCGCCCTTGAGGTCTTTGGCGGCGTTAATGCCGCCCTGGGCGCAGACGGAGTGCGAGCGCTTGACGGGGACGATGGAGAAGAGGTCGACGGTGCCGCCGGCTTCGGCGATCTTGATGACGGCGGAGAGACCGGCGAGGCCTCCTCCTACGACGATGATTCTGGGTGATGCTGCCATTGAATATTCCTTCTCGTTCGTTAACTAAATGCACCGACTAATTGAAGAGCGCCGATCAACATGACGAAAACGCCGACAACGGTTAAGATCTGTCCAATTCTGAGCATCTTGTAGAAAGGCCCGTCCGGCTGTGTCTCCCGATACTTCTTGACTGCCGCTGCTCGTGTGGCGCTTGCTCCGGGGAGAAGTCGCGTCGCCGGTTGAGAACATCTCATGTTTGGCACTGACATCTTCCTCCGCGGCATCCATCATCTTCCAGATGCCCATATTGCCTACTACGATCCCGCCAAATATCGCTACCATCCCCGCTGCGACTACCGGATGCAACAGGAATTTCCAAAAGCTTTCAGTCTGTTCGTTGCCTGCGGCTAGAGAGAGGAAATGGAGCATATCTCAGGGGCTAAAGCCCAATTCTTTCTCTTCCTGTAATGTCCGGGCTAAAGCCCGGACCTATCTCAGAGGCAATAACAACTGCGCCTGGAGTGAGGCTGGAAGTCTGCGCGGGCAGAACGTCGGCTGGGGCGTTGGGGTACTTATAGACGACGGCGTAGATGCTGGCGAGGCCCATGAGGCATAGGGCGATTCCGAAGAGGGCGCAGACGTAGCCGAAGCGTTTGCGGGCGCGGTCGCCGGGGGTGATGCCCCACTTGGCGGCGAAGAGCCAGATGCCGTAGGAGAAGTGCCAGGTGGTGGCGATCATGGCGATGACGTAGATGGCGAGCATCCAGGGGTTGGCTAGCTCGTGCTGGACTTTGGCGAATGCGGCGCCGGGGTGCTCTGGAAGCTGAACGCCGGCAAAGCGTTGCCGCCAGACGTGCTGGATGATGTAGACGAAGGCAATGAGGCCAGTGATGCGCTGGGAGAGGTACATCCAGTTGCCGGCCCAGGGGTAGACGTTGACGTTGGAGCGGCCGCGGAAGGCGATGAAGACGCCGTAGAGTGCGTGGAAGGCGAGGGGGATGAAGATGAAGGCCCACTCCAGCACGCGAACGAGGGGGAGGGAGTTGAGGAAGAGGACTTGTTTCGCGTAGGCGAGGGGGCCGTTCCAGGTTTCGAAGTTGGAGACGATGTGCTCGATGAGGAATGCGCCGATGGGGACGATACCTGAGAGCGAATGGAGCTTGTGCCAGAGGAAGGAGTTGCCCTGACCGGCGCGCAGAGGTTGAACTCCGCGGAGGGTAGGGGGGGCAGGCGTTGCGGTTGTTGCCATGAAAGGACTCCTTGGATCTGAGCGGATGCAAGTGACTCTGTATCAAGTGACTCTATATAAAGATCAGCAGGGTGATTATTCCGCCGCTGTCTCATCAGCGTCAAGGGAACTCCGGGCGTTTGTGCGGTTATCGAAGCGCTTGTGCGAAATAATTGCACCTCATTGAATTTGTGCGGCTTCGATTTGGGGCAGGAGAGCTTGCAAGGCGCGGCCACGATGGCTGAGGGAGAGTTTGGTGGTGAGGTCGAGTTGGGCCATGGTGAGGCCGTGGTCGGGTAGAAAGAAGAGGGGATCGTAGCCGAATCCGTTGTGGCCTTGAGGGGCTGCGAGGATCTCTCCTTCGACGGTGCCCGAGGCGGTAGCGATGAGATTGCCATCACGGGCGGCGGCGAGGACGCAGCGGTAGCGGGCGCGGCGTGCTGCGAGGGGAGTTTCGGCGAGGGCCTGGAGGAGGCAGAGGTTGTTGAGAGCGTCGGTATCGATTTCGGCAGGGCTTGAAGAGAGGAAGTTGCTGTCTTCGGCGTAACGGGCGGAGCGTACGCCGGGGGCTCCCTGTAGGGCGTCTACTTCGAGGCCGGAGTCGTCGGCGAGGACGATTTGGCCGGGGGTGTGGAGGGAGTAGGCAAGGGCTTTGAGGATGGCATTGCCTTCGAAGGTGGGCTGGTCCTCAGCGGGCGGTGGGATTTCTTTGAGGCCGGGGAGGGGAAGGATGGTGATGCGGTCTGCTGCGGACTGGGTGGCGGTGGCGAAGTCGCGGAGTTTGCCGGGGTTGGTGGTGGCTACATAGATGGTCATGTCTGTTATTGGTATACCGCGATTGGATCGAGTTTAGTGGGCGAGGCGGAGGCGGAGGAAGATGACTGCGCCGAAGGGGTGGTGACCGTAGGTGGAGGTGAGGGCGGCTGGGGTGGTGTAGAGGGTGAACTGGGCGCCGGGGGCAGCGAGCAGGTGAGGTGCGATGCGATAGTCGCGGTCGTAACCGAGGGTGTAGGCCTGAACATGGCCGATGGGGGACTCCTGAAAGTTGGAGGGCAGGGCGGTGCCGGGGGCGAGGAGGAGTTCGTTGGAGCGGCCGGCGTTTTCCAGGCGAGTCCAGAGGTAGTTGCGGGATTTGAACTTGAGGAGGGATTCGGCGAGATAGCTGTTTTCTTTACTGCTGTCGGAGAGGGAGAGGGTGCGACCCCAGATGAGGGTGGTGGACCAGTTGGCCGAGGTTGAGCCGTTGCTGGTGGTGGAGCCGAAGGGGCGGTTGACCATGATGGAGGCGGTCTGGCGCTGCTGGTCTTCGTGGGGGTAGAGAGCTTCGGGGCTGGTGATGTGGGCGATGGAGTACTGAGCGGTCCAGTTGGGCGTAGGGGAGAATGTGAGGCGAGTGGAGTAGCTGTCGATGGCGAGTCCGTTGGAGGAGGGCTGGAAGTGCCAGCGCTGCTCACTGGGTTCGCCGCCGTGGAATGCCGAGGCCTCGATGCGGAGGGTGTGCCAGGTGAGGCCGGCGGTGAGGACGTTGAAGGCGATGTGGGTGGAGTCCTGCTGGTGGTGGCCGAGTGTGGCGATAGGGTCTTCGGAGGCGGAGAGTCGGTGGGGGTAGGCGGTGGGACCGATGGCGGGGTCGCCGATGGGGGCTGCGTAGAGGCTGAGGAGAGTGTGTTCGGAGAGGTGAAGGTCGTAGAGGGCGGCTAGTTCCATGAAGAAGTTGTGAGGGTGCTGACCGTCGACGATGGGATTGCCATAGGCTGTCTCGCCCTGCTGGAAGAACTCCGGGTAGACGCGGTGGGAGATGGTCGCGGGTTCGAGCGAGAGCATGGTGCGGAGGGTGAGTTGGCCGGCTCGACCGCTGGAACCGAGTTGATGCGTGGCCATCGGCATGATCCAGTTAGTAGAGAAGAACTTGTCTCCGCCACGTGTGCCTTGAGGGCTGGGGGCGGCGTGTTGCTGGGTGTCGGCGAGGAAGGCGCTGCCGTGAAGCATGAGCATCCATCCGTTGTGATGGGCCATGAGCATGGAGGCAGGGGTGGAGGTTGGCTCGGCGCTGGTCCCGGAAGTGGCGTGATTGAGTTGGGCTTCGATGAGGGTGGTAGGGGCGGACATGGTGGTGCCGCTCATGTCCATCCCGGGCATGTCGGGCATGCTGGGTTGCTGGGCGTGGGCGATTGACGCGAAGAGGAATGGAGCTAGTAGAGCGAGCGGAGTGCTGCGAGGCATGGCGGGATCCTTCTGCTGCGTGGGGCTGATTGGCGTAGAGCCTAGCGCGCGGGCGCGGCTCATGCTGACAGGGGCAGGCGAGGGATCAGATGCGGAGGATTAGCCGGGAGAGTGGTGGGGGTGGAGCGGCGGCGTGAGTATCGATGAGTTGGAGGGATGGTGCTGTGGTGTTGAGAGCGGGGAGGTGGGCTGAGGTAGTGATGTGGGCTTCGAGTGTGATTGCAGCGACGGGGAGGGTGGCGGGTATGGATTGAGATGCACTGCAGCAGAACGGGATGGTCTGGATGGAGTTGGCCGGATGGTGGCAGTGGGCACAGGAGTCAGAGGCCATTTGGCTGCAGTTTGTGTGAAGGAGCATACCGGGAGCCGCGAGCATTGCCAGGATTGTGAGGAGGCAGAGGATCGAGGTGAGGCGGTAGACGCTCGCGGCTGCGAGTGGGTATGGTTTGCTGAGTCTCAGCTTCAGGCTGGGGAGCATCACGCGCATAGGCTGAGTATAAATCCAGCGGCTATAACAGAGAGGCGGGCGGTTCCGCAGAGTCTTGATGGAGGGAATCATGGCAGGACTTGCGGTGTTGAGTCTGGCACGGGCTGGGGGAGTTTATTGAGCGATGATGGGGGCGTGCGCAGGATGATGATGTCGACGCGGCGGTTCTGGGCGCGGCCGTCTTCAGTGGCGTTGCTGGCGACAGGGTGAAACTCTGCATAGCCAGCGGCGGAGAGTCCTGCGGGATTGACGCGGCCTTTATCGAGTAAGACGCGGGCGATGGTGGTGGCGCGGGTGGTGGAGAGTTCCCAGTTGGTGGCGAACTGAGTGGTGTGGATGGGGAGGTTATCGGTGTGACCTTCAACGCGCAAGGGGCCGCGGGGCAGGCTGGTGGCGAGGATGGAGAGCATAGGGAGTGAGGCAGGGCTTATTTCGGCTGAGCCTGAGGGGAAGAAGCCAGCCTCATGGAGGGAGATTACAAGGCCTTCGGGCGTGGTGTGCATGGTGACGCTGCCGAAGGGGATGTGTTTTGCGGCGACCTGCTCGGCAAACATCTTGTTGAGGTGCTGCTCAATGACCGTGGAATCTGTGGCGATAGGCATCGGCAGTTGAATTGCGGCCGGTGGCGCGTTGGTTGGTGCAGCGCCATCGGCAAGCGGCGGCTGTCTGGAGTGGGGCTCGAAGATGCTGTTGTGATCGAAGGCGGTTTGCATGGCGGCGGCCATCTGGACCTGCTTCTTCTTGTCAGACTGACTGGAGGCAAAGAGGACGACGAAGAAGGCGAAGAGCAGGGTGATGAAGTCGGCATAGGAGACGAGCCAGCGCTCGTGGTTGACGTGTTCGGGATGCTTTTTCTTGCTCATGCAGCGACCCGTTCGGGCTTTGCGTCAGAGGGTGGATGGGAGTCGAAGAGGTAGGTGCGGAGCTTGGTCTCGATCATGCGGGGGTTCATGCCTTCGAGGATGGAGATGACACCTTCGAGCATCATCTCTTTGATCATCTGCTCTTCGCGGTGGCGGAATTTGAGTTTTCCTGCGGCGGGGAGACAGATGAGGTTGGCGACGGCGACTCCATAGATAGTGGCGACGAAAGCGGTTGCAATGCCGCGACCGACCTCGTCGATGTTGGTGAGATTCTTCATGACCTGGATGAGACCGAGGACGGCTCCGATGATGCCGACGGTGGGGGAGTAGCCACCTGCGGCCTCAAAGACAGCGGGGATTTTTTCTTCGATTTCGGATTTGTTGTCGAGCTCTAGCTGCATGATCTTGCGGACTTCGCTGGGGTCAGTGCCGTCGACGGCGAGTGTAAGAGCTTGCTTGAGAAAGGGGTCAATTACGGAGGGGAGGTCGGCGTCGAGGGAGACGATGCCGCTTTTGCGAGCTTTGTTTGCGAATTCGACGAGTTGGGCGAGGGTGGCTTCACCATTGGAGCCTCTGTGCAGGAAGACTTTGCCGATGGCCTTGATGGCGGCAAAGAATATATGTAACGGAAACTGGAGCATGACTGCACCAGCAGTGCCACCGACTACGATCATGGCTGCGGTGGGCTGGGTGATCTGGGCGATGCTGCCACCTTCGAGCATCATTCCGGCGAGGATGCCGATGATTGCTAGCGCTATTCCGCCGATGCTGGCGATATCCATAGGGATTTCCTTTTGCAGTGCGCTGCTTATCCTTCGGAGTGCCTGGCTTGGTCCTGGCCGAGGCGATGTGCGTTGTGCGCTGACTTCGCACTGAGTGGCGCGGATGCCTCGGGCCAGGCTTCGCGGAGGACGCAGGCGCGATAGATGAGAGTGCGCCGGGAGACTTCGTCGCAGGACTCGAGTACGACTAGCTTTTCGCCGGTGATAAGGGTGAGGACTGTGTCTGGGGATGGTTCAGCGTATTTGATGAGATCGCAGTTGACGTCGAGACGGCTTCCGTTGAGCCTGGTGAGTTCAATCATGTAGAGGGTTCCTTCCGGCTACTTCATCGGCGGAGAAGGTAGATTGCAATAGGGCGCGAGACTGTGATGGTGGAGAGCGTGACTAGGTGAAGGAGAGTGCTAATGTCCGGGGTGGGTGCGCCGATGAAGTGTGGGAACGCGGAGCCTTCCGCAAGGTGACTGGAGATTGTGACTGCCATGGTGGCATTACTAGACTTCCAGAGCGACACCGGGGGCAGACGACGCGGTAGTTCAAATCGAGCCAGATACAGGAGAGTTTGCCCATGTCTTTAGGTGTCCTTAATAACATCGCAGCAATTTACGCACAGAACAATTTGAATCAATCACAGAGCAGCCTGCAGAACGTTCTGCAGCAGCTGTCTTCGGGTTCGCGCATCAACAGTGGTGCTGACGATGCAGCCGGGCTTGCTGTGGCGAACGGACTACAGGCCAACGTTGCGGCGCTGACACAGTCTTCTTCAAATGCGCAGAGTGGTGTGGGCTTGCTGCAGACGGCGGATGGTGCGTTGTCGCAGGTGACCAACCTGCTGAATCGCGCAGTGACGCTGGCCACTGAAGCATCAAACGGTACGCTTACGGCTGGACAAGCATCGTCTGCTGATGCTGAGTTTCAGAAGATTGTTACCGAGATCGGTAATATCGGGAGTTCGACGAACTTCAACAGCTCGAATGTATTTTCGGCGACAGCGACGAAGATCTTTGTGAGCGACGGTACTTCGGGCGGATCTACCACGTTCAGCGATACTGTTGGCGCCCTGACCTCGGGTGGCATTGGTTTGACGACCGCTGGAGCTGCCGGTCAGAGTCTATCGGCAGATGTGCTGACGAGTACAACTGCGGCAGCGACTGCACTGACGGACATCACCACTGCGATTGCGGATGTTGCGAATCAACGTGGCGGCATAGGTGCCAACATCAATGAATTGAACGCAGCATCGAACGTCGCGAACTCGGAGCAGGTGAACCTTACCTCTGCCGAGAGCAACATTACTTCAACCAACTATGGGCAGGCTACGAGTGATCTGGCCAAGTACAAGGTGCTGAGTGAGACCGGTATCAGCGCACTGGCGCAGGCCAATAGCGTGCAGCAGGAAGTAACGAAGCTGTTGCAGTAAATCTGGGGAGTGGGCGGTCAGTGGAGATTGGCTGCCCGCCACTTCGCATTTGTGGTGATTAAGATTTGCTAATGGGCCACGGAAAAGTTTGGCTGATGGAGTGCATTCTCCCATCGTGCAGCGATTCTTGAGGGATCAGAGCCATGGGAACAGTTGGGCTAAGTTTCGGATCAGCGACGAGTGGACAGGGCTTCGATGTGACGACCACGGTTACGCAGATTCTCGCAAATGAACAGCAAATTGAGACGCCCTGGAAGACGCAGCTTGCGGCGTTGAAGGCACAGGATACGGCGTTTACGACGATTGGCAGCGATCTTGCGACGTTGACGACGAGTCTGCAGGCGTTGACGGACTTCAGCGGAGTGGTGGCAGAGAAGCAGGGATCCAGTTCTAACACCAATGTGCTGACGTTGACGGGTGCGAGTCAGACTGCGGTTGCGGGCAGCCATACCGTTGTGGTGAATACATTGGCTCAGACGTCTTCGAATTACTCCGACACGATTGCGAATGCGGCGGATGTGCTTTCTGGAAGTCTCACGATCCAGGTGGGATCGGGGGCGGCGAGTACGATCACTGTGGGCAGTAGTAGTAGCACGCTGGCATCGCTGGTTACGGCGATCAATTCGGCTGGCATCGGTGTGACGGCGACGGTGATCTCGGATGCCTCGGGTGCGCGTCTGTCACTGGTCAGCGGGACGGGCGGTGCTGCAGGGCAGCTTACGATTTCGAGTGCATTGAGCGATGCAACGACAGGTATAAACCTGGGATTTTCGACGGGGCAGACGGGACTGAATGGAAGCCTGACCGTGGATGGAATTCAATTGAGTACGGCTTCCAACACGGTGAGTAATGCAATACCGGGGGTGACGTTCCAACTGCTGGCGGCAGATCCGGGGAGCCCGATTCAGGTGCAGGTCACGAATGCTAATTCGGTTGTTGAGACGGCGGTGAGCTCATTTGTGTCGGCTTACAACGCCGTCGTAAAAGACATCACGACACAGGAGGGTAAGGATTCCAGCGGCAATGCCGAGCCGTTGTTTGGTAATTCGAGCCTGTCGATGATTCAGAGTCAGCTGACGAGTGCATTGTTGGGCGGCGCGGCAAGTGGGAGTGTCAGAAGTATTACCCAGCTGGGGATATCCCTGAACAACGACGGTACGTTGACGCTGGACAGCAACGCATTGGACACGGCGTTGAATAGCCACTACGGGGATGTTGCCGGATTTCTTCAGAATGCGAACAGCTTTGGGGCGAATTTTGCATCGACACTGAATGGGCTTGGGACGCAGGCGCCGTTCGGAAACGTATATCTCTCGCTTCAGCAGAATGCGGCCGAGGAGAAGGTCTTGAACGACAGCATTACGTCGGAAGATGCGCGGATTGCGAAGGACAAGACTTCGTTGACCGCAGAGTTGAATGCTGCCAATCAGATTCTGCAGTCGATCCCTGGGCAGCTGAATGAGATCAATCAGATCTATAGCGCCATTACTGGCTACAACACTACGGCGACGGGGTAAGGACATGTCAGAGAGAAGCTATCAACACGAGAGCCTTGCGGGCGCGACGGGAGTCGAGCTGGTAGTGGCGCTGTATGACGCGGCGATTCGATTTCTTTATCGGGCGATGCAGTGCGTTGAGGACGGAGATGTCCACGGGCGGCGGGCAGCGGTGAAGAAGTTTATCGATATTGTGATGTATCTGCAGGCGCGGTTGCGGCCGGATGTGGGGGGAAGTGCTGCCGTGGCGCTGGGAGACTTCTATGCGGCTATGTTTACGATGACGCTGGAGGCTTCGCACTTTGCTTCGGTCGAGCAATTCAAGAGCGTGATTGCATGCGTGTTGAATGTGCGCGATGCGTGGATGGTGGTGGCGCGTGATCCTGAGGCGGGGCGGGTGCTGCCGCGGGAGTTGCGGACGCGGGAGGAGAAGTTTCTGCCAGTGAGCGTGGCGCAGGCGAATGATTGCGAGGCGGTGACTTCGCGGTGGATGGCTTGATCAGGTAGTGACGGCGATCTCTTCTTCGAGGCGCTGTTTCTCGAAGAGGCTGGTGTAGTAGCCGTCGCGCGAGATGAGAGCATCGTGGGTGCCTAGCTCTACGATCTGGCCGTTGACGAGGACGGCGATCTGGTCTGCCTGGCGCGCCGTGGAGATGCGGTGTGAGATGAAGATGGTGGTGCGGCCTTCCATGACTTTGCGGAGGCCGCTGAGGATCTGCTCTTCGGTGTAGGTGTCGACACTGGCGAGGGCGTCGTCGAGAATGAGGATGCGTGGGTCGCGGAGCACGGCGCGGGCGATGGCAGTGCGCTGTTTCTGGCCACCAGAGAGAGTGATGCCACGTTCGCCGACCATGGTCTCGAAGCCTTTGGGGAACTCCGATATCTCTTTGCCGATATGGGCTATGGTGGCGGCTTCGAGGACTTGTGCTTCGGTTGCTTCGGGGACTCCGAAGGCGATGTTCTGGCGAATGGTGTCGGAGAAGAGGAAGGTCTCCTGGGGGACGAAGCCGATGCTTTGGCGGACCTCCGCGAGGGTGAAGCTGCGGATGGGCTGGCTGTCGATGAGGACGGAGCCTGGAGCGGCGTCGAGCATGCGGGGGATGAGGTTGACGAGAGTGGATTTTCCGGAGCCGGTGGGGCCTACGATGGCGAGGCTGGAGCCAGCGGGGATGTGGAGATTGATATTGCGGAGGACAGTTGGGCCGTCGGCGTAGGTGAAGCTGAGGGTTTTGAAGGTAATTTCGCCGCGGATGGCGGTTGGAAGGGAAGCGGGTGCTCCGCTACGCGAAGGATGACGATGAGTCTGTAGCGGATCGTCGGTGATAGCTGGCTGTTGCTTGAGGAGTTCGTCGATGCGGATGACGGAGGCAGTGCCGCGCTGGAAGAGATTGACGACCCAGCCTACGGCGATCATGGGCCAAGTGAGTTGGACCATATAGACGCTGAAGGCGGTGAAGTCACCGACGGAGATACGGTGCGTGACAACCTCGTGGCCACCGACGAGGAGCGTAATCATGAGGGAGAGACCGAGGACGAACTCGAGGGTGGGCCAGAGCATGGCCATGAGACGGACGAGGTGGAGGGAGCGGCCGATGTACTCGAGGTTGGCGGTCTCAAAGGAGGCGATCTCTGCTTCTTCCTGGGCGAAGGCGCGGATGAGGCGTGCTCCGGAGAAGTTCTCCTGGGCCTTGGCGGAGATGTCGGAGAACATGGCCTGTATGCGCTCGAAACGGTGGTGAATGCGCGCGCCGAAGTACTGAACGAGGACTGAGGCGATGGGGAGCGGGACGAAGGCGCAGAGCGTGAGCTTCGGGCTGATGCGGTACATGAATGGCAGCGCGGCGGCGGTGAAGACGATGGTGTTCGCGCTGTACATGATGGCCGGGCCAAGGAGTTGGCGGACGGCGGCGAGGTCGTTGGTGGTGCGGGCCATGATGTCGCCGGTGCGGTGGGTGTGATAGAAGCTGGGGGGCTGGCGCTCAAGGTTGGCGAAGAGGTCATTGCGGAGATCGAACTCGATCTCTCGGGATGCGCCGATGATGACCTGGCGGGTGATGTAGAGGAAGATCGCCGACAGCGTTGCAACGAGCAGGAGGCGCAGGGCGTGGAACACGATCTTCTGCTGGGTGACGCCGTGGCGCATGTCATCGATGGCGTGGCCGATGACTGCTGGGAGCAGGACTTTGATGGTGTTGTAGAGCAGTACTGCGACCCCTCCCCAGGCGAGACTCTTCCAGTAACGCCTGAGGTATGGGTTGAGGGGTCTTAGTTTTTCAAACATTTTATGTTCTTCCGAGATTAGATTCGTTTACTTGACTTCAGGATTCGAAGGAGTTTTGGGTGTGGTCTCGGTGGCTGGCTTTGCATCAGGTGCGGCTGCCGGCTTTGCTTCCGGTTCGGTTGCGGGCCGGGCTGGTGTGGGTGGTGCGGGAGGGGTGTCGGACTGGCTGATGAGCTCGAGATCGAATATTAGGTCAGCCTTGGCAGGGATGACGGGAGGACGACCGCTCTCGCCATAGGCCAACTGGTAGGGAATAAAGAGGCGACGCTTGCCGCCGACGTGCATGCCTTCGAAGCCGGTGTCCCAGCCGGGGATGACCTGGCGTGCGCCGTAAGGGAAGGTGATGGGGGCGCCGCGATCGACGGACGAGTCGAATTTGGTGCCGTCGGTGAGCCAGCCGGTGTAATGGACGGTGTAGAACTTGCGCTGCTCGGCAAGGGGGCCGGTACCGATGACGGTATCGACGTAGCGCAGGGCGTAGAGCGGTTGGGGGACTCCGGTGATTTTGGGGACGTTGGGGGGAGCGTCTTTGGAGGGCACAGTTTCCTTGGCTGCGGTGGACTTGGCAGCTGGTTTGGCAGCGGTGGCGGCGTGGTGAACGACGGGCTTCTTTGGCGCGGGAGCTGTTTGTGCGAACGAAGCCGCCGTGAGGGCGGGGAGGAGAGCGAGGGAGTACAGTTTCAATGTCATCGTGGCACTAGTTTAGGCGATTTGAAGGATGTAGTGGGTTCTGATGTTGAATTGCAAGGCTTCAGATGGTGGGTTCCCGGGGTCAGAAGGGACGTGCTGTGACGAAAGTTGAATTGTAGGGATGAGAAGGTGATGTAATTCTGCTGTGCGGGAGTAGCGATGCCGAAGCGTCTGGCCATTACGATTGCGGGTGCGGTGTCGCTGGGGAGCTATGAGGCAGGCGTGCTGTATGAGGTGCTGGATGCGATTCACCAGCACAACAGCGTTCCGGCAATGCCTGACGAGCAACGGATCAAGATCGATGTTCTGACTGGGGCATCGTCGGGTGGGATGACTGCGGCGATCATGGCGCACAAGATGTTGTATGCGGCGGATGAGTTTCTGGATCCTTATGACAATCCTCTGTACAACGTGTGGGTTAAGCGAGTCGACCTGGCGGGACTAGTGGCGACGGAGGATGAGGATTCCGGGGATGTGGAGCCTGCGATGCGGTCGATCTTCTCCTCGAATCTGGTGGAACAGGTGTTGGCGGAGATTCTAACGGACCGGTATTTGACGGGCGAATGGCCCAAGCCTGTAACGCATTTGGCTGCCGCCACCTCGATATCGCTTGGGATGACGCTGACAAATCTGAATGGTGTGGACTACGCATACGAAATGCAGCCGGGCAGAAAGTTTACTTATACGCGGCATGACGACGAGATGATGCGGGTGCTCTCTGTCGGCGGGACCGATAACGTGAAGACATGGGAAGAGATACGCAGCGCTGCTGTGGCGAGCGGAGCGTTTCCACTTGCGTTTCGCACGAAGGAGTTGGAACGTCACCGTGGGGACTATAGGAAGGGCAATCTGGAGCCGTGGACGAGCGATTCGTTGCGGTTTACTTATACGGATGGCGCGATGTTACAGAGTGAGCCACTGGGTATGGCAAAGAGGCTGGTCAACGAGATCGACGAGCACTGGAATAACGACAGCCGATTCTATCTGTTTGTGACGCCGCACGGGAAGACGACGAGTGCGGATGCAAGTTTTTGCGAAGAGAATGCGGACTACCTGAACATGATGAAGCGGCTGGCTAAAGTGGTTCTGGCTCAGTCGGAGTTTGAGGATTGGATCAGGGCAGAGGAGGTGAATCAGCAGATCGCGTTGCTGGACGCTCGTGCGCGGGACCTGGCGGAGAGTTTGCGGAGTGGCGAGGGTGACGTTGTCTCGATGAAACGTGCGGCCGAGGATTTGTTGCGTCTGCTGTTCCAGCAGCCTAAGAATGGCGGGACAAGACGGATCGCGAACATTGGGTCGGAGACGCTGAACAACGCGAGGATGCGCATTGAGCACCAGTACAAGGAGGAATTGGCGAGTCTCGGTGAGGGAAGTGAGAGAGCGGCTGCTTTTCGGGACACGACCCTGGGGTTCGAGAAGGCTGCGAATCTGGGAGACAGGGACTACATGCGGATCTACGGGATGACGGTGTCAGAAGACCAGTTAGCGGGGGCGGAGTTGACGGCGTTTCTGGGTTTCTTCGATCAGCGATACCGTGACCATGATTACGATCGGGGACGGTTGGTGGCGCGGGCGGTATTGAATGATCCGGTGCTGAGCCAGCCCGGGGAACTGGGACCGGTGAGGTATACGCCGACTCGAACGAATCCGATCGACAGCAGTTTGAATGGGATGCTGCTGCGTTCGGTGCCGATGGAGGAGCAGGAGATATTTCGCGAGGGGATCAAGCGGCGGGTGAATGCGATGGTGCGGGAGTTGATCGGGATCTGGTCGTATGCGGCAGATATTGCTGTGATCGATCCGATCATGAACGCGATTTTGAACCAGGTATTCGAGACCGACAGGGATTAGAGCAGTTCGATAAAGATGTCGGCTGGTGCCCGACGGTACTACGTTGCTGGAACAGCTCTAGGTGGGGGTGCGGAGGAGGAAGTAGGCCCCAGTGATTCCGAAGAGGAGGTCCGGGGACCAGGCAGCGAGGACTGCAGGCAGGGTGTTGACGTTGCCCATGGCCTGGAAGAGACCGTCTACGCCGAGATAGGCGATGGCGAGGAAGATGGCAACTGCAATGCCGGCGAGTCCTCCGCGTTTGCCCATGGAGAGAGCGAAGGGGACGGCGAGGATCGCCATGACAAGGGTGATGAGGGGATAAGCGAGTTTGCGGTTGAGCTGAACTGAGAGACGCTTGGTATCGAAGCCGGATTGTTTGAGGTCAGAGATGTAGTGGGAGAGTTCTCCGTAGGACATCTGCTCTGATTGGAGGTCTTCTTTCTTGAAGTAGGAAGGCTGTTCACGGATCTCCGGAAAGGTGGAGAGGGCGAAGGGCTGGTAGGAGGCGATGGTTTCGCCGCTGAAGGTCCTCTGCCAACCGTTTTCGAAGATCCAGCGATTGACACGGTCGTCCCAGCGGGCGGAGGTGGCGAAGATACGGCGGGTGAGGACAAAGGAGTTGGGTTCGAACTCAAAGACGGTGAGTTTGGCGAAGACGTTCTTATCGGGGTCGAAGAACTGGTAGTAGAAGATGCGCGCGGGTTCGCCTGAGGCCGGGTTGTGAATGGTGGCGCTTCCGTCGGTGCGGGTGATCTGGCCAGCAGCGGGGTTCGACTGGCCTGAGATCCACTTGCGGTCGGGGCGAAGGAAGGTCTGGGCTGGTTTGCCTTTGATGACGGAGCGCAGCGCCTCCTGTCTGCGATTGGCGGCGGGCAGGTAGAACTCGTCGAAGGCGAAGAGGCCGGCGGATAAGAGGATGGTAATGACGAGAATAGGTGCGACGACGCGGTAGAGGCTGATGCCGGTGGCCTTCATGGCGGTGAGTTCTGAGGTCCGGTTGAGCGATCCGAAGGTGATGAGGACGGCGACGAGGGAACAGAGCGGCGTGACGGAGTAGAGGATGAATGGAATCAGGTTGAACAGATAATCGCCGACGGTGACAAGCGGAGTGCGATTGCGAATGATGTCGCCGATGAGCTCAAAGAAGGTGAAGACGAGGAAGAGAGTGGTGAAAGCGGCGAGGACCAGAGCGAAGCTGGTGAGGTACTCGCGCATGACGTAGTCGTCGAGGATGAGCGGGAAACGCGTGCCGAGGATTCCGCGGAGACGACGGAGTACGGTGGCGATGTCTGGCGGGTGGAGGCGGGACTCCGGGTCTGCACTGCCGGAGGTGACGCGAGCGACGAGCTTGCTGAGGCGCTGGCCGATGCTGGCGAAGACGCTGAGGGCGATGCCTCCGCGGGACATCTGGTAGAGGAGGAAGGCTCCGGCCGCTGCGAAGATGAGGTTGGCTCCCCAGACTCCGAGGAATGGGCTGAGCTTGCCGTTCTTGGCAAGGGCTACTCCGATGAAGGAGACGAAGTAGTAGATGAAGACGAGGAGGATGGTCAGGACGAATCCGGTGGATTTACCTCCGCGTTTTGAGGAAAGACCCAAGGGGACGCCGACCAGCATGAGGACGAGGCAGGCGAAGGGGTAGGAGAAGCGCTTGTTGAACTCAATGCGGTAGATGTTGGAGTTGCGGTGGTCTGTTGAATCTGGCTGGTTACCGCGGCGCATGAGTTCGGAGAGGCTGAGAGCGAGAAGTGGGGTGTCGGAGCGACCGAGGTGGGTGTCTTCCTGATTTCCGGTCTGAATGGGGAGGTCTGTGGAGGCGAAGGTGGCGATGTTGTATTGATTGGGGTCGGTGGTTGAGGTCTGGTGCTGGCTACCGTTGAGGAGATGCAGGCGGATGGACTGGATGTTCTGAGTGTTCTGGCCATTGTCTCCGGCGCCGTTGACGACGATGGCCTGATCAGCGGTGGTGACGTTGGGATTGCCGGGCTGGGTGAGGTCTGCGAGGAAGACGTGGTGCCACAGGGCGGCACCGGCGGCTGGGCGGACATCCTGAATGTAGAGAACGTAGTTCTTGAAGTCCTCGTAGAAGACTCGGGGCTGAATCTCGAAAGACGCCTGGGAGTTTTTGAGGGAGTCTCCGAGCGCGATGAGCGCGGTGGACGAGGTGGGGACGAGATAAAGGGAGTTGATCAGGCCGAGGCCAAGGGCGGCGGCGGAGACAAGGGAGATGATGCGTACAAAGTCCAGGGCTCCCATGCCTGCAGCGCGCATGGCGGTGATTTCGCTGTCTGAGGCGAGTCGACTAAGGCCGAGCAGGATTCCGACGAGGACAGCCATGGGGATGGTGAGGGTGAGAGCGTTGGGGAGGGTGTAGAGAAAGATGAGCAGGACGTCGGAGAGTGAGGCTGAGTCACGGACGACGAGTTCGAGGATCTTGCCGAGGTCCCGCATGAAGAGGACGAAGGTAAAGAGTGCTCCCCCAAGGAGAGCGTGGGAGGTGACTTCGCGGAGGATGTAGCGGGTGATGATGCGCATGCGGGTTTTGTGAGCCTGCATTGAGTGTATCGCGGGGTAAGGCGGAATCAGGGCTGCGGTGTGGCGAGGAAGCGATAGCCGATCCCCCGGACGGTAACGAGGTGGACGGGGTTGGCGGGGTCGTCCTCGATGTAGCGTCGGAGGCGGACGATGAAGTTATCGATGGCGCGGGTGTCCGTATCCTCGTGGACACGCCAGACTTGTTCGAGGATGTCCTTGCGGGAGACGATTTGACCTTCGTGTTCGGTAAGGTAGCGGAGGAGGTCGGCTTCCATGAGGGTGAGGTGGGTGATGCGGTTGGGGGCGATAAGTTCGAGGGTGTCAAAGCGGATGGTGCGGTGGTTGAAGGTGTAGGGTGCGGGCTGATCGAGCGGCGCGGCCTCGCCGAGTTCCGGTCTAGATGGCGTTTGCCAGGCCGTGCGGCGGAGAAGGGACTTGATACGGACGAGGAGGATGTTGAGATCAAAGGGTTTGGGGAGATAGTCGTCGGCACCGGCTTCGAGGCCTTCGAGGATGTCTTCGGGGCGGGAGCGGGCGGTGAGGAGGAGGACTGGAGTGTAGATCTGCGCTTCGCGGAGGGCTCGGACGATGGAGAAGCCATCACGTCCAGGAAGCATGCAGTCGAGGATGACAGCGCCGATCTTTTGTGGGGGGTGGAGGAGGTAGGCGAGGGCATCGTCGCCGTTGGCCTCGTGGTGGGTCGAGTAGCCTTCGGCCTGAAGGTTGAAGATGAGTCCCTGGGCGAGGTGATCTTCGTCTTCGACGACTACGATGAGGGGCGAGGCGGGGAAGGTGTCCATAGGAATAGGGCTTCAATCTTAGATGGATTTTGCTGCGAAGACGATGTGCTAACGGAGGATGCCAGAGAGCAAGGGGTCGAGTCCGTTCCATGCGATTTGAACGCCGATGCAAAGCAGGATAAACGCAATGACACGCAGGATGCCGTGAGCGGTTGAGGGCGAGATGGCGGAGGTGATCCTGGGGGCGTGGGCGTAGCAGAGATAGACGATGCCGCTGAGGACGATAACGGCCAGGAAGAGACCGGCATGCGCCACGATGGACTGGGTAACGGTCTTATTTGGGATGTGGGCGCTGAGGGTGAGCATGACAACAATGCAGCCGGGGCCGGCGGTGACCGGAAAAGTAAGGGGATAGAAGGACTTCTGCATGAGTTTGCCTTCTACTTCTGCGGACTCTATCTGGGCGGCTGCCTGCAGTTTTTCTGCGTTTGGCTGGGTGTCCTTTTGATTCAGGAGAGACCATCCCATGGCGGCGATGACGAATCCGCCGGAGACCTGAACTATGGGAAGGGAGATGCCGAAGAAATTGAGGATGGTGGATCCGACGAGATCGATGACGGCAAAGAAGAGGATGGTGTTGATGGCGATTCTGCGCGCGAGGGAGCGGTAGACGTGGATGGGCTCCGAACCCACGAGGCCGAGGAAGATCAGAGCTGAGCCCAGCGGGTTGACCAGCGGCAGCAGCGCTGAGAACGAGAGCGCGAAGTATTTCCAGAGGAGCAGCGTGGCTCTCCACGGTTCGGACATCGTGTAGTGATTGTACGTCTGAAACAGCGTTACTTAGGAAAGGCTGGGCGAGGCAGGTGGGAGGCTGGCGGGGTTGGCAAGAGGCAGGGTGATGGTGAAAGTAGTGCCGAGTCCGAGTCCTGGGCTGGAGGCGGTGGCGTTTCCACCATGCTGGCGGGCGATATTTCGGACGAGAAAGAGTCCGAGGCCAGTGCCTTTGATCTTGACCATGTCGCGGCCGGGGACGCGATAGAAGCGGTCGAAGATGCGTTTGATCTGGTTGGGGGCGAGTCCCAGACCTGTGTCTGTGATGCGCAGGGTGACCCAGGTGTAGCGGGTGATGGCGAGAGAGCAGCGAACATGGACGCCTTTGGGAGAATATTTTACGGCGTTGTCGAGGAGATTGAGGACGGCGGTGCGGAGGTCCTCGGGGATGCCGATGGTGTGGAGTCGTACGGCACCTGGTACCGGCTCGAGGACGATGGCTTCTGGGGGGAGGTGGTGGCGCTGCAGGGTGATGGCGATGCAGTCTGCGACCATAGGTTCCAGATCGATTGCGACACGGTTGAGTTGTCGTTCGCGCTGGCCAAGTTCTCCGGCTTTGAGAACCTGCTCGACGGTGGCGAGGAGGCGGTTCGAGTCGGAGAGCATGATGTTGTAGAACTGCTGCCTTTGTTCTTCGGTGGTGGGGCGCCGCTGCAGAGTTTCGAGGTAGAGCCGGATGGAGGCGATGGGTGTTTTGAGCTCGTGGGTGACGGCGTTGAGGAAGGAGTTTTGACGCTCGTTGCGGCGGATTTCGCGGACCAGGAAGATGGTGTTGAGGACGACCCCGGCGATGAGGAGGGCGAAGAGGATGACACCGAGAACAGCCAGGGCTACTGCGCGCTTGTTGAGGATGATCCAGCCGATGTTGAGGGTGACGGCAACGCCGGTAAGGAAGACGCCGAGGGTGATGAATATGGCGATGGTTCCGCGGCGTCGAGAGATGTTCATGGCTCTGGGGGAAGTATAGCGGGACGAGACACGAGAGCGGTGAGGAAGTTAGTATGTTGCGATGAATCGAAGAACGTTATTGCAGACGATGGGGGCGGCAGCTATTGTGCCGTTCGTGACAGGACTTGAGCTGAATGCGAAGACGACGGGCGAGGCACACGAGGCCGGGAGCGTCTATGAGTTGAGGATCTATCACTGTTTTGAGGGGAAGCTGGATCTGCTTCTAGAGCGATTTCGGACTAAGGAGACCAAGATTTTTGCGCGGATGGGGATGCATGGTGTGGGCTATTGGACTCCGACAGACGAGCCGCTGAAGGGCAGGACGCTGGTCTATTTGTTGCGCCATAAGAGTAGAGAGGCTGCGACGGCGAGCTGGGACAAGTTCAAGGTGGATCCGGAGTGGGTGAAGTTGAAGGCAGAGTCGGAGGCGGGGGGCGCGTTTGTGGAGAAGCATGAGTCGACGTTTCTTGCGCTGACTGATTTTTCTCCCAAGGTTTAGGCGAAGCGTAGATCGTCATACTGCATAGAGAAAAGGCCGTCATCCTGATTGGATGATGGCCTTTAGTTTTGGAAGTTGAGTGATTAGACTCCGGCTGGTTTTGGATTGTTCTTGTCGAACTGTGCCACCTGAATTTTCTCGGCGAGGCCAACCTTGCTGAGCAGCCAGATGCAGTAGTAGTTGATGTCGAACTCATACCATGCAAGTCCGTGGCGGGCGCTGACGGGATGGGCGTGGTGGTTGTTGTGCCAACCCTCGCCGCCTGTGAGTAGAGCGACCCACCATGTATTGCGGGAGTCGTCCTTGGTTTCGAAGCGGCGCTTGCCCCAGAGGTGGGTGGCGGAGTTGACGAGCCAGGTGGCGTGCAGGCCGACGGTAACGCGGAGGAATGTTCCCCAGAGAACCATGCTGAGACCCCCAAGGAGATAGTGACCGGGGCCTGCCAGAGCGGCACCGATGATGATCTGCAGGACGCCTGTGACGACCAGCGGAACATAGTGGAACTTGCTGAGCCAGACGTGGAACGGGTCGCGGGTGAGATCAGGAGCGTAGCGTCCGAGGAGAGCGGTCTCAGAGTGCAGGGCACGGCCTGAGAGGATCCATCCTGCGTGAGCCCACCAGGTTCCGTCGTGGGGAGTGTGCGGGTCGCCTTCCTGATCGGAGAACTGATGGTGGACGCGATGGGTGGCTACCCAGAAGATGGGCCCGCCCTCAAGGGCGAGGCAACCGCAGATGCTGACGAAGTACTCGACCAACTTGGGGGTCTTGAAGCCGCGGTGCGTGAGGAGACGGTGATACGCCACGCCGATACCAATATTGATGGCAAAGAAGTACATGACGAAGAAAGCAGCAAGATTGGTCCAGGAGAAGAAGAAGAGCGCAGCGATGGCGCCGACGTGAAAGAGTCCCATGGCAATGCTTGTGATCCAGTTGATGCGACCCTGCTGGTGAGCACGGCCCATGCGGAGATCCTGCTTGATCTTCTGCTTTACTTCGACGGCGGCTGGGAGCAAGTGGAGCTTTTGCTCGGGCTTTGAAACTTCCGGGGGAGTAATGGTGATCGGTGTCATGGCTTTGTGATGTTCCTCAAATGGGTAGTACTTAACCTGCTAATAAGAACGCTAACAGGGTGCAGGGGGGTACGGGTGTAAGACTTTTGTAATGCTCGCTATACGTGTTAGTTGGTAGGGTGTTAGTCATGATGAGACTATGCGGGTCATGGATGGCGATGGGGTGTACTGGTGTGGTTCTGGCAGTGGGCCAAGGCTGCGCGATGGGGCAGGCGATTGATTTGCCTACCAGTAAACAGATTGTGCGGCCTGTGCCGGGAAGCCCACAGCGGCTGAATAGCCTGCCGATGTCGATGGCGATTTCGCCGGACAAGCGATATGTGGTGACGGTGAATGCCGGGTATGGGACGTACGAGTCTGGATATATGCAGTCGCTGGCGGTGCTGGATACGCGGACGGGTGTGGTCGTGGACTTTCCTGACGAGCGGACGACGCTGAAGGCGAAGCAGACGCTGTATTCGGGGCTGGCGTTTAGTGGTGACGGCAGGCATGTGTACGAGAGCATGGGGTCGTTGACTGACCCGCTGGGGGATGGGAAGACGCGGGTTGGGAGTGGAGTGGTGGTGTATGGATTTGATGCGGGCAAGGTAGTGCGGGAGCGGTTGCTGAGTATTCCTCTGCAGCAGTTGGCTGGGGGGAGGAAGACGCGTTTGATTGGTGGGGTGGAAGGAGACAAGGGAGTGCCTTTTCCGGCGGCGATTGCGGTGGTGCCAGGACCACGAGAAGGCGGCGGCCTGGAACGGCTGCTGGTCGCAGATAACCTCTCGGATGATGTGCTGTTGATGGATGCAGCTACGGGTGGGGTGGTGACACGGTTCGATTTGGCGGAGAACGATGCTGTGCCTTCGGTGTATCCGGAAGCGCTGGCGGTTTCAAAGGACGGGACGCGGGCGTTTGTGGCGTTGTGGAATGCTTCGGAGGTGGTTGAGCTTGATCTGGTGAAGGGGAAGGTGGGGCGTAAGCTGGCGCTGCTGAAACCGGATGGGCCGACGACTCCTGGGACGCATCCTTGTGCACTAGAGATTTCTCCGAATGGAAGGACGCTGTATGTGGCGTTGGCGAACCGAGATGTTGTGGCGGCTGTGAGTGTCGGGGCGGGGCAGGCTGGGCCAAGTTTCAAGGTGAAGGGGTACTTCGACACGCGGTTGCCGCGGCAGACCTACTTTGGCGCGGAACCGGAGGCGCTGGCAGTGAGCCAGGACGGGTCGCGGCTGTATGTCGGGAATGCGATAACAGATGCGATTGCGGTGTTCGATACGAGGCGGCTGACGACGAAGGTGGTAAAGCGCGGGATGGTTGAGCCGATCGGGTTTGTTCCGACGGAGTGGATGCCGATGGCGATGGGAGTGGCAGGCGACGGCAAATTGTATGTCGCGACGGCCAAGGGCAAGGGTACGGGGCCGAATGGCGCCCCGCAGCGGCAGACGGAGGAGACGGCAAGGAATCGCTGGTTGACGAGTCCAGGCACGTATATTGCGACTCTGTTGTACGGCTCATTGGCGACGTTGGATATGAAGGCTATGGAGAAGGAGTTGCCACGGTGGACGGCGGAGGTTGTGGAGTCGAACCGGATGAAAGCTGCGGAGGAGAAGATCGCGTTTGCGGGCGGCGGGGCCAGCCCGATTAAGCATGTGATCTACATCATCAAGGAGAACCGGACGTATGACCAGTTGCTCGGGGACTTGAAGAAGGACGGCAAGCCGGTGGGGAATGGTGATGCGAGCCTGACGATGTATGGGGCGGACATCACGCCGAACCAGCACAAGCTGGCGCTGCAGTTTGGAGTGCTGGATAACTTCTTCGACTCTGGCGAAGTTTCGGGTGATGGGCATGTGTGGTCGATGGCGGCGATTGGGACGGACTACCTAGAGCGGATCTGGCAGCAGGACTATCGGGGTGGGCAGAGGACGTACGACTACGAAGGAGTGGTGGCGAAGGGGTATCCGCTGCTGCAGAATATTCCGGATGTGGTGGAGCCGATGAGTGGGTATTTGTGGGGGAATCTGGCGCGGCATGGGAAGACGCTGTACCACTTTGGGGAGTACATCTCTTCGACTTTTTGTGACGAGAAGCATAGCGGCAGCTCCGAGGAGGGGCCAGTGCTGGAAGGGTTGCACTGCGATCGTCCAACGATCAACCTGGGGGAGACTTTCCCCGAGGAATGGGGCGGTGGAGTGAGCAAGTTTCCATGGCCAATTCCGCTGCTGGCAAACAATATTGCGACGAAGCCGGAGTTGGTGGGCCACTTTGCTCCGGAGTCGCCGGACTTCAACACGAAGGTGCCGGACCAGGTGCGGGTCGAGGTATTTCTGCGGCATTTGAAGGGGTGGGTGGCGGCGCGTGAGGCAGGGAAGGACACGATGCCGAACTTCATCCTGCTGAGGCTGCCGGCGGACCATACCTCGGGGACTACACCGGAAAGGGCGACGCCCAAGGCTGCGGTGGCGGACAACGACTTAGCGGTTGGCCGGGCGGTCGAGGCGGTGTCGCACTCGGCCTACTGGGATGACACAGCGTTTTTCATTCTGGAGGACGACGCGCAGAACGGGGCGGATCATGTGGATGCGCACCGGAGTCTCGGGCTGGTGGTGAGTAAGTACGCACCGCAGGCGAAGGATAACGGAGTGTTCGTGGACAGTCGGTTCTACTCGACGGTAAGCATGATCAGAACGATGGAGACTCTGCTGGGCCTGCCGCCGATGAATAACAATGATGCGTTCAGCTCGATGATGAGTAGTTTGTTTACGGGGACTGGGGATCAGGAGCCTTTTGTGGCGGACACGACGAATCGCGACAATGGGCTGATCTATACCGCGAATACGAAGGATTCACCCGGGGCGAAGGAGTCGAGCAGGATGGACTTTCGACATGCGGACCGAGCGGATGCACAGAAGTTGAACGTTATTCTATGGAGAGACGCAATGGGCGACCGGCCGGTGCCGGGTTCGCTGCTGGAGCGGAGAAGAAAGACCAAGAAGGATGATGATGATGATTAAGAGAAGTGAAGGATTGGCTCCGTTTCGGTTGAAGCCTTGGTTTAGCGAGAGGGTTTGGGGAAAGAAGGATCTGCGGCCGTGGTATGAGTCGACAGGCACCGACGAACTGGTGGGAGAGGCCTGGTTGACGGGGCCTGAATCCGAGGTGGAGACAGGAGAACTGGCGGGCCGGCCGTTGGGTCTGGTGGCGGAAGAGTTTGGGGAAGAGTTGCTGGGAGTGGCTGAGGGCGGAGAGTTTCCGCTTCTGGTGAAGATACTGTTTCCGAACGATAAGCTCTCGGTGCAGGTGCATCCCGACGATGCGCAGGCGCAGGCGATGGGCCAACCGCGAGGGAAGACGGAGTGCTGGTATGTGTTGGAGGCGGAGCCGGGAGCTGCAGTGGCTCTGGGGCTGAAGGCAGGATCGACCGCAGCATCGGTTGAAGCGGCGATTGCGAATGGGACTCTGGAAGATCTGCTGGTACAGGTTCCGGTGGTGAAGGGGGACATGATCTTTGTGGATGCGGGGACAGTGCATGCGATCGGGCCCGGAGTGGTGCTGCTGGAGACGCAGCAGACGAGCGATACGACGTTTCGGCTGTTCGACTATGGGCGTCCGCGCGAGTTACACGTGCAGCAGGGACTGGCAGTGACGAAGTTCGCGACACGTGCGGGTAAGGTCGCTCCACGAGAGATGGATGGATTTGTCCGGCTGATTGAGGAGCAGTACTTTACGGTGGATCGGTTTGACCTGGAAGAGCTAGAAGAGATTCGGCTGCCTGTGACGGGACCGGGTTGCCTGGTGGGGCTGTCCGGAACGGTTGCGGTGATCACTCCGAATGAGGAAGTTGAGCTGTTACCGGGGCAGGCGGTGGTGGTGCCGGTGGGGTGTGGTGAAGTGATTCTTGAGGCGGAGCATGGGGCTTCGTTTTTGCGGTGTGCGGCTCCGCTGAAGTAGCTCGAAAACGCGAGCGCCTGGCTGAGGGTGACACGTCGTTTGAGGCATGGTGGGGTGATTGCGCGGTAAGTGAAGTCCGGCTAACGCAGGTAGACGCCTAGTTCGTTGGCGGCGTTTCGGAGCGGGGTGAGGAAGCGGGTTTGCATTTCGATGACGGAGAGGCGGGGGGCGTTGCCGCTGAGGTTGATGGTGGCAACGACGCGGCCGGAGGGAGAGTAGACCGGTACGGCCAGGGAGCGTAGGCCCACTTCGAGTTCCTGGTCGACGAGCGCGTAACCGTTTCTGCGGACGTTGCGGAGGATGAGTCTCAGCTTCTCGATCGAGGTGACAGTGCGAGTGGTGTGGGGGGTGAGGACGGCGCGAGCGAAGTACTGATCCAACTGCTCGGGGGTGAGATAGGCGAGCAGGACGCGGCCCATGCTGGTGCAGTAAGCCGGGAGGCGGCTACCAATATGGAGATCCACTGCCATGACGCGGGTGACACTGGTGCGGGCGATGTAGACGATGTCGTCACCGTCGAGGGTGGCGACGGAGAAGGATTCGCGGTGGGCGGCGGACATGCGCTCGAGGATGGGTTGGGCGGCGGTAGAAAGGGTGTTAGATGAGGTGTAGGTGTGGGAGAGGGTGAGCATGCGAGGGCGGAGCGAGTAGCGTGAGCCGTCCTCGGCACCGGCGAATCCAAGCTTGGTAAGGGTGTAGAGGCATCGTCGGACGGCAGCACGGGAGAGGCCAGTACGGATGCTGAGCTGGGAGATGGTCATTTGGGGCGACTGCTGGGTGAAAGCCTGGATGACGATAAGACCGCGCGCGAGCGAGGTCATGAAGTTGGGATCGCCTGCGTAGACGTCGAGAGAGGATGCTGGAGAGGCTTTGGGTGTTGCCGGGGGTGGCGTGGTGATGGCCGGGGAGGTGGGTGCATCGGCCGTGAGAACAGGGCGGCGGACGGTAAGGCTCATAGCGGGGTCCTCTTGGAACGGGCAGATCAATAGTTGTGCGATAGCCGGACTGCTTCTACGGTAAACGCACGGCGGGGTCTAAGGCAAGCTCCGATTGATGATGTTGTGGTTTGACGCGATGACAATCAAACCAATGGAAAATTAACTGGTGGTGGCTGGAGATGATGGACTGGCAAGTGTCGGACTCAGCCGGGTTGCCAGAGCGAAGGCGGCGAGGATTTCAACAGATGATCGCTCTCGGATCTAAACTAGATCGACGCATTTAAATTAGATCCATGCACAAAGAGCGGTATCAATAAAGGAGAAGTGAAGCTATGCAGACAACACAAGTTGTACCTCTCGGCGATCGCCCGGCATGGAAGGCCCTTGGGGCTCATTTTCAGCAGATTCGCGATAAACATCTGCGAGAGTTTTTTGAGGAGGATCCAACTCGCGGCGAGCGGTTGGTCGTAGAGACGGGCGGGATATTGCTTGATTACTCGAAGAACCGCATTAACGACGAGACTTTGAAACTGCTGGTGCAACTGGCGGCAGAGTCGGGACTGCGCGAGAAGATCGAGGCGATGTTCCGGGGCGACAAGATTAATATCACGGAGAATCGGGCGGTTCTGCATGTTGCGCTGCGTGCGCCGAAGAGTGAGTCGATTGTCCTGGACGGCGAGGATGTGGTTCTGGCAGTGCATACGGTTCTGGAGAAGATGTCCGGTTTCGCTGAGCGAGTGCGCAGCGGGGAGTGGAAAGGCTACACGGGCAAGAAGATTCGGAATGTGGTGAACATCGGAATTGGCGGCTCGGATCTTGGGCCTGTGATGGCATATGAGGCTTTGAAGCACTATAGCCAGCGCGATCTTAACTTTAGGTTTGTTTCGAATGTTGACGGCTCGGATTTTGCGGAGGCGGTGCAGGATCTGAACGCGGATGAGACGCTGTTTCTTGTGGCTTCGAAGACGTTTACGACGCAGGAGACGATGACGAATGCGCACTCCGCGCGGGAGTGGGCGCTGGCTGGGCTGGGTGGTGACGAGAAGGCGATCGCGAAGCATTTTGTGGCGATCTCGACGAATGCGAAAGAAGTAGGGAAGTTTGGGATCGACATCGAGAATATGTTTGGGTTCTGGGACTGGGTTGGTGGCCGGTACTCGATGGATTCGGCGATCGGGCTGTCGACGATGGTGGCGATTGGGCCGGAGAACTTCCGCGCGATGCTGGCTGGATTTCACGAGATGGATGTGCACTTTCGGACGACTCCATTTGAGAAGAATCTGCCAGTTCTACTGGGGCTGCTGACTGTCTGGTATACGGACTTTTTCGATGCACAGACGGTTGCGATTCTGCCGTATGAGCAGTATTTGAAGCGGTTTCCGGCGTACCTGCAGCAGTTGACGATGGAGAGCAACGGGAAGCGTGTGACTCTGGATGGAACGCATGTGACCACTGAGACAGGACCGATCTATTGGGGCGAGCCGGGTACGAATGGGCAGCACTCGTTCTATCAACTGATCCATCAGGGGACGCGATTGATTCCGTGCGATTTCATCGGTTTTTACAAGACGCTGAATCCGTTGGGACGGCACCATGACATGCTGATGGCGAACGTGTTTGCTCAGGCTGAGGCGCTGGCTTTTGGCAAGACAGCGGAGCAGGTGAAGGCTGAAGGTACAGCTGGCTGGCTGGTGCCGCATCGTGTGTTTGAGGGGAATCGTCCGTCGAATACGATTCTGGCCGACTGCATTTCGCCGGAGGTGCTGGGCAAGCTGGTCGCGATGTACGAGCACGCGGTTTTTACACAGGGAGCAATCTGGAACATCGACTCGTTTGATCAGTGGGGCGTGGAACTGGGCAAGGTGCTGGCGACACGGATTCTTGGCGAGCTGGAGAGTGCTGC
The DNA here is from genome assembly GCA_025408425.1 of Granulicella sp. Classification (GTDB taxonomy): domain Bacteria; phylum Acidobacteriota; class Terriglobia; order Terriglobales; family Acidobacteriaceae; genus Edaphobacter. The sequence continues at coordinate 89,195 of JANXYX010000021.1, forward strand.
TGAGTCTGGGGGATCGCATGACTCGTCGACCAACAGTCTGATTCGGAAGTATCGGAAGAACAAGTAAGCGGAATGGAAGTGAGATGCTCGTCCTTATGGGCGAGCATTTTTATTTCAAACTAAGGTGTCGAGAGCAGCGAGGACTTCGGTGGGTTCGGGGCGGACACGGAAGTCGGCGTGGGCTTCCGCGAAGGCGATGATGTTGTCCTGATTGATGACGAAGACGGCGGGGAGGGTGAGTCGCCAGCTTGCTTCGGTGGCGTTGTGGTAGCTGAGGCCTGCGTTGTTGAAAGGGATATTGATGAGGATGCTCTGGTAGTAGTGGCGCTGTGGTTCGGGGACGGTGTAGGCGAGGCCGAATTGGGCTGCGACGGCGGCACCGGGGTCTGACAGGAGAGGGAAGGGCAGGCCGTGCTGCTGGAGAGTGAAGTCGTTCTGACGGGTGGTCTGGGGTGAGATGGCGACGAAGAGGGCGCCGCGACGGCGGACGTCGGGTTGGAGGTCGCGCCAGGCTTCGAGTTCGGTGACGCAGTAGGGGCACCAGCGGCCGCGGAAGAAGTTGATGACCAGGGGGCCGAGGGGGAGGAGGTCGCTAGAGCGGACTAGCTTTCCGGTGAGTGCGTCCTGGAGTGAGAAGGACGGGGCCTGCGCACCGACGGGGAGGATGCGGTCTTCGATACCGGAGTTGAATAGGTCTGCGGTGGCCTGCTCGGAGATCGCGAGCCGGTCCGCCTGCACGAGCTTGCGGGTGTTGGCGGTGATAGCGTCGAGCTGGTCCTGAAGTGGCATCTCTAACTATTTTCGCAGAGATGTTTTGCGGGCTGGAGGTGCCGAGAGCGTTGATGATGGCGGGGCCGTCTGGTAAGGCGCATGCTGAGGGATCTTTTCGTGGTGGAGGACATGGTACCCCCTCTCCCCCGGTAAGTGTGTCAAAGTCTTCGAAAGAAAGACTTTAGGTTCGGACCTGGTGTAGAGGATTGCCGACTTAAATAGGGCAGTCCGGCTTGCGCCGGACTGAGTGACTGAGTTATCTATATCGCGCGTGTCAAGGGGGAGGGGCCTGACGGGATGACTAAAGACCCGGGACTGGAACAGATGAGGCTGCTCTCTGGTGGAAGAGCAGCCTCATTTTGCTGTAGTTGTGTGGATTGATCAGGATTTGAGCTACATGGAGCCGGACATCTGGCTTATCTGTTGGGGCATCTGCATGTTTGGGTCGTGGCAGAGGACCTGGCTGGCGGGTTTGACGGAGGCTTTGAGGGTGTGGGAGCTGTGGGGCGTGGTGAGGGAGGCGGTGGGCTTGCCGCTGCTGATCTGCTGGAGGATGGTCGTGAGGCGGGTGAAGGCTTGCTCGCGAGCGGTCTTGTTGCCGGCGACGGTGTTGGTGGGGTCTTCGCCGGCGCGCATGAAGCCGTGGCCTGCGCTGTCGTAAGTGATGGGTTCATATTTCTTGCCTGCGGCCTTCATGGCTACGATGGTGCCGGGGACGGTGGCGCCGATGCGGGCGTCGTTGCTGGCGTAGAAGCCGTAGACGGGGGCGGTAATTTTGCTGAGTTCGGAGTCGGGCGGAGGGGTGCCGTAGAAGACGAAGGCGGCGGAGAGATCGTGACGATGGGTGGCGAATGCGAAGGATTTGCTGCCGCCCCAGCAGAAGCCGGCCACGGTGAGTTTGCCGTTGGCGGAGGGGATGGTCTTGGCGTAGTCGGCTGCAGCGTCGAGGTCGGCGGTGACGCCGGCGGGGTCGAGGGCGGAGATGGCCTTGACGGTGGCTTCCTGGTCGGGGAAGGCGCTGGAGCCGCCGTTGTTGGGGCCGAAGCCGGAGAGGAGGTCGGGAGCAATGACGATGTAGCCGGCGGCGGCGATCTCATCGGCCATCTCGCGGGCCCAGTCGGAGAGGCCGAAGATCTCGTGGATGAGGATGACGACGGGGACTTTGCCTTTGACTTCGGGATAGACGACGTAGGCCTGGACGGTGCGGTTGCCGTGTTTGAGGGGAACCCACTCGCGGTGGCGAGGAGAGGCCTCGAGGCGGGCTTTGGCCCAGTCCTGAGCATGAAGTGAGGTGGCGGCGAAGGGAAGGAGCAGGAGGAGGGCGAGGAGTTTAAGAGCAGGTCTGCACATGGTGAGGAGTGTATGCTGTCGAAGATTTCCGGGCAAGTGGTTTAGGGATGAGCCTGATGGGTGTTGCAACCGGCCTGACGCGAGGCGCGAAGCCGGTGTGAATCTTGCGGGCCTAGATGACCCTGAGGAGGAGCAGGATGAGGATGATGGTGAGGATGAGACTGATTCCGCCGCCACCGTAGTGGCCGAGTCCTGGACCCATTCGATAGCCACCAAAGGCGAAGAGCAAGATCAGGACGACAAGGATAATAAGCATTCTGTTTCTCCAATGCGACGAATAATCACCGCGTAGAGAGTGAGATGCAGATTTTGATGGTGCCGTGATGGCGGTATTGAATGCGTTGCTTGAGGGCGTTTTGAGTTGGGGAGGAGTGTGCCTTTTATACTGGGCGGATGGCGAGCTTTGGTTTGCGGGTGGCTACAGCTGGGGACGTTGCGGGGATTCGTGAGCTGATTGGGGCGTCGGTGCGTGGGTTGCAGGCGGCGGACTACTCGGGTGCGGAGATTGAGGGGGCGCTGGCTACGGTGTTTACGGTGGATAGTCAGTTGGTTGCGGATGGGACTTACTTCGTGGCTTTTGCTGAGGGTGGGGAGTTGGCGGGGTGTGGCGGGTGGAGCTTTCGGAAGACGCTGTATGGAGGCGACCACCAGTTGGAGAAGGCGGACCCGCATACGGTGAGCGAGTCGAGGCTCGACCCGGCGGTGGATGCGGCGAAGGTTCGGGCGATCTTTGTGCATCCGAAGTTTGCGCGGCAGGGGCTGGGGAGTTTGTTGCTGCAGGCTGCGGAGGCTGGTGCTCGGACAGCAGGGTTTCGGCGGTTTGAGATGGGAAGCACGCTGACGGGTGTGGCGCTGTATGCGTTGAAGGGGTATCGGGAGGTGGGGCGGATTGCGGTGCCGGTGGGCGGTGGGGAAGAGATTGGGATTGTGCGGATGGTGAAGGAGGGTGAGGGCTGGCCGATGAAGTTGGATGAATGGCCACCCGCCCGGACCTTGGCCTAGGACTGGTCTGCGAGTGTGCTGATCTCGGCTTCGGTGAGCTGGTTCCATGATTTGTTCCTCTGTTCCAGTTTCGGCTTTGGCTGTGTAAGGTCTGCCTCGAGTTCGGCTGATAACCCGCGCCCGTCAGAATGCATCTCAATATCTCAATTGAATTGAACGGAGGGCCCTGCATTTTAACGGAGGGGCCTGCATTTTGCAGGTCGTAGATGCTGTGCATTTTCAAATCAACGAAGTCCTAGGCGCCAACGATTTGGAACTGGTGATGAGTACGCTGGAGGCGAACCTACGCCCATTGGCGAAGCGTGTTGAGCGGTCAAGCAACCAGTTGATGGCGTTTGGGATAGGACCATCGCCGGTGGCGAAGAATGGTAACGACAAGTCGATTTTTCTAGCGACGGCGGCGGGGGCCGGAACGTGTGTGACGGTAGATGTGAACTATCAGGCATCCGGGCTGCTGGGGACGGTTTCGCAGGACGATGTGGTCCGCCGCAAGATTCTGGGTGCGATGGGCAAGGCGAGAGTGGAGTTGGGAGATTTCGGGCCAGCAGGGGAGCCGCATGCTGAGGTGAAAGGCACAATTGAGCCCAGTGCGGCGGCTGCCGAGGTCAGGGAGGAAGTTTGGGGTGCTCCGGCGGTGGATGATGCGGTGATTGAGCCGAAGGCCTGGGCTGCCGAGGTCAGGAAGGAAGTCCCTAGTGTTCCGGTGGTGGAAGTGGGGGGGGCGGCGGATGGGAGGCGGGTGCTGGCTGTAAGCGCGGTGGGTGGGGCTGACGAGAGATATGAGGGCAAATTTACTCAGGCAAAGGCTTTGGCTACGGATGCTTTGGAGACTGCTGTCCCGGAGAGAGTTGATCTGGAGGATTTTGGTCTGGAGAAGTCTGCTGCGGTGAAAGCTGTGGTGAGTACTCGGGCTAGTGGTGTGGTTGCGGAGAAGATCAGCGCGACTGAAGAGGTAAACACTGAACGGGTGTACGTGGCGCCAGTAAAGTTGCCGCGGAAGGATTGGGAGGAGCAGGCTGAGGCAACAAAGCGTCGGGCGCGAAAGATGGCTCAGGTGCTGTCGGCGACGCTGGCGGTGGGATGCGTGGTGGGATGGGCGGCGGGATGGGGGGTGGACTTTTTGCGTGTGGCGCCGCCGCCGGTTGCGGTTGTGGTTGCACCGAACCCATTGAGTGGGTTGTATGAGCAGGATCTGACGGTGTGGCTCCAGCATTGGGCGGCGGCGGAGGAGGGGAGAGATGCAGTTGTTCAGGCGGCATACTATGCCGATCCGGTGACCTGGTATTTACGGACGCCGCACGTTAGCCATGCTTTTCTGCTGGCTCTCAAGGAAGATTCAATCAAGAAGAAGGATGCAACGACGACGCTAAAGGTCGAGGACGTCAAGGTTGTGCGCCAGACCAAAGATGGCGCCAGCATACAGGCCATGAGACATTTCATGGTCCTGTCCGGGGACGCTAATGTGAGAGAAGATTTCGTCGGGACCCTGTTAAAGGTGAAGCGCATCGACGGGGAATGGAAGATTACGGAAGAGCGCAACGTGCAGTGAGGGGTGGGACGGTGGTGACCTCAACGCGGTATGTCATATTTCTTTCTCATGTCGTCGAAGACTTCTTTGAGCGGGCGGGTGCGGCCTTCCCGCATGTCTTCGAGACCTTGACGGATGCCTTCGTTGACGTCGGCTGCGGCGGCGAGGTCGAGGAGGCGCTGGTAAGCGGCGGCGTCCTGGACGACGGCTTCGGGTTTGCCGTTGACGGTGAGGATGATGGGGCGCTGGGTGGCTTTGAGCTGCTGCATGAACTCGACGGAGTTATTGCGGAAGGTGGTGAGGGGCTGGATGTCTTTGGTGATGTCGATCATGGGTGGCCGTCTTGAAGGTATTTTATCGTACCTTTTGATTTGGTCGGCGAATCTTGGAGGAAAATGGTTTGCGCTTTGAAACTGCATGAATGGGGCATCCGAGGGTATCGGTGCTTTCTCATGTACGGGCCATCCGCCGAAACCCCAGGGCCGTAAAGTGCCTACTATGTGATAGATTCTCAAAGGTCTGGAGGTGTTGAGAGATGCACATAAGCTGCAAGATTTGTGACAAGGGTTCGCTGATCCAGAGAAAGAAATATCGAATGTCTGGTCCCGTGGTCTTTATCGGCTATGTTTTGCTTGTTCCTTCTGTCTTGGGAGTCATTGTTAGCGCCATAATGTTCTTAGAGATTTCTTCTGCTTCGCGATTGAATAATGATGCTGCAGCCGGATTGGCGGGTGGATTCTCCATTTTTCTCGGGCTAGCATTTTTTGTATCGGGACTGCTCGGCTGGTTGCTCGTTATGAAAAAGCAGGTACTGGAGTGCAATATTTGCAGCGCTGTTGTGAATGCATCTTAACGGAAGACTGTTTGCATTTTATTGAAGGTTGAGCCTTTACTCGGAGCGCCATCACGTCTCGGTGCTTATACCGTATGAGCACCCGGTTACTTCATTTTTCTCTATTGAAGCGGTAACGACCTGTTACAAGCTAGGGGTAGATTTACGGGTAGCGGTTTGATTTCTCCGCTTTCGGGCATTGAGGATGGTTGTAGTAAGGTGCGCGTCTTGGGGTCAATCAGCACCAATTCCGCTGCATTATCGGATAGATCGGTAGGATTGAACAAAGTGCTGCGGGCAAACCAGCCGTCTTTATGCTGTTCTATTACATCAGAATATGCATTAGAGCTGAGATAGCCGTAAAGCAGCAACCGCTTTCTGTACTCGCCGCCTAATTCCCTGGCTAGAGATGCGAGCTCGTTTTGATTTTGGTAAGGGTATTGCCTAGCTAGCCTGTAAACGGTAAGTTCACCGTGGATGAGCCTCAACCCCACTACAGTTAGATACCGACTGGGAGTGCTTTGATAGGCCCCGATGAAACGTCTCTCTCCCCATATTCCTCGTGGGGTAAGATCGCACTCGTACCTGTATCGACGAAGTATTTCGAGGTTTTGTTTTGTAATTACGTTATAAGCGTTCAGGCCATATTTCCAACTAAGTGCCTCCGCAAGCTTAGCCTGATCTTCAGGTGTATAGCCGCGAAAGGCGTTTTCAGGCAGACATCCTACTCCCGTACATTTAGCTTTTGAAAAACCTTCTTTAGGCTCTATCCATTGGGTTTTGTCAAAGCGAGCATCCCGGATACTCTGCCCAATACAAAATCCATCGAGACATGCTGGAGTTTCTTGCGCCCAACTTAGAGATGATCTGAGTATTGCAAAAACACAGAACGAGAAAATGCAGTGCCTCGCTTCGGCTATTAACATCCCCCGCGCCTGTCTCATTGCGTCAGTTTCCTCCCTAGCAGCTGCATTGAGCGGAATTAAAAGTTTCAAATCATCTGGTGATGCTAATAAAGCCGGAAGCAAGCAGCTTGTCTTATTGAACTTAATATTCGAAGAAATGATTTACCGGCCGAAGCGTTGTTTGCCTTGCATTTGGGACATCATGCGTTGTTGGGCTTTGATGCCACCGCCGCCGCCCATCATCTTGAACATTTTGCGCATCTGGGCGTATTGGCGGAGGAGGTTGTTGACGTCCTGGACGGTGGTGCCGGAGCCGCGGGCGATGCGTTTGCGTCGGCTGCCTGAGATGATCTCGTGGTTCTCTCGCTCTTTGTTGGTCATCGAGTTGATGATGGATTCGACGCGGGTGAACTGGCTTTCGTCGACGCTTTCGGCGGCTTTGGCCATGCCGGCGAAGGGTCCTACGGAGGGGAGCATCTTGAGGATGGACTGCATGGAGCCCATCTTCTTGATCTGACGGAGCTGTTCGCGGAAGTCGTCGAGGGAGAAGCCGTCGCCGGAGAGGGCTTTCTTGGCGAACTGCTCGGCCTTGCCGCGGTCGAGTTTTTCTTCGGCGCGCTCCAGGAGGGTGGCGATGTCGCCCATGCCCATGATGCGGGAGACGATGCGGTCGGGGTGGAAGGGTTCGAAGGCATCGGGCTTTTCGCCGGTTCCGATGAACTTGATGGGTGCGCCGGTGACGTGGCGGATGGAGAGGGCCGCGCCTCCGCGGGCGTCACCGTCCATCTTGGTGAGGACTGCTCCGGTGATGGTGAGGAGGTCGTTGAAGGCCTTGGCGGAGTTGACGGCGTCCTGGCCGGTCATGGCGTCGGCGACGAAGAGGATTTCGGATGGGTTGAGGAGCTTTTTGAGCAGCGCCATCTCGTCCATGAGGGCGGCGTCGATCTGGTTGCGTCCGGCGGTGTCGACTATGAGGATGTCGCAGCCGTAGTTGGCGGCTTCGCGCTTGGCTTCCTTTGCGAGGCGGAGGACGAGGTCGGTGTTGGGGGTTTCGCCCTTGAGGTCTCCCTCGTAGATGTTGGAGCCGGTGGAGCGGGCGACGATGGCTAGCTGCTCGCGGGCGGCGGGCCTGTAGACGTCGACAGAGACCAGCATGGGGCGGTGACCGCCCTTTTTGAGCCAGGCGGCGAGCTTGCCGGAGGTGGTCGTCTTACCGGAGCCCTGCAGGCCAGCCATGAGGACGACGCTGGGGGGCTGGGAGGCGGTGCGGAAGCGGGCGGTGTCTTTGCCGAGGAGGGTAACGAGTTCGTCGTGGACGATTTTGACGATCTGCTCGGAGGGGGACAGGGCAGTGGTGACCTGGGTTCCCATGGCGCGGGTGCGGATGTGCTCGACGAGTTCGTTGACGACGTTGAGGTTGACGTCGGACTCGAGGAGGGCGAGGCGTATCTCGCGGACGGCGTCGGAGATGTTCTCGTCGGTGATGGTGCCCTGGCCGCGGAGGTTCTTAAAGGATCGCTGTAGTTTGTCGCTTAGGTTTTCAAACATGACTAGGGTTAGTTTATCAGTGGTGATGGGTGAGGATGGGGTACTGAGACTGGCTGGTTGGGAAGTGGCGAATTTGGTGCTAGCTAGGTGGGTACTGCGGCTTTGATGGTAGAGATTTGCGGGGTGAGGGCGCAGATAATCGTGTTCTATGCAGTCACAGGGCCAGGTGTCGGGAAACGCACGGACGGTGCGGGAATTTGTTGCGTATCTGCGGGTGGAAAAGGGGATGCGTCCGGCGACGTGTGAAGCGTACCAGCGTGACCTGGAACAGTTTGCGGAGCATGTCGAGGGGCGGGATGGACTGCTGATGACGGCGGCGCAGGCCGATGTGAGCGGATTTATGGAAGGACTGCGGGGGCATGGGGTGGAGTCGCGGTCGATTGCGCGGAAGCTTAGCTGTCTGCGGGGATTCTTTCGGTGGCTGCTGCTGGATAAGAGGATTGCGCACGATCCGACGGTGAATGTGGAGACTCCAGCGAGTTGGAAGGTGCTGCCGAAGAGCCTTGCAGAGAGCGAGGTGGCAGAGATGCTGGAGGTGACAGGGGTTGCTGCTCGGGCAGCGGATGCGGATGGGTTGGCGCTGCGGGACCACGCGATTCTGGAGTTGCTGTATGCCGGTGGGCTGCGGGTGGGGGAGATTGTGGCGCTGCGGGAAGAGGATGTGCATCTCGATCAGGCTCGGGCTCAGGTGCGAGGCAAGGGCGATAAGGAACGGATTGTGCCGCTGGGGCGGAGCGCGGTGGAGGCTCTGGAGCGGTATATGAAGATGGGGCGGCCGGGGTTGGTGCGGGGTGGGGTGCAGCGGGCTTTGTTTTTGAGTGTTCGGGGGAATGCGCTGACGCGGCAGTGGGTTTGGGAGATGGTTCGGTCGACGAATAAGAGTGCGAGTCCGCATAAGCTGCGTCATAGTTGCGCGACGCATATGGTGGAGCATGGAGCGGACTTGAGGAGCGTGCAGACGCTGCTGGGGCACGCGGATATTGCTACGACGCAGGTTTATACGCATGTGGCGCTAGGGCATTTGAAGGCGGTGCACCGGGAGCATCATCCGAGAGGGAAGCGGCGAGTGGTGGCAAGTTGAGCGAGTTTGAGGAACTAGCGGAGCGGTTCCTGACGATGATCGCGAATGAGCGCGGCGCGTCGGAGCATACGGTGCGGGCGTATGCGCGGGAGGTGCGGAGCTTTGCTGCGTATCTAGGGGAGACGCTGGGGAAGGATGCTGGGATTGGGGCTGTGGAGCATCTGCACATCCGGAACTATCTGGGGCTGCTGTATGAGCGGGGATTGACGAAGGCGAGTGCGGCGCGGGCGCTGGCGGCGGTGAGGAGCTGGTTCAAGTGGCTGGCGAAGGAGGGGAAGGTGGCGCAGAATCCGGCGCTGCTGGTGAGTACCCCGAAGCTGCCGAAGCATCTGCCGCGGGTTCCTAGTATGGAAGAGGTGAATCGGGTGCTGGATTCACTGGAAGGCGGGGCTGGTTCGGAGAAGAAGGGCGGGGAAGAGGCGGCGGCGTGGCCGGAGCGGGATCGGGTGATCTTTGAGCTGCTGTATGGGTGCGGGATTCGGAACTCAGAGCTGGTGGGGCTGGATATGCAGCATGTGCAGTGGAAGAACGATGCGATTCTGGTGCGGGGTAAGGGGAAGAAGGAGCGGCTGGTTCCGCTGGGGGATGAGGCTGCGGTGGCGCTGAGGGTGTTTCTGCCGCTGCGGGAGGCGAAGCTGGTAGCGGCTGGTAAGGGCAAGCTAGTGCATGAGGGCCCGCTGGTGACTAATCTGCGGATGCGAGGGAGTGATTGCCGGCTGACGACGCGGAGTGTGGGGCGGATTGTGAAGGCGATTGCGCTGAGCCGGGGGCTGGCGGCGGATGTGCATCCGCATACACTGCGACATGCGTTTGGAACGCACATGCTGGAAGAGGGTGCTGACCTGAGAGCGATTCAGGAGATGCTGGGGCATGAGCGGCTGTCGACTACGCAGCGGTATACGCAGTTGACGGTGGGTCAGGTGCAGAAGGTTTATGACGAGACGCATCCGCGAGCGAAGTAGGACTGGGATCAGACCTACTTCGCTGCTTGAGCTATTGCTTGAGAGCGGCTTCGACGGCTGAGACTACTTCGGGGGAGTCGGGGGTGACGGCTGACTCGAAGCGGGCTACGGGTTTGCCGTTGCGGTCAAAGAGGAATTTGGTGAAGTTCCACTTGATTTCTCCGGCGATGGTGGGGTTTGCGGATTTGTCGGTGAGGAACTGGTAGAGGGGCGTTTTGTCGTCCCCTAGTACGGAGACCTTGGACATGATGGGGAAGGTGACCTGGTACTTGTTGGTGCAGAACGTCTTGATCTCGGCGTTGGTGCCGGGTTCCTGTCCGCCGAAGTTGTTGGCGGGGACGCCGACGATCACGAGGCCGCGGTCTTTGTATTTTTCGTAGAGGGCTTCGAGGGCGGTGTATTGGGGCGTGAAGCCGCAGCGGCTGGCTACGTTGACGAGGAGGAGGACTTTGCCGTGGTACTGGGTGAAGCTGGTGGGTTTGCCGTCGATGGAGTTGAGCGTGAAGTCGTAGACGCTATGGTGGGGGGCCGCCATGGCGGTTGAGACGACGCAGAGGAAGAGAGCCAGGACGAACTTACGCATGGTGCCTCCGGGGATTGCGTTGATGATAGCGGAAAGAGCAAGAACAAGGATAAGTTCAGAAGCAGATCCTTCGACTTCGCTTAGGATGACACTTCATTTGATATGTAACGGACATTTGGAGTGCTGTGAGACTAGGCCAGGCCGTTGCGGGCGATGACTTCCTTGTAGAACTTAGCGCTTAGTTTGGGGGTGCGTTTCTGGGTGGTGAAGTCTACGTAGTGGATACCGAAACGTTTGCTGTAGCCGTCGGCCCACTCGTAGTTGTCGAGGAGGCTCCAGAGGAAGTAGCCCTTGACTGGGACGCCTTCGGAGACGGCGCGGTGGAGTTGGGTGAGGTAGTTGCGGAGGAACATGACGCGGTCGGTGTCGTAGACTTCGCCCTCTGGGGTGAGGACGTCGGTGGAGGAGGCGCCGTTCTCTGTGATGAAGATTTCCTTGACGTTCCAGAGCTTGGTGGCGAGCTTTGGCGACCAGTAGATGCCTTCGGGGCCGAATTCGAGCCATGGGCTGTACATGTGCGGGTAAGAGGCTGGGGATGGGACGACTTCGTAGCCTTTCTCGGAGTTGCTGGCGCGGATATAGGCGGGGTTGTAGACGTTAAGGCCCAGAAAGTCCACGGGGCTGCCGATGGTCTTCATCTCCGCTGCGGTGAATTTAGGTGCGTCGGAGCCTAGTTGTTTGAGGTAGAGGTCGTGGTAGCGTCCTTCCATGATGACGGTGAGGAAGCTAGCGTTGATGAGACGGTATGCGCGCGTGGCGGCTTCGATGTGTTCTGGGGTCTCGATGACGGGGGCGGTGGGGATGGCGTTCTCGGCGAGGCCGACCTTGGTGCCGGGCTTGGCTGAGGCGCGGATCGCCTGGACGGCAAGGCCGTGGCCGAGGACGGCGTAGTGATTGAGTTGGGCGACTCGGGCGGCGGTGAGCTTGAGGCCGGGGGCGTGGACTCCATCGCGGTATCCGAGTTCGACGAAGGTCCGAATCTCGTTCATGGTCATGAAGTGCTTGACACGGTCGGAGAGGTGGGCGGCGGTGTAGCCAGCGTAGTCGGCAAAGGCCTGGGCGGTGTCGCGGTTCTCCCATCCACCATTGTCCTGGAGGGTTTGGGGGAGGTCCCAGTGGTAGAGGGTGCAGTAGGGTTGGATACCGGCGGCAAGGAGGGTGTCGAGCATGCGGTTGTAAAAGTCGAGGCCTCTGGGGTTGGGAGTGCCAGAGCCGTTAGGAAAGACACGGGACCAGGCTACGGAGAAGCGGTAGGTTTTAACGCCCAGGTTCTTCATGATCTGGATGTCTTCTGCGTAGCGATGGAAGTGGTCGTCGGCGACGTCGCCGGTGTCTCCGAAGGCGGTCTTGCCTGGGGTGTGGGAGAAGGTATCCCAGATGGAGGGGCCACGGCCGTCTTCGTTGACTGCGCCTTCAACCTGATAGGAGGCGGTGGCGGATCCCCAGAGAAAGCCCTGGGGGAAGTGATGGGTGGTGGGAGTGAGGGGCTGGGGGATGGCGTCTTTGAATCCGGCGGCGAGGGCGGGAAGGGGAAGCGAGGAGGCTGCGGCGGTGGCACCGAAGAGCCGGGCGAAGGTACGGCGGGAGAAGTTGGTCACTATATGATCCTTTGCGGGGAAAGTGAATGCTTAGGGCTAGCTTGCAGCGCGCAAAAGGAGCCTCGCGAGCACGAGGCAGTATAACCTCGCGCTGCTGGAAGGGCTTCAGGTGGGAAGTATTGGTGGTTAGGTGGGTTAGTAGCGCGGAATGCCTGGGTCGATGGTGCGGGACCAGGCGTCGATGCCTCCGGCCAGGGATTGGACGTGGGTGAAGTCCTGCTGGCGGAGCCACATGGTGACTGAGAGGGAGCGCTGGCCGTGGTGGCAGAGGACGACTATGGGCTGGTCGGGGTCGAGTTCTGCGTGGGCGCGTGAGGTGATCTCTCCCATGGGCATGAGGATGGAGTTGGGAAGGCTGGCGGTCTGGAACTCCCAGGGCTCGCGGACATCGAGGAGGATGGGAGGATTGGGTTTGGAACGCTGCTGAAGAAATTCCTGGGGGGTGATCTCTGGGTCGAGCATGGCTTAAGCATATATTGCCGGTTGGTTACGTCTAACGGAAGGGGTGGGCGTGTAGCTGGTGTGTGGGGGCGGATAGCGACGAATCTTGGACGAATCGAGTCGATCTGCGGTTTTTCTCGCGTGAAGGGGAGCGCGAGAGGTCCAGCGTGCATCCAACTAGGTTTCCAGCATATTTGATGCGAGAATTTGTAAGAACGGATGGAACGAGCATTGGAAAAGGTATTGATAGTCGAGGACGAGTTGCATGCCCGCACGGGGTTGACAGAGCTAATTGAGAGCTGGGGTTATCGGGCAGAGTGCGCGGCTGACGGGATGGAGGGGCTGGAGAAGATCCAGCAGTGGGCTCCGTCGATTGTGGTGACGGACCTGAAGATGCCGCGGATGGATGGGATGGAGCTGCTGAGCCGGATTGGTGAGATACAGCAGCGGATCGCAGTTGTGATGCTAACGGCGCAGGGATCGATTGAATCGGCTGTTGAAGCGATGCGGATGGGGGCGTACGACTACATTCCGAAGCCGGTGGATCCGGTACGGCTGCGGACGATTCTGCAGAATGCGAGCCGTCAGCGGGAGTCTGATGTTGAGCTGGAGGTGACGCGTCGGCAGTTGAGGGATAGCGGGGTGCTAGGGCCTTTGGTGGGGACTTCGCCGCAGATGAGGGATATTTTCTCGTTGATTGAACGGGTAGCGCCGTCGAATGTGAGCGTTCTGGTGACGGGAGAGAGCGGCACAGGCAAGGAACTGGTGGCACGCGCGTTACATGAGCTGAGTGCGCGCCGGACGAAGCCGTTTGTCGCTGTGAACTGCGCGGCGATTCCCGAGACATTGATAGAGAGCGAGATCTTCGGACACGAAAAAGGCGCGTTTACCGGGGCGTTGGAGCGCCGGGCGGGCTGCTTTGAGCTGGCTGAAGAGGGGACTCTGCTGCTGGACGAAATTGGTGAGATGCCGGCAGCTACGCAGGCGAAGTTGCTGCGGGTGCTGGAGGACCGGAAGTTGCGGCGTCTGGGGAGCAAGGTGGAGACGCCAGTGGATGTGCGGGTGGTGGCGGCGACTAACAAGGATCCGGAGCAGGCGGTGGCCAACGGAGAGCTGCGCGGAGACCTTTATTACCGGCTGAATGTGTTCAACATTCAGATGCCTCCGCTGCGGGAGCATTTGATGGACGTGGCGGCGATTGCGGAGAAGATGATCGACGACATGAACGAGCGGCACCACTGCACTGTTTCGGGTATGAAGGACAACCTGTTGCGGCGGCTGGAGGAGTACTCGTGGCCGGGAAATGTGCGTGAGTTGCGTAACACGATTGAACGGGCGACGATTCTGGCTGGTACGGGGCTGATCGGGATTGAGCATCTGCCACCGCATTTTGGCGAGCCTGGATTTGCTCCTCCGCCGGCACGGCAGCGGCAGCAGGGGGATTCTGGATCTCGACCGGTGGCTTCGAGCGACGTGGTGGCAGAAGCGCAACGGTATTTGAACGATCAAAAGACGTTGCATGTTGAGGTAGGGACAACGGTGGATGAGGCGGAACGACAGCTGATTCTGAAGACGCTGGAGTCGACGCACAACAATAAGACTCGAGCGGCGGAGATACTGGGGATAAGCGCGAAGACACTGCAGAACAAGTTGAAAGAGTATTCGAGCGCGGCTTCAGCAGTGACGGAGTAAGGATGCGGCTGAAGACAAAGTTGGTGCTTTCGGTGACGGGGCTGGCGTTAGCGATCGTGCTGGTGCTGTCTTCGATGTTCGTGGCGGAGTTGCTTCGGCAGCGAATCGAGCAGACGGCTGCGAGCAATGAAGTGCTGGCCCATGAAGTGCTGCTGATGACGCGGCAAGGGGTGGAGACTGGGCTGAGACAGCACCCTCCGGTGGACCGAACGGATGAGGCGTTGCATGATGCGGTGACGGACGCGCTACGGAGCAGTGATCCTCTGGCGGATGTGATGAACGCGGTGGTGCGCTACTCGCCGACGGTGCAGGATGTGAGTGTGACCGATGCGCATGGGATGACGCTGGTCAGTACGGATCCTGATTCACTGGACCAACAGGCGTCTTTTCGAAAGAGCCTGGGGAGCGTGCGTGACGGCTCATTTGTGAACCAGATTCGCGAGGTGTTCGGGAAGCCGGGGGTACTGGATATTACGCAGTCCCTGGAGCGGAACGGGAAGCCCTTTCTGATGGTTCATGTGGGGGTGCGGTCTACGTTTCTGCGCAATTCGAATGCTCCGTGGCTGCGGGCGGCGCTGATATTTGCGATGCTGGCGGGGTTGGCATCCGTGCTGGCGGCGGGACTGCTTGCGAATATTGCGCTGGTACCGATTGAACAGATCAGCCGGCAACTGGAGCATCTGACGCTGTCGGCAGGTGGAGTTGGGGGGAGTGCGCCGCTGGCTCTTGATGCAGCTGGCGGGGGAAGCGATGCGGTGGTTCGTGTGGCGAAGACAATTGACCGGCTGGGCGAACAGATGCGCAGCAAGGAGGCTGGTTATACAGCGCTGCAGGCGAATCTGAATCAGATGCTGGATACGCTGCGAGATGGGGTGCTTCTATTTACGGCGGATGAGCGGGCGGTGATGGTTTCGGACGCGGTGGCCCACTTTCTGAATAAGTCTGATGACAATATGGTTGGGCAGCGGTTGGAAGAGATCTTCGAGCCGCATACTGCTCTGGGGGCGGCGGTGCTGGAGGCTTTTGCGAGTGGACGCGATGTGATTGCAGAGGGTGTGACTCTGGAAGATGGCCGGCAAGTTCAGATTTCGCTGGACCGGATCGACGACGGGCAGGGCGGAAGCGGGAGTATGGGAACACTGCTGACGCTGCGCGATACAGAGACGGCATTGCAACTGGGACAGGAGTTGGAGGTGTCGCGGCGGCTGGCGGCGATCGGCAAGCTGACTGCGGGGGTTGGGCACGAGGTGAAGAATCCGATCAATGCGATGGTCGTGCACCTGGAGTTGCTACGGGCGAAGCTGGCCGGGGCGGGTGGCGACGCCTTTGGCGGGGCGCAGCGGCATGTGGACATTTTGGCTGGAGAGATGCAGCGACTCGACCGGGTGGTGCAAACGCTGGCGGACTTCACGCGGCCGATGGATTTGCATCTGCGTGAGCAAGATCTGCGGAAGCTGGTTGCATCTGTGATTGAGCTGACCGGGGCGGAGATGGCGGAGAACCATGTCCGGGTGATAACCGATATGCCGAGCGATCCGGTGCTGGTGCGGGTGGATGGCGAGTTGATCCGGCAGGCTCTGCTGAATCTGATGCTGAATGGAATGCAGGCGATGGAGGGGTTGAGCACGACGGGGGGCGGAGCGATGCGGGTGGCGTTGCGGAGGGAGCAGCAATTCGCCGTGGTGGAGGTGATTGATGAAGGAGAGGGTATACCTGCAGAGGTGTTACCGCGTATCTTCGAACTGTACTTTACTACGAAGGCAAAGGGCAGTGGGATAGGTCTGGCGACGACTTACCGGATCCTGCAGATGCATGGCGGCGCGTTGGAGGTGCAATCCAATCCGGATCCGATGGCGCAGGACCGGGGAACAACATTTACGCTGAAACTACCGCTGGCAGTGGGCGGCGGCGGAGAAGGGCGTAAGGTTGCAACGACGGGATTGACTCGTCCAACAAATTATTCCAGTAGAACTTTAGGGATTGAGGAGAACGGTTGACGGTGTACGGAGACATGATGCGCAGGCTGGCGACGACCGTCGTGTGCGGCGTGCTAACGTTCGGACTAAGCGGGTGCCAAAAGAAGCCGAAGGCGGTGGTTTTGCCGCAGTCGCAGGCGCCGGTGGTTCTTGCGCCTCCGCCTGCATCGGTGTCAGACGTTATGGTGGAAGCTCCGCAGATTGTGGTGCCTCCGGCACCGACGGCTGCGGCTGCTTCGAAGCCAAAGCGGGAGCGGAAAAAGCCGACGGCTCCCAAGCCAGTGCCGCCACCGGTTTTATCGCCGCCCGTACAAGTGGCGAGCGCCGGGGATATCGTGGGTGAAGGATCGGCTATTGGGGCTCTGACGGCGGGAGGAGACGATAGTTCGCAGACACGGCAGGATGCGGCTGATTTGATTGCGTCGAATGAGAAGCGACTGAGTGCGTTGGCTCCTGAGACTTTGAAAGAGAAGAAGTCGCAGATCAACAAGATTCGTAATTTTCAGCGACAGGCGCAGGTGGCTTTAGATTCCGGCGATGCGGAGGGTGCGAAGACACTGGCTACCAAGGCTCGTCTGCTGATCTCTGATCTAGACCGATCGGGCGGCGAGTAGCAGTCGACGGCTGCGAGGGCAATTCGCCAATTGCTGCTGCCCATAGCGAACCGCTGGCGTAAGACAACTGAATGACAAATCGCAGGATTAGGCGTCTGCGCCGTGGCACTTTTTGAATTTCTTGCCGGAGCCGCAGGGGCAGAGATCGTTGCGGCCGACCTTTTCGCCTACCTGTCGTGGCGAGTTGCCGTTGGAACCGGCGGAGGCCGCTGAGGCTGCGGCGCGGGCCTGTTCGAGCTCGCGCTCCTTTTTCTTGTGGAACTCGCGCTCGAGAGCGTCGATGGTGGTGGATGGGGCGCGGCTGGGTGCAGCGGGACGCTGGGGTGGTGGAGTGGAAGCTCCGGGCGAGAGCGTGGAGGACGGTGGGGCCTGACGCTGCGCGGGAGAGGTGGGCAGGCTCTGCTGTTGTGCGTGTGCGAGGGCCTCTGCCTCCTGTTGGGACTGTTGCTGGGCGAGCGAGATGGCCTGTGCCTCGGCGAGCTGCTCTGCGGTCTCGATGGGGGTTCCGTCGGGGCCGATGATCTGCATGCGGAAGAGGTGTCGGGCGGTGTCCTCCTGGAAGCGCATCATCATGGCCTCGAACATCTCGAAGGATTCCTTTTTGTAGGCGACGAGGGGATCCTGCTGGGCGTAGCCGCGCAGACCGATGCCTTCCTTGAGGTGGTCCATGGCGAGGAGGTGATCCTTCCAGAGACCGTCGAGGACGGAGAGCATGACGATGCGCTCGTGGTAGCGCATGGCGGGAGCACCGAGGATCTGCTCCTTGATGTCGTAGCGGGCGCGAAGCTTCTCGAAGATGGACTCGCCAAGTTGGTGGCGGTTAAGGGAGTGCACGTCGATCTCGTTATCGAGTTTGACGCCGAAGACATCGTAAAGCTGGCTGAAAAGGGCGTCCGTCTTCCACTCGTCGGCGTGAGCTTTCTCAGGGGCGTTCTCGTCGAGGAGGTTGGAGAGGATGGTGGAGACGTAGTCGTCGGTGATGAGCTGCTTCTGGTCTACGCCTTCCATAAGTTGGCGGCGGAGTCCATAGACGGCTTCGCGCTGCTTGTTCATCACGTCGTCGTACTCGAGGACGTGTTTGCGGGACTCGAAGTTCTGGGTTTCGACGGCCTTCTGAGCGGCTTCAATGCGGCGAGAGATCATGCCGGACTCGATGGGGACGCCTTCTTCCATGCCGAGGCGCTGGAGGAGGGTAGAGACCCACTCCCGGGCGAAGATGCGCATGAGGTCGTCTTCGAGGGAGAGGTAGAAGCGCGAGGCTCCGGGGTCGCCCTGACGGCCTGCGCGGCCGCGAAGCTGGTTGTCGACGCGACGAGACTCGTGTCGCTCTGTGCCGAGGATGTGGAGACCACCTGCGGCGATGACGGCGTCGTGCTCCAATTTGGTTTGTGCGGCGTGTGCAGAGGTGGCAGCGTCCCAAGCTGCCTGGGTGGTTTCAAACTCCTGCCCGGTGTAGTAAAAGCGAACCATTCCGGGGCCGGCTACTGGGGAGATGGCGCCTTCTGCGGCCGAGACGGCGCGGGCCTGTTGCTTGCGGACGAGGTCCTGGCGGGCCATGAATTCGGCGTTGCCGCCGAGGAGAATATCGGTACCACGGCCGGCCATGTTGGTGGCGATGGTGACCATGCCGAGGCGTCCAGCCTGAGCGACGATTTCGGCTTCCTTCTCGTGGAACTTGGCGTTGAGGACGACGTGACGGACGGCCTTTCGCTTGAGGATCTCGGAGAGGAGCTCGGATTTTTCGATGCTGGTGGTGCCTACGAGGACGGGCTGTTTGAGCTCGTGGAGGCGGGTGATCTCGTCGGCGACGGCGAAGTATTTTTCTTTCGCGGTGCGGTAGACGACGTCGGGGTTCTCGATGCGCGACATCTTGCGGTTGGTAGGGGTGACGACAATTTCGAGTTTGTAGATCTTGTCGAACTCGGCGGCTTCGGTCTCTGCGGTACCGGTCATTCCGCTTAGCTTTTTATACATGCGGAAGTAGTTCTGGAAGGTGATGGTGGCGAGGGTCTGGTCTTCCTTACGGATGGCCACGCCTTCCTTGGCTTCGACGGCCTGATGGAGTCCGTCGGACCAGCGGCGACCAGGCATGAGGCGTCCGGTGAACTCGTCGACGATGATGACTTCGCCGTCTTTGACGACGTACTCGACGTCGCGCTTGTAGAGGCTGTGTGCCTTGATGGCGGTTTCGACGTGGTGCTTGAGGTCCCAGTTTTCAGGGTCGGCGATGTTGCCGATGCCGAGGAGGCCTTCGATCTTCTCCCATCCCTCGTCGGTGACGGTGATGGAGCGAGTTTTTTCGTCGACGACGAAGTCACCAGTCCAGGTCTTGGTTTCAAGGGTTTCGACGAGTTCGCCGAGTTCGAGCTTGGGGATGATGATGTTGACGCGGGCGTACTTGTCGGTGGTCTGGTCAGTGGGGCCGGAGATGATGAGGGGGGTGCGGGCTTCGTCGATGAGGATGGAGTCAACTTCGTCGACGATGCAGTAGTAGTGACCGCGCTGGACTTGATCCTTGATCTCGAACTTCATGTTGTCGCGGAGGTAGTCGAAGCCGAACTCATTGTTGGTGCCGTAGGTGATGTCTGAGGCGTAGGCTTCGCGGCGCTGCTGATCGTCGAGGTCGTGGACGATGACGCCGACGGTGAGGCCGAGGAAACCGTAGATCTTGCCCATCCATTCGGCGTCGCGCTTGGCGAGGTAGTCGTTGACGGTGACTACGTGGACTCCGCGGCCGGCGAGGGCGTTGAGGTAGCAGGGCAGTGTGGCGACGAGGGTTTTGCCTTCGCCGGTCTTCATTTCGGCGATTTTGCCGGAGTGGAGGACGATGCCTCCGATGAGCTGGACGTCAAAGTGGCGCATCTGGACGGCGCGTTTGCCGGCTTCGCGGACGACGGCGAAGGCCTCGGGCAAGACGGCGTCGAGGGCAATTTTTTCGGCGGCGTAGCGTGCATCGGCGTTGTCGGGGGTGTCTTCGATGCCAGCGACTGCTTCGGCGATGCGCTGGCGGAACTCTGCGGTCTTGGCGCGTAGAGCCTCGTCCGAGAGCACCTGGATGGTGGGCTCGAGGGCGCTGATCTGCTCCACGAGGGGCAGGATGCGCTTGACGGCACGTTCGTTACTGGTACCAAAGACCTTAGCGATAACTGTATTGAGCAAAACTGGTGTCCTTCGTGGGCGGAATTCGACCCAGTATCTAGTGTAAATGGTATGGAGGATGATGCGGGCGGTTGGGGCGATGGAGGTGATTCAATTAATGAGCAGGGCGAAGTTATTGTGAACGCAGTGTCTTGGGTAGGGGGCCTTGATCGCTTTTTATGAGCGCTAATTCGAAGTGGTCCGAAGGGAGAAGGTGCGGAGAGGATGGGTTGGGGCTATCTTTCCTATAGTCATTGTTCGCTGAGGATTGTGGGTTGGCGAGCGAGACAGGTAATTTTGGGGGTGGATGAGTGGCGATGCGCGTAGAGATGGATGCGATGACGATGGCAGCGGTGGAGTTTGCTGAGAAGAATCAGCGACGGTTTGTGGAGGAGTTGAAGGAGTTGTTGCGGATTCCTTCGGTATCGACTGATCCGGAACGTGCGGGGGATGTGCGGCGGGCGGCAGAGTTTGTTGCTGCAGAGTTGAAGCGGATAGGGATGCAGCATGTTCGGTTGGTGGAGACGATTACTAGTGAGAGGCCGGGTGGGCATCCGCTGGTAGTGGCAGACTGGCTGGAGGCTGAAGGCGCGCCGACGGTTCTTTGCTATGGGCATTATGATGTGCAGCCTGCGGAGCCTCTGGATGAGTGGAAGTCGCCTCCGTTCGAGCCAACGGAGCGGGATGGGAATATCTATGCGCGTGGAGCGGTGGATGACAAGGGGCAGATGTGGATGCACGTGAAGGCGCTGGAGTCACTCTTTGCGGCGGGTGGAGGCAAGCTTCCGGTGAACGTGCGGGTAGTTGTGGAGGGCGAGGAAGAGGTTGGGGGTGAGGGAATTGCAGCCTATGTGCGAGAACATGGGGAGGAGTTGAAGGCGGATGTGGCGCTGGTATCGGATACAGAGATGTTTGCGGCCGACCTGCCGACGCTGTGTGTGGGGCTGCGGGGGATGATTTATACGGAGATTGAGGCGCGAGGGGCGCGGACGGATCTGCACTCGGGGATGTATGGCGGGGCTGCACCGAATCCTTTTGTGGCGCTGGCGCAGGTGATTGTGCAGTTGAAGGACGCGGAAGGGAAGATTCTGATTCCGGGGTTCTACGACAAGGTGGCAACGCCGACGGATGCGGAGTTGAAGGCCTGGAAGGCACTGCCGTTTGATGAGGAGCACTATCGCGAGACTGAGGTGGGTTCGGTGTCGCTGACGGGCGAGGCTGGGTACAGCGTATTGGAGCGGACGTGGGCCAGGCCGACGCTGGATGTTCATGGGATGCCGGGCGGGTTTACTGGTGCGGGCGCGAAGACGGTGATTCCGGCTAAGGCTGTGGCGAAGGTGAGTATGCGGCTAGTGCCGGATATGACTCCGGCAGAGAGCTTTGCGCAGTACAAGGCTTATGTTGAGCGGCTATGTCCTAAGGGGATTGTGCTGGAGGTGCGGATGATCCACTCGGGCGATCCGATTGTAGTGAGTACTGACAATGAGTATGTGCGGGCTGCTACGGATGCGATGCACACGGTGTTCGGGAAGGAGACGGTATTTGTTCGCGGGGGCGGGTCGATTCCGATTGTGGGGGACTTTGTGCGGGAGTTGAAGATTCCAACGGTGATGATGGGATTTGGGCTGCCGGATGACAATCTGCACGCCCCGAATGAGAAGTTCCACCTGGCGAATTTTTATCGGGGGATTGAGTCGATTGTGCGATTTCTGAGCGGTGTAGGGGCGTGAACAAGCTGCCGGTTGCGGGCTTTGTGCTGGCTGGCGGGAAGAGTTCGCGGATGGGCCGGGACAAGGCGCTGCTGGAGTTTGAGGGGCAGCTCCTGGTGGAGCGGGCGCTGGATAAGTTGAAGGTTGTTTGCATGGAAGTCGCGATTGCGGGCGGGGTTGAGGACCTGTGGCGGTTTGGAGCGATGGTGCCCGACCGGTGGATAGGCTGCGGGCCGCTGGGTGGTCTGGCTGCAGCACTGGAGGCGAGCAGCTTCGATTGGAACCTGGTGCTTGCGGTGGATGTGCCCCTGGTGCCGGTGGAGTTGGTGCGAGCACTGGGGGAGCGATGCGTCCGGTCATCAGCTGTAGGGGTGATGTTGCGCGTGGATGGGAGAGTGGAGCCTTTGTGCGCGGGATATCACCGGCGTGCTTTACCGGCGGTGCAGGCAGCTTTGCGGGCGGAACGGTTCAAAGTGATCACGGCGGTCGAGGCGGCTGGGCCGATCGAGTATTTCGATATTGAAGGAAAGAACGCAGGCTGGTTTGCGAATGTGAATACTCCGGAAGAACTTGCCGCGGCGATGAGGCTGGTGGAGCGTGATTGCATCTGATGGGAGAATAGGCAGAGTTAAAGATGCTGCGGAAGAGGGATGAGGACGATGGCTGAGTGGGATGACGAATCGAATCGGGAAAATCGTGACAAGCGTGCGGTGACGGAGCGTTCCGACGAGGATGGCTCGGCGCACGTGTCGGACGAGAGCGCATCGTTGATTGGGGATGTATCGGCAGATGTGGCGCCGATGGTGGAAGAGTTTATGGAGCAGGCCGCGCAGCAGAATGAAGCTGCTGCGGAGGCGGTTCCAGACGTGAAGAACAAGCCGGGATCGTATATTTCGTTTGAGCATATCTATAAGTCGTTCAATGGGTTTGTGGTGCTGGAGGATGTGAGCTTCTGCGTGAATTCAGGGGAAACGCTGTGCATTCTGGGTCGAAGCGGTGTGGGAAAGTCAGTGTCGCTGCAGATGTTGATGGGTTTTCTGAAGCCGGACAAAGGCATGATTCGAGTGGCCGGTGAGGATATCTGCGGTTTTAACGAACGTGAGATGCAGCGGATACGGCAGAAAGTGACGATGGTGTTTCAAAATGGAGCGCTGTTCGACTCGATTTCGGTAGGCGAGAATGTAGCGTTTCCGCTGCGGGAGCGGAAGGATATGGAGGAAGACCAGATCTGGCAGGTGGTGAAGGGACTGTTGGAGATGGTGGGTGTTGCGGGGATGGAGAATCTGCTCCCTTCGGATCTTTCGACAGGGATGAAGCGGTCTGTTGCGATTGCCAGGGCGCTGGCTTCACAGCCGGAGGCAGTGCTCTACGATGAGCCGACAACGATGGTTGACCCTCTGATGGCGCATCTACTTGGAAATCTGATCGAACGTTTGAAGCAGCAACTGCATCTCACTAGTATTGTGGTGACGCACGACATGCAGTTGGCGAGAAAGCTTGCTGACCGAGTGGTGTTTCTACATCAGGGAAGGGCACGTTTTTTCGGCACGATGGAAGAGATGGAACGTAGCGACGATCCTGTGCTGCAGGAGTTTCTTCTGTTGGATGCGCTGGTTCTTCCTGCCTAAATATATGCAATTGTTTGCTCAGTTCATTGTCACGTAGATGACTAAGACGTATTCTGGAAACGACAGTGCATCTCTATGTTGCTTCTCGACTCATCTGTGATATTGACAAGGCGACTTTGCATGTCTGATCGTGTTTAGTGGGATCTGCAACACTTGATTTTTTTAGATTCTCAAGCCAGCCGATGAGTTTCAAGTTGGCATCTGACGAATCATGGGAGCAAGCCGAATCACGGTGTGAGAGAGGCGTTTGCGTGGCTACACCGGAGTATTTACAACAAGTTATTGTCTCGGGCCGAAGGCGTGCTGCAGGAAATCAAAAGCGGTCGACCCGCTTTGGCATCTTCCAACGACCTTCCGTTACGAGCCTTGTATGGGCATCACTCGACTTGATCACGGTGATGGTGGCGGGCGTCCTGGCGCTGCGTTTCCGCGTGGTTATGCCGCGGGACGTTCCAACGATTTCGATCCTGCCTGACCTCTTCAACTCAGCTCCGCGAGCGCTACTGTTCTACCTTCTGTGGTTCGCGGCATGCCTGGTGTTCTTTATGCGTTCGTACGGTCTTTATGGGCCGATACAGAACCGCAGCGGTTTGCATGAGCAGAGGATGACGGTTCAGGCGACCCTGGTATCCGGTCTGCTGCTGTGCGGCACGCTGTATCTGTTGCAGGGAGTTGCTATCTCGCGGGCAGTGGTGGGACTGCTGATCGCGATTACGACGGTATTAATTTGCGTGCGACGTGCGATTTGGCGGCACATGGTTTACAGCCGTTACCGAGCTGGAATCGAGACTCGCAATGTGTTGATCATCGGTGCGGGGCGTGTGGCGCATGCGTTGCGGAACCACCTGGAATCTCTGCAGCACCTGGGCTTTCGATTCAAGGGATTTGTAGCCTTGACGGAGCGCGAGGCGGAGTCTGGTGACGCAGATGTGGTTGGGGATGTGCGGAACTGCCTTTCGCTGGCCCGGTCACTGTTTGTGGATGAGATATTTTTCTCGATTCCTGCTGAGAAGAAGCTGGTAATTAGCCTGGTAGAAGAGGCGCGTGCTGCAGGGATCGATGTACGCGTGGTGCCGGATCTTTACGACGGACTAGCGTGGAATGCACCTGTGGAGTACATCGGGCAGTTTCCGACGATTCCTTTGCATCGTAAGGATTTTCCGATTGGAGCTTTTCTGTTGAAACGTGTGCTGGATATCACTTTGGCGACGATTGCGCTGATTGTGACAGCACCGGTGATGCTGGCGATTGCAGTGACGGTGCGGATGGGCTCGAATGGGCCGATGTTTTATCGGGCGCAGCGGATTGGACGGAAGGGCAGGACTTTTGTCTGCTACAAGTTTCGTACGATGGTGCAGAATGCGGACAAGCTGAAGGCAGATCTGGAGCACATGAACGAGCGCGACAGCGTACTGTTCAAGATTGAAAACGATCCTCGGATTACGAGTGTGGGGAAGTTTTTGCGCAAGTATTCGTTGGATGAACTGCCTCAGTTCTACAACGTGGTTCGCGGTGATATGAGTCTGGTGGGGCCTCGCCCGCCTATGGCTGCGGAGGTGGAGCAGTACGATCTTGCACATCTTCGACGGTTGGATGTACTGCCTGGAATTACCGGTCTGTGGCAGGTAGAAGCTCGACAGGATCCGTCGTTTGACAGCTATATTTCTCTGGATACGGCGTATGTGGAGAACTGGAGCTTGTGGCTGGATCTGAAGATTCTGGCGCGGACGGTTGGTGTGGTGGTGGGTGGGACGGGGTCCTAAGCGTCGATAATCCAGCTGGATGTGCGGCTGGATTGCTGGGCTTTGGAGTCCTGGAAGGGTTAGACTTAACTGCGTGAAGATAGCGCTGGCACAGATCAATCCTACGGTTGGGGACTTCGCCGGAAATACACAGAAGATTCTTGAGTTTGCGGCTCGGGCCGGGGAGCAGGGCTGCGCTGTGGTGGTGTTTCCCGAGCTGGTGGTTTGTGGGTATCCGCCGGCGGATTTGTTGGAGAAACGTGAGTTTGTAGAGCAGGCCGCCGCTGCGGTGCGAGAGATTGCGGCGTGGACCCTCGGTGCGGGGCGTCCGGCGGTTCTTTGCGGTACAGTGATGCCAGTCGATGCGCCGGTGGGCAAACAGGTGCGCAATGTGGCGGTATTGCTGGCTGGCGGGAAGGTCAGCTTTGTGCAGCAGAAGATGCTGTTGCCGTTCTATGACGTGTTTGATGAGCAGCGATACTTCGAGCCGGCGTCGCGGCAGATGCTGACAGTGGTGGATGGGCAGCCGTTGGCGATAACGATCTGCGAGGATGCGTGGAATGACAAGGCGTTCTGGCCGCGTCAGATGTATGCTGTCGATCCGGTGGAAGAGCTGATGCGGCAGTGGGGAACGCAGCCGGTGGAGTTAGCCGGGAAGCAGCGGATCATTCTGAATATTTCGGCATCGCCGTTCTGGCTGGGGAAGCCGGAGGTGCGTGAGAAGATGCTGGCGGCTCTCGCAGAGCGGCACGGCGCGTATGTTGCGATGGTGAACCAGGTAGGCGGGAACGACAGCCTGGTGTTCGACGGATCGTCGTTGGTGGTGCAACCGGATGGGAAGGTGGTGGCGCGGGGAGCTGCGTTTGCCGAGGATCTGGTGGTATTCGATACTGAAGCAAAGGATGTCGCGGCGGTGGGCGCGGCTGAGGACGAGGTGGCGCTGATATGGAAGGCGCTGGTGATGGGGACTCGGGACTATGTATGGAAGTGCGGGTTTAAGAAGGCGCTGGTGGGGTTGAGTGGTGGAATTGATTCGGCGCTGGTGGCGGCTATCGCGGTGGAGGCGCTGGGCTCAGAGAATGTACTGGGAGTGGGGATGCCGAGCGAGTACTCGTCGCTGGGATCGATTGAGGATGCGAGGAAGTTAGCGAAGAACCTGGGGATTCGGTTTGAGTTGCTGCCGATCCATGATGTGTTTGCACAGTATCAAGGTGTGCTGAAGCCGCTGTTTGAGGGGACTCCGTTTGGGTTGACGGAGGAGAATCTGCAATCGCGGATACGGGGTGTGCTGCTGATGGCGATCTCCAACAAGTTTGGATCGCTGGTGCTGACGACGGGGAACAAGAGTGAGATGTCGACGGGGTATTGCACGCTCTACGGCGACATGGTGGGTGCGCTGGCGGTGATTGGCGACGTGATGAAGTTGAAGGTGTATGCGCTGAGCCGTTACGCGAACCGGGAGCGTGAGGTGATTCCGCATGCGACGATTGAGAAGGCTCCGTCGGCGGAGTTGAGGCCTGGGCAGAGGGACACAGACTCTTTGCCACCCTATGAGGTGCTTGATCCGATCCTTGAGGCCTACGTAGAGCGATATTGGTCAGCGGAACGGATTTCCGAGGAGCAAGGCGTTGACGTTGCGCTGGTTCGGCAGGTCTTACAGTTGGTGGAGCGAAGCGAGTATAAGCGGCAGCAGGCTGCTCCGGTGCTGAAGGTGACGCAGAAATCGTTCGGGATGGGGAGACGGTTTCCCATTGCGGTAAAGGTTCAGGTGTAATAACAGTGCTGTGCGCGGAGAGCGGCGGCGGGAGGATTTGTTCTTTGAAGATTTCACAATTGATGTTGGCAGGATTAGTACTTGGCGTGGGTGCTGTTGCTGGGGCACAGGCTCAGACTGCTCCAGCAGCCCAGGGAGCTGCACCATTGCGGATGGAGTCGCTGAATCCGACGGGCAAAGCGGACCCCTTTCCTCCGGTAAATCCGAAGTTTTTTACGGCCCCAACCCCTACGGTGGACACGGTCAATGCGTTTCTTAAGTCGCTGTGGGGATACGATGCGAACCGCATCTGGCGGGTCGAGGCTATTCAGGCGACGGCTGCCCCGGGCGTGAGCAAGGTAGTGGTGTTCGTCTCTGACAAGTCGCCGAATGCCAAAGTCCAGACGACCGCATTTTTTGTGCTGCCGGATGGGACTCATGCGTTGGCGGGTGACGGAGTCGTACCGTTTGGTGCTACCCCGTTCGCCAGTTTGCGGAAGATGCTGCAGGACAAGGCGGATGGTGCTACACGGGGAGCAGCAAGCAAGGACTTTCTGCTGGTCGAGTTTGCCGATCTGCAGTGCCCCCACTGCAAGGACGCGCAGACGACGATGGATCAGCTAGCGAAGGACTTCCCGAATGCACGGATTGTGTATCAGAGCTTTCCGCTGGTAGATCTGCATCCTTTTGCGTTCAAGGCTGCGGCTTACGGGGTGTGTGTGACGAAGCAGAAGAACGACGCATTTTTTCTATATGCGTCGGCAGTGTATGAGACGCAGGCAGCTTTGACTCCGGAGACGGGCGACGAGACGCTGAAGCATGCGGTGACCAAGGCGGGGCTAGACGCAGCCTCGATTGAGGCGTGCGCGGCAACGCAGGCGACCAAGGATGCGGTGACTGCGTCGATCAAGCTGGCGGAGGATGCAGGTGCTGATCAGACCCCGATGCTGGCGGTCAACGGACATTTGCTGCCGTTGACGATTCCGTACGAGACGTTGAAGACTGTTGTGGCATACCAGGCTGTTCTGGATGGCGTGAATAGTGGTGTGTCTGATGCGCCTGCGCGGAAGGCTCCAACTCTGGGCAAGTAGTTACGAATTGTTTGTACGGGAGGGTGCATCGCTAAGGCGGTGCACCCTTTTTGTTTCTATTAGTGGGCTAAGTAGATGAAGCGGAGAACGAAGAGGGCAGCGAGCAGGTAGAGCATCCAGTCTTTGCGGTGGGCGCGTCCGGTGAGCAATTGGAGCAGAGCGTAGCTGGTGAGGCCGAAGCTGAGGCCGTCGGCGATCGACCAGCTGAGTGGGATCATGACGAGGGTGAGGAAGGAGGGGATGGCGATATGGGGCTCGGACCACTCAATTTTGCCGAGGCCGGAGAGCATCAATGCGCCAACAAGAATTAAGGCGGGGGAGGTGGCGAAGGAGGGGATGGCTCCGATGAGCGGTGCGATGAAAAGGGAGAGGAAGAAGAGGAGTCCGGTGACGATAGCCGTGACGCCGGTGCGGCCGCCGGCTTCGACACCGGCGGAGGACTCGATGTAGCTGGTTACGGTGCTGGTGCCGGCGAGAGATCCGACGATGGTGGCGGTGGCGTCGGCGAAGAAGATGCGGTTGAGGCGGGGGATAGAGTGGTCGGGCGCCATAAGTTTGGCGCGCTCGGTGACGGCGACGAGGGTGCCGATATTGTCGAAGAGGTCGACGAAGAGGAAGACGAAGATGATTTCGAACGCGCCGTAGTGGATGGCTCCGCGGACGTCGAGATGGAAGGCGGTAGCACGGATGGCGGTGAGGGAGTAGGGAGTCGGCTCCCAGTGAAGTTGGTGGAAGAGGAGGCCGGTGAGCATGGTGCCAAGGACACCGATGAGCATGAATGCTCGGACGCGAAGAACCTGGAGAACGGCGATGAGCAGGAGACCGAAGATGGCGAGAGCGGTCTCTGGGGCGCGGAGGTTGCCGAGGGTGACAACGTGGGCGGCGCTGGGGATGATAATGCCGGCGTTCTTAAAGCCGACGAAGGCGATGAAGAGGCCGATGCCCCCGCCGACAGCAGCGTGGAGTTGATGCGGGATGGCGGCTACAAGGCGCTGGCGGATTCCGGCGTAGGTGAGGGCGAGAAAGATGACTCCGGAGAGGAAGACCGCGCCGAGGGCGGTTTGCCAAGGGATACCCATGCCTTTGACAACGGTATAGGTGAAGTAGGCGTTGAGACCCATACCGGGGGCGAGCGCGAGCGGGTAGTTGGCGACTGCGCCCATGAGGATGCTGCCGAAGGCGGCGCAGAGGCAGGTGGCCGCGGTAACTGCGCCGATGGGCATTCCTGTCTGACTGAGAATGGCCGGGTTCACGAAGATGATGTAGGCCATCGTGATGAAGGTGGTGATGCCGGCGAGGGTTTCAGTACGCCAATTGGTGCGGAGTCTGGTGAAGCCGAAGTAGCGTTCGAGGCGGATGCGGATGGGCAACGTTGATCTCGCTGGGAACTTAGAATGAGTGGATTGAGTACAGCATAGCGTGAGAGAGGCAAGATGACTGCTGACGATGTGAAGAAATTGCTGGGGTTGCAGCCTCATCCGCGTGAGGGCGGGTGGTATGTGCGGACTTACGAGGCGGTTGAGACAGTTGGGGCAGAGGCCTTTGCGGATGGGCGGTACGGCAGTCCGCGACGGACGGGGACGGCAATTTATTACCTGTTGGAGCCGGGGACGTTCAGCGAGATGCATCGGCTGAAGTCAGATGAGGTGTTTCATTTCTACGCAGGGGATGCGGTGGAGATGCTGCAGCTAAGGGAAGCTGGAAGCGGAAGGCGAGTTCTGCTTGGGAACGATTTAGAGGGTGCGGCCCGGCCGCAGGTGGTGGTAGATCGTGGGGTGTGGCAGGGATCCCGGCTGGTGGCTGGGGGGAGCTGGGCACTGATGGGATGCTCGGTGAGTCCGGGGTTTGAATTTGAGGATTATGAGGAGGGGAGGCGGACAGCGTTATCGGTACAGTGGCCGGAGTGGGAGGAGATGATTGAGGGGTTGACGCGGGGATAGGGTCGCGACTGATGACTTATCTGGTACGCGGAGTCACTTTCCTTTATATGCGGGTCTCAGCGCGCTCTCACGTGCTCGGCAGGCGACACAGGAGTCCAAGTGGTGCAGAAGTGTGCGTGAAGTCCACTTGTGATTATCCTGAGCGTTTTTGAGGCGTCTATCGCGCTGGGCAAGGGGAATCGACTCGTCGATCATGGACTCGGTCGCATGGGCGAGCTCAGTGGTTGCGTTCGCGTACATCTGCTTCAATTCTCTTCCACCGGAACAAGGCATGGCCGGAAGTTTAGCAGAATTACGGTGAGAAGGTGTAAATGCCGGGAGTCTCTGGATAATTTGTTGATACTGAAAGGCCGAGAAGCTAACACTCTACTCCGCAGGATCCAAGGTGAGCCTTCAGTTCAACCTTCTTCCCCCTCTCGACGTGCACTTTGCCCGATCCCGTTTGAATGTAGGGTTGGCCTGGATTGTGATGGAAGGGTTACGGAGACCTTCGTGCCTTGACCCAGGACGCTCTCGATTTGGATCTTGCCTGCGTAAGAGTCAACGATGGCCTTGCAGATGGCGAGGCCAAGGCCGGTGCCTCCCGTGGTGCGAGCGCGTGAGGGGTCTCCACGGTAGAAGCGGTCGAAGACGTAGGGGATGCTATCGCTGGGGATTCCCGACCCGCTGTCACTGACTGTGAAGAGAATGGTGTCCTGATTGATCTGGCAGCTAACGGTAACCGTACCTCCGGGTTGACTGTGCTGGATTGCATTGAGGATGAGATTGGTCGCCAGGGTATCCCAGTGATCCGGACTTACCAGGGTGGTGAGGTTATCGGCCAGCTGCGTTTCAAGTTGGAGGGAGTGGAGATCTGCCACTGAACGGAGGTGTTCGATGGCCTGGCTGATCGCTTCGCCTGCCTCCACTGTAGGTCGGTCGTTGATTTGCCCTGCTGTAACGAGTTGTTCGACGCGGGCAAGGGTTAGCATCTTCTGGACAAGGTCTTCCATACGACCGCAATCGATGAGGCTGGTTTCGACTCCGGCACGGTACTCTTCAGCTGTTCGTGGCTGATAGATGAGGAGCTGAAGAGAAGATTTGATTATGGTTACGGCAGTCTTGAGCTCGTGAGCGGCATCGTGAATGAAGTGCTGCTGCTGCCTGAAGGAGCGCTCGAGTCCTAGCAAGGTAGTTTCAAGAGCGTGAGCGAGGCCGGAGAGCTCCTTGAGTGAACGCGCCGACTGTGGAGGGTCGAAGGTCCAGGATGTTGCGGTGATGGAGCCAGCAGCGATGGCCAACTGCTGCAACGGTTGCATGCCGCGACGAACGAGAGTGGCTGCGAGCAATGCGGAAAGGGCGAGCACCAGGAAGTTGGCGCCGATGAGGAACTCGCCCGCGTGAAGGAGCGCGTCGCGGACTGAGGTGGTAGGGGAGGCGTAGAAGACTATGACCCCAACGGTTCGGCTGGGGGCGTTGTCTGGATCGAGCTTGCGTGAGCCCTGGATCGTGATGTAGCGATAGTGGACGTACTCGGCACGAAACCTTCCAATCTGCCCTCTATCCAGGATGATGTTTGCGGGTGGTTCGACCCAGTTGGGGGAGTGTCCAAGCTGCTCTCCGGAGTCGAGATAGACGTTGTATCGGTCTGATTGGGGCAGATCGATTGCTTTTGTATTGAGGACCGGAACTTCTTTTTGTTCGTCGACCTCAACTGCGCCGAGCACTGAGGCTGCGCGACCACGGAGCATGACGTCAAATGCCTTGTAGCGCTGAGAGCGCTCATAGCCCAGGTTGATGGCGGTGACGGTGATGGTGAGGAGGAGTTCGGACAAGAGAACTACGACGACAAGCCGATGGGTAAGGGAACGCATGTCTATTGCTCCATCTCATTCTTGAACTGAACGAGACGGTAACCCCGTCCGCGGAGAGTCATTATGTAGGAGCCGTCGGATTCGGCGTTGAGCTTTCGACGCAGGTTGGAGATGTGCGCTTCGATGACGTTGGAGTGCCGCTCCCAGTTGTAGTCGTAGAGATGCTCGAGGAGTTGCTGTTTCGAGATGACGGCGCGCGGGTTGTGAATGAGGTACTCGAGGATGCGGTACTCCATGGGGGAGAGGTCGACGAGGTTTCCAGATCGCTTGACGGTCATTTCGAGGGTGTTGAGTTCAAGATCACGGACGGTGAAGACAGGACTGGCAGCACCTTTTCCTCGGCGGATGAGAGCTTTGATGCGAGCGATGAGCTCGCCGAGATCGTAGGGCTTGCCAAGGTAGTCGTCCGCGCCGGCGTTGAGGAGCTCTATAACCGATTCCTTCTCAGCTCGGGCAGTCAGGATTAGGACGGGGGTGCGATCACCGCGGCTTCTGATTGATCGGAGAACATCGAGACCATTGAGCCCGGGCAGCATGAGATCAAGAACGATGAGGTCATAGACGCCATCCTGAGCGAGGTTGCTTCCTGTTCTGCCATCGGTGGCAATGTCGACTGCGTAGCGTGGCCCTTCACGCAGAGCGCTGGCGATGATCTCCGCGACGCGGTGTTCGTCTTCAATGAGCAAAATTCTCATGATCATAGCCTCAGCCTTCCTCATGAAACACGCAAGAGGTTAAGTGGGACTGAAGGTTTTTCGGAGTGGCGGCAGATGGACTCTCCTGATCGTGAACTAAATTGCAACTTCTGCGTCAACCAGCGTGGTGTACGACGTGCCACACTAATATGGTGGTGCGAGCCAGATGAGATTGGGAAGCGTATTGGCGGCGATTGCCGCTGCGGTGTTTATTGGCATTGTGTTGAGGAGTGTGGCTGTGAAAGCTTTGTTTGCCGTGTTTTTGACGTTGTTGTTCCAGGTCTCCCCGGCTCAGACCGCCGGAACCGCGATCAAGGTTGGACAGCCCCAATATGGGTTTAGCGTGATTCCCGGATCGACGCGGAGACTTTTCGCTACGGTGAGCAATGGCAAGACGAATGGGGTCAAATGGACTTTGAAGTCGGGTGCGGCGACTCTATCGGGGAGCACCGGGAACTGGGTCGATGTCGTGGCTGGAGGCCCAGGAAGTTCGTGCAGCTATTTGCCGACAGGCGTTGCGTCTGCGACCCGATTCGTCGTCGAGGCAACCGCCGTGGACGATCCTGCCCAAGTTGCGGATGTGACATTTAATGTCTGCAATCCGGAGGTTGAGGTTTCAGTCGTACCTTTTTACCGGACGTTGTATGCGAACCAGCCGGCCGATGTGCAGAGCCTGGTGTTGGGCAGTGTGAACGAGTCAGTGCAATGGACGATTGCCTCGCAACCCGCGAATGGCGATGGGAAGCTGGGAGACTCCAACAGGCGGGATACGGTATTTAGCGCGAGCGTCAAAGGACGATACAAACTGGTCGCTACCAGCATTGCCGATCCGAAGCGCAGCGCGAGCGCGATTATGTACGTGACGGGCAACAAGATGCCCTATGCAATGACGCCGAACCAGACGGAGCCGGTGGACTGCACGGTGGATCCGCAATTGACGGGCAAGGTGTATGAGGTTGGGCCATCGCAGGAGTTCAAGACATTGGCGAGCGTGCCATTTCCGAAGATGACTCCAGGCTCAACAGTGCGGTTGCATAACGAAGATAGCTCGGGCAATGCGCCGACCGAATATCACGAGTATGTACAGAT
The DNA here is from genome assembly GCA_025408425.1 of Granulicella sp. Classification (GTDB taxonomy): domain Bacteria; phylum Acidobacteriota; class Terriglobia; order Terriglobales; family Acidobacteriaceae; genus Edaphobacter. Next base: position 122,716 of record JANXYX010000021.1, read on the forward strand.
TTCACAGGCGGCGACGGCATTGCAGCCGGTTCGGATGTGTGGCGTACCCGATGCGGCGGGCCATGAACCCATCATTGATGGAGCCCACGCCACGGGTCGGGCCGATACGAGTATCTACGCCGCAGGTTATGGATTGGTGACACTGCACAATGCAAATTATTGGGCCTATTGGCCTGCGTATAACGCACCGGAGCATATCGTCGTAGAAGGTATTCATTTCCGAAATGCGAAGACCGGTTTTACGTATACGGCGCCGAATGGGTCAACTGCGAAATGGGGTGATGCAGCTGCCGCGCTTCGTGTGAATCAGGGGCGCAATACTGCGTTTGTTGGAAACGAGATTGATAATTGCGGTGACGGAGTGTTCTCGGCGTGGAATGGAAATGGTGGCTGGGGGTCTTCGGATTTCAATGTGCTGTGGGAAGGGAACCATATCCACGGAAATGGGGCAGTGAAGTCGTATCTGTCGCACCAGATGTATTTGCAGGCGTGGGGCGAAGTGGTGCAGTTCAATCGCATCGAAGACTACCAGCGTGGGGCGTATGGCTCGAACCTGAAGTCGCGGGGGATCCATAGCATTATTCGGTACAACTATTTTGGTGACGGCGCGGCACGGCAACTGGATCTGGTGGATGTGCAGGACGCTCCGCAGTACATGTCGTTCCAAGCGATGATTCCTTATAAGGTGGCTGATCCAAAAGAGCAGTACCCTGCGGACCTGGTTGCGGCGGAGCAGGAGGCCTGGAATTCTCATTATGTCTACGGCAACGTGTTTGAGAACGGGACAGCGGAGACGCCGATCCACTTTGCGATGGATCATGATGGTGGGGAACTGGCGAGAAAAGGCTCACTCTACTGGTACAGCAATTCGTTCCACGAGAAGACCTGCGCCCAATGCAGTGGGCAGATGTGGACGTTGTTTGATTTGAGCGCGGGTGGTGGCAGCTGGCTTGAGCAGGTGGAGTTTCAGAACTTGCAGCTATTCAATAACATCATTGGTCTCGATGACCCGAAGCGCCCAGTGTTTCAGTGGAACAACGGTGCGTCGGTGATTGCTACTGGCGGAGGAAACGTGATCAGCGCGGGGTGGGGCAGCAACCAGATGACAGGCCACAGTGGTGATGGTTGGGGTGGAACCGACGCCTATCACAACAACCCCAACGACTATCAAGGTGCGTTGCCGCTGCGGGGACATCTAACGGGCTTCGATTCAGCGAATCTGAAGATGGCGGCAAAGATCACTTTCGATCCAGTGTCGTTCGTACCAAATGTGCGGGAAGCGGCGACGACCAAGGTGCCAGCGGCGATCGAGGCTATGCCTACACGGTTTTCGTACTCGGCGACCGCTTATCTAGTGCCTCGCTCGTCGAAGCCGCTGGTGGGGGCTGTCGATGTTGATGGCAGTTCTTCTGCCGCAGAATTAGTTACAGACCGGCAGTATCCCTTGATAACCCGCCATCCTTAAGGATGATTGATTGAGCTAACAAGGCTTGCTTCAGGTCTGAATGGAGCCTCCGGAGATCGTCGGCATTACTTGTGTGGGGGCGAGCCGGCAACTTCAAGGTTATTCGTGACCTTGAAGACACCGGAGACGCCGTTTGCGCGAATACCCGCGACGTCCTTATCTGCCTGTCTATCGACCATGCCGGATAGCGTGACGTCTCCATGTACAACAGTGATACGGATTGGCTTGGCAGGATCAATCGCGTAGCGATTTAGCGATGGAGCGCCATAGACGGCCCGAGCCACAGCGATCCGGATACGATCGTCCATCGGGGAGACCGGAGCAACCTCAACGTTGTCGATGAGATCTTTGACGCCAGGATAGTTTGCAACCAAGCTGAGCGCCGAGTCCTTGTCGGTAGGGCCATAGGCTACACCGCCGAGGGTTACGGCGCCGTTCTGCACGCCGATGGTGAACGAGTTGAAGGCAGTTGTGCCGTACCCGACACGATCATATGAAAGCTTCTCAGCCAGCTTAGTGCGCAGGGTTTCGTCGTCTATAGCAGGCCCTGCAACGGTGATCAAATTCTCGACACCCAGAACATTCCTGGAGTGATGAGCACGCTTGTCGGCTTCTTCTTTTGTAGTGTAGAGATCGACAGTGCCGGTGAGCCTGACCATGCCCTTCTCAGCAGCGACCTTAACGTTGCTAAATTTCTTGTTGTCGAGGGTGTTGATTACCTCTGCCTGGATGTCAGCATCTGTTGGGCTCATGGCAGCAGCGCCGCTGCTGGCCTGCGCCCTGACGGCGGTTGTTGTACCGAACGACAGTGCGCTGGCCAACGCTATCACTTCCAAGAGGCGAACCACTCGATATTCGATCATTAAAATCTCCAGCTTGCTCGTTACTTAGATTCGATCGGAGGACAAACAGAGCTATTGCGAATCGGAACCGGAAGTTGGCAATTCAAGTTTCCTCTCCTCAGCTTGAGCCTTCGACTTTGCCTTGTCATACTCCACGATATCGCTGATAAGCGTGGCAATCCTGCTTGCGAGGTCGTAATTAGCGGATGTGTAGTCGCGATAGGGGCCCTGCTTAATTTGGCTCTGATGGTCATTCAGGTGCTTGATGGTGGTTGAGAGTTGATCTGCCAAATCACGTAACAGCGGGTTAATGCGATCGATTGCGTCCTGTTGCCATGGAGATCCTTCGGGGCGTGCATTATTAAGATTCGCAATGACCTTCCCCATGTCATTCACATGCTCTTTCATTTCATTGAGTTGTATCGCGTGTGACTGCCATGAGAGTCCGGAGGTTGTATAAGACTTAAGGGTGTCGGCATGATCTTCCGCTTGCACTGCATAACTCCTTGCCTCTACTAAGAGTTTGGAAATCTTCGCTGAGTCCTTGGATTGTGCCATCATCCTCGACGAGGTTGCCGCTGATAGTAATGCGATCGCAGCAAGACCACCGAAGAAACGAACCATCTTTGAGAGTTTCATAAGTCCTCCTTTGCAAGATGCAACGAGATGAATTGCCCTGCGACTCAAATAGTTACAGTCCCAATTGCTCCCGTATGTGATTAACGTCACGAGCCCTAGTGCGTTGGCACCGAGTTCATGTGGGGTGACACCTATCACTGCATGTGGCGGATGAGTTAGTGATCATCGTGGGATTATGAAGCGAGAGCTATCGCCGGTGGGTTCCCGGATGCTGGCCTGCGCTGTGCTTGTTTTACTGATCACCGATGTGCTGCTGAAAAACCCAGCAGACCGGCAAGAACTAATGTGGGCCTGCTACTGGGCCTCCGTCTCAGTGGCTGCCGGCATGCTGCTGAAGCTCGACACTCTGGTTGCGGGGGGTGTTGTCTTCTTTGCTGGGCTGGGGCTGCCTACATGGTTGCTTGGCACTCTTATCGATAGCCAGATAGAAATAACTTCGGTCCTGCTGCATATCATCCCTCTAGCAGCTGGGTTGGTTTACATTTCGACGAAGGCAGCGTTGCCACGGTATTCCGCTGTAAGTGCGTGGCTCCTGTATGTAGTCCCTTTTGGTCTTGCCTGGCGGTATTGCAAGCCGAACGCCATGATTAATCTTTCTCATTGGGCGCGATGGCCAGTGCCAAGTGTTATCCATCACATCTGGCAGTTTTATGTTGTTCTGATGGTGATCAGTGCGGGGATGGTTAGTGCGGCGGCAGGCATGATGAACTCTATACTGGTCCATCGATCCAACCCAGTTGGTTCCGTTGAAGCAGCAGATCACTAATAAGACCACAACTATTTCTATGGGCTGGAGTGACGCTAATTCATTGAAATAACTGATATTTATCGAATTACGACAGTTGCGCGGCAATAAAGTCGTGGGGCGGCCGGGATTTCTTAATTGTTAAATTTTCTAGTTTTGTCGGGTATCAGACAGACTCTTTTGAGGAGAGATCTTTATGTTGGGTTGCAAAGGGCCATGAATGTTTTTCTATTCAAAGGCAGGTTTATATGTCACAGCTGACTTTAACACGTTGCACAAGTGAATGTGAGCACTGTCACCGCCACTTGCCCGGTACGTTTTGCAATCTCTCTACCAATGTGCTCCGCGACTATGAGACGATCGGCATGCATATGGTGCTGCCGAAGGGAGCGATCCTGTTTCAAGAAGGAGAGCCAAGCCATTATGCCATCGTCGTCTGCGATGGGCAGGTGAAGATGTCCAGCAACTCGAAGGATGGCAAGACGCTAATTCTGAAGATTGCTACGGATGGCGATGTTCTAGGACTGGGTGCGGTGATCATGGGCAAGCCATACGAGGTGACTGCAGAGACGCTGGGCCCGACTTATGTGAAGAGCATGCGCGCTGAGGATTTTGTTGAGTTCCTAGCCAGGCATGGCGAGGCGAGTATGCATGCGTCCCAGGCACTGTCGCAGGAGTACAAGGCGGCTTTTTTCTCTGCTCGTCTGCTGGCGCTGGCGCCTTCGGCGGCGGGGAGGCTTGCGGCGGTGCTGCTGGGGTGGGGACGGGCAGCGGCAATTGGCAAGATGGAGATGCGGTTCACGATGGCGCTGACCCACGAAGACCTGGCGAGTATAGCTGGCACATCGCGTGAAACCGTGACGCGGGTGCTGGGTAAATTTCAGCGAGACAAGCTGATTCAGGTGCGAGGAGCTTCCATCCTGATCACAGCCCCAGATCGGCTCGCCGCGCTCGCCGCATGAGCAAGGAAGGTCGCACGTCAGGCCCGGTTGTCCGGGTGTGGACCGCTGTGGCTTCGAGTCGAGGCTTTCCCCCAACTTCATGACTCCCCTGCGTCTCCTCCACAGGAAGACCGGTCGGCGCTTCTCGAGGTTGAATAACTGGTCTAGCGTCGGGGCTTCGTCCTAAGTTGCTTCTACGCTGATCGACGGTCACTTGTCCGTTGGGAACTTTGTCCATGATGTTCCTTCATGTGCAAATGACGAGCTTTGGTCGGGTCGCTCTCTGGCGGCTTTGATCGATGGAATGTCAGCCACTCATGAACGCCTGTTGAGATTCCGAGATTGGAGCCAATTGCCCTTGGTCTCTGGTTCAGGGCATCTTTAGAAAGCCTTGCAAGGGTATCGAGCAGCTTCTTTGGCTGGAAACGAAGATCAACCGCCTCGTCGTAAAGGGTATCTTTCAATGCCAGGGGTGCACTGCCCAATATGAGAATTCTTGCTGACGGCCACTTAGCCCTCACGCATTCCGCAGCAGAGTGAAGACCTAGAAGACCTAGATTCTCGCTGAGGACAGCAAGATGAATTCCCCCCATCCAACGCAGCTCCAGGATGGTACGGTGGTCACCAGCAGTGGCGACTACGTAGTTCGAACAGGTGAGCAGCAGAGCCCGGCTGGCGAGCAAATCGGGATCTGGTTCAACCAAAAGGACACTAAGTGGCAGTGGAGTTTGAAGTAGTCTTTTTGAAATAGAAAGATTCATTGTTTTCAGGTCTCACTATGCTGGTTGAGTTAAGCTGGTTGAGTTAAGTTAGATCTACTCTGCGGCGCGGTCGGTGATCTGGATCACATGGCGAGGAGAAATGGGCACGTAGATTCAGCGATGGCTCTTATTGGATATCCGCGTACTAGAAGTGCTAAGACGAAATTGCGCTTTACGCGACGAGTTGCGCCAGCTTGTCAGGTAAGAGGATTTGGACGGTGGCTCCTCGAATCTGGATCAGTTTGTCCTTTTGAAAGTTTCCTAATGTGCGGGTGACGGTTTCGCGCGTTGATCCAGCAAAGTTTGCAAGGTCGTCGTGGGTGAGAGCCATGTTGAAACGAATCTCATGCCTGCCAGACGACGCCGACCGTCCCCAATCAAGTAGAAGGCTTGCGACGCGACCTGCTACGGAGCCGCACAGAGCCAGATTGCGAGCATCCGAAACCGCGGATCTGTATTCTGCTGCAAGCGAGTGTGTAGAGTGCAAGCTTGCCTCGCTATGACGGCGGAGAAAAGCGAGAAAGTCATCCCGCCCGACGATATTGACAGAGGTAGGCGCCATTGCTTCCGAAGTCAGTTCAAAAGTCGAACCTGAAATGACCGCACTCAGTCCGAGCACGTCGCCAGGCGACGCAATCTTGAGGTTCAGAGTTTTCCCTTCCTTGGATACGCAGTAGAGCTTTACCTGGCCGCTACAGACGATGAGAATGCGATCACCCGGATAGCCTTCTCGCGTAAGGATCGCGCCCGTTGGAACGGAAAATAATCTGCCAAGCCGATTGAAATCGGCCAGCACAACCTGGGAGAAGTTGCAGAACATGCCAAAGGTGCGGTTCTGGCAATGTAAGCAGTCAGTGGCCGGGGAGATCTCCGGAAGGTTAGGCATTCAGTGTCCCCTTTCTTTTTGGAGGTGAGTTATTCACAACCAGCAAGCTTTTTAGTAGACACAGCAATCCTAGGGCTACGTTGGTGACGACGGTAGCCAGTGAGTGCTGAAAATCATGTAGGAAGATGGCGCGAATTTTTGTAGGAAGATTCCTACATCTATGCTGCGACTAGAAGGGCTGCTAGCGGTCGAGGCCGTGGTCGATGGCGTAGCGTATCAGCTGAGAGTTCGTTTTCAATTGCAACTTTTCGAGGATTCGAGTCCGGTAGGTACTTACTGTCTTTACGCTCAACGAAAATTGATCCGCTATCGCGGTTGTCGTCTTTCCTGCGGCGATCATACGCATAACTTCAAATTCCCGATCCGACAGTATCTCGTGCGGTGCCAGGGATAGATCCCGGCCAAGGTTGGCTGCCAGTTTCTCTGCCAGTGCAGGGCTGACGTATTTGCCTCCGCTGATCACCTTGCGGATCGCTTCGATCAATAGAGCGGAGGCGCTATCTTTCGCTACGTAACCTGAAGCTCCTCCCTTCAGCGCTCGAATCGCAAATTGCTCTTCGGAGTGCATGCTGAAAATTATTATGGGCAATTTGGGGCGTTCAGCCCGGATCTGACGGAGCACGTCAAGACCCCCACGTCCAGGAAGGTTTACGTCGAGGATTACCACGTCCCAAGGCTCTCGTCGTATCAGATCCAGCGCCTCCTGGGAGTGACATGCCTCTCCGAACGTAGCGCCCTCGAATTCGTCGTAAAGTATCCTTCTGAGACCTTGGTGAATGACGGCGTGATCGTCAACGATCAATATGTTCATCAGTTTCCCGCTCCACTGTGTCAGCGTCTTCTAAAGGTATCCGCAACGTGATCGTAGTGCCATGACCTGGAACACTCTTCAAGTGAAATTGAGCCTGCAAGAGAAGGGCACGCTCGCGCATGCCCAAGATTCCAAGGGACTGTGTTTGATCAAGTAGGTCTACGAAGAACCCTACCCCATCATCTCTAATAGTGACAATTAGACTGTTGCGTTCTTGCTCGAGAGTAACAAGAACAAACTTCGCCTGGGCGTGACGCGCAATGTTCGTCAGGGCCTCTTGGAAAATGCGGAACGCCGCTATCTTCTGGTCAGCTGAGATGCTGAGTGGGGCTTCGGGAACCTGAACCCTGCACACGATTCCTGTGCGACGCTGGAACTCTTCGGCGTGCCACTCGATCGCGGCAGGAAGCCCGAACGCATCAAGCATTTCGGGCCTCAACTCAGTCGAGAGCCTTCGCACCAGAGCGAGAGTGGAGTCCACAATTTTCATTGAATCCAGCACCATGGGGACCCACACGCCCCCGCCTGTTCCGTGCTTCCGTACGATCCATTCGAGGTCCATCTTCATACCGGTCAGTGCCTGTCCCAGTTCGTCATGCAGGTCTCGTGCGATCCGGAGGCGTTCACTCTCAGTGGCGGTTTGGAGTCGCGCAGCCAGAGCACGCAGTTGATCTTCAGAGCGACGCAGATGCTCCTGAGCCTGCTTGCGCTCAGTTATGTCAACGACCACCATGATGACGTAGGGACTTTCGCCAGGATGCCGCAGAGGTTGGCAAGTGATTGCGTAGAATTTAATCCCTTCCTCATCGTTCGTGCCAAGCCCTGCAGGAACGGCCATTTCATAGCTAACGCGCTTGCCAGCAAAGGCTCTGTCAAGCTGCGAGCGGGTCTGGTCGTAGGCATGCTCCAATACGTCCGATACGCGCCGACCTATGATGTCTGTAGTTCTGAGACCCAGCCCTTCCGCATACGCAGCATTGGCGTAAAGGTAGCGGCGATCGGTGCTAATCATGGTCAGACCGACGCGTGCTTGCTCAGTGACTGTCCGTAACAGCACCTCGCGATCTTCTACCTTTCGAGCATCCCTCGCGCGAAGTTTCATTTCACGTATTACGTAATAAGCGAGCGCGAACAAACCCATGGCCGCAATAGAATTTGTGAGATAAATTGCAGCGATAGTCGCCCGTATGCTTTTTTGGTAAGCGACTGACTGGTTAGCTTCTAGAGAACTTTCCTCCTCCCCCATCTCACGGAACAGCTTCCGAATATCGTTCATCATGAACAGCCCGGAATCCGACAATATCAGCGTCTTTGCATCCTCGGTCTTGCCAGATTGGTCAAGCGAGATCGTCCTCTGCGAGTTCTCTCAGCTTGTCGTGTGCTAAATTGCGCAGGACCAGTATGCGTGCATGTTGACGAGGATTGTCGGACGTCAACCGCTCTAAATTTGCAATATGTGGCTCAACCTCGGAGGTCGCGAGGTTATAAGGCGCCAGGTACTTGGAATCATCTGTATAAATGAAGCCACGCTGGCTTGTCTCAGCGTCCTTCAGACGCAATTCCGTTTCAGCTAACTCGAAACGAACCTGCTGGCTGTGTGTCATCCAAGCCTGATGACTGATCTGCACCCCGAGTTGGTCCAGCGTGATCCATGCGTTAGCGATCAACGCGATCAGCAGCAGCACAAAACCGGTAATAACACTTAAGTGCCTGGAGGGGTCTGCATTAGAGGAACCTACGCTCATAATGACCGACAGTGTGGATAGGGGGGCGGTATTGTTTCCTCCCCACTTTTGGCTTGAGAAATATTTGACTTAGAAATGATCGTCCCGGTGAGGGCGGTCAGCTGAGTGTCGAACGAAGATTGTGGTGAGGGGTACAGCAGGCATGGAGGTGACGGCATTTTTTCAGCGCGAGTAACCATATCGCGCATTATATCTAAGGTAAAACTAAGGCAATTTCTGCCTCCGTCACATCTATCTCTTGATTTTCAATGAGTTAGAAGTGGAGGCGCGGGTCGGGATCGAACCTGCCGGGCGCTTTTAGAATCTACAGCTTATAGATTGCAAAGGCCGATGATCCCGACCATTCCGCCTGTCCCGCAGGCCCGTGACACAAAATTGACACAAAAAACGGGTGCCCACGTCAGTCCTGGCTAAGGCTGATGCACAGCATACAGCGGACGAAGATCTATCTCCGTACTTTCACCAGCCTGTCGGCGACGTACCGCTCCAGCGTCCTTTGTGGGATTCGTAGCACTCGCTTTTGTCGAAGGTGCATGCCGCCCGATGTGCCAATGTCAACGACACCAGGTAAGGAGCCGAACTGCTTCAAGATGGTGTCATCGCTAACCGACAAGAATGCGGCAACCTCAGAAACAGTGAGCATCCGAGGCAGCACGTTATTTGCCGCGCTCATTCCTCCGGCCCTAACGGGCGCGCTCCGGCTGATGGAGGGCATCCCTGCGGCCTCGCCGACGACCATGAGTTTCTCATCTTCACGAAGCGTGACGCGGCCCGGACCCTTGCGTTCGGTAACGTTTATTTCTGCCATTGGCGGACTCCGTGGGGTCGTCCCTGCAATATCGAGCCATCCGATACACGGTGAGACATTCTTCAAGGATGAGGCTGACCGCCGAACCCGTCCAATACTTTCTGACTATGGCCGTTTCTCGACAGCCATAGTCTGCGACTATGGCCTAGTTCTGAGCTATTTGGACCGTTGGCGAACCCCAGCTTGTTGACTTTGCAGGTACCCCAGGCCGACAATTGCATATCGTTGGCCTTGACTTTTGGCCGCACTTAGCGCATCGACTCAGAGCATGAACGATCACAAGAAAGCGGGCCCCTAAGATGTCAGACCTTGTAGAGTTAAAGAAACTCAAGAACCTCATTGCGGTTGCAGAAGCGAGAAACATCAGCGTCGCCGCCAAGCGTCTTTATCTCTCGCAGCCCTCTCTCAGCATTCAAATTAAAGACCTTGAAGACGTGTTGCAGGTACCTCTACTCGTGCGCGATCATAAGGGCGTTCGCGCGACTCCTGCCGCAGAGATATTGATAGCGGGTGGCCGTGAACTCTTGACGATGCGCGATGCGCTGATAGAGGCGGCCCGCGCCCTGCACCGCGTGGCGTTCGTGCCGATGCGCCTGGGGTTCTCTTCCTTCGTAGACCATGCGCTGTACGAGATGGTTTGCTCCATCCACACATCGCTGTTTCCGTCATGCGAGATCAAG